>CALURJ010000013.1 GCA_944323145.1 Candidatus Gastranaerophilales bacterium
CATATAATCAGGGGGCAGGTTTTGGCGGGGATACTACTGTTGCGGTTGTTACAGAAAATGGTAACATTAATGATTTAGCAACACTTCTCAATGAAAACGGTACCGCATATAGTATTACACAGAGTGATTTACCAACACAAAATCGTACAAATGCAAAAGGCGACGGAGATACATCAAGAATCAAGCTTGTTTATCAAAACGAAGATGGCAGCTACATTCATAGTACTACAGGTACTGATAATGTTTCATTTACGCTAGGAGATTTGTTAACCGGTAACAAACAATATATGTTGGGTTATGAAGGAATAAGAGGTGAACAAAGCCCTGTATATGGTGTTGCACTGATGCAAAGTTATTTGATGAATGGTACAGAAACTACAGAAAGCATCATTGATTGGATGTATAATGAATTTTCAGCAATACTTGATTTAGGCGACGGTTATACAGGCAAAGCTCTTGAATATGCTTATACACAGGTTCAAAATCTTATTATGCCAAATGCAGAAGAATCACGTTATTGGTTAACAAAAAATCATGGAAAAGATACAGATGAAGAAACAGACTATAGAGCGGCTCCGGACGGAAAAGATGTAAGTGATTATTTAGAGTCATGTGGTAATAAGGTTGCTGGCAAAGGCGACCATGATGAGTATTACCAGCCAGTCTTTGTAGAACAGTCAACAGATTATATAGGTTTTACTTATGTCGGTTCAGGAAAGGGCGGCGGTGATGATGGTAATGACCATACTACAGGAGGTATAAACCTTAATAACATAGCAAAAGCATTTATTACATACTTCGCAGATTACATGAACGGTGTATCTAAAAAGGATACAAATGGAGATCAGGTATTTTCTGTAGGATTAGGATTAACTAACAACTCTGATGTTAATAATCTAGCAACAGATAACATACTTTATCAGTATACATTTAAATCAGACACTGTAGCAAGTGACGATTTAGGTCAGGCAACATTTTATGATACATTATTCAACCAGCTCTGTGCTAACGGCTGGACAGAAAATAACAATATAGAAGATAAAGAATATTTGCAGCAAATGCTACAAAGCGGAATGTTGTATATCTCAAAAGTCAAAGATGACGGATATTACTATCAGGCTAACTATGCAACAGATTCTTATATAAAAGAAATTGCAGATGAAACCTATATTGCTCAGGCAGAAGCAAAATACAATACAGAAAAAGAAAAACTTAACGCAAAAGAAGAAACTCTTGATTTAAAGATGAAAAATCTTGATACGGAAATATCTTCTCTTACAACAGAATACGATACTGTAAAAAATACAATATCCAAAAATATTGAGAAATCATTCAAACGTTATAATGCATAAAAATACAAGTATTAAACACCTGAAACAGGCGGCAAATCAATACTCTTTAATCGTTGTTCAATTCTTCTGTACCATTTCAGATGCTGCTTGAATAGTATATTGTATTTTGTAATATCTCCGTGAGAAATTTCGTAAGCTTGATTATTACAAACTTCTTCCATTGCTCTTTCAAGCTTATGAGTTAAATCTTTTCGGTCTTTAGGCAGATTTTCTTTTGTTAACTCTATCCTTTTCCCAAATTCCACAATAACCTCAGGTCTGTTATCTCTAAAAAACGTGTAATCAACTGCCAAAGGAATAAGATTAACTTTCCCGTATCTTTTAACTGCATTCTGTGCAATATATGCAAGTCCTGTCTGAAATTCAATAGGTCTGTAATGAGGCGGTCTTATAATTCCCTGAGGGAAAATACACAGAATATTCCTTAAATCACCAACAACATCAACAGAATATTGCAGAGCTTTCATTGCAGACTGAGGAGATTTTTTATTAACAGAATAAGCACCACCGCGTCTTAAAAGCGGAAACCTGTTCAATTCTTCCACCATCAAACGAATTTCTTTATGGAAAATTCTATGGGTAATATTATAAAAAACAATTCCGTCCCACCAGTTGCTGTGTGGAGCAAAAAGAATCACAGGAACATTCGGATCGCCATCAAAATAATTTTCGGCTCCCTTATATCTGAATGCATAAAAACGATTTTGCAGCATGTTGAAGAAAAACATACTTGCAACCCATAGCCAAAACTTACTTGTTTTAGCAGGTTTAAATTTTTCCTCCTTGTTCCTCAGCTTCGTTGGCGGGATGTCAGAATATAATTGTTCCTCTGTTACTACCATAATATATTTAATTGTACTCTAGTTATTTAAAATACGCAAATAAGAATGCAATATTTTTTAAGAAAATTTAACTTCTTAAATACACATTTTTTATTTTTGTCTGTAAATTTCCAATAATTAATTCAAACTCTTCATTTGAATAAGTTGATGCCGACATAAGATTTTTATCCAGAGTTTTTGAAGGTACAAATTTTTGAAGATAATATCTTCCAGCTCCTTTTATTAAATCTGCAATTTTGTCAAAATCTTCAAAAACCAGCTGTTCTTTGACAACAGTTGTTCTGAATTCATAATCTACACAACCGCTCATTATTATATTAATACTTTTTTTTATATTTTCCGAATTTAGATTTAAGTTTACTATTTCAGGATATTTATAAAGAGGAGCTTTAATATCCATAGCAACATAGTCCACAAAAGGCAGAGCTTCTTTTAAAACTTCCGGCAGCGTTCCGTTTGTATCAAGCTTTACAAGAAATCCCAAATCTTTTATCTGTTTGATAAAATCAACTAACCCGCGCTGCATGCACGGTTCTCCGCCCGTTATTACAACCCCGTCAAGTTTACCCTTTCTGGAGTTCAGAAATTCAAAAAAGCCGGCAGTTGTCCATGCCGGCTCCTTTTTCATGACAATTAATTCGGGATTGTGGCAGTAGCCGCATCTGAAATTACACCCCTGTGTAAAAACAATTGCGCTTATTTTATCGGGATAGTCTAGCAGTGAAGTTTTTTGAACCCCGCCTATCTGCATTGACATTCCTCGATTTTAAATTCTTTTCTGTCTGAAAATTCTTTCTTTTTGCCTTTATTCCACTGTTGAACAGGTCTTATATAACCGACGACACGGGAGTAAACTTCACATTGCTCTCCGCATTCAGGACATGTAAAATGTTCGCCCGCAACATAACCATGGTTCGGGCAGGTGCTGAATGTCGGCGAAAATGTAAAGTATGGCAAATGATAATTATTACAAATCTTTTTAACAAGATTTTTCATAGTTTCCGGACTTTGAATTCTTTCTCCGGCATAAATATGAACAACTGTTCCGCCTGTATATTTAGTCTGTAAATCATCTTGATGGTCAAGAACTTCAAAAATATCATCTGTGTAATTTACAGGCAATTGTGTTGAATTTGTGTAATAAGGGTATTTTTCTTTATCAAGTTTTGCTAGCCTGTAAGATGTTCCTTCAGCCGGAGTTGCTTCAAGATTATAATTGTTCCCTGTTTCCTTTTGAAACTCAACAATTTTTGCCCTCATAAAATCCATAACTTCAAGCGCAAACTGTTTTCCTCTAAAAGTTCCAATATCACAGTTGAGAAGATTTAAACAAGCTTCATTCATACCTATCAAACCTATAGTTGAAAAATGGTTTTTCCAGTAAACACCGAAGCGTGCTTTAATATCTCGCAGATAAAATTTTGTATAAGGATATAAATCTTTATCAGTTAAATCCTCAAGTAATTTACGCTTAATCTCAAGACTTTCTTTTGCAATTTCCATTTTTTGTGCAAGTTTTTCAAGGAATTCACCTTTAGTCTTTGAAATTTCGGCAATTTTGGGAAGGTTAATTGTTACAACCCCGACCGAGCCTGTAAGCGGATTAGACCCGAAAAGTCCGCCCCCTCTGTATTCAAGTTCCCTATTGTCTATTCTTAAACGACAGCACATAGAACGGGCATCCTCCGGCGACATATCCGAATTAATAAAGTTTGAAAAATACGGAATACCATATTTAGCAGCCATTTCCCAGAGGCCTTTGATATTTTCGTTATCCCAGTCAAAGTCTTTTGTAATATTATAGGTTGGAATAGGGAATGTGAAAACGCGTCCTGAATTGTCCCCTTCCATCATAACTTCAAAGAATGCCTTATTAAGCATATCCATTTCTTTTTGGAATTCCTTGTAAGTGCGTTCTTGGAGTTCTCCCCCTATTATAACAGGCTGTTCAGCATAATAAGAAGGGACTGTCAAATCCATTGTAATATTGGTAAAAGGAGTCTGAAATCCGACACGGGTCGGAACATTCATATTAAAAATAAATTCCTGCAGCGCCTGTTTAACCTGCTTATAGTCCAAATTATCATAACTTATAAAAGGAGCAAGAAGCGTATCAAAATTTGAAAAAGCCTGAGCTCCCGCAGCTTCTCCCTGCATTGTATACATAAAATTAACAATCTGCCCCAGAGCAGTTCTAAAGTGTTTTGCAGGCGCACTCTCAATCTTTCCTCTTACACCGGTAAAACCTTCAGTTAACAAATCTTTTAAATCCCATCCTACACAATAAACAGATATAATATTTAAATCATGAATATGAATATCACCATTAAGATGTGCATTTTTTATCTCTACAGGATAAATCTTGTTCAGCCAGTATTGCTTGCTGATTTCAGATGAAATATAGTTATTTAAACCCTGAATAGAATATGCCATATTGGAATTTTCATTAACCTTCCAATCAAGCTGTCTTAAATAACTGTCGACAAGATTAATGTTCGAATCCTTATCGGATACAAAAGCATTAGACATAAACGCTTTTTTAGCGGAACCTAAATTGACAACTTTGTTGTCATTAAAAATTGCATTTTTCATAATAAAAAATCTCCCAGATTTCCGTGGTAACATCAACTTCTGCAAGCATTCCGACTTTCTCACCAAATTTGGGAGGTCATGTACAATTTTTAAATTGTACAGAGGACACGGCTGCGGTCCAGTGTGGGAATTACACCCATGCTTTCCTTACAGGAGTAACTATAATTTTATAGCTTTGCTTAAAATTTGTCAACAAATCATAAGATTTATTTTTATATTTTATAATCAATACCATGTTTGGAAAAAAGAGCATTAAAGAAGTCTTTATTTCCCTTGATTGTCTCCTCTGTTAAAGTCATATCCATTGTCCATCCAAATTGGTGCTGCTTTATATTTTTCTCCGATAATGCGCGTGTTATATATTCTTTAATAAGCTCATTTGCAGGTCTGCACATACTTCTTTGTTTTTCGCCGGATAAAATATTTTTTATTTGTTCGGTAAAAATTTTTGCCCGCTGTGATAAATCTTTAAAATCAGGAGACTTATCATCTGCGATTGTTTTTAAAAGTTTATCTCTGTCATGAAATGCCGTTACTGAAGGCTGAAATTTATACTTTGCGTGAAAATAAACTGCAGTGCTTTTGGATTTTATAGAAAAATTTTTAACTTTATTTTCAAGCATTTGAATTATACTTGCAAGTCTTAAAATTTCACCTAAATAATAATTTCTTTGTCTGTATTCCTCATTAACATTTATATATAAACCCGTCATACTTTCTGTACCCTCAAAGTGAGAGTAATGTTCAAAACCTAATAAATGTCCGAGTTTATTTTTCAATTCTATAATAAACCTGAAGTTATTGTCATGAGTAAATTTTTTTGTATTAATAAACAGGTTACCTGCTTTGTTCTCAAGAACTTCAAACGAACACAATTTTCTTGTATCATCAGGTCTATACAGTCTTATAACAGGCTTTACCAAATTAATTTTGTTCATAAATGCCTTAAAAACATAAAAATATAAATTTTTGTTATATATCATAAAATTTATTTAATATTTAAACATAATAAATTGACTTACAAACTTGCTTATTTTAATCTCTTAATTAAGAGGAAATGGAGTGAATATCTCCAGCTGCTGCCGCAGCCGTAAAAGCCGGAACACTCAAAGAATACACAAAATAACCTGCGTGCAGTCCGGGTATGTGTAAAATATATTTCTTTGAGTCCTCTATTTTTCTAAAATTAGAGGATTTTTTCATGTCAGTTACATCTCTACAAACAAATAGTACACGAGCCGGTACATGTCCCCACGGACTGCCGTTAGGAGCATGTCCTATATGTAACGGGATGTCAGGCGGGGGCGGAATAAAAAAAGCCGACTTTTCCGCAAAACCGGGCGAAATGAGTTGGAATGAATGCGCTGCAATAGGAGCTTTTTTAAAAGCACAACAGCAGGCAAAACTTCAAAGAGAACAAGATGCACAAAATTTCGCATTAAGAGTGCAGGCTTTTCAAAACGCACTTATGAATTCAAGCCAAAAATTAGCCAATATTGCACAGTTTTTTTCAAATAACACTCCCGCAATAATTGCAAAACCTCTAAATTTTGTATTAAATACAGTCCTCGGAGGGCTTGCAAGAACAATTGCAAATCTTCCGGCAGCTATCTCCAATACTATACAAACAATTCAGCAAAAACTTGCTGACATATCCGACAAACTGACAGCAATGATGGGTGAATTGAAAGCCTCAATAGAAAAGAAAATATCAGATGCTTTCAAAGATTTAAAAAAGAAAGTCAAATCATTGTTCTCAATATTTCAGCCTCTTGACGCAGATAATGACGACAAACAAATTGATGAAACCCAAAAAGCTTTTGAATTAAGAACATTCATACATGAACTTTATAAAAAGCTGACTCAAAACGAAAAGGATTTAGAAGAAAATGACGATTAGCCCGCTCAAAGACAGTGAAACTGTCAGACAACAGAGGAATTTAACCAATTCCCAAAAACGCGCAAACTCTGAAACAAAAGAGGGCGTCCTTGTTAATAATTTTATAAAAGACGATACAGGAACAAACCTTGACAACACCTGCGACACTCTCGTTATATCCGAAAGCGTAAAAATGCCCTCAAGGCTTTATGAAAAAAATCCGGATAAATCAAGTATATTACCTATAAGCGCAGTAACAATCGGAGTTATGGGCGCAATTGCTCTTATGTCCGCGTTTGTAAGACGCAATACAAAAATTAATTTAAAAATTTCAAATGAAAAAAGGCTTCCAGCAACTACAAGAAATGTCGCACTTAATGAAGAAACGCATCAGGCGCTGTATCAAATGATTCAAAGTCCGACCAGAAAAACAATTCATGCCGGAATCGGAGTGCTAACTCTTACTGCTATGGCGTTTATGGGTAAAACTTTCTTTGACGGATTTAAAGAAGTTTGGGTTAAAAAGCGTGAGGCTGATATACAAAAAAATATGCAGGAACAATTGATAAACATAGAAACCCAGTCTTTTGCGGGGAAAATTCAGATAACAAGAAGCATGCTCTCTGAAAAAGCACGCGAATTTAGCAAATATCTTTCTGACGACAAAGACAAAATCCTTCCGAACTTTGGGAAACACCTGCAATTTACGGGAAAAACAAAAAATAAAGAAGACTCCAAAAAAAATAATATGAATTATTTTTTGCTTGGAGCAGCAACTGTTGCAGGAATTGTCGGACTCGGTTATTTATCATTAAGAAATTTAAGCAAAAGCAAAAACTACCTTGAAAAAGCAGTAAAAGAAACTGAAAATAAAATTACGGATATTGTAAAAAATTCATCAACTAAAACAAAAGATAACGATAAAAAATTACTTGAAGCATATTTACAATCAATAGATGCAAAAGAGGGAACAATAAAAAAATATCTGGAAAATCTAAATTGGGATAAAGGCGAACTCAATGAATTTATACAAAAACTGGTAAAAAAATCAAAAACCTCAACAACAAAAGTAAATGAAACAATAGGCGGCGACGGAACCCCAAAACCCACATTCTATTCTCACGTAGACGATTACAGAGCCTTTTTCTATAACTGGCTTCTGGATACTGATAATAAGCAGTTTAAGCAATTATTCTTCGGAATAACAGGACTTACCGCCCTGAGTTACGGAGGGAAGCTTGCAGGAGAAGCTATAAAAGAAGTTCAGGTAAAAAAATTAAATGCACAAACAGAAGTTGAGCTCCAAAACAGGCTTGTATCAACAGAGTTAAGAAATTTTAAGTCAAAAAAGGACGCAGCTATTCAGCCTCTGGTTGATGAGTTTTATAAACAGGTCGATAACGGAAAGCCAAAAGAAGAATTGAAAGTCATGGCTGAAAATATATTGTTAGAAATCAAAAACGGTCCGCCGTTTGTTTATTCATAGAGGTTAAGATGTATAGTTACATTACACCCGTATATAATTACAATATTGTACAGTATAAACCGTGCGAACTGCCTTCGGGCAACAGAAATTATACACTTTTCGACCGGAACAAAGTTGACTGTTTTGTTTCTCAAAAAGAAGCAGCTTTGCCATATCTTGCAGATATACTAGTTCATTCAAATAATGAAGCCCAAATAACAGAAACACTGTATATTATCGACAGAATGGCAGATTCAGGCGTTAAAGGCATTGATAAAATGTATCCTGTACTCTCGCGTTTCAACAATACAACATCCCCTAATATTCAGACATTTCTTGCGGGAATCTACAGAAAAACACAGGTTCCTGATGCATTCGGTCCTCTTGTAAAGATGTTAATTCAAAATTCTCTGCGTCCACAAACTTCAAATTTTGATCCGAATGAAGAAATCGGAGGAGCAATCCTGTCTTACATTTCAGACCGTTTTAAAAGCAAGCCGCAAAATTAACATGTTACAATTTCTTAACATGATAAGTAACATGATTAAAGTTTTCAAACCCATGTGTCGATAACATGATTACGAGTACAAAACACAAAGAAAGGAAGATCGACAGAAATGGGAATGGCAGCGTCACAAGCTAGATTTTTAGGTCTGACAGCCAGAAAAACCAATGTTGAATTTGAAGGTCAACAGATTAACCAACAAAGAACAACATTGTCTAACCAGTCAGCAAATTACTATAACGATTTGCTCGGTATGTCAGTACCTGTACCGCCGTCTGTCGATGACTACACAAAAACTGTGTATACTTTCGAAGACGGAGCTTTAACAAACCAGATTACTGCAATGATTGCGCAAACTGATGGAACTTACACAGTAAGCTATACAAGACAATGGAAAGATGATTTCTCTGTTGTTACAGCAGCTACAAGTATCGTCAACAGGAATCAAAATGGTAATGATGACCCGTCCGATGATATTTACAAAGTCGGTTCTACGACTTTAAGAAATATGTCAGATGCAATCACTTATAATATTGGCGGTCAAACAGCTTACTATAATCCGTCCGATAAACAATATTATACTACAGCAGATTTCCAACAAGGTACCAATATAGATACAAAAGACAAGGAAATAACACTTAACAGCGATGATGAGTACCTTAAGAGTTTATCAGCCGACCAGCTTGCTAATTTGCAAAAAGAAGAAGAACAATATCTTGAACTTCTTAAACAAAAATATGGCGACGGCGACTATATGATTAGATATATACAAAATTCTTCAACAGGTGAGTATGTTCCTTACTTCTACAAAAAATCCGATTTAGAAGTTGCAAACTATGACGCTAACGGAAACTCACAGTCAAATATTAACTGTTATACAATCGGCAGTGAAACAAAAACTGAAGAAGTTAAGGCTACAGAAGGATGTAGACTTGAAAAAGACAGTTCCGGACGTTATATTAACATAACAATACCAAGCGGAGATGGAAAAACTGAAACAACTTATTCATTAACAACATCTACAGTCACTGATCAGGCCGCATACGAAGATGCAATGAATCAGTATGAATTCGACAAACAGGAATACGATCAGGCAATAAATGATATTAACGCAAAAATCGAAATCATTCAGGCTCAAGACAAAAACCTTGAATTAAGATTGAAGCAACTTGATACAGAACAAGATGCTATACAAACTGAAATGGATGCAGTTCAAAAAGTTATTGAAAAGAACACAGAATCTACATTCAAAACATTCGGTTAGGGAACGTAGCCGTTCCATCCTACACACAGGGGCCGATGGGAAATTACAAAGTAAAATACATAAAAATTAAGAAAGGTAATAATTATTAAAAGATAAATAATAACAACAGGTAAATATTATGTTGAACGGCAAATAATATAATCCGTATCAACAAGGAAAAAAAGATTTATATGTTTCCTTTCCCTTTTTCCTATTGATTTTCCTACGACAAGCGCAAAAGTTTGTCGTTTTTTTTTGCAGCGTGCCACTGCATCCGTCATCTAGAAACTCATACTAACTTACAAAGTCTTACTAAAGAAGAAGCGTGCCACAAAAGCGGACAAGCAGAGTACATTTTTTATGCTAAAATATTTTTATGAGTTTTCAGGAAAAATATATTGAAATTACATCCGTTATTCAAGATGATATAAATAAAGTTAAACAAAGACTTACCTCGGATATAAATATTAAAGCGCCTTTAAAATCAAAACTTACTGCGATTCTCAATGCCCCCTCAAAGCACATAAGAGCTGCAGCTGCGTTTTTATATTTAAAAGCAATAGGCGAAGATATTGATGAAAAGCAAATTATTTTTCAATTAGCGGTTGAACTTGTTCATAATGCATCTTTAATTCATGATGATGTTATTGATGAGTGCAAAGTTAGACGTAATCAAAAAACTCTTAACAGCGAATTTGAAAATAAACTTGCAGTAATATCAGGCGATTACCTGCTGTCAATAGCTTTAAAAAAAATTTGTGTTCTGAATTCAGTTGGTTTGACCGAAATGTTTGCTAAGACTCTTGATAAAATGTGTCAGGGGGAAATAAACCAACATTTTAACAGGTTTAAAATACCATCACTCGATGATTATTTACAAAAAACCGGACAAAAAACAGCATCATTATTTGAAACAGCAATTTGCGGAGCCGTTTTTCTATCCGGGGCAAAAAGTAATGCTTTAGAATTTGCAAATAATTTCGGACTTGCCTTTCAAATCAGAGATGACCTGATTAACGTAAAAACAACAAAATCAGACATTAACGACGGTATTTATACAGCTCCCGTCATATTTTCCGGTGATATAACCGCACCAGAAAAAGGTATTGAAAAAACTGTTCTTTTGTTAAATAATTACGTTAACAAAGCCATAAAATCACTTGAAAATATTGAAAATAATATATACAAACAAAAATTAAAGGAGCTTGCGGAGCTTTTAACAGATGGAGAAACTTAAAGAGCTAATAAAAAAAATAAAAAGCGAGTACAGCAAAATTAACCCTATGGCAAGGGAAATTATAGAAACTGTTGTATTTGTTGTTGTAATGGTTATAATAATCAGGTTTTTTATAGGAGAAATTCGTTGGATTCCTTCAGCATCAATGCGTCCTACATTAATAGAAGGCGACAGAATTGTAGTAGAAAG
This sequence comes from Candidatus Gastranaerophilales bacterium, assembly GCA_944323145.1. GTDB lineage: Bacteria > Cyanobacteriota > Vampirovibrionia > Gastranaerophilales > Gastranaerophilaceae > Stercorousia. The sequence continues at coordinate 11,305 of CALURJ010000013.1, forward strand.
ATTTTCAAGATTTTACAAATCTCCGCAGCGCGGAGATATAATGGTTTTTTATCCTCCGTTTGAAAAACTTCCAAATACCCCGTGGAGAATTTTTTCGCGTTTAACAGGCTTTTTCTGTAAAGATATTGCCTATATCAAACGTGTAATTGGAGTTCCAGGTGACAAATTCGAAATAAAAACCGATAATACAGGAAAAAGCACTATATATATTAATGACAAACCGCTTGAAGAACAATATATAATGAGCGAATATTATGAAAAACCTTGCACTAAAGATATGCTCTGCGGTCCTATGATTATTCCGGAACACAAATATTTTATGATGGGTGATAACAGAGGTAACTCATTTGACAGCAGATGGTGGGGATTTTTACCTGAAGACAGATTTGTAGGAAGAGCAGTACTACTTTTCTGGCCGTTTAACAGGATAAAAGTCTTTAATCATTTGAAGTGAACAGACAAATAAAATCTACATCAACATGTGGTAATACTTCATATAATCAGCCATAATCTGTGAACTTGTCGCATTTGCAACAGTTGCTTTAATATCCTGATTTTTATCATTTTCCGTAGACTGCTGAACCTTATCCGTTTCTTTATTTTCAGGCTGATTTTGCTGAATTTTTTCCTGCTGCTGCAGTTCATTAACATATTCTTCAACAGCAAGCTGAACTTCTTGCATTCTTGCTTTATCACCTGCATAGGAACCGGTTGACTCAATACCGTTTTCAGCAAATTCCTTAAGAATTTCCGACCATTCATTATAATTTGTTATAGAAGTCCCCTGAGCCTGCGCAGCCGCCTGAGCTTTTCTTAATTCATCTTCTGATTCTATACCGTCTACTCTTATAGCCATAAATATCTCCGAAATTCTTATACTCTAAATATATTAAGTATATTATTCCCGTTGAATTTCAGAAAATAAAAAACTTGTAATAAAAGTTAACAGTTGACAAAAAATAATAAATATTAAATAATATTATATAAATAAGGAGGCTAAAATTATGATTATGAAAGAGCTCAGAATTGGCCCCCCCCCCGCAAAAGCTTCTGATATAAAGGGATTCACATTAGCAGAAGTTTTAATTACTCTCGGAATTATTGGCGTGGTCGCAGCAATGACAATGCCGTCGCTTATTGCTAACTACAAAGTTAAACAAACAGTTACCCAGCTAAAAAAAATAGATTCCACGCTTCAAAATGCATTTATGTATATGAAAACTACTGAATTTTCAGGTGCAGAAGTTGAAAATTGGGATTACATGACTGAAAATGAATTTAACCAAAAGTTCGCAGAAAGTTTAAAAGTATTAGAAGTTTGTGATAAAGGCGATTCTGATAGGTGTTTTAATGATATAAAATATACAAATCTGAATGGAGATGCTAATCAATTACAATTTAAAACATTTCCTGGGATGGTACTGGGCGACGGAACAGTTTTGGCAATAAATTATTTAGCTGATACAGATCCGACACATGCTGCCCGTTATGGTGATTACGGGCAAATATTTGTAGATATTAATGGCCCAAAAGCTCCAAATGTATTAGGAAAAGACGTATTTTCATTTATTATTCGGAAAGATAAACTTGTAGCAAGAGGCACTGCAACAAGTTCAAGTTCGCAATCATTAGGTGCAGCATCATATTGTTCAACAAAAGACGGCGCCGGGCATAACGGACTCGGATGTACAGCCTGGGTAATTTATAACGAAAATATGGATTATTTGAAATGTGAAGGTTTAAGCTGGAACGGAAAAACTAGCTGCAATTGATTTTGTTTTATTAAAAATAAAATAATTAAAATTATTAAGAAAAATTTACAAAATTCCGGAAACTTGCAAAAATAACATATTTTCAACAATATTATTAATATTGAAAGTGTGCCTTTATTAAAAAAACAAATAAATAATAACTCTATTTATTTTTACATGAAAACATGTCAAACCGCTTGCAAATGAATATTTTGCAAGTATGATTATTATAACGCCTAAAATAGGTGTATCATGTACAGCCGAAAAAGAGGAATATATGTCAAAAGACGTAATTGAAATAGAAGGTACAATACTTGAAGCTATGCCTAACGCAATGTTTCGTGTAAAACTTGAAAATGACCACGAAATCCTTGCACACATATCAGGCAAAATTCGAAAAAATTTCATCAGGATTTTGCCGGGCGACAGAGTTAAAGTTGAAATGACACCTTATGATTTAAGCAGAGGCAGAATTACATTCAGACTTAAATAATAGAAAAAAGTACAAAACATAAAGGAAAAAAACAATGAAAGTAAGATCATCAGTAAAACCAATGTGCGATAAATGCAAATGCATTAAAAGAAAAGGCAGAATCGCAGTTATTTGTGAAAACCCTAAACATAAACAAAGACAAGGCTGATTTTTGCGTAGAGTGGAGTGAACTTAAGTGAACTAACTCAAAGAAATGCGAAACGGAATGAGCAAAAATTTTATAGAATAAAATGAAGCGAATGACATGTAGCGTGAAGCAATAAATCAGAATAATCGTCAAATATAGTTGAATTGACGGACTTAAACGGTCAATGGTGAGGAAGTATTTAAGCCTCATACACAAAAAAATCTAACAACAAGGGGGCGGTAATAAAGGGCACGTAGAAATAACAAACCCGAAGCCGCACCAAAAGCCAAGAAAAGGAGAAATTAAAAATGGCAAGACTAGCAGGGGTCGATTTACCCCGTAACAAAAGAATGGAAGTAGCATTAACCTACATCTACGGTATAGGACCAACAAGAGCAAAAAAAATCTTAGAAGCTACTAAAATATCACCGGACTTAAGAACAGACGATTTAACTGATGAAGATATTAAATTGTTAAGAAACGAATTGGCTAACTACCACATTGAAGGTGACCTCCGCCGTGAAGTTTCATTACACATCAAACGTCTTCAGGAAATCGGTTCTTACAGAGGCCTAAGACATAAACGCAACCTCCCATGCCGCGGTCAGCGAACTAAAACAAACGCAAGAACAAGACGCGGTAAAAAAGGTTTGGCAATAACTAAAAAGAAAACAGCATAGCGGATTTTGGCAAGTGCGCCGTGTGAGCTCGGGCGAGCTGCTGAATTTAAAATCAAAAATATCGGAAATACAAAAACAGCGAGCAGCAACAAAGCGAACCTAGCACGTCCTAACGAGAAACTTGATGTAACGGAATAAATTTGTAAAATTTATGGAGTGAAATGGAAAGTTTCGAGTTGCCAATAATTCAAGACAAAATGAAAATTCAAAACAACAAAACATAAAGGAAAGTAAAAATGGCAAGACCAGTAAAAACTAAGAAAAAAGAAAAAAAGAACGTATTGCAGGGTGTTGTACACATTCAGTCAACATTTAACAATACAATCGTAACTTCAACAGATACTCAAGGTAATGCTATTGCTTGGGCTACAGCAGGTGCTACAGGCTTCAAAGGGGCAAGAAAAGGAACTCCTTTTGCAGCTCAATCAGCAGCTGAACTTGTTGCTAAAAAGTCAATAGACCAAGGCATGAAAAAAGTTGAAGTACACATCAAAGGACCGGGCTCAGGCAGAGAAACTGCAATCAGAGCAATCCAGGCTGCAGGTTTGGAAATTACATTGATTAAAGATGTAACACCTATCCCGCACAACGGATGCCGTCCGCCTAAAAAACGCAGAGTATAACAGGATGGTAGGAAAATAGGAAGGTTAGACGATAAGCATTTTAATAAAGCCTACCCTCTTATCATCTTAACTTCTTATCATCAGATGTATTGCAGGGGCTTGCTTTATAAGCCAAAAAGTAAACCATAGATGCCCTGCACAAAAGTAAAGGAGAAAATAAAAAATGGCTAGATATACAGGACCATCAAACAAATTATTCAGAAATAAAAAAGTTAAAGATTTGTCAAACAGAAAATTAACTTCTTCTATGAGACAAACAGCTTCAGGCCAACACGGCGCTGTTAGAAAAAAACTTTCTGAATACGCGATTCATTTGGCAGAAAAACAAAAAATCAGATTTACATATCTGGTAAGTGAAAAACAATTTGCAAAATACTACAACGAAGCAGCAAGAAGAAAAGGCGTAACAGGTACAATTTTGTTACAAATTCTTGAATCAAGATTAGACAACGTTCTATATAGAGCAGGATTGGGTATCACACGTAAACAAACAAGACAAATTGTTAACCACGGACATATTCTTGTAAACGATAAAAAAGTTGATATTCCGTCTTACCTTGTAAAAGCTGGCGATGTTATAACCGTAAAATCAAGAAGCAACGCATTTTTAAAAAGCGTTACTGAAATGATTGACATGGCTTGCGCACCTGCCTGGATGACAATCGACAAAGAAGCTCTAAAAATAACTTTCGACAGAATTCCCGAAAGAGAAGAATTAGATCCTGAATTCAAAGAACAGCTCGTAATCGAGTACTACTCTAAGTAGAAGGCAAGAAGTCCGGAAGGCAGGAAGGCAAGTCTTTTAATATAAATAACCTGACGTCCTGACCTCTGTTCATCCGGCCATCTAAAGAACAAATAGTTAGCAACAACTAGGAGATTAAAAAATATGGAATTGAAAATTAAATGTGTTAATACAACAACAAGTTCTGACGGTTCACAATACGGTAAATTCGTAATTGAACCATTAGAAAAAGGGTTTGGTACAACAATCGGGAATTCATTAAGACGAGTTCTTCTTTCAAGCCTTGAAGGTACAGCTGTTACTGCTGTAAGAATAGAAGGTATTACTCATGAATACACTGCTATCCCCGGCGTTTTGGAAGATGTAATCGATGTTATGCTTAACCTTAAAGGATTGGTTGTAAAAACTGATTCCAAAGAACCTCAAACCTTAAGAATTGATGTTGATCGTCCGGGCGCTGTTCTTGCAAGCGATATTCAGCTTCCTGCAGGCGTTAAAGTTGTTAATCCGGACTGGCTGATTTGTACAGTTGCTGACGGCGGAAGCTTCCACGCAGACATTACTGTAGAAACAGGAAAAGGTTACGTTGCACACGATGTTCCAAGGGATTCTAAAGGCGTTTCAATAGATGTTCTTCCTATAGATGCAACATTCATGCCTATCAAAAGAGTAAGCTACAATGTAGAAAGCACTCGTGTAGGAGATTCTATTGACTTTGATAAATTAACTCTTGAAATTTGGTCAAACGGTTCAATCGATGTAACTAATGCATTAAGCCAGGCTTCAAATCTTTTAATTGAACACTTTATGCAGATTGCATCAATTGCGGGACAGCCTGTTGTAGCTCCTTCTATGGTTGTTGAAGAAGAAAAGGAAGATGATTCAAATACTCCTTCTATGACTATTGAAGAACTTGAACTTTCAGTTAGAGCTTACAACTGCTTGAAACGTGCAAGCATTAATTCAATGGCAGAATTATTGAAAAAATCAGAACATGATTTATTAAATATTAAAAACTTCGGTAAGAAATCTTCTGACGAAGTTATCGAAAGACTTCACCACTTCGGTTTAGATTTGGCTCCAAATCCTGAAACAGAAGAAGAAGTTGGATAGCGGATTTTGGCAAGTGTGCCGTGTGAGCTCGGGCGAGCTGATGAATTTAAAATCAGGAATATCGTAAATAAAAAAACAGTGAGCAACAACAAAGCGAACCCAGCACGTCCTAACGAGAAACTTGATGAAAAGTTTCGAGTTGCCAATAATCCAGGACAGGATAAATAATTTACACAAAATAAAGGATAAAAACAATGAGACACCAAACTAAAAAACATACGCTCGGAAAGGCAAAGGATCAAAGAGATGCTTTGTTACGCTCCTTAGCGACAGAACTTTTTGTACATGGTGAAATCAAAACAACTATGGCAAGAGCAAAAGCTTTGAAGCCATACGCTGAAGAAATTATCACCCTTGCAAAAAGAGGCGACCTTCACGCTCGTCGTCAAGCTGCTAAATTCATTTTTGACAAAGAAACCGGCAAATTTATGGATTTAGCTACAGGAGAAGTTTTTGAAGCTCCTTCTGCCGATAAAAAATTGGCTGAAGAAACTGTTTTAAGAAAACTTTTCACCGTAATCGGCAAAAAATATTCAGACCGTCAAGGCGGTTACACAAGAATATTCAGACTGCCTCCAAGACGCGGTGACGCATCAGAAATGGCTTTAATCCAGTTGGTATAAGCTAAAATGCGTTACGCTCTTCAAGTTCAGTATATCGGAAAAAACTATGCCGGAAGCCAAATTCAATTTAAAAACGGCAAAGAAATAGATACTCCGACTATACAGGGAGAACTTGAAAAAGCACTTTGTACATTAATAACCGGTGGCAAAAACACCGAAAATAATAACCGGCGATTTAAAACGGTCTTTTCCGGACGTACAGACAGAGGCGTAAATTCTCTCGGACAGGTTGTTCATTTTGATACGGATGAACCTATTGTTGCTTCAAAGTTTGTCTATCAGTTGAATGAAATCCTCCCGAAGGATATTTCTGTCAGTGGCTTGAAAGAAGTTGATAATCATTTTCACGCTCAAAAATCAGCCAGAAGCAGACATTACAGATATGTTTTTATTAACCGTAAATGTAAAAACGCTTTCGACGGTGATTTAATGAGGGTAAAATTTGATATCAATTTAGAAAGAATGCAAACGGCCTTGAATTATCTTCTGGGCGAACATGATTTCTCAAGCTTTAAGAGTTCCGGAACGCTGAACCCGAGCAAAGTCTGTTTTATTGAAAAAGCCGAGTGTAAAAAAGACGGCGATAAAGTGATTATTGATATTGTTGGAAACAGGTTTCTGTACAACATGGTAAGAACAATCGTCGGAACCCTTCTTGAAATAGAAGGGCATAATCGTTCCGCAGAGTATATGAAACAGGTTCTCGAAGCCTGTGACAGAACAAAAGCGGGACAAACCGTCAGCCCCTACGGACTGACTTTGATTGAAGTAACATATTAATGAAAATACCGCAGCTGGTATTTTTATATAAAAAATGGAGAATAAGCATGAAAACATATTCAGCAAAACCTCTGGAAGTAGAAAGAAAATGGTATCTGATTGATGCTGAAGGCGAAATCCTCGGCAGATTGGCTACCAGAGTTGCTAATATTCTAAGAGGTAAAAATAAACCTGAATATACACCAAACGTTGATACAGGTGATTTCGTTATCGTAATCAATGCTGACAAAGTTTTGGTTTCAGGTAAAAAAGAAACTGATAAAATTTATTATCACCATACAGGTTATCCGGGCGGATTAAAATCTGCCAGCGTAAAAGAATTACGTGAAAAAGATGCCACATTATTAATCAAAAAAGCAGTAAAAGGAATGCTTCAGCACAATACTTTAGGTGATACTCAATTCACAAAATTAAAAGTATACAATGGATCTGAACATCCACACGCTGCTCAAAAACCAATCGTACTTGAAAAAGAAGGAGGTAACAACTAATGGCTGATAAAGAAATTATGGCTACAGGAAGAAGAAAAACCTCTATTGCGGTTGTAAAACTTGTTAAAGGAAAAGGCAGAATTTTCGTTAACGGTAAAACATTGAAAAACTATATCGGCAACAGACCTGCTATTGAAATGTTAGTTTACAGACCTTTAGTTTTAACTGACAATCAGGAAAAATATGATGTAAGAGTTAAAGCTGTAGGCGGCGGTGTTGTAGCTCAATGCGGAGCTATCAGACATGGTATTTCAAGAGCTTTGGTTAAAGCTAACGAAGAATACAGAAACGTTTTACGTTTGGAAGGACTTTTAACCCGCGACCCGCGTGTTAAAGAACGTAAAAAATACGGACGCAAACGTGCAAGAAAACGCTTCCAGTTCTCAAAACGTTAATATTAAAAAAAACTATAAAAAACCGGCTTGTCAGCCGGTTTTTTATTTTATGATAAAATAATATTATGTTTAAAATTCAAAGTCCTGAAAATGATCCGAATTATGCTTTGTTTGAAAGGTATCTCACAAAGTCGTTTTCGTTTGCCGTCACAGGACTTACGACACTTTTAAGACTTTTATTAATCCAGAAAATTCAAAAAATAACAGGGAAAAAACTTCTTGTTATAACATCTACCGAACAAAACGCACTCAAATATCAAAACGACTTAAAAAAAGCTTTCGGTCTTGATGCGGATTTAATACCATTCCAAAATATTTCAATGTATGAAAGCGTTCCGCCTAACCGCTACGATTACGCAGAACAGGTCAGAATTTTACTTGAAAAACCCGATATTGTTATTGCTCCCGTAAAAACATTGCTTGAAAAATTTCCGGCAGAAGATTTTTATAACAAGAATTCAATAAATTTTAAAGTCGGTGACGAAATTGACGTAAAAGAAACAGCGCAAAAATTTATTGATCTTGGCTATAAACATTCCACAATGGTCAGTGATATAGGCGAATTCAGTATAAGAGGGGATATTATAGACATATTCTCTCTCGACAAAAATGCTGTCAGAATTGAATTATGGGGAGATGAAATTGTTGATATAAGGTATTTCAACAACGAAACCCAGAAATCAATTGAAAAAGTTAAATCCGTAAAAATTATGCCGATGTACAAATTTACACTGAAAAACGGCATACCTGACATTATAAAAAGAGAAGATGAAGAAGGATACTTTGAAGGAATTGATGTTTATCAAAGTTATTTCAATGATAATTTAGCCGGAATATTAGACTACTTTAAGGATTATATTCTAATTTATGATGAAACATCAGAGCTTTATGCAAAATATGAATATGTAGATAAAAATTTTGAGGAACAGCTGCAGGAAAATCTGAAACTCGGATTAAATGTCGAGCTAAAAAGCCGCAACCACATAACTTTTGAAGAATTTATTCAAAAAAGTGCGGGCTTTGTAAAAGTTGCACTAAATAACTTTTTAGACAGCGAAATGGAAGAAGTTATTGAATTCAACTCTCTGCCGGTACAGAATTTCGGAGCAAATCTTGATGAAATAGCGGATTTTATAAGAAAATACACTCTCAAAACCGGTGGGAATACCGGCTACAGGATAATAATAGCGACCGATTACCCAGAAAGAGTAAAAGAAATTTTATCTGAAAGGGATATCTTTGATGTTGAATATAACGAGAGTATTTCATCAGCCGGCTCAATACTTGAAGACTTTAAAACTGTTGTCCTGACAGACAGGGAATTGTTTAATAAAAGAACAAAAGAAGTTACATCAACCAAGTGTTCATATTATAAAGAAAAACCTGAATATATTGAAAATATAAACGACATCAAAGAAGGCGAATATGTTGTTCACAGTGTTCATGGCGTCGGTATTTACAAGGGTTTGTCACAACAGGAAATTGACGGGCAGCTGAAAGACTATCTTACAATTGAATACGCAAATAAAGACAGACTTCATATTCCCGCAGAGCAGATTAACCTTCTTGTCCGCTACCGCGGGTCGGGAGCTATAAAGCCTAAACTTTCCAGAATGGGCGGTAAAGACTGGGAAAATACCAAAACCCGTGTAAAAAAAGAAGTAGAACAGGTTGCTTACGATCTTTTGAGGCTTTACGCGAAACGGAAAATGCAAAAAGGCATTCAATTCCTGCCTGACACAACATGGCAGGTGGAAATGGAAGAAGCATTTGAATATACGGAAACTCCTGACCAGATGAAGGCAATAAGTGATGTCAAAGCTGATATGGAAAGCGAACAGCCTATGGACAGACTTATTTGCGGGGACGTCGGCTTTGGCAAAACAGAAGTTGCAATGCGCGGAATATTTAAAGCCGTAACATCAGGCAAACAGGTTGCAGTAGTTGTTCCGACAACAATTCTGGCGTTTCAGCACTTCCAGACAATCTCTGAGAGATTTAAGCCGTTCGGGGTTAATGTAGAACTTTTATCCCGCTTCAGAAGCCAGAAGGAACAAAAAGAAACAGTTAAGCATCTTGCAACCGGTGAATGTGACGTTGTAATAGGAACTCACAGACTTTTACAGGACGGTATAATTTTTAAAGACCTTGGCTTGCTCGTAATAGATGAAGAACACAGATTTGGCGTAAGACATAAAGAAAAATTAAAACAATTGAGAGAAAATATTGATATTATAACAATGTCAGCAACACCGATTCCGAGAACACTTTATATGTCTTTATCAGGGATTAAAGATATGTCAATTATCAATACTCCGCCTAAAAACAGATTGCCTATCAAAACCTATGTCGGCGAGTGGAATGAAAATATTGTAAAAAATGCCATTATTCACGAACTTGATAGAGAAGGACAGGTGTTCTATCTTTACAACCGTGTTGAAACAATTGACGAATTTAGAATGCAGCTTCAAAAACTCGTTCCGAATGCCAGAATTGCAATAGGTCATGGTCAAATGGATGAAAAAACACTTGAAAAAGTTATTATTGATTTTGCAAACCACGAGTATGACGTACTTCTGGCTACAACCATTATTGAAAACGGCATTGATATTCCGAACGCAAATACAATGATTATACATAATGCCGATAAATTCGGGCTTGCACAGCTTTACCAGTTAAGAGGACGTGTCGGACGTTCACAAAGACAGGCTTACTGCTATTGTCTTTACACAAAATCAAAAGAGATTACACGCGACGCAGTTCAGCGGCTTAAAGCGATTAAGGAATTTACAACACTCGGAAGCGGCTATCAGATTGCAATGCGGGATGTAGAAATCCGCGGAGTCGGAAATATTCTGGGGACGAAACAGCACGGACACATGGTTAATGTCGGTTTTGACACATATTGCCAGCTTCTGGAAGAAACAGTACACGAACTTCAGGGCGAAATAGTTGATAAAACTCAGCCGACTATTGTTGATATCAATGTAACGGCATTTATTCCGGATGAATGGGTTGGTTCTGCCGAACAGAAAATGATTGAATACAAACGTCTGGCAGATGTAAAATCCGAGGTTGAACTCGACTATATTACAGAAGAATGGAAGGATCGTTTCGCAAAACCGCCGGAAAGCGTTGAAAACCTTATAAAATTAATAAGATTAAGACTTGCGGCAACCGAGGCGAAAATATCTTTAATACGCGAAACAGAAGATAACATAAGAATATACACACCATATCTTCAAGCGGAATGGAAACTTATACAGCAGAAACTCCCCGGAGAAATTCTCAAACGCATAAAATACACAATTGCTCCAAAGTCTTGCCTTGAAGGTAATTCTATTCTGCTTTTAAACAATGCCTATATGAACTTTAATGAAGTATTTAACATTTTAACAGATTTGTTTTATTATATAAATAAAACCCGCAATGAATTTGTATAAAAGTAAAGGAGAAATTATGAGAGGAAAAAAATTATTGGCAGTACTTGCCGTTTCAGCAGTAATGTTTGCAGGATGCGGGCTGAAATCGCATGAAGCCATTATAAAAGTCAATGACAAAGCTATTACTCAGGCACAATTTGACCAGATGATGGACAAACAGGCAGGCAGCGGAATGCTTGCAGCAATGGGGGTTGATGTAAAAAGCGATAAAAACAGCTTTATATACCTTCTTTTAAAAGATAGAATAGTAAATGAATTAATTGTTAAAACACTGCTTGAAGAAGAAATTGCAAAACGCGGCATCAAAGTTTCTAATGCAGACGTTGATGAAGCTGTAAAAACAATTATCGACAAAGTTGGTTCAAAAGAGCAGCTTAATAAACTATTAAAAGAAAACGGTATTTCAAATTCACAGTTCAGAGATGATTTGAAAGAAGAAGTTAAGATGAAAAAACTTGCTCAGGAATTAGGCAGCTCATCAGTTTCAGATGCTGAAGCAAAAAAATTCTATGACGAAAATCTAAATAAATTCAAATATCCTGACAAAGTAAGGGCTTCACATATTCTTATTTCCGTTAATCCGGCTGAAATAACAGAAATTATAAAATCGGACGCAAAAAATAAAAATCTGGATGAAGCAGGCGTAAAAGCTAAAGTTAATGAAGAAATTAAAAACAGAGAAGCAAAAATTAATAAACTTCTTGCAGAAGTAAAGAAAGATCCTGCACAGTTTGCAAAACTGGCTAAAGAAAACTCTGAAGATACAGCAACAGCTGTAAAAGGCGGAGATTTAGGCTTCTTTACGGCAAAAGAAATGGTTCCTGAATTTTCAAAAGCAGCTTTTTCAATGAAACCAAATACTATTTCAGACAAACCGGTTAAAACTCAATTCGGCTACCATATCATAATGGTTACTGACAGAGCAGCAGCAGGTCAGACACCTTATGAAAAAGTAAAAAATGATATTAAAAGCTACCTTGAAAATCAAAAACAACTTGAAATGCTCGACAATTTAACAGAATCTTTAAAGAAAACAGCTAAAATCGAGTATGTGAATAAAGAATACGACCCTTCTTACGTAAAAAAAGAAGTTCAGGAATCAATCAAAAACAGTGAAGAAACAGCTAAAAAGCTTAAACAGGAAGCTGAAGCAAAAAACAAAAAATAAATTTAAATTTCATTAACATAAAAAATACCTCTCATACGAGAGGTATTTTTTTATAAAATAAAGCAACTCATAAGCCGTGTTCTGTTTCTAAATAATCATCTGTCTGGTATTGAAATTACTTTCAATCTCTAGCGGTTTTTTCTGAGGTAGGCGGACAGCCTTTATAACCCTCAACTCAACCTTGCATTCTACAGGGGTTTACCTGGCCGGTATTTCTCAATACCGCCGGTGAAGCTCTTAACTCACCGTTGCACCATCGCTCGTACTTTGAAAAGCCGTTAGCAGTATATTTTCTGTGGCACTATCCACCGGCTCACGCCGTCCGGGATTTCCCCGGCTGTCTGTCCTTGAATGCACGGACTTTCCTCACCTGAATATTTTCAGGCGCGATTATTCGATTGCTTTAATCTCTTATAGAAGTGTTAATTGTTGCAAATTCTGCAGCTTTTGAATCATTCTCATTGATGCGCATTTTTCCGTTTGCAAGAATTTCTATTCTGTACTGATCAAAGTTTTCTTCATCACAGCCGCTATCAGTTTGCAAACAGTTAGGCTCATCAGCTCCGTTAACATCAATTAATATTGTTCCGATACCTGCATCTTCCACACTGCTTCTATGTCCGGGGTCCCATGCTCCGATAGTATCTGTTAAATCCCAGGTTACGCCGTCATTTGTTGTTACTACATAATCATCATCGGCCGAACCGGATTTAATGTTTAACATACTTTTGAACAAACCTGCAAATTTATCATCACCGACATAATCTACGCCTTCGTGCCTTACTGATTCATCATAATCAAATCCCCAGGCACATTCATAATCAACAGCTCCTTCATCTAAATCGCATGCCAGATGCATATCAGGATAAAGACGCTGATCGTTTATAAGTGTACTTACAATTTGTTCGGTTGTATAAAAAGTTTTCTTAACCATCATTTTAGTTTTATTCGGCCTCATACGGACAATAGCAGGAGTAACAACCGCTACAATAATACCAATTACCGCAAGAGCAACCATTAATTCTGTAAGTGTAAAACCTCTAAATCTTCTCATAAATATCCTTCCCTGTTTTTAATAAAACATATTATTATAATAACATATATTAACCTTTTTTTCAATATTGGGGCAGTACATATTTATTGCTCCTAAAAAACACCTTTGGGAAATGTAACATTTTATTAATATTGTAGCAAAATAATCCATTCAGACGAGTTAATATACCATTAAATCTGGTATTATTTATCAGGAAATTTAATAAACACACATAGAGGGTTAGAACATGGTCGATAACAGATCAGCAGGATTCTTCGGAATCGGCGGTTCCTTCAATTTCAAAAGCGGAGATATCTCAGGCACAGCTGCCAAAACCCAGGATGACAAAATGGGACAGGGCGGAGAATATTTTGCGCAGCAAAGACAAGCGGAAGAAGAAGAAAATCAAGACAGCCAAAAATATACTGACAGAAGCGCCCAGCTGCGTGCGACCTTAAATTCCCTTGCAATGATGAATGTTGCAAATGTAATTAATGCAAGAAAAAAAGCCCTTGAAGAGCAGAAAGAACGTGAAAAAAATTCCGGCTCACGCAATTTAAATAGCGATAAAAGTGAAAATGCAGAAAAAGAGCTTGAGCAGGAATTTTATAATCTCGCCAGAGAACTAAAAGAAGATGAGGAGTAAACTTCATCCATCTTCTATTTTTCACATATTTTAGAATTTTTTTATTTTAAATTGCATTAGCTTCTTCTTTTTCTTTATCTTTTTTGATAAATAAGAATTCACCTTTGTATGAAGGAGCAGAACCATTTTTATCTTTACCTGTCGACATGCTTATAATGCTGTTAAATTTCGGAGCAGTTTCAGTTTTTTGCATATTACCAACCCCTTCATTTAATGCTACGGTAATTTTTCCTTCAACATTTTTCTGAACATTTTGTGCTGCTTTTGCATTTAAATACTGGATTGATTGCATTACATTCTGGTTTAATTGAATCTGAAAACCGGAATTGTTCATTGCAACTTGTCTTGCAACATTTGTATCAACATTGCCTTTATACAAATCCAGACCGATATCTGCGGATTTGAAAATATTATTGACAGAAGATGTATTAGTATTATACTGGCTGTTTTTTTCAGCAGCACGTTTCAAAATTTCCTGAGAAACCTGTTTTAATACACTTGTATCAATTCCTAATTTGTATTGTGCATTGTAGATACTTGTTGACATAACATCAAATCCCTTTTTCTATTGTTTCCTTATTATTGTTATCGGCTCCTTTTTATGGAAACTTTAAGGTTTTAGGAGAATCACTTTACATAACTTAATAAATTAAAAGATTTTAGCAATTTTTATATTTTAAAATACTTTTTATATATATAGTATATATTTAGAGAGAAAATTATGAGTTTAGATAACGCAATATACGCACTTAGCAACGTTAATGCCCTGATGGGAAGCACTCTTGGAATGGTTAATGCCAGAAATAACGGCGTGCCCGCAGATGCCGCCCTAATGGATTTCGGATTTAACGTTATGAACGGTGCATTAAGAAACGAAGCATCCAGAGAAATTCAAAGACATACAGGAAGTTATCTGGGTTATGCAGTAAACAGTATCGCAGGATACGGAAATCCCGTTTCAAATTATGCAGGTACAGTCGGAACAATCGGAGCTGCAATGATTTCATCCCCATTTGGAATTTTCGGGTGCAGTCCGTTTATGACATCTACAATTTACGGATGCGGGCCGTTTGGCGGCGGGTTCTTCGGATTTAACCCCGGTTTCAGCCCATTTGGCTGCGGACTTGGGATGCCGAGCTTTTTCAGTCCGTTCGGATTTTACTGTTAATCATTAAGCAATTTTTCATATTTTACAGAAACATCATCAAGAATATTTTTGGTGGTGTTTTTGTTTATAAGAATTTGCTGCACTGCTGTATTTATAAGGGTATTAATTTCTTTTTGATTTTTCACAGGCTTCATAGACGGTTCAATTTTATAAAGCTGTTTGGCGCTTATAACCCTTGCCTTTGCCATTAAATCATTGTTATCATAATATTTATAGAAATCATCTTGCAAAGTTTCTTCGTTAACTGCAAGAACATTTGTAAGTTTCGCAAGTTCAATCTGATTTTCTCTGTTTGTAAGGTAGAGAGCAAATTTTACAGCCTCATCCTTATGTTTAGCCCGCACAGGGATAACAAAATTCATCAGAGAAAAATCATTCTGACCGAGTTTTCCGGTAATCTGAGGTGCGAGATCAGTATTTGCATAGGTTGACGGCGCATTTTCTTTTATCATAGTTAAAAAATTAGCCCCTGCCTGAAAAAATACAATATTTTCGGCCATGTATTTTTCCAGAGCTTCCCTGTGGGTCTGAGTAATTGACTCTTTAGGAATAAGATTTTTTTCATACAAATCTTTAAACATGTTAAAAACATGCTGCGACTGTTGAGAATTTATATCTTTTGCGGAATTTACACCGTACTTATTCAAAATTCGCAGCATAGTATCATTCTCGGTAATATTCGGGAGTAAAACATAAGCATCAGTTTTTTCCTTAACCAACGGGGCTATTTTTGCAAGTTCTTCGTATGTAGAAGGCATTTTTGCGCCTGATTTCTCAAGCAGTTTTTTATTATAAATAGTTACTGCAGAAGTTGCATACCATGGGAGAGAATAAAGTTTACCGTTTAATTTTAAAGAATCAATAACAGGTTTATGAAATTGGGTTGTATATTTATCATCAATTTCATAAAGAGCACCTCTTTGAGCTAAAAGGGCCGCAAAATCAGGATTTAAATTAATTAAATCAGGCGGATTATCACTTAAAACCGAGGCAAGAGTTCTTTTTTCACCTTCTGAAAATGGAACATCTATCCATTTTATTTTAATATTAGGGTTTTCCGCCTCAAACTCTTTTATAACCTTATTCATATAAGGCGCAAAATCACTCATCTGAAGCGTCCAGAAGATGACATCGTTATCCGCACTTTCATGACGCATCGGGAATGTAAATATACATATAAGTATAACAATTAATAAAGTGGCATATTTTAATAATAAATTTTTCACTTTTTACATTACCCGTAATTTATTCTTCAATATTAAAAACTCTAATCTTATTGAGCCGGTTCTTCCATAGGAATTATGAGTTTTTGTCCTATAGATAATTTATTAGGATTAGTTAAATTATTTGTTTTCAAAACAAGCGCTTCCTTATCTTTAGAATATGCGCCGTAAAATCTGACGAGAATAGCTTCCATTGTATCGCCGCTTTGCACTGTATATTGTTCATTTGCAACGGCTTCATCCCCTGTCTTTTCAGAAGAAGTTGCAGGGATAAAATTCAAGCTTAATTTTTCTTTTTTAACAGGAGCCGGAGAAGATGAAAGGTTTTCTCCTAAAGAGTTTATTCCCTTTGCAGAAAGACTGATAAGAACAACTAACAAAAGCATTACAACCGCACCTGTAATAAAACCTGCGGCAAGATAAATATTTGGAGATTTGTCATTTTTTTGATTAATTTTGAAATTCTGCCATAACAAATCCAACTCTTTTTCCTTATTCGGTCTTACATAAACGTTCGGCGAATTGTCATAGTATGTTGACTTATAATTGGATAAAGCTTCCAATACAGCCATTTTTTCCTTTGATAAATTTGATCTTCTGATAGTCGAACTCTTCATTTTTCCATACCCTAATTAAAAACTATAAATTGTTCATAGGTGAAATATATCATAACAAAAAAATTAATTCAAGTATTTGCGAAATTGTTACAAAACATCCATTGACTTAAACTATTTTAACATGCAGCTTGATTTTTGATATTTTTCATATATTATGGAGATACACTAACTAGCTAGAAAAGGAAATTAGAATTATGGCAAAAAAATGTGAAATATGCGGTAAAGCACCGATTAAGGCAGCGAAGTTAACATTCTCGCATAAACAAATAGTTCATACACAGGAACCTAACTTACAGTCTGTTAAAGTTAACCTTAACGGAACAGTTAAAAGAATTAAAGTCTGCACATCTTGCTTAAGAGCAGGCAAAGTTCAAAAAGCTGTGTAAAACTAATTTATAGGCATACAAAAAAGAGAACCTTTTCAGGTTCTCTTTTTTGTATTTATAAAACTGATTTTTTGAATCTTCCATAATCAAACACAAACTGGAAGTTATAACTTCTTGTATTTTTCTTCATATTCGGAAATTTTGGGAAAGGAACAGTCTGCTTAAGTGCACTAATAATAGAACGATCTGTAGATTCATCACCTGAAGATTTTGCAAATCTATACCCGTATAAACTTCCATCAGAACCTATAGTTACAATAACAACAGCCTGAGTTTTACGTCCTGTAGCAGGCGGCTGCCAGTTATCATTCAACAATTCAGATACTGATGATACATATTCTTTCAAATTTGAAGAATTTGTCTGCATTTGTTCTTCAAAACGGACTTCTTTATATTTTACCGGTTTAATATTACTTTCCTGTTTTGTATGATCTGAAACCTTTTTATAGTTATCGTTAACGAATGGCTGTGGAGCCTCATTTTTAGCCGTTGTCGCAGAAAAGCCAGATGACATATTCAAAACATATTTATGCGAAAAAGTTAAAAAAGACTCATCATTGATTGGTTTCATAAACACATGCACATTTGCAAAAACAGCTTTTGGACTGTAAGTTTCTGCCTCAAAATCACCGGCCTGAATAACTCCGATATAATTGTCAGAATTTGACTTTATATATGCGACTTTTTCCTTGCCGCCGGTATAATAATATCTAACCGCATACAGATAATTACCGTTATCATCAGACTTTAAAGAATCATTATCAATATAAAGATTGAAATTTGGGATATTTGTTTCAACTGCCTGCCAGTCAACCGCACCCGCAGAAATAGCAGACATCAAAACAGCCATTAGTAATAAAATATTTTTTTTCATACATAACCGCCTTTTTCCTTATTATAATAGAAAATTTTATATTAACAAGTATAAAAATAAACTTTCGGCTAAGTGCATTACATTAAGATAAATGATAAAATTATTTAAATGGAGAATAGTATGGACCAAGATAACTTAGAAATTTTTGAGGAAAACCTCAGCACAATACTTTGCGATTTTGAAAAAATAACAACAATCAGCAAAGTCCTGTATCAAACATTAGTAGAAAATTCGGACTTTGAAATCAGGGATACCCAGAACCTGTGTTCAATTCTGCTTGATGAACTAAAAAATACAAAAATAAAACTCAGCGAATTTGAAAAAAACTTTTCTCAATATAAATCTTCTTGTAGATAAAAATTTTTCATGCTAGCATAAAGCTTGTATAAAATAGTATTAGTAATTGATAAAGAGGTAAATATATGCAAGCCCGCAGAGCAGCAAGAGAATTAGCATTTATTCTTTTTTCGCAATTTGATAAAAAAATAACAACCTATGCAAAAAAAGATTTGGACGATATAATTCTAAAATCGGTCAGAATTTTAAAAAGCAGCGCAACAGATGAATTAAAAACAGCAGTCGGCTCTTTAATAGTTATGCGCGACCAGATTGAAAACTATGAAGCAGACGCAGAAATCAACCTTAAACGCCCGATAGGAGCGGTTAATATTCCTGTTCAGCTTCCAATGACGTCAGATATGACAAAAAATATTAATGAAATGATTGAAATTGCGGAAAAAGCCCTGACAGCACTGGAAATCGCCGAGTTTACAACCCTTGACTCTCAGAATGAGGTAAAAGAATACGCAATAAGAATTGCAGAACTTTTCCAGAAACACCATAAAGAAATTGATGATACAATTCAAAAATATGTTAAAAACTGGGATCTGGCACGTCTTATAAGAATGGATAAAGATATTTTGCGCATAGCAATCATTGAACTTTTATATATGAAAGAAGCACCTATGAAAGTTGTTGTTGATGAAGCGCTTGAACTTGCAAAAAAATACTCTACAGAGGACAGTGCCGCATTTATTAACGGTATTCTTGCAAAAGTTATTGTTGATAACGGAATTAATTAAAAATATCCGATTTGAAGGAAAATCATGTTTGGATTTTTTAAAGATAAATTTAACAATTTAAAACAGGCTGTTTCAAACACCGCAACTGCCCTTGTCAGCAGTGTTACAAGTACGATTGAAAAGGAAGAAGAATTTTCCGAATTTGTTCTTGATGAAATGGAAGAAAAACTTATCAGCGCGGATCTTGGCGTCGGATACGCCGCACAGCTTGTTGATAATTTAAGAGATCAAACAACAATTAAACCTGCAGACGTTAAAAATTATCTTAAAGAGGAATTTTCGAAAACTTTACGGGATGCGGGAAATACTGAATTAAATGTTCAGGACGGTTTAAATATATACTTTATATGCGGCGTTAACGGAGTGGGTAAAACTACTCTTATCGGTAAACTGGCTTATAAATTTAAAAACAGCGGTAAAAAAGTTTTGATTGCAGCGGGCGATACTTTCAGAGCAGCTGCAGAAGAACAGCTTGATATATGGTCAAAACGCGCCGGGGCGGATATAGTCAGACGTGACAAGGCAGACCCTGCATCCGTTGTCTATGAGGCAATTGAAAAAGCAAAAGCGGAGAATTTTGATGTCATTTTAGTTGATACGGCCGGACGTTTGCAAAACAAATTCAATCTTATGGAAGAATTGAAAAAAATTAAGTCAGTAATTGATAAAAAAGCTCCCGACTCTTTGCGCGAATGTATGCTTGTATTAGATGCAAACACAGGCCAAAACGGATTACAGCAGGCAAGAGTTTTTACTGACGCCGTTAATCTCACATCTGTTGCCCTGACAAAACTTGACGGTTCCGCCAAAGGTGCAATAATATTAGCTGTAGCAAAGGAATTAAAGCTTCCTGTCAAGCTTGTCGGAGTTGGCGAAAAGATGGAAGATTTAAAGGAGTTTAATCCTCAAGAATTCATTGAAGCGTTATTTGAGTGAAGTATAAAAAGTGAACAGCGGAAAAAATTATAAAACTTTAAAATCAAAAAAAACAAAACTCGGCAATGTTATTGAATTAGTTGCCAGTTCTCACTTCACACTTCACAATTCACTTATTATAGGTGTGTTTCATGGTGATGAACCACAGGGAAAATTTTTAATAGAAGAATATATAAAAAATAACGTCACTGACAGTTTATCATTCATTCCATGCCTGAACCCTGACGGTATGCAGCTCGGACAAAGAACAAATGCAAACGGAGTTGATTTAAACAGAAATTTCCCGACAAAAAATTGGGAATTAACGAAAAAAAATGAATTTTTCGGCGGGAAAGCACCTGCAAGTGAAATTGAAACTCAATTTGTTATTGATATTATCCAAGAATATAAACCTTCATTAATATTAACGCTCCATGCACCGTTTAAAGTGGTAAATTATGACGGGCCTGCCAAAAGTACTGCGGAAAAAATTTCAGAAATAATTAAATATCCCGTAGAAGCAAGCATCGGCTATCCGACTCCAGGGAGCTTCGGAACTTTTGCCGGAATAGAAAGACAGATTCCGACAATAACCCTTGAGCTTGACGAAACCTGTCCCGTTGAAAACTTGATAAAACCAGTACATAAAATATTTGATTTACTTTTGTAAACTTTTTTAATTAACATAGCAATTTTTTATATAAAAAATATTTATTGTATATATAAAGTTCATTTAACAGAGTGTTATGCAATAAAGGAGAATTTTTATGACAGGATCAGTACAAGTCACTTTAAAATGCGGCAGCCAAACAATGAGGGTATCTATACCGCAGAACTCACAAATAGTAACTAACTCAAATCTATTTGAAAATTTAAAAAATGGTGCCGTGATTAATTTAAACAAAGAAGAATATGCAGCATTTTCACAACTTTTAAGCTATGACAAGGATAAAACAGATTTAACAGCTGCTGATTTACAAACTTTTAAAAAGCTGAATAAAGCACAGCAGACGGAGGCCATTAATAATGCTTTAAAAAGAGCAGGCTCATCTTCAAGAATAGGAAACGTCATTATGAATGAAACACTGGAAGCCACAAATATACATAATACCCCTACAGGTATTGCAATTAATATGACTCCGAATGGAAAAACACTTTCATCAGACGATAGAAATGCAAAATTTTTAGGTGTATACCTACAAAATAAGTAATATAAATTAATAATTTGTAAAAACAAAATCCTTCTTTTTATGATAAAATAATCATTGAAAAGAGGGATTTTTATATGAAACTGCATAATTCTTATACAAATAAAACCGAGGAATTCGTTCCTATTGAAGAGAATAAAGTTAGAATGTATGTCTGCGGGCCTACAGTATATGACTTTGCACATCTTGGACACGCCAGATGCTATATAACATGGGATGTTTTATACAGATACTTAAAATTTAAAGGCTATGATGTTACATACTGCCGTAATGTAACAGATGTTGACGATAAAATCTTGAAAAAAGCCGAAAAAGAAGGGAAAACACCCGAAGAAGTTTCACAATACTGGTATAAGCAGTTTGAAAATTCAATGAAAGCACTTAATACTTTAAAACCTGATATTGAACCTTTTGCGACAAAAACATTAGGTGAAATGATTGGAATGGTAAAAGATTTAATCAATAAAGGCTTTGCTTATGAAGTCGACGGAGATGTTTATTTCAGAGTAAAAAAATTCCCTCAGTACGGTGCACTTTCAAAACAACCTATAGATCAACTTGAAAGCGGTGCAAGAATAGAAGTCGGTGAACATAAAGAGGACCCGCTTGATTTTGCGTTATGGAAAAAAGATGAAAAATTCGGATACAAATCTCCGTGGGGAGTTGGGCGTCCGGGCTGGCATATTGAGTGTTCTGCTATGAGCAGAAAATATCTAGGGAAAACTATTGATATTCATGCCGGTGGAGCTGACTTAATATTCCCACACCACGAAAATGAAATTGCGCAATCAGAATGCGCTAACGGCTGTAAGTTCGTTAATTACTGGCTTCACAACGGTTTTGTAACCATAAATAAAGAAAAAATGTCTAAATCTTTGGGCAATTTCTTAACGATAGATGAGCTTTTAAAAAAATATGATTCAAATACAATAAGATTTTTCATTCTGACAAACCATTACAGAATGCCTGTAGAATTTTCAGATGAAGCATTGTCATCAGCTCAGGCAGGGGTTAAAAGAATGCTTAACGCCAAACGTACAAAAATTAACGAAGATTTAGATATTACAAAAACAGATGAGTATAAAGCCTTTGTTGACGCAATGGATGATGACTTGAATACATCAAAGGCGTTGGCAGTTCTTTTTGAACTTACAAACAAGGCAAATAAAGATGACAAAGACGCCTTTACAATTCTTTTTAAACTTGCATCAGTACTTGGCTTTACTTTTGAAAAAGCAACTCTTTCCGAAGATGAATTGAAAAATGCGGTTAAACATGTTTCTGAAAAACTCGGCAAAGACTTCAATTCAATGGAAGAATTAATCACTTTCAGAAAAGAAGCAAGAGATGCAAAAAACTGGGATATTGCAGACAAAATCAGGATTGCACTTGATGAGGTTAACATTGTCCTGAAAGACTCCAAAGAAGGTACAAACTGGGAAGTTAAGTAAAACTTTTTTAACAAACTGGCAAAAATTTTTTTTACAATACTTATAAATAATATGGTAGATGTAAATATTACAACAAATTCAATATTACCGGCAATCCCTAAAGAAACAGGGAAAACTTCTGACGGACAGATTATTTATGAAACGAAATATGACACAGGAAAAGTAAAAAAATTTACTATTCCCGAAGAAAATAAGGACAAATTTGAAAAAGTCATTCAAGAAGTTCATAAAAAATATGGTAAATATAACATCGACCCTGAAAAGAAATTTACAAAAGCTGCACATCTGGCAACTCTTGGCGGAGCAATAATCGGCGGAGCGTTAACAGCATCGCTTATCAAAACAAAATCAAAAATGGGTAAGTTCACTAAAACTCTCGGCGGGGCTCTGGGCGGTGTAGTTATTGCAAGCCTGGCATTGACCGGAGCAATAGTATATCCGATAATAAAATATACAAGAGAACTGAAAAAATTAGGATTTAAACCGTTAGAAATGCCTCCTCAAGAAACTGCAAAAACAAATGATCCCAAAACAGAAGAAAAAGAATTAGCAAAAACTGAAAAAGAATAACTGTTACTTTTTACGGGTTTGTCATATAATAGTTTTATGAAAAAACTGTTATTTTTAATTACAATTTTGAGCTTTATATCCGGTTCTGAACCGTCTGCAGCACAGGTGCTTCCGCAAATTCCCGCAGCAACACTTGCCGCAGCTCAGCAGGCTGTTGTTAATCAAAATGTGCCGTCATCAGAAGTTATCAGAGTCGGTATAGGAACCCAAAACTTCGGGACTTATCAATATAAAAATATAACTGTTTTTGGTACAGGCGATACACAAATTTATGATAACAGACTTCTCATCGGGAATTACCCGCCAAATCAGGAAATCTCAATTTCTTATAATAATGGCATGTTCAGTATATACACACCCGGGAATATATTCCCCGAAAAGATTAAAGGCCCTGTACAAATAACCAGCAATTTCGGGCTTCTGGGAGTAACAGGTTTGAAACGCGCCGGCAAGCAGGCTCTTTACCACGGAGCATTTGAGCTTGCACCTAACAGTAACGGAACTTTCAATCTTGTTAATATGATTGAAGTTGAAGATTATCTCAAAGGGGTTGTTCCAAATGAAATGCCTGTTCATTTCGGTCTTGAAGCATTGAAAGCGCAGAGTGTCGCCGCAAGAAACTATGTACTTTCACCGAGAGTTAAATCATCGCCGAATTATGATGTTGTAGACAGTGTTGCAAGTCAGGTTTATTACGGAGCAAACACCGAAAAAGAGCTTTCCAATCAGGCTGTTGAAGAAACAGAAGGAATGGTTGCAATTTATAATTGGGATTTAATCCTTGCACAATACTCATCTACAGCCGGCGGTTATACAGAGAGTTTTTCAAACGCTTTTTCAGACCCGAAAACAAAAGAATTCCCCTCACATGAAAAACCATACTTAAAAGCTAAAGCTGATATTATAGGGCAGACTCCTCTTAATAAAGAAGAAGACGCACAGGCTTATTATAAATCAAAACCCGATGCTTATGATATCCGTTCCCCATATTTTAGATGGGAACGAGAATGGAACACGGATGAGTTAAAAAACGTTCTGGAATATACACTTTCAGCACAATCCGCAACAGGTTTTGTACACCCGCAGTTTAAAAAGGGAGATAAATTAGATGATTTAGTGGAATTAAAAGTTCTAAAACGCGGTGATTCTGGTAAAATCATTGAAATGGAAGTTGTTACCCGCTCCCAGACTTATAAAATATTCAAAGAACTGGTAGTGAGAAGGCTGTTAACAAAAGACGGTAAAGCACTGCCGAGTGCTAATGTAGTGTTTGATAATATTCAGGATGAAAACGGCAATTTGATTTCCGTTCACGCTTACGGCGGCGGTTTCGGCCACGGAGTCGGAATGAGTCAGTATGGAGCCGGTTTTATGGGTTCTGAAATGCACATTCCTTTTGAGAAGATATTACAGCATTATTATACAGGCATAACCCTTTCTACAAAACCTGTAATTATTTCAACAGAAACCGGCCAGCAAAGCGTAACACAACATTTTTATTCAAAAGATAAAAAGGCAAAAATTATAATTGACAATAAATTCGGAGTAAACAGCTTAAGTGTCGACATAAACGGTTACAAACAGACATTTGAACTGCCAAAAGAAGTATTCGGGTATAAAAGATATGTAGAAATAGATATCTCAAAATATTTAAAAAAAGGACGTAACACAGTTACATTCACATCTCCGGAATTTTTTGAAAGCTCAGCAAGAAAAGGTTTAAGATTATATGTGGAATTGGTAGCTAAAGATGACGACGAATACATCTGGAAATAAAAATATTGAAAAAACTGAAAGTGTGCTTAAAGCTGCGTGGATAATTGCGGTTGTTACTATTATAAGTAAACTTATAGGATTTATAAGAGATATTGTTATCGCAAATTATTACGGTGCCTCGCTTGTTTCTGATGCTTACTATTATGCCTATCAAATCCCCTCGCTTTCCTTAATTTTACTTGGCGGTGTCGGCGGGCCTTTTCACAGTGCAACGGTTGCGGTATTTTCAAAGCTTATACCGAGCCTGAAAGAAAAACCGGCCGATGAAGTTAATAAACTATATTCAACATTTATGACCGGAACAACAATATTTTTCCTTGTTCTGTCTGTTATAATGTTTGTATTCCCACGCCAGATAATGGGATTGATTATATCAAACGGCTCTGCGGATATGATTAACCTTGCTGCAGAACATTTAAAAATTATGACGCCGCTTTTGATTATCGGCGGAATTGTCGGGATTTATTATGGCATTTTGATTATATATAAACAATTTATGCTTCCGAACCTGTCACCTATCATTATGAGTGCTGCGATTATCGGAGTCGTAATGGCTGTTCCTGATGACAGCAAGGGTTATGCTCTTGCCTGGGCAACAACAATCGGTGCAATATTACAGCTTGTAATCCAGTACCCGAATGTCAGAAAGCTCGGTTTTAAGTGGAAACCGGATTTTCATTTTTTTAATAATCCCGGTTTCAGAGAAATAAATGAATTGTTATTCCCGGCGGTTTTAAGCTCCACTGTCGGACAAATTCATATTTATGTGGATATGTTCTTTACTTCATCAATTTCAGAAGGAGCATGGACTGCAATCGGTTATGCAAACCGAGTTTTTCAGTTTCCTGTAGGGATATTAGTAACCGCTTTTCTGGTTCCGTTGTTTCCGATATTTTCAAGACTTGTTGCCGACAAAGATTTAGAAGGAATAAAAACCTATTTTAATAAAGGGGTAGGTGTGTTATTTTTTGCCGCAATTCCGATTATCATAGGAATTTTAACAGTAGGAACGGATGCGGTAAGGCTTGTATTTGAACGCGGAGCCTTTGACGAAAATGCAACATTTATGGTAACGGAAGCATTATGGTTTTTATCCGTTTCAATACTGCCCTATGTTTTCAGAGATTCTATCACAAGGGTTTATTATTCTTTCAATGATTCAAAAACACCTTTTACGGTAGCTTTTTCTTCAATCGTTTTAAAATATTTATTGAATGTAATCTTTATAAACAAGCTCGGGATGGGAATAGGAGGAATTACACTTTCAACATCTCTTGTAACTTTATTCAATGCCTGCGTTTTAGGCGGCCTGATTTATAAAAAAGTAAAAATGGATTACAAATCTCTATTCACAAATTTATTAAAAATGTGTATTGCAGGTGTTGTAACAATTGCAGTATGTTTCGGGGCTGCAGTTTGCTTTGACAAATTCATTGAACTTCCCAAAATACTCTTTGAGATTACAAAAATCACAACAGTCGGCATTGTCTGTATCGTAATATACACAGGGATTAATCTTTCATTAAAAATGGAATATGCAAGAGAACTTTCAGAACGATTAATGAGGAAAATAAATGTTAGAAGAAAATAAAGAAGAAATCAAAAAAGTTTTAGAAAACGACGGTGTTATTGCATACGTTACAGACACTGTCTGGGGTTTGGGGTGTCTGCCGTCATCAGAAAAAGCAGTAAAAAAAATTTATGAAATAAAAAAACGCGAAGCGCAAAAACCGCTTATTTTAATGTCAAATGAAACTTACAATCTGCTTGAATATGTAAAACCAATCCCAAAAACCGGATGCCGTTTGATAAAAAAATATTTTCCTGGTGCATTAACTCTTGTTGTAGAAAAAAGTGAAAAAACTCCGTATTACATTACATCAAACTTGGAAACAGTCGGAATAAGAGTTCCCGACAATGAAGTTTTTAAGGAGATTTGCGAAACTGCTCCGGGGCATGTGCTTGCAACAACAAGCGCAAATCTTTCGCATCAACCGTCTGCCATAACTTATGAGCAGGCTTTGGAAAATATGCAAGGTTTAGTGGATATGATAATCCCTGACTACGGACACATCTGCAAAGGTTTAGAATCTACAGTGTGCGGAGTGTTCGGGGATGAATTGAAGATTTTCCGTCAGGGAACAATTACAATAGAATTATAACGTTTCTTCAACCCTGTCCACGGTCACTCCATCCAGCTTATAATAAGTTATACAAAGTTCTTCATGGGTTGCAGGAGAAAAATCAATAATATAATCTACCGTTTTGCCATCTTTTTTAAAATATGTTTCTTTTATAAGATTTCCGTCCCTGTTATACTCAGCTAAAATTTCCATATTTTTACCGTCATCGTAATAATATGTTGCTTTTAATAAATCTTCATTTTCAGGGTCATAATCATAAGTATACGAAACAGTTTTCCCATCATCAAAATAACCTGTTTCTTTAATCTTATTTAAACTTACAGGGTCATAGTCCTCTACACATTCAACTGTTTTACCATCATCTCTATAACTTATTCCCTTTAATAAATTTCCGGTTACAGGGTCAAACTTTTCTATATATGAATTCTTAATTTCATCTGTTTGCGATTTTTCATCTGTGGCAATTCCACTACTTGCCTGAAACAATATTGAAGGTATATAATTAACTGCATTAAAGTTACATTTATTATTTTCTGAAAAATTTTGAAGGGAATTTACTTTTGCAGTAACACCAAAATTCTGACTTTGTATGCCCCGGGGAAAACTTATTTTATTTACCCTCATAAAATTTTTCCTTTCTCTTACAAAGAGTTAAACCAATTCTGCGGCCCTGTATGAACTTCTTACCAGCGGCCCTATTTGATAATGCTTTATCCCGATTTGGCCGGCAAGGGATTTCAACTTTTCATACTCCTCAGGAGTATAATATTTTGCCACCTCAAGATGAGCTTTCGAAGGCTGAATATACTGCCCTATAGTTAAAATATCACAGCCGGCATTTTTCAAATCTATAAGTGTTTCTTCAATATCTTCAAATGTTTCGCCTAAACCTATCATTAAACCTGATTTTGTAACAATGTCACTGTTATCTTTAACATATTTCAAAACTTCAAGCGAGCAGTCGTAATTTCCCTGAGGTCTTGCGGTCTTAAAAACTTTACGGACAGTTTCAATATTATGGTTAAATACATCAGGATGTGCCTTAATTATTGTATCAAGAGAACTTTTATTCCCCTTAAAATCAGGGGTTAAAATTTCAATTTTTATATCAGATGAAATTTTTCTGATTTCATAAATACAATTTGCAAAATGTTCAGCCCCGCCGTCAGGCAGGTCATCACGCGTTACAGAAGTTATTACCGCATATTTCAGCCCCAAATCTTTTACTGCTTCTGCCACATGCTGAGGTTCGTTCAAATCCAATGGTTCAGGACGATTACAGGTAATATTGCAATATCTGCAGTTGCGTGTACAATTATTGCCCATAATCAAAAATGTCGCCGTATTTTTCGTATAGCATTCATTTTTATTCGGACAGCGCGCGTTTTCGCAAACCGTATTCAAACATTTTGTCTTTAAAATTCTGCGCACAGTACGAGTTTTATCTGTATCTATAATTGGTCTTTTTAAATATTCCGGTAATCTTTTCTGCATATTATTATCATAATACCAAAATTTAATTTATTGTCTAGACATATTTACAAAAAACAGTTATTATATAAATATGGACGCCAAAGAAATTTATAAATTAATTCTAGAAAAATTTTATGATCCATCTTTACAAAATTATATTGATGTAATTGATTTATGCACAAATAATATTAATAAAAATTACAACGATGTCAATGCTCATTATGTTAAATCAATGGCTCTTTTTGGAATAGCAACTCTTATTAATAAAGCAGATGAAATATATGCTTATAACCACAATGAAGAAGTTAAGCATTCAAGTAATGGGGAATTAATGAGAAAAATTGAAGATAATTTTAAATTAGCGGATAATGCTGTCGAAGAATTTAATATAGCATATAATATAGATAATAAAATAATAGAAAAACATCCGTATCTAAAAGTGATTGTAAACTATAAATTAACGGGAGTAAGATATTTATTTTCCAGACCAATACCATCAAAAGATATCATGGATTTGATATTTCAAAATAAAAAATGGGGTTTCATATCTGTCATTGGAATTTTATTCTTTTGCGCAACAATTCTCGCATTAATATTAGTAGGAGAATTATTTGGAGTAAAAATTCTTCTAATAGGCATGTCTTTTGTAATAATGTTAATTTTTATTTACCCTAATGAAAACAAAAAAATAATAAATAAATACAAAGAATATATTTTAAAACAACAATAAATAAACTTACAAAAATATTGATTTTCATGACTTAAAACGTTATAATATAAATAAAAGAAATGCTAAAAAGGAGTAGCAATTATGAAGAATTTAATAACAGTTTTATGTTTACTTTGCTTTGCCGGATGTGCTTATGCTGAAGTTTACGAAGTTCCGGGTTCTCAAGTAGTTACAGAAGAAGAAGTACAGGTTCAAGAAGATAACAACGCTAAGGACAAATCGGAAACAAAGGTTGAGCGTAAAAAGATTTTACGCCACAGGGATCTCAATCCGACAAATACCTACTGGAATTTCGGAAAAGTTCCATTCTGGACAGGAACTATTTAGCGCGAGGCGGCAGAGAGCGGAGTGCATTTGCAAAAGTGCAGAATGCACGTAAGCAAATCACGAAGACTCATTTAACGTCGATGAGTAAGAAACGCGAGGCGGCAGTTTCAAACTACCTGAACAAACATTCAAAAATACCTTCCGAATATGTCGGGTGGGCAAAACAAACTTTTTTCAAATCATCAATTGATATGTTATTCTGCATAGCAATTATTATTTGCTGAATTAGAGCAGATGCTTCTTTTGAAACTATATGAGCGCCGATAATTTTTCCATCACGCGAAAGAATTTTTATAAACCCGTCAGAACAGTTGTCACAATGTGATTTTCCAAGCGCTGAAATAAGAAGATTTGATTTTTTGTAAGTTCCTTCCTCTAAATCCTGCTCACGCTTTCCTACCCATGCGATTTCAGGACAGCCGTAAACAACAGAAGGAACAAGCTCTTCATTAAATTCAACTCCGGAAACTTCTGCCACAGCCTGTTTTATTGCAAAATGCGCAAGCTGAATTTTCCCGCAGGCATCACCGATGCAAGACAAGGCATTATCTAACGGATGTGGTTTTCTGCCCGCTGCAAGAAGGACAAGTTCAGGCTCTAGCACATCTCCTGATGATAAATAAACTTTTTTATCCTCTATTTTTTCAACGCTGTTTGCAATGTAAGTCTTGATTTTCTTAGCCTTAAAAATTCTTTCAACCCGTTTTGAAACCTCAATATCTGCCAGAGGTAAAATATGTTCTGCAAGTTCAACAACTGTAACCTCAACCTCAAAAGCAGAAAAAATTCTTGCCCACTCAACTCCGATTGCACCGCTTCCTATTATAAGAATAGTTTTAGGAAGAGTTTTCAAATTTAAAATATCATCAGAGCTTAATATAAATTCGTGGTCAAACCTTAAATTTTCAAAATCCCGCGGGGCAGAACCAGTTGCCGTAATGATTTTTTCGCATTCATAAATTTCACCGCCTGCAGAAATTTTGCGATTATCTAAAACATTTGCTTCAGCGTTAACCGTGACAACTCCGGAATTTTTCAGAGAAAGTTCAAGAGATTTTCTCAATTTTTCAACAATTTTATCTTTGCGCTCAACAACTTTCGCATAGTCAACGAAAATATCAGAACAGGTTATACCTAAATCATCAGAACACTTCATTTCTTCATAAAGCTCTGCCGAATGTAAAATAGCTTTTGTTGGGATACAACCCTTGTTAAGGCAAACACCGCCGACTTTATCTTTTTCAAACAGAACAACTGATAATCCCTTTGCTCTCGCATGAAATGCTGCAGTATACCCTGCGGGCCCCGCACCGATTATACCTAAATCAAATTTATTTTCCATAATACCCTCTCCCTGTCCCTCTCTCCAAACGGCAAGGGGAAATTGTTATCTGGTATAAATTCTCGGCAGTCTGACCTTTAAGCGGCAGGTCAATTCGTAATTAATTGTTCCGAGAATTTTTGCCCAGTTATCTATTGAATGTTTTTCATCCAACACAGTAACCACATCACCGAGCTTTGCATCAACTCCAGTGATATCAAACATCATTTGATCCATCGTAATGTTTCCGACCTGAGGAACATCTTTTCCATTCAAAGAACCTGAAATTTTGTTTGAAAGTCCGCGCGGTACACCATCGGCATAACCCAGAGGAACTGTTGCAATTTTTCGATTACCATGAGCCGTAAATGTGTGCCCATAACTTATTCCTTCACCGTCACGGGCTTCATGGATATTTACAATGCGCGCTTTTAATGACATAACAGGTCTTAAATCAGGCTTTTTTACTACACTATGAAAACTATTGTAATCTCCGTCTGTTTTGCATATAGGCTTTTTGCTTTCCCCATCCTCAGGCAAATCCGGATAAAGTCCGTAAATTCCTATACCTGCCCTGTACATATTAGAATTCGGCACATCATAACACATCGCACCGGCAGTATTTAAGATATGAAGAAGCAAACCGTTTGTATCAATTTGAGAAATAACCCTATTCCATCTGTCAATTTGAATTTGCGTTTTTTCTCTGTTTTCGGCATTGGCAAGGTGGGTAAATATCCCGCCGAACTCTAAATAATCAGCTTTTCGAACTTCATTAATAAATTCAACTGCATCATCAGAAGAAACACCAATTCTATTCATGCCCGTATCAAGTTTTACATGAACTTTCGGCTTTTTCCCTGTTCTTTCGTAAGCCTGTTTACAGGCTGCTAAGTGTTCTTTTGAAAAAATTGCAATTATTAAATCTGCTTTAACTGCGCTTTCTACAGCCCACACAGGCACTGCTCCGAGAACAAGAATTTCACAATTTATTTTTGCCTGCCTTAAATCGACTCCTTCGTCAATTGATGCAACGCCGAGCATATCAGCCCCCGATGCAAGAAGTGTCGGAGCAATCATAACTGATCCATGCCCGTATGCGTCTGCTTTTACGACCGCAAGAAGTTTTTTGTCATTCGGGGTATTTTTTCTTATTGAACGCATATTATAAGCGATATTTTCTAAATTAATTTCAACCCAGCTGTCTCTGTGAATATTTATATTTGTTTGTCTAATGTTTTTCATAGTAACTTTAGTATATAACTAAATTTATTATGGTGCAATTTATTTCAATAACATAAAAATTTTACCGCTTACAAAATTTTTTGTAATATAATTTATTTATGGACAGACAGGAATTTATCAACGCAAAACGTATCGTTTTCAAATTCGGAACAAACATTTTAAGAGGGGATGACGGTTATGTATCGCTCCCGAGAGTTTTTTCATTTATTGAAGATCTTGCACGCCTTGCAAGACAGGGTAAAGAAGTTATCGTAATCACATCCGGCGCGGTAGGTTTGGGGAAAAAGAGACTCGGACTTGAAAGCACCGAAGGTGTAGCCCTAAAACAAGCCTGCGCCGCAATTGGTCAGAGTAAATTAATGTCTATTTATGAAACAGGTTTTGATACTTACGGTCTTATTGCTTCACAAATTCTTCTTACAGAAGATGATTTCTCTTTAAGACAAAGATATTTAAGCCTCAGAACAACATTAAATAAACTTTTGGAGCTCGGGGTTGTTCCAATTATCAACCAGAACGATACAGTGTCAACCGTAGAAGTGCATCCGCAGTTTGAGCATATGCAGGTATGTTTTTCAGATAACGACAAACTCTCAGCCCTTGTTGCAAGTGAACTTGACGCAGATTTGCTCATAATTCTTTCTGATGTTGAAGGCTTATATGACAAAAACCCGAAAACAAATCCTGACGCAAAAATTATAAGAACTGTTGAAGAAGTCACAGAAGATATTCTCGCACTAGGCACAGATGCCTCTGAAGGCGGAAGAGGCGGTATGAGAACAAAATTAAAAGCCGCAAGAATGGTTACAAGATTCGGGGGAAAAGTCTTAATTGCAAATGGAAAAATTCCTTATGTAATCAAAAAAATATTTGAAGGTGAAGATATCGGTACAATGTTTTTACCGCAAACAGAAAATTTACCTGACAAAAAACGATGGATTGGCTACGCTACAAATATTATCGGGCAGATTGTCGTCAATGACGGAGCAAAAAAAGCACTGCTTAAGCAAAAAAGTCTGCTCCCAATCGGTGTTTGCGAGGTAATAAATGAATTTAACAAGGGCGATGTTGTAT
Organism: Candidatus Gastranaerophilales bacterium; assembly: GCA_944323145.1. Classification (GTDB taxonomy): domain Bacteria; phylum Cyanobacteriota; class Vampirovibrionia; order Gastranaerophilales; family Gastranaerophilaceae; genus Stercorousia. The sequence continues at coordinate 45,000 of CALURJ010000013.1, forward strand.
CTATCCTTGATGAAAAACATAACGAAATTGCACGCGGAATAGTAAATTACAGCTCGGATTCCTGCAGAAAAGTTATTGGATGCCACTCTGATAATATTATGGAAATTCTCGGCTTCAAAAACTATGATGCAATAATTACACGCGACAATATTACATTGCTTTAACAAATCCTCCCTTGCCCCATCGGATTGATCTCCGTGCGGGAGAGGGTTAGAGTGAGGGGTAAAATACAAATGGACTTTATACAAATAGCTAAAAACGCAAAAGAAGCTTCACTAAAAATTGCAGATTTATCAACTGAAATAAAAAATAAAGCATTAATTCAAATAGCAGATGAAATTGAAGCACACAAAAACGAAATATTTGAAGCCAATAAAACAGATTTGACCGATGCAGAAAAACTTGTTCAAAACGGCAAACTTTCAAAATCTACATTCAACCGCCTAAAGCTTGATGATAACAAAATGCGCGATATGATTCAAGGTATTAGAGACGTCGCTAAACTTGAAGATCCCGTAAATAAAAAATTACTTGTCCGTGAACTCGATAGCGACCTTACATTATATAAAGTTTCATGTCCTATCGGAGTCCTAGGGATAATCTTTGAGGCAAGACCGGATGTTATCGCGCAAATCTCGTCTCTTGCAATTAAATCCGCAAATGCAGTAATTCTAAAAGGCGGAAAAGAAAGTATTAACACAAATAAGACAATTCTTTCCGTTATAAATTCGGCTCTTGAAAAAGTTCAAGAATTTCCAAAAAATGTTGTTCAACAGGTCTTTACGCATGAAGATGTCGCCCAAATGCTCAAATGTGATAAATATATTAACCTGATTATCCCGCGCGGCGGAAACAAACTCGTTAAATTCATTAAAGAAAACACTAAAATTCCTGTTCTTGGGCACGCTGACGGAATTTGTCATATATTTGTCGATGAAACCGCTGAGCTTGATATGGCAATAAAAATTGTAACAGATGCAAAAACACAATATCCAAGTGCCTGCAATTCTGTTGAAACACTTTTAATCCATGAAAAATTTCCAAAAATTGATAATCTTCTTGCAGCCTTACAGCTATCAGAAATTCAGCTTATTAATAATCCCGAAAGCTGGTCGCATGAATATGGTGATAAAATTCTTTCGTTCAAACTCGTTAAAAATGTTGATGAAGCAATTGAACACATAAACACATACGGCTCAGGGCACACAGACAGCATTATTACAAAAAATATTGAAAATGCAGAAAATTTTATGAACAAAGTAGATTCAGCAGGAGTATACTTTAATGCATCAACAAGATTTGCAGACGGCTTCCGCTACGGCTTCGGAGCAGAGGTCGGAATTTCCACGAACAAAACTCACGCCAGAGGACCTGTAGGCTTAGAAGGACTGACAATATACAAATATAAACTCATCGGCAACGGCAATATAGTAAAAGATTATGTTGACGGAACAAAATGTTTTCATCATAATGATATTAAAATTTAAATAAAAAAGGAGAGGTGTCCGAGTGGTTTAAGGTGCGGATCTCGAAAGTCTGTGAGGGGTAACACTCTCCGTGGGTTCGAATCCCACCCTCTCCGTTTTTTGGGGCACGCAAGGGTCTTTTTTATGTGGCGGGATGAGAACCACTGTATTGAAGAGAGTGTTTTGCGTATGACAGATGGTGCGATTATTTCGGGCAATCGGCTTGTGTAGCGGATTTTAGGGGTAGGAAATAATCAAACCATGTGTACCATAAATACTCTTTTTACTCTTTTTCTACTCGGCACAGATGGTGTGATTATTTCGGGCAAAAGGATTACAACCCTCTTTCTGCTTGTGTTTTAGGGCGATTAAGGCTTGGTACAAATGGTATGATTATTTTGGGCAAGTGAGTCGTTTGAGGTTTTTGAAAATTCTGCCGTTCTGTTAAATTTTTTAATTGATACGAAACCGACACAATGCTCGGAAGTAGTGTTCCAATTCTTCATCTTCAGAGTTAATGTGTGTGTACCATGAATGAATATGTAACTATTAAAGAAATCGCACAGGCTAAGGGGTTAAAGAGCACTCGTTCAATCCGAATGGAAATCAACAAACCTGAAAGCAAATATATTTCAAGGGAAGTCAAAGTTAACGGCGGTATCTCATACGAAATATTGTTTTCAAGTTTAGAACCTGAATTACAACAAAAACTTCGGGAATGCGAAACAAAATCAACGGCAATTGTTCCGTTGAATTACAAACCGCCTATTATTACAGATAAAGCAAGACAGACGGCAAATCACAGAATGAACATTGTTAAAGCCGCACTTGAACACAGAAATAAATATCCGAGTATAAAAGAGGCTGATGCTGAATTTTTAGACCTGTATAATTCTGGATTGTATTTACCAAAAGCATACGAATTTCTGGGCCGTATTTCAATCGGAACATTAAGAAGATACATACAAGCCTACAAGAAAACAGGCAACGCAGAATCCCTAATACCTCAATACAAAATAACAAAACAGGGTGAATATAACAGCATTTTAGATGACAATATGAAAAAAGTTCTGCTTGCTCTTTTACTTCATCAGAATAAATTCGGGTACAATACGGCAATCAGGCTTGCAAAACAAGTGTTGATTAAAAAAGGATATGATGAAGATGCTCTGCCGAGTAATATAACTTTTAAACGGTTTGCGGAGCATTTCAGAAAAAATAATTATGCGGAATGGGTGTTAAGACGTGAGGGTATGAAAGCCTACCACGATAAGGTTGAACCGTATATTGAAAGGGATATAAGTAAAATAGAAGTTGGAGATGTGTTAATCGCAGACGGACACGTTCTCAATTTTCAAGTAATAAATCCGTTTACAGGAAAACCGACCAGAGCAACTTTGGTCGGTTTTTTAGACTGGAAGTCAACAGCTCTTGTCGGCTATGAAATTATGATGACTGAAAATACTCAGTGCATAGCCTCTGCCCTTAGAAATGCAATTATTAATTTAGGTATTATCCCGAAAGTAGTTTATCAAGATAATGGTAAAGCATTTAAGGCAAAGTATTTTCAATCTTGTGATTTTGACGAGGAGTGTTTTAACGGAGTGTATGCCAATTTAGATATTCACTCCGTTTTTGCTAAACCATACAATGCACGTGCAAAAGTTATAGAAAGATTTTTCTTAGATTTTCAGGAAGAATTTGAAAAACTTATGCCAAGTTATATCGGCACTTCAATTGAAAACCGTCCTGCGTGGATGAATAGAAATGAAAAACTGCATTTACAACTTCATAATCAACAAACAAAAGGAAATATTCCGACAGTACAAGAGACTATTAAATATATTAATGCCTGGCTTGAATACAGGAATCAAAAAGCCTGTCCTAATGATCGTTCAAAGAGAATTCAAGAGGTATTAAATTCTGTTCGGAAACAAGATATTAATAAATCTGCACTCGATTATTTAATGATGCAAACAGAATCACGAACTATAAATAAACACGGAATAACATTTCTCGGAATGCATTACAGGAGTGACGTTATACTTGGACTTCGGGATAAGGTTTATGTCAGATATAGCTTATTTGATCTTTCAAAGGTTCATGTTTATTCAATGAAAGGTGAATTTTTATGCGTGGCTCACAGGGTACAAAAAGTGCATCCGATGGCAAATATTCTTGGCACAGTTAAAGATATGGAGGAATACAAGCAGCAGTACCAAAAGCAACAGAAAATTAAAAGCAGACTTATCAAACAAATTAAAAAGACATTTACTAAAGATGAACTTCAGGTTTTAGAAATTGAACCGGAACCTGTTTTGGAAATAGAAGAACAACCAAAGCCGAAACGTGAACATAAGCAAACACCTCGTGAACAGCAGATGAACGTGCCGATGTTTAATTCAAATTATGAAAAATATGAATGGTTGATGACAAACGGAACAACAAATCCGCAGGATAGAAAGTGGCTTGCGGATTATATAAAAAGCGATGAATATTACAACTTATATGGAGATTAATCTATGAAGAAAACATTTATTAAAACAAAAAACGTCAAGCGGTTTGTGGCTTTGATGGATGAGTTGCAGAAACTTCCGCCGAACATTCCAAAACTTGCATTAGTTTACGGCGACCATGGGCTTGGAAAATCTCAGACAATCCAGTGGTGGGCAGATAAAAACGATTCTGTATATGTTCGGGCAACGCAAGGGATGACGAGCAGATGGCTTTTATCTGAAATTGCGGAGGAACTTGGAGAAGAACCTTACTGGCATACGCAGGAAACATTTGAACTCATAGAGAATTATTTAAGGCAGAATCCTAAAATAATTATTGTTGATGAGATTGATTATTTGATTGAAAAACATACGGTTGAGACTTTAAGGGATTTGCACGATAGGACAGCTTGTCCGATAGTTCTAGTCGGAATGGGGGCGGCTGACAAAAAACTTGCAAGATATCCGCATCTTGTAGATCGTCTGTATAAAACTTTGAAATTTGAACAATTTAATGCTGAAGATATAACCGAGATTCTTCAACAAATAACCGATTTGGAGTTTACTCCTGATGCAATAAATTACCTTACAACAAGGACAAACCAATTCAGGCAACTGGTTAAGTTGATTAATAAAATAGAAAAACTGTCTGAAACAAACAAAATTGATGAGATAGACGAATATACATTGAAAGGATTATTAAATGAAAGACAGAATCTTAAGGCTTTGCAGAAGGTTGGATAAATTTACACTTGATGAGATTTCAACTATTGCTGAAGATGTTGATGAGGCTGTTTTAGAGTTACTTCTCTTGACATTGGTTAAAGAGGGAAAATTAACTTTAAGAAATGACCTGTATTTTTATAATAAACAGAGTTTTAATAAAAAATATTCCATATTATCTTATTATCCGGCAAAGATTTTGGATATTGTAATACGGTGTTTTTGCCTTTCAATTCCGGCATATAAAGCCAAAGACGTAATTGGTATTGCAGAAAGTTCTACGATGCAATTATATTATATTTTTAGGGAGTTAATTTACGAACGGCAGACAAATAAATTAAAATCACTATATGATAAATCTCCGCAGCAAGGCAGAAACAGAATTTTTTACGATGAGGAATTTTCTTTTTATGTTTACGATAATCAGGTCTTTGTAAGTGAAAAATCATTTCAAAGCCCTGAAGAAAAAGCATTTACAAAACCTGAAATTCAAGAATTCAAAAAGGTTTACAGTTATCTGACGAGATTTACCTCTCACAATTCAAACAAAGTTGACCTGCTGCAAAAACTCGCCGAGGGAATCTGGAGGAGAAACAAGGAATTTGAGGAACTTTATTTTGATTTAAAAGTTAATTTACTTAATATTTCTTCATAAACTTTTCCCCGATTTTTTTAATAGTCCTTATCCTTTTTGTTATCTGATTTTAAAGTAAATATAAAAAATTCGTTCATTTTTTCTGTTCCTGTTATTACTGTTTTTTATTTTCAAAAGTCGGGGAATATTCCCCGCTGTTGAATTTTCGCCTCTTCCATATATAAATAATTTTCATATAATTGAGTTATAGGTTAAAGATTTCCCGGTAGAGCCAGTCATATTGCCTTATTAGGCATTATTCTGCTGTGCAAAAAATACTGGACAGTCGGCTTATAGAAAAATTTTCAAAATCTTATACAGCTTGATTATAGACAACTAACTATATCAAGAGAGGATTGAAAAATATGTCAAATTGTGTTTATTGCAAAAAACAAATTTTAACTAAATTTATTTTTTCCCTTTTGGATCTTAAATCAAAAGAAATTCAGATGGCTTTGAATATTTCCAAAAGTGTAGTAAGCCGCTATTTGACTGGGGAGAGAGGGTGTCCGGAAATTGACCTTTATATTATTGAAAAGATTTTCGGAATAAAAGTAAAGGATTACACAATTAATGAATGAAACCAAGCAAGTAAAATCAAATATTCCGGCTTGGATTTCAATTCAAGAAGCGTGTAATCTTTTGAATGTCAAAGAGAAGACAATCAAAAATCGCTGCTACAAAGGTGATTTTATTTATAAAATTGAAGTAAAAGATAATATAAAACAAATTTTTATTCGTTATTCATCTTTACCTATATCAAAAAAAATTGACAACGAATCTGATAATAAAAAATATTCTGAAGCCCCTTTATGGTCACGCATTCAGGCAGATAAATACATAGATGTTATCCAAAAAAGTCTTTGTTTGAGAGGCAGAGCCTTAAAACTGTTCATCGAAAATTGGAATAAAAATAATCCTGATAACCAAACGTCTTATTCTTCCTTAATTAGAATGAGAAATAGATACTTTGCTTGTGGAATAAATGGTTTACTATCAAGATATGGAAACAATTCAGGCAGATCAATAATAAAAGATTGCTATTTTGATTACTTCAAAAATTTGTATTTGATGGAGGGTGCTCCCTCTTTACAAACCTGTTGGGATTTGACACTTGGCTATGCAATGAGAGAAAACGGAGTTGAAAGAGTCAATTTCCCAAGTTGTTCAACCTTTAAACGCAGGTTAAGACGTGAAGTACCAAAACAAAGTATTTATTTAGCGAGATATGGGGAATCCGCTTGGAATAGGAAATACGGCAATTACATTGATAGAGACTACTCTACTGTAATTTGCGGTGAAGCGTGGGTTTCAGATCACGCTCAGATAGACGTTGCCTGTCTTACTCAAGACGGCAACGTTGTATTTCCTTGGGTTACAGCTTGGAGAGATTATAAATCAGGGAAATGGCTCGGTTGGATATTGCAATCAGGAAATCCAAATTCGGATCATATTTTTCAATCATTTTATTATGCGGTCAATGAATTTGGCTTACCTAAAGATGTCATCATAGATAACGGCAAGGACTATCGTTCGAAAGACTTTGCCGGCGGACGTCAATTTAAAGTTGAAACCAATCAACGCAAAACAAGGTCTATGCTTGGAGAATTGAATGTCAATGTACACTTCGCTCTTCCATATAATGCACAGACAAAACCAATTGAAAGAGATTTCTTAAAAATAAAGGAACTGCTCTCTAAACACTGTGTTGGATATCGTGGCGGCAATGTTGTTGAACGACCTGAAAAACTTGCAAAAGAGATTAAAGCAGGAAAAATCATTCCGTTTGAACAGTTTAAGGAAATATTTGACGATTTTGTGATTAATGTCTTAAACAAACGTCCGTCACAAGGTAAAAATCTTGCGGGATTATCACCAAACCAATTATTTAATCAGGAATTTGCAGAAAAAATCAGACCATCAAAAGATGCTCTTAAATTGTTCTGCATGAGGACATCAAAAACATTCACAATTATTAGAAACGGCATTAAGGATAATGAACTCGGTATTACTTATTGGGCTGATTGGATGGTTTCAAAAACGAGATTAAAGGTTTATCTCCGTCGGGATGTTCAAAATTACAAAGAGGCTTGGGCTTTTAGAGCCGATAATAACGAATTTGTCGGCAAAGTTACTGCGGTCAAAGCTGTTGCGGCTCTTCAAGCAGACGAAATTTCAAAAGAAGCTTTCAAAGAGGCTATGGCTATTAAAAAACGCAGTTTGAAGATTGCAAAATCATATATTAAACAAACTCGTGAGATTAGCCTTGAAGAAAAATGTGCAAATTATAAAGCCGCATACGCAAGCGTTGAAAAGCAAACCAAGCCAAAAGTTTCGTTAATCGCTAACACCAAAATGGATAAAGTTATTCAAAAAAGTAAAGAAATGGAATCCTTTGGGAAATACGATTTATCAATGTTTTTAAACGATAGCAAGCCAGAAGAAAAACCGCTCTATTTATACGAGACGGATAAAATTCTCGATCAAGAATTAAAAGGAGTCGCCAATGGATATTAGAGCCGAATTAAAAGATTTGATGGAATCTAAAAATTACAGTATAGCATACGTTTCAACCGCTACAGGGATTGCTAAGTCTACAATCAGTATGTGGATGAACGGTAATTACAACGGCAAAAACGATAAAATTACCGATGCTATAAATAATTTTATCCAACGTGAACACGAACGTTCCGGCAACAGCGACCTGCCTTTTGTAGATATTTCAACGGTTAAATATATCACTGAAATCGGCAGACTGTGCCATACACAGGGTAAAATCGGAGTTTGTGTCGGTAAAGCCGGACTCGGTAAAACCGTTGCCGTAAAAAGATATACCAAAGAATTTATGGACTCAATCCTTATTGAAAGCGATTCAGGCTACACTGCAAAATCTCTTCTCAAGGAAATTCACAGACGTTTAGGACTTTCCGGTAAGGGTTCGGTTTATGACTTGATGGATGAAGTCGTCAGAAAATTAAACCAATCAGGCAGACTTTTAATTATTGATGAGGCTGAAAATCTTCCATATAGAGCCTTAGAAATTACTCGCCGGATCCACGATAAAACAGGTGTAGGTATTCTTTTAGTGGGTAGAGGAATTCTGTTAGAAAACCTGAAAGGTTACAACAATCAGTATGACCAGTTGTACTCAAGAGTCAAATTTACAAAAATTATAGACAAAATTTTAATTCAAGACGTCATAAAAATTCTTGAATCTATCGGACAGAATACAAAACTGGCTGAAACATATCTTCAGTATTCGGATGGAAATACCAGAAGATTAGAACACTTAATTTCCCACAGTATCAGCATTGCCAAATTCAACGGTAAAGCGGAGGTCGATGATGCTGTGCTTAAACAAACTTCCAAATTATTAATGGCATAGGGGGTATTAAATGAACGGTAAGAACTTCCAACCCGACACTTCATTATGGTTACACATATTTTTAATAGCTCTAGCCATTTTTATTTTGGGAGTTCAAATCGGAATCAAGCACGGACGTGAGTTACAGCTTGAGGATATGAGGATAAAGTATGGCTACGACTTTTCAGATTAGAAAAATTCATGCATTAAAAAATGTTATAGGTATGGATGACGACTTATATCGTGAAATGCTTATGTCTTTTGATGTTACATCATCAAAGGATTTGACATTTACTGAAGCTGCAATTTTTGTAGATATCCTTGAAGATAAAGCCGTTGCAATAAACAAATGGATTAAACAGCCGAAAAAATATGCGGATTTGAATCGCACAGAAAACATGGCATCTGATGCACAACTCAGAATGATTGAGGGATTGTGGAGAGATGTTTGCTATTTCAATGATGATAAGTTTGCGAAAAAATCCCTGAGAAAGTTTTTAAAATCAAAGTTTAAGGTCGATGACATTATGTTTTTGACCAGAGCCAAAGCCTGTAAAGTTATTCAGGCAATAACGGCAATAAAAAAGAAATTAAAAGAAAAAAGTGCGGCCACACTTGAGTAGTAGAAGAGAAAGTAAAGGAGAAAAAATGATGCTAACAGCAGAAAAAACAACCGATTCAATGGGTTCGTTGATGAAAAACCAATTTTTTGGAGAAGTCTCTCACAGTTCTGATGATCCTAAAGAATGTGCAATGATGGGATTAATCAGGAATCAAAAAATTGACCTTGAAGAGCGTTTGAACGATGCAAAATTGAAGTTTGCCGATGCAAATCTGGTTAAAGATAACTGGAGTTGTGCCAAAGAACGTGAAATTGATTGCAAGGTTCTTGAAGGACAAATCTTCATCTTATCTAAGATCGAACGAGACTTAGAAGATATGCTTACCCCTGCAAAAATGCCTCCCGACTAAAGTTTACACGAGGTCGAAACGGTCGGCTAACAGTGCAAGCTGACCGTCTTAACGTAATGCGTTAACTGATGAGACCATCATTAAATAAGAGGAGATTATGGATTACAAGCCTTGGATGGATTTAATAAAACCTGAAGATATGCCAAACGATGACTTGAAGTTCATCGCAGAATCTGCCGGCATAAAATCTGCCTTGGCTCTTATTTTCTGCTCGCCGGGATTAACAGTAAGTATCCCGAAAAATCCGTTTCGTGAGATAAAAGAAAAATATATCATGAGCCAGTATGATGGCAGAAAATATACCGTAAACCGCCTCGCAATTGAATGTGATTTATCTCAAAGATATATTTATAAAATTATAAAAAAGAATCTCCACAAAAAGCACAACTTGCCAAAGTCGGATAAATAGTAAATCTTTAAACATCACTTCTTTGCTCTAATGTTTCGTTGATTTGCATTAGGGCTTTTTTATGATAATTTAAATTTAAACTAAAAGGAAGGCTTGTATGAATGAGTGGAACAAATTAGAATATATTGCAAGGAAATATTATGATGCTGTATTTACATTGTCAAATTATAGTGGAACTCCTGCTGAGGCAATATGTTGGCTGTTTGATAATGCTTCTTTTAGAGGATTTATGGAAGCAGGAATCCATTTTGCAAACATACCTGAGACCTGTGCTGAGTATTTTAAAGAACTTAAAAACGAACTTGAGTATATCTATAAAAAGCAAGAAAAAGAAAGAAGTAGACAGATTGAGTTATTTCCCAATTTAAGAAATGATATAATGTTGCACGTAACCCCAAGTACAATAGTTGCAAAATTCAGAAGAGGTAAACATACAGAAAATATAATAAATAATATATGTTACATTGCATTTGAATTAAATAAATTAAGGCTCTGTCACAACAAATGGTTGATTTTTGACGAGAAATAGCGTATAATAATAGTAAGAAACAGTACCACCGAA
>CALURJ010000014.1 GCA_944323145.1 Candidatus Gastranaerophilales bacterium
GGCATTTTCATTTGTGGTGCCATTATACTAACTCAACCTTTCCGCCTGCTTTTTCGATTTTTTCTTTTGCTGATGGTGTTACATAACAAGCTTTTACAGTAACAGCACCTTTTAATTCGCCGTTACCTAAAACTCTTAAACCAACACATGAAGGATGTACTCTGCCTGCTTCTTTCAAAATTTCAAGAGAAACTTCTTTCAAACCGTACTGAGCAATTCTGCCGATATTGATTTCAGCATATTGAAGCTGGTTGATAAGTTTAAAGCCTTTTAATTTCGGCATTTGTCTGTAACCCGGCATCTGTCCGCCTTCAAAACCTCTTTTTGCAGAGCTTCCTGAACGCTGGCCTTCACCGTTGTGACCGCGGCAAGATGTTTTACCTCTGCCTGATGAACGGCCTCTGCCTACTCTTTTAGTTTTATGTGTTGAACCTTCTGCAGGTCTTAAATCTTCTAATGTAATTGTCATTTTAAATTTTCCTTTCTTATTACTGCGCCCAACATTAAACTATGTTTGGCTTGCTCGCTTTCACTATCGCCATAAAGGCTATACGCAATTATGCAGATTTTACTCAACAATCTGAACTAAGTGAGGTACTTTATTTACCATACCTAAAATAGTTGCACTGTTGTAGTGTTCTACAATCTGATTTTGTTTTTTCAAACCTAAGCCGGCAACAACTCTGCGCTGTTTTTCAGAAGCCCCGATAAGGCTGCCAGTAAGTTTGATTTTAATTTGTTTTAATTCTGTTTTTGCCATTTTATTATTTCCTTTTTTATTATTTTAATTGTTACAGTTAATAAGTGAATAGGTTAACAGGTGAATAGCGTTAACAGCTTGTCCTCTTACCTTCCTATCTTCTTATCTTCTCAATTTAGTAATTCTGCCATTGTTAAGCCGCGTTTTGAAGCAACTTCAGAAAACGGAGTTAGTTTCTGAAGAGCGTCTAATGTAGCGTTTGCTGCGTTAAGCGGAGATTTTGAACCTAAAGATTTTGAAAGAATATTTTCAATACCTGCAAGTTCAAGAACTAAACGAACAGCACCGCCGGCAATAATACCTGTACCTTGAGAAGCCGGTTTAAGCATTACAGCGCCTGCACCTGAACGTCCTGTAATCGGGTGAGGAATAGTTGTTTTGAAAATAGGAACTGTAATAAGATTTTTTCTTCCGTCAGCAATTGCTTTTTGAATAGCAATAATAACTTCTGCAGCTTTAGCACAGCCTACGCCAACCTGTCCTTTTTTATTTCCTACAATAACAATTGCACGGAAACTTAATTTTTTACCGCCTTTAACAACTTTTGTTACACGGCTGATTTGAACAACACGTTCAACCCATTCTGATTGAGGTTTTTCTTCTGTTGTTTCGATTTTTTGTTTTTTGCCGCCTCTAGATCTTCTTTTAGAAGGTCTTTCTTCTTCAACAGGCAATTCTTCAACAACTTCTTCTGCCTGAGCAGTTTCTGTTGATTTGTTTTCTGTATCTTCAACTACATTATCTGCAGCAGCTTCTACGTTCATTTCGTCTTTGTTTTCTAAATCCATTGATTTTTACCTTTCATTTTAGTTTGAATTTTATATGTACTGAATATACCAAAATAAAGCTATTTAAAGCCTATGGTAAAATATTCGTGAGTAACTTTTCTGACGTAATTTATAATAGCACAAAAATATTACATTTCAAGCGAAATGTAATATTTTTATATATTTTTTTTAAGTTTTATTATTTTAAAATACTTTCCAGAGTCTTTAACATGCATGATTTAAAGCGGTTGCATTCCTCTTTGTTTTTTGCTTCAAATCTAAGGGTAAACACAGGTTCGGTGTTGCTCTGTCTTATCAAAGCAAAGCCGCCGTCAAATACTATTCTCATGCCGTCAAGTGTTATAATATCTTTAATATCTGAACCAAACAGATTTCTGTTTGCCTCGACACAGCTTTTAAATTTTTCAAGAACTTCTTTTTTTCTTTCATTCGGACAAGGGAATCGTACTTCTTCCGAGGAACATACATTATCGAAAGGCTTCAGCATGTCTGATATTTTAAAATCAGGGTTGTTTTTTCTGTGATTTGCAATAATTTCAATTATTCTGCATCCTGCATATATTGCATCATCAAATCCGTAGTACCTGTCTTTAAAGAAGGTATGCCCGCTCATTTCTCCCGCAAGAATTGCTCCTGTTTCTTTCATTTTGTCTTTTATATACCCGTGGCCTGTTTTGCACATTACAGCGTTGCCGCCAAGCTTATTAATTTCATCATATAAAACCTGTGAGCATTTGACCTCGCTTACAATTGTCGGGCAGGTACCATTAGTTTTGTAGTCTTCTATAAGATCTTGTGCATAGATAAAAAGCAGCTTGTCACCGGTTAAAAATTTCCCGCTTTCATCCACTACACCAATTCTGTCGCTGTCGCCGTCGTATGCTATTCCAATATCAGCTTTATTTTCAACAACAACTTCTTTTAATGTATCAAGAGTTTTTTCTACACTTGGATTTGGATGGTGGTTAGGGAAATTCCCGTCAGGTTCTGAAAATAATTCTATGACTTCACATCCCAATTCTCTGTATAGCTCTGGTCCCACAACTCCTCCTGTTGCGTTTGCGCTGTCTACTACTACTTTTATTCCAGTGCCGATTTTACCGAATTTATTTTTCATTTCGTTTATATAATCAGGAATAATATTGTATTCTTTTACTTTTCCTGTATTGCTGAATTCCGGTTCAGCTTTTAATATATCTGTAATATCAATGGATTTAAATATTTTAAATGTTTCTTCTTTTACTTCTGCAATTTGTTTTTCTGTAAGTGTTCGTTTGTTAAAAGTCATTTTCAAACCGTTGTATTCTTTAGGATTATGACTCGCAGTAATAATTGCAGCAGCAATAACATTTTGATCATCTGTAATATCTTTTGGAAGTCCGACTACTTCACTGTAATAGCCTATTGGTGTCGGAGCAAGTCCTAAATTAACAACATTTGCACCTGTTGATATTATACCTTTTTCCAAAGCCTTTTCAAGCGCAGGAGAATGAAGTCTTGCATCTTGAGTAATTGTAATCCAAATATCAGAAGGCTGCTTGGAAGATTGCTTCTTTAGCCACTCAACAAACCCTCTTCCCGTATTATAAAATAATTCTTCGGTTATGTCTTCGCCGTAAATCCCGCGTATATCGTTTTTGCCGAATGCGTGTTCATATTTTTTCATATTAAGTCTCCCCTTATAAATTATTGTATAATTATATCATGAAAAATTTTCTTAAGTACTTATCAAACAGTGAAAAATTCGCCGGTTGGGTATTTATTTTCCCTGCTCTTTTAGGAACTTTTATTTTTATTATAATCCCGGTAATATGTTCATTCGGTTTGAGTTTTACAAAGTGGGACTTGCTCAATCCTATTAAATTTGTCGGCTTTGATAATTACAGACAGCTGTTTTCAGAACCTTTATTTTATAAAATTTTATTAAATACAGTCGTTTTTGCTCTTTCTACATCTGTTCTGGGAGTTATAATTCCTTTGATATTGGCTTGCATTTTAAATTCCAAAATAAGAGGTTCTGAATTTTATAAGACAGCATATTTTTTGCCGTTTATTACTCCTATGATAGTTATCGGTGTGGTCTGGGAATGGATTTTTGACCCAAATATCGGCATATTAAACCATATTTTAAACCTGCATATTAACTGGCTCTATGATATCCATTTTGCTATGCCTGCTTTAATAATTGTTTCTGTATGGAAGCTTATAGGATATAATATTGTAATATTTTTAAGCTCTCTCAGTTCAATATCTCAAAGTATGTTTGAAGCCGCTAAAATAGACGGTGCAAATCCTGTGCAAACTTTTGTGAATGTGACTGTACCGCTTTTGTCCCCGAGCATATTCTTTGTAGTAATAATTACTGCAATAAGCTCTTTCCAGATATTTGATTTAATTTATCTGATGACGCAGGGCGGGCCTCTAGACAGTACGAATGTTCTTGTCTATTCTATATATAAGAATGCGTTTGAATACTTTAACGTAGGCAAAGCATCTGCTATTGCCTACGTTTTGTTTATAATAATCCTCGCATTAACGCTTGTTCAATGGTCATTGCGAAAAAAACTTGTTTACAATGAGGATTAGACGTTTATGCCATTTGTATAATTTTTTATAATATCGTTTACGCTGATATTTTCTTTAACTTCTCCGCCAACAAGCTTTTTGAATTTTGCACCTATAGTCCCGAGATCCAAAATTCCGTTGAAAGACGCTTGGGCAGGTGTTTCTGCTGTTGCATTGTAAACAGCACGTTTACCCATTGTAAAGTTTGAGAATACATGTCCGTTGTTAGAACCGTGCATGATTAAAATATCGCCTTCATTAGCCTTTTTGATATTATTTAATGCGCTGTCCAGTGCTCTAAGCTGTTTGGTATTTGCAGCATAGTCAACTACTTCTTTAAAAGCTTTGTTAGGGATAAATTTTGCGGTGAATGCAGGATGATTACATTTTTTAGAAATTTCCATTATTGCCTCCTTATTTTGTATTGATATTTAAAAGCAGGAAAAATTTTTTTTGCTAAAAAATAAATTTTTGTAACAATACGAAAAAATTTTTAAAGAAAATTACATGACATACCGTAAACAATAATGTACAAGGGAGTGTATATTATGTATGATGATTTAAGAAATGAAAAAATAGTTATTGAAATTATCAATCTGGTAGATGATATTGAGCAGTTTGAAAATGACGTTGATGCTTATTGCAGCTTTATGAAAGAAGTTATTTTAAATACTTCCGGACTTAATTAGTAAACTTGATAATTGCTTAATCTTTAAAAGTCTGCTAAATTATTTGTATTATGAAAATAGTAATTATTGGGGGCGTGGCAGCTGGAGCAAAAGCTGCTGCAAAATCTCGCAGAGAACTGCCCGATGCGGAAATTAATTTATATACGGATGACACACATATTTCATATTCGGCGTGTGGTCTTCCTTACTACATTGAAGGTAATTTTGAAGACTACAAATTGCTTCTGGTGCGTTCTCCGGAAGACTTTGAAGAAAAGAATGTGCATATTCACCTGAAACACAGGGCTGTAAAAATAATCCCGGAATCAAAGCAAATTCTAATTCAAAATTTGGATACTCAAAAGGCGTTTCTTGTTGAATACGACAAGTTAATAATAGCAACAGGCGCCAGACCGGTTATTCCTGAAATTAAAAATGTAAATCTTCCAAATGTTTTTACTTTGCGGAAAATTGAGGACGGAATTGCAATAAAAGAAAAGGCCCTTAAATCAAAGCATGCAACTATAATAGGGGCGGGCTATATAGGAATGGAGCTTTTGGAAGCTTTTGTCCGCCAAAACTTGCATGTTACCGTTTGTGAATATTCACCTCAGATTATGAATTTTTTTGATGAGGATATGTCAAAAATTATTGAAGAACAGTTAAAATCTATAAGTAACGGGCGTTTTGATTTATATACCTCAGAGCTTGTTACGGAACTTTCAGGTGACACAAACGGGGTTAATGCTGTAAAGACAGGTTCAGGACGAGAATTTTCTACAGATTTAGTTGTTCTGTGCGCCGGGGTAAAACCAAACGTTGAAATTGCTCAGGATGCGGGAATTGAACTCGGAATTACTGGTGCTATAAACGTAAATGGAAGAATGGAAACGAATATAAAGGATATTTATGCCTGCGGTGATTGTGTTGAATCTAATTTGATTGTAAGCAATACAAAAGTTTGGGTTCCATTGGGTTCAAATGCAAACAAACAGGGCAGGACTGCGGCGATTAACGCTTGCGGCGGTGATGATAAATTCTGCGGAGTTTTAGGCTCAGCTGTTACAAGATGTTTAAATCTTACAATGTCAATGACGGGCTTAACAGAGCGTAAGGCGTTAACTTTAGGGTATAATCCTGTTTCCGCAACTGTTACTAAAAATGATAAAGTAGGTTATATGCCTGATGTAAATAATATTACGCTGAAACTTACAGCTGATTATGAAAGCGGTCAAATTTTAGGCGCACAGGCTGTCGGAGCAGGTGATGCCGACAAAAGGATTAACTCTCTTACCGCAGCATTGCTTGCAAAAATGCCGGTAAATGAGTTTTACAAAAATGATTTAACGTACGCACCGCCGTATTCTCCGACAATTGATCCGCTCTTAAATGCAGCTCAAATTCTTGCTAGTAAAGTTAAGCCAAAAGATTAGCAATATATTTTGCTGCACCTTCACCCATCGAAAAACAGCTCCCCTGCACTCTGAGAGCTCCCTGCGAAAGAAAGTCTGCAGAAAGACAGCGTCCGGCGACAAAGAGATTTTCAATGTCTGCTGACATAAGGCTTTCAATCGGCAATTGATAGTCTTGCACCTTCTCTAACCTGCTTTCAGTCCTTTTATTTGAGTGAACATCAACCGGATAGTCTGAAACAACGACAGGGTGCTCAAACTTTTTACCTGATCTTAAGTCATCAATTGTATAAATATATTTTCCTTTAATTCTACGGGATACGCGAACCCCAATCATATCAGCCATATTGGAGATATAAGAGTTTTCAAATCCCGGGAAATATTCACGGCAAAATTGTAAATACCTGTATATATTCTGTCTGGCAAGTAATAACGCTTTAGATATGCTCTTTACCTCCAGTGAATTGTTGTAATCAATTATTCTCGGGCAGTTAAATGCAACTGTGTCGGGCATTCCGGGTACAGTAAATATCTGAAAATAGTTAGTATCATACCTTTTAAGTATCCCCTTTTTCACTGCGTCTTTAAATAAAGGTTCAAGTGCCCATTTTTTGTCCTTATCCCATGTATAAGCTGTAGAAAGATGTATATATCCGTCTATTTCCTCAACAACAGTAACATTTCTGTCCTTGTCGAAGGCCTTTAACCATTCAGAAAAAGCCTTAAGATTAATTCCTCCCATCATAAACCTCAGAGTAACCGGCTGAAATTCATGATCCTTTTCCAGGAAATTACAATTGCAAATTTTTCCGACAACACAATTTCCGGTTGAATCAATTACATATCTCGCTCCGACAGATACCGATAATTTTTTTACTTCTAATTCTATCTCATCGTTATATGCCGATAATATTTCTTTGGTTATTTTTATACGTTTTATCCTATTATCTTCAATTTTAATTCCCAGGATATTTGTATCAAAGAAAATTTCTACACCGGCACGCTTCATAAGATTGTCTAACGCTATTTTTGTTATTTCAGGGTTAAACCATGCAGGATTATTCTGAAAAGTTGTCTGACCGCCGAGCCTTTTGCATTCCTCAATCAGTGCATTTCTGAATTCAGTGTTTATCTGGTTATTGCCGGATTTCATAACAGGAATAACAAGACCTGACGTGATTGTTCCGCCAAGATGTATATTTTTTTCTATAATTAACGTTTTTAAGCCGAGCATTCCTGCGGTATAAGCTGCAGCACAGCCTGCAGTGCCGCCGCCGACAACTACTAAATCATATATCATATTGTTTTTTCCTTCCTGAAAGATTTAATATACTGTGAACTTGATATCAAATTTGAATTTTTTACCTCAAATTCATGCTGCTTTATAATAGCCTCATTATCAAGAGATAAATTCTCATCACGATAAAATATACCTGCTTTTGTTTTTAGAAGGCCTGAATCGAATTCTGAGAGTTCATGTTTTATTAACGATTCATTTTTTACGGCAACAGTTCCCGTAAATTTATTTGCAGTTTTTGAAAATATTTTTCCGACATAAAATCCGGCATTAAAAAAAGCGTTTCTAACTGCAGCTGAATTTGAATAAGTTAGTATCATTCCGTTTTCATCCAAATGCTCATATAACAATTTGAAGAAATCAACAGTCCATAAACATGGGCATTTGGCCGGCGTAAATGCGTCTAAAAACATAAAATTATATGTATTTTTATCATTTATTATAGAATATCTTGCATCGTTAATATTCAGCTTAAAATTAAAATCGAATAAATTTAGGGCTTTTAATGCCTTTTTATAACTTATTGATATATGGTTATAATATATATTATGTAAGAAGGTATTTATATTGTCAATATGGTTAGATTTATACCTCTTAATTTTATAAAACTTGTATAAAGCCACTAGAGAGCTGTCAAAAAATTGCGAAAAATTCTTTAAAAACAAAACTCGTTCTGTTTCATTGTCAATGTTATTTTTCAGCATTTCAAGCAAAATTATTTGTACCTCTTTTTTTAAATAAAAATTTGGCGAGGTTTTACCCGACAACATTCGTGAAATTTTTTCCTGATTAAAACTTAAAATATTATTTTTTATATTTTTTTTGTTTGCAATAAAAAAAGGAGATAAATTTGCTAAAATTTTATCATTGTCTAAAGCATGTATAAAAACTTTGTATTTTTTATTATCGGTATATGACGTGTCGTTATATTGTTTATTGGCATATATCTTCTCGTTATATAAGATCTCTAAAAAATAATTTAAAAAACTTTTTGTGTTGTAACCGATTCCGTAGCAAATATCTAAAATTTTTATTTCAGAATTTTTTTTGAAAAAATCTTTGAAATTTGCGGGGAAGATAAATTTTTCATAAGCCTCTGTTAATGCACCATAAGTTGAATGATATATATCATCAGCCTCAGGACAAAATAAACCTACCGAACCGTCATTTGTAAAATATGGGTATAATATATACATAATTCTATTATAGAGCTGTTTATTTATTGTTCAAATTCTTTAAATATCTTCATTATTAGCAATTTTTAATGTTTTTGTTATAATATTATTGAAAAATGAGGGAATTATGAAAATAAGTGTAAAAGTACCCGCTACAACGGCAAACTTAGGCCCGGGATTTGACTGTCTGGGTATGGCTTTGCCCATATATAATACAATTACAATTGAAGAAACAGTTCTACCGGGTACGGGAATAGAAATTAATGTTATTAATGATGACGACAGTGCTGACGCTTTAATGCTTGAGCATATCCCGATGGATGAAAACAGTATTATCTATAAGGCAGTTGAACTTTTATATAATTCAATAGGGCAGACACCGAGTGAACTTAAAATAACTGTTCAAGGCCAAATCCCGATAGCACGGGGGTTAGGCAGCAGCGCAGCTGTTATAGTCGGAGGCTTGCTTGCAGCAAATGAACTTTTAGGGCATCCCGCAGACGAAGTTGCCCTGCTGTCAATTGCGACTGAAGTTGAAGGGCACCCTGACAATGTAACACCAGCTATAGTCGGCGGTTTAGTTTTAACTTCACAGGAAGACGACGGAAGAATTGTGTATACAAAACTTGATTGGCCTGATGAGTGGAATATTACTGTTTGTATACCGGATTATGAACTTTCTACCGAAATATCACGTTCAGTGCTTCCAAAGGAAGTCCCAATGCAGGATGCTGTTTTTAATGCGAAACGTCTCGGCATGTTTATACAGGCTGTTAATACAAAGGATTCCGAGTTAATGAAGCTCGCGCTGCAGGATAAACTTCATCAGCCTTACAGAATGAAACTGGTTCCGGGGCTTGATAAAATAACCGAAAATTTAAGGCATGAAGAAAATGTTCTCGGATGTGTTTTAAGCGGTGCTGGACCTGCAATTATTGTAATATCTCAAAAAAATAATCTAGACAGGATTAAAGCTATAGTTAAAGATACATGGGAAGAAATGAATGTAAAAGTTAATATGATGACGCTGCCTGTGGCTAAAGAAGGCGCTGTTATTATAAATAACGAAAATTAAGTATTAAAAGAGGCTCCCTTTGAAGGGGAGCCTCTATATTTATTAACCTTGTCCGCCTGTATAATCCGGAACCATATTTTTGGCGCCGTCTTGTTCTTCTTTCTTCTTGGCTTCGTATTGACCTTGTGCAAGTTTAAGTCTGGATTCAAGATTGTCTTTTTCTGTTTCTAATTCTTCTTGAATAGCTTTTAACGGCTCAAGCTGCGCTTCACGCTCCATATCAAAATATTCTGACATCATGGTCTGCTGCATCATCATTTGAGATTGTAAATTTTGAACTCCCCACATATAAGCACTGTAATCTTGAGTACTGCTTTGATCCATTCCGGACATCATGCCCATTCTAATCTGGTTAAATTGATTATTCATAAACATGGACTGCATACGTTCCTGGCGCTGCATGCTTTTTTCCATATCACCAACTTGTTTAGTGATACGGTTCAGACGGCTGTTTACGCTTGTCAACTGCCATTGAAGCTGTCTGACAAGTCGCCCGGCCATTAATTTACCATATGCGCCTGATAGGAAACCCATGTCTTTATCCTTTGTGTTTAGTCCTCGTAAATATATAAAGTATATATTTAATTGATTATTGCCTTTATAGAGGAATTTGTTACATAACTTTACAAAAAATTTACATTTTATAATCTTGTCGTCAATTGCATGTGATATTTTTTTTTGATAAAATTTATCTTGTTTTAAGGAGTAATTATGCTAAATAAACGTTTTTTTACAGGAAAAAATATAATATTTTTGGGATTAGTTATACTTCTTTTGTTAATTTTGCCTAAAATAATCGGAATCTTAATGTTATTTTTTGGTGCATATGTTATTGCCTGTGCACTGAACCCTTATGTTGCAAAATTAATGAAAAAAATGAACAGAACTGCGGCTTCCTCTGTTGTTTTACTTGGAAGTATCCTTGCAGTAATAGCACTTTTTATTCCCATTGTCTTTGTTGCGTACAAAGAAATTAAAACTTTTCTAATTACTCTGCCTGAAAAAATAACGGATGTCACTAATTTTTTACTTAACACAGAAATTATGGGGCATAAAATTCCTGAGATGTTTGATCCCGGAACTATTTTGGGAAGCTCATCCTCATTTGCTCAGGGTGTGTTTAACCAATCGTGGAGTTTTACAGTCGGAATATTTCAGCTTGCAATGGTAACTATTGCGCTCACTATGATTGTTTACTACATACTTGCGGATAAAGTATATTTAAAAAGTAAATTTCTTGAATTTTTCCCGCCGGATCTCAAGGATAAAGCTGATGAAATTTTAACAAATATAAGCAATAAAGTCGGCGGATATGTTAGAGCCCAAATTTTATCAATGGCGGCTGTCGGCATTATGATGGCAGTTGTTCTTGTAATTTTAGGTATAGAATATGCAACGCTTCTCGGGCTGATTACAGGTATTTTAGATATAATCCCCCTTTTAGGGCCGACAATTGCACTCGGAATTATTATTCTTGTGGCATATCCTGCAGGTATTGTTAAAATTATACTTATCATAATAGGCTTTTTACTTGTTCAACAAATATCAAACTATGTAGTTAGGCCTGTTTTATTCGGAAAACTGATGGAATTACATCCTTTAATGATATTTCTGGCTCTATTCTTGGCTGAACAATTTTTAGGTTTCTGGGGAGTAATTCTCTCTCCCGCAATAGCTGCAACAATATGCGTTTTAATTGATGAACTTTATATTATACCTATTAATTTGAAGGCAAAAGACCCTGATGAATAGCAAAGAACAATTTTTATATAAAAGAAAACAGGATAAAAATTCTGATTTTGTTATGTGGATGGCCTTTCCAGGAATTTATTCTTTTTCAATGTCGTCCCTGGGATATCTGTGGATGTTTAAAACTATTGATGAGCTAGAAGGTGTCAACATTGAAAGAATCTGCTCTGACACGGAAAAAACTCAATTCAATATCAAAGATGTAAAATTATTTGGATTTTCTTTTTCCTTTGATTTAGACTTTTTAACTATATTTTCAATGCTTGAAAAATATAATATTCCACTAAAATCAAAAGACAGGTCTAGTCAACCTTTAATATTTGCGGGCGGGCCTGTTGTAAGCGCAAACCCAGAACCTTACAAAGAATTTTTTGATTTTTTTATTATAGGTGACGGAGAAGAGGTAAACCTCACTGCTGTTGAAATTTGCAGGCAAAATAGTGACAGAGAAACTGCATTAAAACTTTTGTCTGAAGTTGAGGGGATTTATGTTCCGGTTTATCATCAAAAAAGAGTTAAAAAGCTTACTAAACGACTTACTGAATGTATTTACACTCCTATTATAAGCGAAGATGCTTTTTTTAAAAATACTTTTATTCTTGAGATGTCAAGAGGATGCGCTAACAGATGCGGCTTTTGTCTTGCCTCTTACTTAAATCTTCCGCTCAGGTGTATACCTTATGATGAACTTTTAAAAACAATAGATTTAGGTTTGGCCTATACAGATAAAATAGCGCTGTTAGGCGCACAAATTAGTGCTCATCCTCATTTTCACGATGTTTGTAAATATATTTACGACAAAATTAAATCAGGCCAAAATATTGAAATGAGTGTATCGTCATTAAGAGTTGATGCAATAACTTCTGATGTGGTCAAAACTCTTGCAGCAGCTGGGCAAAAGAATTCTACTCTCGCAATTGAAGCAGGGAGTGAAAGACTTAGAAAAGTTATCAATAAAAATTTAACAGAAGAACAGATATTTAACGCTGTAAAAATCGCAAGAGATAATGGTTTAAAAGGGTTAAAATTTTATGGAATGATAGGTCTGCCAACTGAAACAGAGGAAGATTTACAGTCTATTATAGAACTTGGTAAAAAAGTAAAGAAAGAAAACAAGGGTTTTGACATATCATTCGGATTTTCAAGCTTTGTTCCCAAAGCCAATACACCTTTTCAATGGTGTGGGCGTGAAAATACAAAATCACTGGAAGAAAAGGCTAATTATTTAAAAAAAGAACTGCATAAAATAGGCATAAGTTCTAATGTTTCGAGTATAAAATGGGATTACTGGCAAGCAGTTTTATCAAGGGGTGATGAAAGTCTTAATGATTTTGTTCTGGAAGCATACAGA
Organism: Candidatus Gastranaerophilales bacterium; assembly: GCA_944323145.1. Classification (GTDB taxonomy): domain Bacteria; phylum Cyanobacteriota; class Vampirovibrionia; order Gastranaerophilales; family Gastranaerophilaceae; genus Stercorousia. Next base: position 12,841 of record CALURJ010000014.1, read on the forward strand.
CAGGGCGGCAAGCTTGGAGCTTTTAAGTCAGCAGCAAAAAAATTAAATATTAATACAGATTATTTTGCTCTTAAAAATTACCCGTTTGAAAAATCTCTTCCATGGGATTTTATAGAAATAAAACCCGGTAAAGAATGCTTAATTAAGGAAAATAAACGACTAGTGACAAATAATTATTCATAAAGCACTCTTATTATTTCAACCTTATATAAAGATAAAAACAGCAGCTCGATTAAGAACTGCTGTTTTGTCTTCATTTCCGTAATTTATAATTATGATATTACAAATTAACTTAATATTAGAAAAATTTAACTGGTTTGACTATTTTTAAAGTACATTTACTACCTGAAGCAGCACTTGAACACTCAGAATGCTCTGATACTCCTGAACAATATGGAGTACTGCTGTTTATAAATCCTGATTTGCAAGCGCCTTCCTTAAATGAAACACTCTTTGATAGCCATTTAAGCTTTCTGCGTCCTGCATTATTTATATGTTCATACTGTACACTAGTCTGCAAGTATTCATTACTGTTTCCTCCCAGGGGGTTACCATCTACTGTATTAAAAACTGGAATTACCTGTCCGCTCAACGTAATGTAAAACGGAAATACATCTTCCCACAAGGTTGAACTTCCCTTGTCGCCATCAATATCGACGTAGACTTTATATCCATACTCACCTGTATCAATCTGTGCATTGTTTGGATTACTTGGAGTTATTGGTGGATTAACTGGCTGTTCCGGTTCAGGCTCAGGTTCAGGTTCAGGTTCAGGTGTTGGCTCAGGTTCCGGTTCAGGTGTTGGCTCAGGTTCTTCTACAGATGGCTTTTCAAGACATTCACACCTTTCTTCGTCAAAATATACATTTTCACCGTTTTGAATTCTTATATTACAAAGTAGACTCTCTGTAGGATAACAAATAGGTTCTTCAGGTTCGGGAGCCGGTTCACATCTACAGTTCATAATATTATATACTTCATCAATAGCACAACCCGGGTAAGGAAATAACTGAAGACAAGTTGCAGGAGTTATCATTTCAGGGTTGTCAGGATATAAAGCAATTATAGCATCTTCGACGCTTTGTAGATCATCTAATACACATGAGCATCGTGAACCATCTGTTATTTTATATCCAGAACTGCAAGTTGTATACTTGTCACAACTGATTGCTCCAAGATTTTTGGCATAAGCCTCCTGCGTAAATAAAGTATTAAACGGGGTAAGATAAGCATAATGCATTGCAGGTTTGGTGTGTTTGCTATACAATTTGGTTCCTTGAATTGTAACAGGAACTACAACTGCAATAATCAGCATGACAATAATGATTTCAGACAGAGTATAGGCGAAACGAAATGCTTTAGTGAAGTTTAAAGTGTTCCCCTTCCGGAGCTTAAGTAATTTTTTTAAATTTTTCATACTTTTCCTTTCTTTATAATTTGATAAAAGCATTATAAGTTTATACAGGTGTATAATCGCAGTACACAAGGCTTGACCACTTTTCAAAATAACTGATTTGTGTTGCACTGCCTGATTTTATGTATATACGGCTGAGGGAGCTATGCGGAATATTCAAAGCAAGACAAACAGCAGCTTTAATTATATCTTTATGGGTGACTATAATAACCCTGTTGCCGATATTTTCTTCAATTACACGATTTAATGTCGTTTCAACACGATTTATAAAATCAGTTATGCTTTCGGCATCTTCAGGGGTTGCAATTTCTGGAGAGTTTATCAATCTTTCAAGCTTATCCGGACAATTTTCATAAAGCTGCTCATAAGTCATACCGTTAAAACTGCCACATTTTCTCGGATGCAAGTCTTCTATAACCTTAAAATCCTGTTTATAAACCTTTGCAACCATTTCTGCGCTTTGGCGTGAACGTACAGCAGGAGAAGAATATATTATACTGTTTTTAATGCCGCGGTGCTTTATAAATTCACAAATTTTTTCGATTTCTTCCTGCCCGGTTTCACTTAAAGGAGGGTAATTTTCCGAATCAGTTAACCTGTCATCCTCGCTATATATAGTTGCACCGTTGCATATAAAAGTTACTTTACATTTTCTGTTAAAATACATAATAATTTACCTCATTTTCTTTATTATAACATTATTTTGTAGTATAATCAAGAAAAAAGGAGTATTTGTTATGATAGGTAAAGCATTTAAATTTGGGGATAACATTTCAACTGACCACATTGCACCGGGGAGATTGTTCCACCTGCGTTCCAACTTACCGGAATTTGCAAAACACGTTCTTGAAGATGCTGATCCGGATTTTGCATCCTTAATGAAAAAAGGTGATTTTGTGGTTGCCGGCTCTAATTTTGGGCTTGGCTCATCAAGAGAACACGCTCCGCAGATAATAAAAATTGCAGGTGTAGGTGCTGTTATCGCAAAATCATTTGCCAGAATTTTCTACAGAAATGCAATAAATATAGGACTTCTTGCAATTGAGGCCGATACTGATGCAATTGATGCAGGTGATGAGCTTGATTTAGATATAGAAAAAGGTATTTTAACAGATATCACAAACGGCGCCATAATCCCGATTGAGCCGTTACCGCCTGTAATGATTAAACTGCTTCAAGATGGCGGACTGGTCGAACATATAAAGAAAAATGGAGATTTCAAATTAACATAAATTACCATTCTCTTAAGTTGTTTAATTCTTGAACGGCAAGACCGAAATTCCTATTTTTAAGAATTACATATTGATTATTTGATGGATTTATAATGCAGACAGTTTTCGCACATTGCTTAAAAAATTCAGCCATATTTGAGTAATCCGAAGCATTTTGCCTTTGCTTATTGCATTCTTCCAGACTGTCGCATATTTTAGACGGGCCTACCACACCCACTTTCAAATTTTTTAATTGATATGAAGTAATCGCAAAATTATTGTAGTATGGCCTATTATCCTCCATATTTAGATAACTAACCATGCGATTATGAAAATCAGGTGACAGAGTATTATCATTCCCTGACGGATCATAAAGATAAAAGACAGCTTTCTTATCCGATTCAAAAATATTTGTCCAGGTATGAGATTCATAGGCGCCACGTAAAACAGTGTCCGGAATTGTTCTTGGTCTGTAATTTTTATAAGAAGAAGATTTTTGAGCTGTTGAATTTCCGGTACTTAATATACGCCCCCTTTCATCATTTGATGAAGTTTTTTTTGAAAGATTATATGCTATTTGTTGATAAGCAGATACAAAATCGTCAGGCGAGAAACCTTTTAATAACCCCGTATAATAAGCAATTCCTAGCAGAACAACCAGGCATAACAAAAAACTTCCCGCTTCTTTTAATTTATCTTTTATTTTTTTGTTCATTAATTAAAACTCCTCTTAATAATCCCAATTATATAGCATTATTAAGTTATTTGCAATATTTGTTGACAATGTTTTTTGCCTGTAGTTAAATAAAAATACGCACTTGCCGGAGTTTTTGTGCTGATAATTACGGCAATGCAGGTAAAGCAGGAACGTAGGAATGATTATCGTTCGGCAGTTCCGGTTAGAATCAGAATGCGTAAGGGTTTTGGATTTTAATCTTTACCGGTGTAGAAATTAACAAAAGGAGAAATTAAATGCCTACAATTAACCAGCTTGTTCGCAGAGAACGTAAAAAGCTAACTGACAAAACAAAATCTCCTGCTTTGATGGATTGTCCACAAAGACGCGGAGTATGCACAAGGGTTTACACAACTACCCCTAAAAAACCAAACTCTGCACTTAGAAAAGTTGCAAGGGTTAGATTGACTAACGGATTTGAAGTTACTTCATATATTCCGGGTATCGGCCACAATCTTCAGGAACACAGTGTTGTTCTTATCAGAGGCGGCAGGGTTAAAGACCTTCCGGGTGTAAGATACCACATCGTAAGAGGTACTTTGGATACTGCAGGTGTTGCAAACAGAGCACAAAGCAGATCTAAATACGGTGCTAAGAAAAATGCTAAAGGAGGTAAGAAATAATGTCTAGACGTTCTAAACCTGCTAAAAGAATACCTTTAGCAGATCCCGTATATAACAGCGTTGATATTTCAAAATTTATTAACAGAATTATGAGACGCGGCAAAAAATCATTAGCTGAAAAAATCTTCTATGCTACATTATTAAAAATAGAAGAAAGAACTGGTGAAAAACCGCTTGAAATTTTCCAGAAAGCTATGACAAACGCAACTCCGCTTTTGGAAGTTAAAGCAAGACGTATCGGTGGTTCTACATATCAGGTGCCTATTGAAGTAAAAGCTGACAGAGGTTTTGCTTTAGCATCTTCTTGGCTGATTGAAGCAGCTAAAAAACGCGGCGGTAAATCATTTATTGATAAATTAACAAACGAATTAATAGATGCTTCAAACGGTTCCGGTTCAGCTTGCAAAAAGCGTGAAGATACCCACAAAATGGCTGAAGCAAACAAAGCTTTTGCTCACTACAGATATTAATTTTGTATTCTGTTTTAAATATAAAAAAGAGGAATTTATAAAAATTCCTCTTTTTTATTGTATTTTTTTTAAATCTATTTCAGGTTCTGAGATAGGGAAAATATCATATAATTTATTAAATGAGCTAAGAACTGAAGGATTTATCAAAGTTGGCGGACAGTCTGATAAAAATATATTTTTTACACCTTCGTTTTTAAGATTTATAATATTTGAAAAAGAGTTAATGTCACATTTAGTCAAAAAGAAGGCAAGCTTCTCTGAATTTAGAGGGATTTTTTCAAATATTTTTTGTAATACACCGTATATTTGTGGATAGTCATTTGCAAGATTTATGAATAACACATTTTCAAGATGCGGATTATAGGAAAAACTTATTGCATAGCTTTTCTCGGGCATTGAATTAAAAAACTTTTTAAAATAGTCATTCATATTCATATCTAAATTAGAATGTCCTATTATAAATAAATTTTGATAATTATCAGAAATAATTTTGTCAAGAAAATTTGATAAAATATTTTCATTTAACCCGACTTTTACAGGCTCCCTTTGCTGTCCTTTGGCAAAGCCTTTTGCCTGAAAAGCTGAATTTACAAGCGGTGTAAAATCGTTATCAATAATTTTAACGACTCCTTTCGGGGCAATATCATCTGTTGTAAACAATCGTCCTCTGTACAAATATTCAATATTTTGAGCCTCATTTTTTGTCAGAAGAATAGCCCCAGGGAATGTTGCGAAGTCAAGTATAGTATTAAACACCCCTGTTCCAAAATGCCCTTTCAAATTTTTGCATGATTTGAAATAAGGGAAAGCATGGGCTATTAAAAGATTTCCGTTTGTATATACATCAATATCCGTATCTTTAACAAATTCCAGCACATTTTTCAAATCTCTTAGATTAGATCCTGAAACCAGTATGGCTTTATTAGGGCTGGTAGACGTTGAAACAGTTTGTTCCTCTATAATCCCGTACTCTTCAAATTGGGCACGTTTTAACAGCTTTAAAAGTTCAATATCAATTTTAGATAGCACTTCTGTATATTTTTTTATTAAATCAGAATCAACTCTTGAAAAATTAAAAATATTTAATGCTTCTAAAACGTTATCTTCGGCATATTCACATGCGTAATCATACTCATAAAGACAAATAAGATTAACACAAACACTTTTCATAACGGAAGTTAATATTTCTGAGTTTGATTTTTGTTTTACGTTAAGTCTTTTGTATTTGTTTATAAACTCTCTGTCCCCGCGCTTTAAAATACTCGAAAGGCTAGTTTTTGAAGATAATTTTAATAAATTTTTTAAATCGTGACATTGTTCTTCTTTATTTTTACACATCTGCAGATATTCTTTACGCAGTTCAGTTAAATTGGCATATTGCTCTGAAAAAAGATTTAATATTTGCGACTCAGAAAAATCTTTAGCAGCATCAATTAAAGCTATTTGAGAAATCAAAGAACGTGTAATTCCCTCTTTTTGCGAACCAAAATCTTTCAATTTCAATAAATAGTAAGCAATTTGACGAAGAAGAATTAACATAACTTCCTGCATGGAAGAAATTGCTGGCGAAACAGAACAGGCTCCTTTAGATACACAATCGTTGTATTCATAGCTGTTTGAAGAGTTGTAAAACATAATTTACCCCCTGTCCTTAACATATTTAATTATATCTTCTGATTCGTACATACCATTGTTCTTTTCGGTGTCAAAAAGATAGGGAACCTGCTCGTAACCGCCAAGTTTCAAGAGTTCCTCTCTATTTTCTTTATCAGAAATATTTTTTTTATTATAGGCAATGTCATTTTCTTCAAAAAAGTCCATAACTTTTCTGCAATACGGACATGTTTCCAAAATATATAAATCAAGCATTAATGTATCTCCTTCTGCAAACATTATATAAGCTTTGATTTAAATATAAATCGCCATATCAGCCGATAAAGAAATTATACAATTGCATAAGAATATTTTTTATATTACACTATGCAGTATGAAAAATATTTTATTTGTATTCGGAACAAGACCCGAAGTTATAAAACTTGCTCCGGTGATGATTGAGCTTAAGAAATATCCAGACAAATATAAGATTATTATCTGCAATACAGAACAGCAAAAAGAATTATCAAATCAAACGCTTGCTTATTTCGGATTAAAGGCAGACTTAAATCTTGATTGTATGCGTCCTAATCAATCACTATTAGAGGTGCAGACAAGAATTTTAACAGCCCTTGATAAAGTATTTGATGAGCACAAAATTGATGCAACTGTTGTTCAGGGAGATACAATGACAGTTTTATGCGGAGCTCTTGCAAGCTTTTATAGGAAAATACCTGTTTATCACGTTGAAGCTGGATTACGTTCTTACGATATATACGAGCCTTTTCCGGAAGAGGTTATGCGGCAGATGACGACAAGAGTTGCTGAGCTTAATTTTGCACCTACAGAAAAAAACAGACAGGCTCTTTTAAAAGAAAATATCAAAGAGGATAAAATATTTGTTGTCGGAAATACTGTTATCGACGCACTTTTTTGCCTTTCAGAAGATACTTTAAACAGTGCAAAAAAATATTTTGAAGATTTAGATATTAAAATTGATGATAAACTTGTTTTAATAACTGCACACAGGCGTGAAAATCACGGGGAAAGAATAGACAGAATCCTCGAAGCAATAGAATATCTGGTGCAAAAATACAGTGACCACACATTTGTTATTCCTGTTCATCCTAACCCTAATGTAAAAAATAAAATTTACAATAAACTTGAAAAGTACTCAAATGTAAAACTTTTAAAACCGCTTGATTACCCGTATCTTGTTTATTTAATGAAAAATGCAAAATTAATCCTTACAGATTCAGGCGGTATTCAGGAAGAAGCCCCGTCATTCGGATGTCCGACTCTTGTCATGCGCTATGAAACTGAACGTCAGGAAGGCATTGACGCAGGTGTTTCTGTTTTAGTCGGCGCAGACTACGATAAAATTGTTTCTGAAAGCGAAACAATTCTCTCTAAACTAAGAGAGGAAACTCGATTGAAAGCTCAAAATCCATACGGGGACGGAACATCAGCAAAAAAAATTGTAGAAATTATTGAAAAATTTCTTTAGAGTGTTTAACCAGACAATAATTTTAAATAATTAGACCTTTGTCAGAGTTTCACCGTAATGCCTTAATGTTTCACCTTTTAAAACATGCTTTTTATAGCTTTTTAATTTGTAATTTATACTTGGCATTGAAGCAACTTCTTTTTGGAAATTTTTATATAAAGCCATTTCACGCTCTTTTATAAGTTCGTCATGACTTTTGGTTTTTGGCTGTTTTTTAGCCGAACTCATTGCCGCAAGCATGATGAGTATAGAAATAACACTCCACACCACCCTTTGTTCTGTTATAGCATTTGCAACGGTTACGGGTGAAGAATTAGGCGCCTCAAGTACAACATTTGCCTTTGCAATTCCCTTTGCGTCTAAATAAATTTTTATATCGTTGTTACCGGTACTTTGAATTGTAACACCATTAACATCTGAAGTGTTTTTATACAAAGTATTAATATTGGGGGATTGTGAAATTCCCTTTAAATAAAGAACAATTTTATCAGGCGATTCAATCTCTTTTTTTACTTTTGTATAATTATCTGAACGCAAAATAACCGACATTTCGCCTTCATTATTATCTATAATTACCGAATTTAAAAAATTATCAGCCGCAAAAGCAGATAATCCCGTAAAAACAAGTATTGTTAAAATAATCTTTTTCAACATATCCTTTTAGTCCTCTACATTTATACATTACCCTATGTCACGTAAATTATCATCAATCAGCAGTTTTAAGTAGCTAAATCAAAAGGTTGATATATTTGTTAAGTATTGTAACAAAGAGAAGCCATGCTGAAATAGCGGAAAAAAATTTTTGTTTATATAAATGTAAGACACGAGAATGAGGAGTTTGAGAATGAACGGTATATTAGCTAAGACTTCAGAAGACAGAACAAACAATATAAGAAGTACTAAACCGGCAGAATCAATTGAAACAGCAGGTTCTTTAGCAATGAATCAATTTCATAGCCTGTTTGAAACTAATTCTTATGATGAATTTTCAACTAATAATCCTTTTTCAGTTGACTATTCACAGTATTCTGATTCAGGAGAAACCGTTGCATATTCAGGTTTTCTAAGCAGCTTTTCAAATGCCGTATCAACTCTTTCAACAACAACAGTTTTTTCATCCGGCGGAACTTCAGCAGCTTCATGCGGAGGTTTTTCCGGAGGAGCATCAGCTGGTGGTTCCTGCGGTAGCGGCGGTGGTTTTTCATCAGTTTGCTAGTTTTGTTAGTTATAAAGGTTTATAAAGAAAAAGAAATACATTAAACGGCGGTACACACAACCGCCTTTTTTATTTATTTTTATAATATGGATAAAAAGTATTATACGTATATGCTTTTGACAGAACGCGGTACATATTACTGCGGCTATACTGATGATTTGGAAAAACGTTTTAAGCTGCACTGTGAAGGTAAAGGTGCTAAATACACGCGCGCAAACAAGCCGATTAAAATTGTTTACTCAAAAGAATTCAATAATAAATCAGAAGCCATGAAAGAAGAATTCCGAATAAAACATTTATCAAGAGAAGAAAAAACAGAACTTATAAACAATTAATCAGCAGCCTAACCTGATGATGCTTCCTGTTTATTTTTATTTTCTCTTTGCTTCTCTTTTTCAAGACGTTTAAGTTCTTTTTGTTTTAACTTTTCAAGTTTTTGCTGTTCTTTCAGTTCCTGTTTTTCTTTAATTTCATTGTATTTAATAAGAACTTCATTTCCTGAAGTTGAACCCTGAATTTTTTTCCTGAGCTTATAATCTTTCTGCTGCTCTTTGAATTCAGCATCCATTTCTTTAATTTTTGCTTTATAAGAAGCTTCTAAATCCTTTACGTACGCTTTATCTTCTTCTTTTTTCTTCTTTTTCTCAGCCTTTTCAATACGTTTCAGCTGCTCCTGTTCTTTTTCGGTAACAGAAGGAGATACAACGCCGTCTTTAACGAGCCTGTAACCGTTCATACTTATATCAACAGTATCTGCTTTAAAAGTTACAAGTCTGGATTGCTCCCCTTTGTAGTTAACCGTCCATGTACCCAGATTTACGGGAGTATCACCGGTATAAGCATAAGCATTTACTATTACCCAATCCGGATTATCTGCAGCAAATCCTAAGGGATACACATCCCACCGCTTATCCTCCAGATTAATTCCCTTATTTTCTTCCCAGTAATAAGCAATAGCATCACGAACTTCAACAAGACTATATGAAACATTGTTTGTAAAATCATAAACTACCGGAGTGGTTTTCCAGATTCCGTCTTTTGAATTGCCTATTTTTTCCTTCACGAGAAGTTTTGTTCCGTCAGCGGAAAAATCAACCGGAGTAAGTGTTCTAAATGTAAAATAATTATCAATATTTTTGTCTGTTGATAAAATAGGTTCAGCGAGTCTGTGTATAACATTTGCAGTAAGAATTTTGTGCAGATTTGATTTTGCTTCTTCAAGGTTGATTACAAATAAATCGCATGCAGTTGATGCACTATCCGGATAGTAATAAACAGAAGGGTATACAAGTCTTGTAAAATCAGGTGATACAATCCCCTGAGCATTTTGCTGTCTTTTTTTATAAAAAGTTTTGTTTAAAGAGATTTCAGCAACCCCCGGAGGATTATTATATTTTACGATCCTGTATTCAGGCTGTGGAACATAAACCATATCAGCAGGAGTCGGAATTTTCGGCACCTCAATTTCTTCAGTCATTCTGTCTTTTGGAGCTGAAAGAAGTTCATACTCTTCTACAGTCATAAAGCCTGACGGATGTCTGTTTAACTTTGTACGTTCAAATTTTTCCTTTTCCGCCTTCTTATTCACATTGTGAATATATTTTGCCTCTTTTTGATTTGCATCGTCAAAATTTGGCATTGGAATTTCATCACCCCACTGAATAAAAGCGCAAAAAGCAGCAGCAATCCCTAGCAGAGCATAAATCATACTATACTAGACCCTCCTTCATAGCCATAGATATTGCTTTTGAACGAGAATTTACATAAAGCTTCTGCAAAATGCTATGAACATGAGTCTTTGTCGTAGATATAGTAATAACAAGTTTTTCTGCAATCTGCGGGTTGGTAAGACCGTCAACAATCAGCGCAAGAACTTCCATTTCACGTTCTGTTAGTCCGTACAAATTTTTACCCAGCTTATAATTTATTTCCCCGCGTTTTTCAGTATACTCATTAGTTCGTCTTATATTTGAAAGAACAACTTTAGCTATTGCGGGATCAAGCCATCCTGCACCTTCGGAAACAGCAGTAACTGCAGCCACAGTCTGTTCTGAGGTTGCTCCCTTTGTAATATAGCCGTCTGCACCTGCCTGAAAAGAGTCAAAAATATCATCTTCACCTTCTCGTGAAGTATACATTAAAACCTTTATATCAGGGTTTGCTGCCTTAATCCTTTTTGTAGCCTCAATTCCGTCAATTGTCGGAAGTCCTATATCCATAACTACAACGTCAGGCTTAATTTTAAGAGCATTTTCAACGCCTTCAAGACCGTCTGCAAACATACCGACAATTTCTATATTTGGATTATTGCTCAAAATCACAGAAAGCCCCATGCGGGCCATATCATGATCTTCAACAATTAAAACTTTAATATTTTTAGCCATTAGAAACCTGTCTTTCTTTAACTTTAGCATCTGTTACAACATTTGTTAAAAGGAAAGAAAACTCGCTCCCCTTATCTACTTTACTGTCAACCCAAATTTTCCCGTTATGAGCTTCTACAATCTGCCTTGACAAATATAAGCCCAAACCGGTTCCCGTAGAACGTTTTCTTGTAGTTCCCTGAGAAAATCTTTTAAACAAATTTGGTATATCCGCCTGCGGAATTCCATTCCCATTATCGCTTACAGAAAATATAAAATCCCCGTTCTGCGCTTTTGCAAGCACTTTTATTTCTCCGCCTTTATTTGTATAATTTACTGCATTTCCGCAAAGGTTTGTAATAACACGCTTTATTTCAGCCCTGTCAGCATATATGTGCAAATCATCAGGAAGTTCAAAAGTAACTGAAAAATTTAACCCTTTTTTATCAGCAAGAGGCTTAAGCTCTGTGTAGCATTGTTCTACAAGATCTTTTACCGGAAAAGCTGTTTTGCACAAAGACAATTTCCCGCTCTCAAACCTGTAAACTTCTAGCAAAGCATTCACAAGCCCTAGTAAATCCTCATTGCTCTGAAGCATAGTAGATAAAAGAACCTTTTGTTTTTCATCAAGCTCGCCTATTGCACCTTCAAGGAAAAATTTTAAAGTCTGAATAGCTGCAAGAAGAGGGGTTCTCATATCGTGCGTCAGTGTTGCAATAAAGTCATCCCGCAACCTTTCCGTTTCTTTTTGAACACTTACATCTCTTATAACACCAACAAACTTATCAAAATTATTATCACTGTCATTTGAAATTGCTGCAAAACTTATTTCAACAGGAATATGCTCACCGCTTAACGAATTTACAATATAGTAATCGCGTAAAAGCACGTCCGATTTATCACTGCCTAGTCCGAATATCTCGCCTGTTTTATTCTCTTTTGCAGAATTTAATTCCTTCACATTCGAATAAGCTATTTCCTGAAATTTTTTCTTGCAAAGAGTTTTGTCAGAAAGTCCGACAAGATTTTCGCATGCAGGATTTACCTGTAAAATATGCCCTTCGCCATCCACTATTATAATTCCGTCAGCGCAATAATTGATTATGCCTGATAATTTTTTATTTGCTTCAAACAGATCTGCGGTCCGCTCAGCAACAATTTTTTCAAGATTTTGCGAGTAATCCTCAAGCTTTAATTTTGCCTGCTCAAGTTCATCAATTTTATTTCTGAGATTTTCAAGCAAATGACTTCTTTCAATCCCGTTGCGGATATTCATCATCAAATCATCATTATCCCACGGTTTTTCAATGTATTTATAAAGCCCGATTTCATTAATTGCTTTTATAGCATTTTCTTTGTCTGCATAACCTGTCAACAAAATCATGCTTACTTCCGGATACAGCTTTTTGGCCTCGGTGAGGAATTCCAAACCGTTCATCTCCGGCATCATAAAGTCAGAAATAATAAGATCAGGCACATTTGATTTTAAAAATTCAACAGCTTCTGATGGGGAGTTAAACAAATGTATATCAGAATAACCTTCAACTTTAAATAGAGCTTTAAAAGCTGAGGTAACTATTTTTTCATCATCGACTACAACTATTTTACCGTTTTTCATACTTATATGATAAGCTATTTTTTAATTTCGGACAAATTGTTTACAAAATTGAAATAATTATAAAAAGCGGGAAAATCATTTCCCGCCTGGACTTTTTTATTTATATGAATGAGCTTTATATTCACGCTTACCCAAATCCTGATCAAGATGATACAAAGATGCTTTATCACCCCCGAACATTTTAAGCTTTGTGATTACATCCCTTGCATTTGCTTCTTCTTCGACCTGTTCTGAAATATACCAGTTAATAAAATGTCTTGTCGCTAGGTCGCATTCATCTTCACTCATTGAAGCAACACAGTTAATGCTTTCCGTAACAAATTTTTCATGTTCAAGTATTTTCTCAAATACCTGAAGCGGATTTTGAAAATCTCTTTGCGGTGCATCTATCTGTTCCAATTTAACCGTACCATCACGTTCAATGATATAATCAAATAAAATCATTCCGTGATCCATTTCTTCTTTGGCCTGTACTTTAGTCCAGTTAGAAAAACCGTATAGACCAATTTCATCAAAAAATGCAGACATAGCAAGATAAAGATAAGCTGAATAAAATTCTTTGTTAATTTGTGAATTAAGTACGTTTTCTACCTTTTCGTTAATCACTTGAGCCCTCCCATAGACCGTGTATGTTACAAAATTCTCGGGCAAGAGTTTTCCCTAATTTATGCTCTAAAATCATTTTAGGTTCATCACCCGGATGCAAATATTGAAGTTGAACATGATTTTTGTCTTCAGAAATTGTTTCAATAAACATTATGTAATGCTCGTCTGTCATAGGGTGCAAAACTTCACCAACCCTGACTTCATCACCGTTATTTTCATTCTTTACAAAAACAGGAATATGTTTTTCAAAAATTGCTTCTTCTCTTTTCTGCCCGCTTACCTTTTTCATTGGCTGGCCGCAGCAGACAAGCTCTCCATCTCCTGTAAGAATAAGTTCAACAAGATTCCCGCAGATTTCACATCTGTATAAATCAAGTCTTTCCATTTTATCTCCTTTCAAACTATTATTATCCTGTTTTAGATAAATTTTATATTGACCGAATGTCTATAAAATTTTTAAAAGTAAGAAAAAATTAAAATTGAAAAAAATAAAAATTTCATGCTAAAATATAAACAGCCGTGCTCCACGGGGAGTTGCAATCCCTCGACCCGAAGCTTATGCGGGGTGCAGAGCCTGTTATGAGGCTATAACGGTTAATTTTAATAAATTTGATATTGTTGACGTTTAAGGATATGGCGGCGTAAGCTGTCGAACCGTGTCAGGATGGAAACATAGCAGCACTAAGACAATACTTGCGGGTGTCGTATTTTTAAAAAGAGATTTCAGATTTAAAGATTTTGTCCGCTATATTCGATAGACAGTGGCACGGCTTTATATATAAAAAAAAGCCTCCTTGTTCGGGAGGTAAATTTTTGTTTTAGGAAGGTAGGAATAGGAATTTTAAGTCTCTCTCTTATTTAAATACTCTCTTTTAATATCCTCATGTTTATTTAATGCTTATATATATAAAGTATATATTAATTATACAATTTCATATATTGCCTGATTTGTTACAAAAGTTAATACTTGATTTTTTATTTTAAGCGTATTAAAATATTATTTGGTAGGAGACATAGTAGGAGTTAGGAATGTTAGTTTCTTCCATTGCCCGTTTAAATGTACATAACACTCTGAATAATTCAGCATCTTTACAAAATAATAATGCATCTAATTCTGCACATACTTTTGGAGGCGAACATGAATTAAGCATGCTGAATAAAATTGATAACAAATTAAGTCTTGATTTGCTGACTAATAAGTTATTGTACAAAGTTAATTATCTGCAGGAAAAATTTGCAGGCAAAAATCAGCATAATAATGTAAAAAACTCTTTGAATGTTCTGGCATAAATTTTTTATTTGTTTTCTTTAAATAATTCTTTAACCAGTATTGAACATATTGCAGGAATTACTGCGACAAAAATCAGGACATTTGTAATGCCGAACTTTTCTGCAACAAATCCTAAAAGTGACATTGCAATCGCAACAATTCCCCAGGAAAATCCGTTTATAAAACCAGAAATAATACTTTTATACTCTGGTAATACATTTTGTGCCATAACCATTGTAACAGGGGTAGCCATCATTGTTATAAATCCCATTATTACAAAAATTATAAGAGAAATTGCAGGATGCGATTTGCAGGTAAATACAAAAAGCAGCATTAGAGGCAATGTTGAAATCATTGAAATATAAAAAACATTCGGAGCACCTAACCGTTTTTCTGCTGCGTTACTCAACAAAGAGCCTATTCCGCCTGAAAATATAAACAAAAACAGCGCCATCCCGATATAGAAAGGTTTATATCCCATATTTTTCCATAAAAAAGGAAGAAGTATAAAACAGGCTGACATAATCATTGTTTTAAGCATTGCTATAACATTTAAAATATTTAATTTTCTATTTGTTAATATTCGTTTAAATGCAGTTTTAAAATCTATCTTTGAAACAACAGGTTCCGAAAGCGACAATTTTGGAACAAAATTAAACATTAACAATGCCCAAATTAACCCGATTAGTGTCATCAGAGGCATTTTATGCATTCCTAAAAACTGAGTAATCCATGAAGATATTACAGGCCCGCAAGAATATCCGAGAGTTCCCATAGCTACAAATATTGACATAGATTTACCGGGATTTAATGTATCAGCAAATCGTGATGCAAAACCAAGCGCCTGAGGGTGAAAAAGACTTGAGCCGATACTCCCGATAACAATAAAAAGAACCAGAGTATAAGGATTTTCTGATAAAGCCGAAAGCGGTATAAATGCCGAGGACAAAAGCAATCCCCAGAAGATAAAAGAACGCTTGACTATATTGTCTGCGAAATAACCAAATAATGGCTGTAAAAGCGAAGAAAATATATGTGAAATTGTTAAAATTACAGCAGCAACAGGCATAGAAATTCCTATTTTTGCTGCTATGAAAGGCATAATCGGATTTAAAACACCTGTATAAATATCATTTATAAAATGACCGCCGCTTAGCCAGATTAATGCTTTTTTTCTTGAGGGTAAACTTTTATTCATAACAAAAAAATTAAACGCTAAATAAAGATAAAAATCAACTTCCTCTTCTGCGTAATAAAACAATCAAAAAAACAGAAGATATAAGAATAATAATCAATGAAGCAACCTGTGCCACAGGAAAACCTGCGATATTCAAGACACTATCCACCCTGCAATATTCAACAATAATTCTTGCACAAGAGTATAAAATTAAATACAAACAGGCCAGAGTACCGGGTCGTTCTGAAAATTTCTTAAACAAAATAAATAAAATTACAAAAATTAAGAAATCAAGGATACTTTCATAGAGAAAAGCAGGATGAAAATATTCATAGTTAATAAATTCAACCGGCCTGTGAGAAACGGGTATATAAAGTTTCCAGGGCAGATTGGTTGGAGCCCCGAACGCCTCTGAATTAAAGAAGTTTCCCCACCGTCCTATACTCTGAGCAAGCGGAACTGCACATAAAAAAGAATCAATTAACTTTAAAAAAGACATCTTGTATTTTTTTGCAAAAAAGTAAAGCGCGAAAATACCTATAATTATCATCCCGTGAATAGAAAGTCCGCCCTGTCTGATATAAAATATTTCTGATGGATGTGCACAATAATAGTGGAAATTTACAAGACAATAATAAAGCCTTGCGCCTATAATTCCGATTAAAATTATAAACGGAGAGAAATCTATAATATTCTCAGCCTGAACAGCATCATAGTACTTCTTATACAGCAAATAAGCGGTGTACACCCCTGTAAGAATTGCAAAAGCCATAATTATCCCGTAAAAGTAAACAGGGAAATCAAAAATTCTAAATGCAACCTCTCCGGGTGACTGAAACATAAATTACTCAACTCTTGGAGAATTTTCAGCAATCAAAAGCTGCAATTCTTTTATTTTGTTTTCAACATAAGTTCTGTCATCAATAGTTCCGGCCTTATCAAGATAAATACCGTAATCAGAAACAGCAGTGTTTAAAAGCTCAACAAGCATCTTTTTTGCATTTTCCGAAAGCTGTTTATCTGTTTTTGTATCAAGTTCTTCCGTTAAATCAGGATTTTCAGGCTGTTCAGCTTTTTCAATGGAACCGTCATCGTTAACCTTTACATAACCAGAAATTATATCTTTTGCCAAATTTTCTTCACAAACAGCAAGAGAATAATATGTATCAGGGAAATCCGGGTTTAATTTGATTGCGTCATTATAAGTTTTTATAGCATTCTGGTAATCTTCAGCCTTTGTATAAGCCACAGCAAGATTATATTGAGTTTCAAAAACGCTTCCGTCCAAATCAATACTTGATTTTAAACGTTCAATAGCAGATACATAATCCCCTTTATCCATAAATTCTTTAGCCTTGTTATTTAATTCCTGAACGGCAAAGTTATTAATACATGCAGTGGAAATTACAGAAATAAACAAGATACTAGCTAGTAAAAAAGCTTTTTTCATGCTATAATAATCCTCATAAAAATCATCCGTGTTTTTTATTATAAAATAACCATTATTATTTGGCAAATTTTATAAAAAAAAGTTACAAAACGGATTATAATATGAGGTGCGTATGTCTGAAGATAAAGTTATAAATTTAGGAGCAAAAAGAGATAAGAAAACGGAAAAATCCGAACGAGAGCATGAGCATAATCATGACGAACTTGTTTATTGCAGTTTCTGTCACAGACCCAATACACAGGTTTTAAAGATGGTTCAGGGTCCGGGGGTTAATATTTGTTCGGAATGTGCCATGATAGCTGTTCAATATCTTATTTTAAACGATAGAATGCCTTCTGCTGAAGCACAGCAAATATTGGATGCTTTCTGGGGGCAGGCCAGATAATGGTTGAGAAATTTGAGCTTAATCCTTTTGAAGTAAAAGCTGAAATATCAAATGTAATTTCAAAACTTTCTGATGTTAGAGATTTTGAAAGTTACGAAATACACTATCGCACACTTGATATGCAGAGCGACAAAAATATTATTGTAAAGCTTCTGTTTAAAGAAATTAACGCCCCGCAAAAAAATCCTGATTTACTCAAATTTCTTCTTGTACGTTATTGTCCGAAAGATGAACTTGTAGAACGCTTATGGGGTATTATAAAAAATAATATGTCTTCAAATAATGCAAAAATATTTGCACTTGATCTTTTAAGGGATATTGATACAAACTGGTCCTATGAAGAATGCGACCGGTATCTTGACAATCCGGATGAATTGATTAATTCTGATACAAAAAAAATTCTTGATAATGCAATTGCAAACCCCGAAGTTCAAATTGATTTTTTAGATTTTTTAAGTTCACTGCCTGATAAAGATAAAATTATACTGCTGCAGTCTTTATCAGATGATTATTCAAATGATGAACTCGCTAACATGCTTATCCCTGTATTTTTGTCTATGCCCGATACGGAAATGGGTGAAACGGCACTTAATATATTGGGAAATTCTAAATCGCAGCTTGCTTATCACGCACTTAATACTTATCTTGAAGCCGCTCCGGATAAACTTAAGCCCCTTATTAATAAAAATTTATCAATACTAAAACTTGCAGGTATAAGAGAGGATAATTCCCTTGAATTCTATAAAAATCTGCTGAAAAATTCAAAACCTTATAAATTTTGTATAACTTATCCTGACGGGCATGGGAATCAGGCAGTTATTGTTTCAAGGCTGGAAAAATCGGGGAAAGTTCGTTTTGTCGCAATAGTAATTGATGATTACAAGGGTATACGTGACTGCTTCGGATTTAACGAAATATCAAAATTTGAATGTAATGCAATTATTGAACGTTTTTACAGAGGACAAAGAGCACTGGAGCTTGCTCCGGGAATTTTAAAATCAATCTTGATTAATGCTGAAAAACTTTCAGGCAGCAAAATACCTTATGAATATGTATGCTGGAAAAATCTTCTTGCAGATATTGAGGAAAGTTCTTTAGATTTAAATTTAAAAACAAAAAAGCTTTCAAAAGCAGAATTTGAAGAAATATTAAAATATGATTTTACAGACTACTGGTTTTTGAACGCTTCATACAGTGATGAATATGAGGATTTTTTAGCTAATCTTGAGAATGTAAAACCACAGGATTACGAAAAATTTATAGATGAAAATTTAGAAAAAGTATTCTTTGCGGCAGAATACAATGTCTGGAGCGAACGTATTTTACATACGGCGATTTTAAAACATTTTTCCGGAGATGACAGGGCTGCACAAAATTTATATTCACTGTATAATGATAAAAAACTTGTTCGGGAATTTTTCAAAAATATTATAAGAAAAAGTATATATGAATACTATTTTGCAAAAAATGACAAAGAAAAAATCAGAGCAATTGAAGAAATGTGGGTAAAATAATGTACAAAGTAATGGCTTTGGATATCGGAACAAAACGAATAGGAATTGCGTTAAGCGACTATCTACTGATGCTTGCAAACGGACATTCCTGTATACCACGTGAACCGGAATCTGAAGCTCTTGAAAAAATTTCAAGCATAGCAAAAGAAAACAACGTAAAAAAAATTGTTGCAGGCATTCCTCTTAATATGGATGGAACACGCGGGGCTCAGGCTCAGGATTGTAAGGACTTTGCATCAAAAATATCAGGGTATGAAATTATTTTTGAAGATGAAAGACTTACATCAGAAGCGGCAGAAGAAAATTTAAGAGAAAAGAAAATAGACTTCCGGAAAAACAAGGGACTGGTTGATATTGAAAGTGCTTGTATTATACTGGAACAGTACCTTAGCAGAAAATAAAAAAAGAAAGGATAAATTAAATTATGGCAGATGAAGATCAAATCATTGAAACCGTGGATGAAAACGGCAATCTAATTAAATTTGAACTATACGATATTGTAGAAGTTGACGAACAGGAATACGCGCTTCTTTTACCCGTAGAAGATGAAGAAGAAAGCGATGAAGTTGTCCTTATGCGCTTAACAAAAGACGGCGAAGATTATCTGTTTGAAACAATTGATGATGACGCTGAATTCGAAAAAGTTGCAGCTTATGTTGAAAATATGGACGATGAAGACGAAGAATAGAGGAATATATTTTGTTTGAAAAATTTACCGAAAAAGCAATTAATGTTGTCAGTACCTCCCAAAATCTGGCAAGGGAAATGAAATCCGATAAAGTTTATCCGGAACATCTTCTGCTTGCGCTTTTCGATGAGGCAAAAGGAATTTCTTTAAAGATTTTTAAATCTTACAATATCACTCATGAAAAGTTATTTGAAGAAATTAACAAAACGAGGCAGTATAAAATGTTGAATTTAACTTCATCTGCACCGCTTCCGTTTGATGATGATTTTAAAGAAATCCTTAAAAAATCACTTGATTTGGCTAACAAATCGGGAAATCCGACAATTCTTTACGAACATTTGCTTCTTTCGGTAATTTCAGACAAAAAATCCAACAATGTAAAAATCCTTGAAGATTTAAACTTTGATATTTACAAATCTAAATCTCTGCTTGAAAAGCTTGTTCAGCGAAAAACTAAACGTCTTTACCATCCTGAAATTGATGAAAAAAAGGATAATGCAGAAAATAAAGCTCAAGAAACTGACAACATATTTGACAGCGAAGAGTCTGCAAAAGTGTTTGAGAGAGCCGTTGCAAAGTTATCGGCTTCAAACTATGAAATTTTAGGAACTGAGCAGATACTTTCATCTATACTTGAGGATAAGGACTCTGAATTAACAAAAATATTTGCAAAATACGGTGTAACAAGTGAAAACTTTGAAGAAAAGCTTGAAAAAATCCAATCAAGACAGGCAGAATATGAAGGCAGACAGATAATATTTACACCAAATGCTTTTACGACAATGAATATGGCGCTTCAAACTGCTAAAGAGTTAGGTTCGTCAGTCGTTCTACCGGAACATATCGTCCTCGGGCTTTTAAAAACTAAACGCGGCATTGCATACGACATACTAAAAGAACTTAAAATTCCGGATGATGATTTGGCGCACAGCATTATCAAGCCTATAGAAAAACAAATGCCAGAAACGCTTACAATTCTTAGATTAGCAAAAGAAGAAGCAAGACGCCTTGGCAGAAATATTGTAGGTACGGAAATGTTTTTACTAGGTATTATTGGAGAAGCTACAGGAATTGGGGCTCAGGTGCTTTCGGAACTTGAAATAAATATTAAAGACGCAAGAGCGGTTGTTGAAAGCCTTATAGGTTTTGGAGATGAATATTATGATACTGAAATAGTATTTACAGAGCGTGCCAAAAGGGTTCTTGAGACGGCCTGGGAACTTGCCAAAAAGGATCACAAAAACAAAATTGAATCCGCACACATGCTGCTTGCATTGACTACTGAGCCTGATTCTCTTGCAATGAAAGCGCTTGAACAGCTTGGAGTCGATGCGGTTGAAATAAAAGAAGGAGTCAAAAAATTCCAAGAGGCTTAGGTGATTGTTGAAAAGGTAAAAGATTTTATAAAAAAATATAATTTATCAGGCACATTTGTCGTTGCATTTTCAGGCGGATACGATTCAATGTGCCTTTTAGATATCCTTAACAAGGCGGGATATGATGTTGCGGCAGTCCATTTAAATCACAATTGGCGCGGTAAAGAAAGTCTTGAAGATGCTAAAAATTGCCGCGAGTTCGCAGAGAAAAATAATATTAAATTTTATTCTGAAACACTTGGAAATGAAATTGAAAAGACAGAAACAGCAGCAAGAGAGGCAAGATACGAATTTTTTAAGCGATGTGCCGAAAGATTTAATTCCAAAGTTGTGTTCACTGCACACAACTTTGATGACAATGCAGAAACCGTTTTATATAGAATTATAAAAGGAACAGGAACAATCGGACTTCAAGGAATTGCAGAGCACAGAGATATATTTTACAGACCGCTTTTAGGAGCAACTAGAGAAGAAATAGAAAAATACTGCCGTCTAAATGAACTTACACCGAATGTTGACAGTTCAAATTACAATACAAATTATAAAAGGAATTTTATACGACATAAAATTCTGCCTATCTTAAGAGAAATTAATCCAAAGGTATCCGAGGCACTAAATACGCTTTCGAAGATTGCCCAAGATGATAATCAACTGATTGATAATTATCTGCCTGCAAATTTGCTTGAGGCATCGGAAATTGAACAAAAAAGAATAATATACAAAATTTTGACTCACTACAATCTGGATTATGATAAGAAAAAAATTGATAACATTCAAAAATTTATTCAGGAAAACAGAAACTCAAAATCAGGTAAAAAATGTTCTCTAACAGATAATTTATGGCTTTTTGTCAGCAGTACAAAAACAGAAGTTGTCAGAAAAAAAGAAAAAAATTCTGCTGAAATTGAAATTACTCACACCGGCATTTATGACTTCGGAGAATATGAATTTTCTATTGAACAAACTGATATTATGCCTGAACAATATCCGAAGGACAGTGATTTTAAGGCTTTCATAGAAACTGATGTAATAAATTTTGTTCTAAGGCACCGCAAAGACGGAGATATAATCGCCCCTCTCGGCTCCTCAGGCACACAAAAATTAAAGAAATATCTAAATGAGAAAAAAATTCCGCAGCACGAGAAAGATGATATTGTTTTGCTGTGTGATAAAAATGAAGTCTTATGGGCCGCAGGATTGGGTTTAAGTGACAGATTAAAGGTTGTAAATAAACCGACGCATGTGATAACATTAAAAAAGAGGTAGGTTATGGATATTAATAATTTAAAAGTTTTATTTACGGAAGAAGAAATACAAAACAGAATAAAAGAACTTGCAGATGAAATGAATAAATTTTATAGAGGCGAAGAAGTGTATGCTGTGTGTGTTCTTAAAGGCGCGGTTATGTTTGCTACAGATCTTGTAAAATCTTTAAATATGCCGGTTAAAATGGAATTTATACGTTTATCCAGTTATAACGGCGGAACAACAACCTCAGGGAAAGTTAATGCGGTTGACATTTCTCTTCCCGATTTAAACGGGAAAAATGTTTTAATAATTGAGGATATTGTTGATACAGGGCTTACTGCAAAGTTTCTGCTTGATTTTATGAACTGTAATTTTCACACTAAGTCAACAAAATTCTGCTCGCTGCTTGATAAAAAAATAAAACGGGTTACGGAAGTAGAGCCCGATTATTACGGCTTTGAAGTTGATGATAAGTTTCTTGTCGGCTACGGACTTGACTTTGACGGTTATTACAGAAACCTGAGATATATCGGATATGCTGATAAATTCCCTCTGGAGTAAAAACATTGAATAAGTTTGAAAAATTCACACAACTTGTTAAAGAAATCTACTTTATTAGTAATGATGAAAAATTTGGCGACAAAATGTTCGGATTGTTAAAACAAATCATTGACTTTAATTCCGGATACATTTTCTTTCTGAATCCGGATAGACTGGAATATTCTTATAACCCTCAAACAAACAGGATAGCAGATATTAAGCCGCCTTATTTAAAAGAAAATTTAGAGTTTAAGAATTCAATATTCGGGGTTATTCTTCTATCCGGCGGACACTATACAGATGATGATAAAAAAATCTTCAGCGCAGCGGCCACCATAATATCAAATATTATAAAAGACATTGAAATAACTAAAGTCATAAAAATGCAGATTGAAGCTTTGCAGCAAGGTTATACAGAAGTCAGGGAACATTCCGCTAAAATTAAAGAAGCCGATGAAATTAAAACAAAATTTCTGTCGCATATTACGCATGAGTTAAGAACTCCCCTTAATGCAATTTTAGGCTTTTCAGAACTTTTGGGAAGCGAATTTACAGGCAGTTTGAACAACAAACAAAAAGAGTATGTCAATGATATAAAAATATCAGGAATTAATCTGCTTGGTATGATTAACGAAATCCTTGATATGTCTAAAATAGAAGCAGGAGCAATGAAATTAAACCGGCAGAAATTTAAGGCTACACAGGCTGTGGATGAAGTCCTAAACACAATTTCGCCGCTTCTTATTAATAAGAATATAAAATTGTCTAAATTTATTGAAGACATAGAAATTAATTCTGATTATCAAAAATTTCAACAGATATTATTTAATCTGCTTGGGAATGCAGTAAAATTTACCCCGGAACAGGGTAAAATTACTATTAATGTTCAAAATGACGGTAAAAACACTGTTCTTTCCGTAAAAGATAACGGGATAGGAATTGATAAAAAATTTCTGAAAAAAATCTTTAAACCTTTTGAGCAAAACGGTAAATCATCCGCAAATTCAACAGGATTAGGTCTTGCAATTACAAAAGAACTTGTAAATCTTCATAATGGTAATATATCAGTCAAAAGTGAACCTTCAAAAGGCGCTGAGTTTATAGTGACACTTCCGCAGGAATAACATTAATATTGATTTTTAGGGGAAATATGATATACTCAAATTAAAAGAGGGCTTTGAAGTATGGCATCAATAAAAGACGCATTTGAAGAGTCATTCCATGACCATCATGCATTAACAAAAATTTTTATTCTTGCAATTCCGGTATATTATTGTGTTGATTTGTACAGCAAAAATGACAATACGTTCTGGATGATAAGCGGAGCTGTTTTTATTTTGCTTTTCGGATTTATGATAAAATGCACATCTAATGTAAGAAATACAAAAAATTATGTTTTGCCTTCTTTAAATATATTTTCAATGTTCTGGGCAGGTCTAAAAGGCCTTGTTGCTCTCGGCCCTATTATTGCCGTATGCTCATGGCTCGCTCTAACAATATGCAATTTTTTAAATAACTACTTTCCCGATCCAAATTCAATGAAAATATGGTATTTTATTGTTTGGGGGCTTTTCGCATCTTTTATGCTTACCGGATACCTCTGCTATGCAAGGCATTTCAAAATATCTGACGCATATAATCTTAAGACAATAGGGAATTCGTGTGTAGATGTATTTGCGGGCGTACTTTTTATGATACCGCAAATTTTAATTGTTGATGCGATAATTGCTGGCCCTATCACTTATATTATATGGCTGTTTTTCGGAATCCCCCATCCTATAGCGGTATTTTTCTGGAGCATGTGTCTTATATTAAATCTTTCAATAGCCGGTCATTACCTTGCACAGGTTGATTATGAGGCTATTGCGAGCGACGAAAAAGAAAAGGACAGGATTATTTAACCATTTCCCGCAATTTTTTGAGCTTGTCACGAATTTCTGCCGCCCGCTCAAAATCAAGGATTTTTGCCGCTTTGTGCATATCTTTTTCAAGCTTATCTATCAATTTGGGCAAATCTTTCTTTTCAATATTCATTTCAACCATTTCTTCAGCAACAATGTCTTCAAGATCCCTATAGCTTGCAACAAGAGAGAGAAGATTATTTTCAATAGGTTTCTTAATTGTCTGCGGAATTATGCCGTATTTTTTATTGTAATCAATTTGAATTTTGCGGCGTCTTTCGGTTTCTGATATTGCTTTTTCCATAGATTCCGTCATTCTATCAGCATACATAATAACTTCCCCGCATGCATTACGTGCAGCACGGCCAATAGTTTGTATAAGACTGGTTTCGGAACGCAAAAAGCCTTCCTTATCCGCATCCATAATCGCAACAAGTGAAACTTCAGGTATGTCAAGCCCTTCTCTTAAAAGGTTAACACCAATCAAAACATCAAATTCGCCCAGTCTTAAATCTCTCAGAATTTCAACACGTTCTAGAGATTGGATTTCACTGTGAAGATATCTGACTTTTATACCCTCTTGAATAAAGAAATCCGTCAAATCTTCCGCCATTCTTTTTGTTAAAGTCGTAATAAGTACACGTTCATTTTTATCTGTACGTTTTTGAATTTCTTTTTTCAGGTCTTCAATCTGTGATTCAATCGGTCTGACAGAAATTTTCGGATCAACAAGACCTGTCGGTCTGATAATCTGTTCTACAATTTGTGCGGAAGTCTTTCTCTCAAACTCTCCCGGAGTTGCCGAAATATAAATTTTCTGATGAACTTTTTTAAAAAATTCATCATTTTTCAGCGGTCTGTTATCTCTTGCACAGGGAAGCCTGAAACCATACTGGATTAATGTATCTTTTCTTGAGGCATCACCATGATACATCCCTTTCAGTTGGGGGAGAGTAACATGGGATTCATCAATTACAGTTAAAAAATCCCCCTGAAAATAGTCAAGCAGTGTCGCAGGAGCAGATCCAGGCGGACGTCTTTCTATTATTCTTGAATAATTTTCAATTCCCGAACAATAACCCATTTCTTTTATCATTTCAATATCATACTTAACACGCTGTTCAAGTCTTTGTGCCTCAACTATTTTATTTTCGGCATTAAGCTCCACAAGCCGCTGCTGTAATTCTTTTCTTATCAAATCAATTGTTTCATCTACATTTTCATCATAAGAAAGATAGTGAACAGCCGGATAAATAACAACCTTTGAAGGTGTTTCAAGAATTTCACCTGTTACATTATCAATTCTGACAATCTTTTCGATTTCATCTCCAAAGAAATAAATTCGTGTCACAATCTTTTCATAAGCAGGCATTATCTCGACAATATCGCCTCTCGCCCTGAATGTAGAGCGTTCCAAAACTAAATCGTTGCGCGTGTATTGAATGCTTATAAGATGTCTGAGCAAATCATCACGAGCAACTTCGTCTCCTACATTTAATTCAACAGAACCTTTAAAATAATTCTCAGGAAGCCCCAAGCCGTAAATACAACTTACAGAAGCAACAATTATTACGTCATTACGCTCGTAAAGACTGCGTGTAGAATTGTGTCTCAACCTGTCTATTTCTTCGTTTATTGAAGCGGATTTTTCTATAAATGTATCCGTTCTTGGTATATACGCTTCAGGCTGGTAGTAATCATAATAACTGATAAAATACTCAACAGCATTATCAGGAAAAAGCTCTTTAAATTCATTATAAAGCTGAGCCGCAAGCGTTTTGTTGTGCGCAATAATAAGAGTAGGCTTTTGAATTTGCTCAATCACATTTGCAATTGTGAAAGTTTTCCCTGAACCCGTTATCCCGAGCAATGTTTGAGCGTCATCGCCTTTTTCAAGGCCTTCAACTAACTGTTCTATAGCTTTAGGCTGATCTCCTGCAGGTTTATATTTTGATGATATTTTAAATTTTTTCTTCATAAAAAAATTATAACCTAACATCAAAATAGTAGCAAAAATTATTTTTGACAAACGTATATATATTTGCAAAAATTAAACACAAGGTAAAAAAAATTGATAAATCCTGTATTTAAAAGTCAAAATAATAACTCTGAAAATAAAAAAAACAAATATCATGATCCGCTAAATAAAGGAATATTCGTAGCCTTATCTAATTCAAATGAAATTGGAACTGCGATTTCGGATATTGCCCCAAGACTGGGGACTGCACTTTGGGCTCCTACATTTATGTACCTTGGTGCTGATATTTATGACAAATATAAAAACGATAAAGACAATTATGATCCTAGCGCAAAGCGAGCATTCAAAAGAGCAATTTATCAGGCACTTACATCCATCGTAGCAATGCCTGCTGCAATTATTTTAGGTAAATATATAATTTCACCGCTGGGTAAACTTGACAAAACCGGAGTATCCGGCAATACAAAAGATGCAATCTACCGCCATACAAGAGATATAATATCTCAGGCACATGGATATGCATTTGAAAATTACGACAATTTTAAAAATGTTGTACTGACAACGCTGCAAAATACAATCAACAGCAGAAAAAATGAAACCAAAACAACAAATATTTTTAACAGATTTTATAAAAAAATATTTACAGAGAAATACCAAATTTTAAGTAATGACGAAAGCAAAATACTAAAATTTGCAGAACAAAATGCAAAAAAAACATTCGAAATTTTTGAAGCACTAAAAAGCGGTGATACAAAAAAAGTTCCTAAAAAAATTCTAAATATATATAATAAAATACTTCCTAAAATGAAAGAAATGTATCATGAAGCGGATTATTCGTATCAAGCTACAAGAAATGCGCTTATGGAGTATCAAACATCACTAATATTTAAAAACAAACTTCTTAAAACAATAAGCGGTATAACAGTTATGTTCCTATTGACAAAACCAATTAATGATTTTGTTGATAAAAAAATTATGAAAAAAGTAATAAACCCCGGTATAGACCAAATTGCTAGGGCTTCCGTGAATGGTTCTCGTCTTAAAAGAGTATTTATTGATAATAATGCATCTAATTTGACCGGTAAAAACGCGAATACATTGCCCCACCATGATGAGTTAAAGCTTCAGCCCGAATTGAAGTCAAAGGTTGGGGAATCTCTGTAATATACTGGCCGTCAACAAATTTCGCGATAATTTTTACTGATAAAGCAGCAGTCCTTGCAGGTTTCAGTTCAACTACAGATGTAATTTTACTTGAACCATCACTCATTTTGTTAATCTGAACAATATAATCAAAATCTGTTAAAACCTTATTTTTAGCATACTTTTCAGTTAACGATTTTGATGACATAAATGCTGCTGTAAGTTTTGTAATAGCAGAGTCAATTGAAGAAGCCCTCAAAGTAGATATACACCCCTTGGTTTCCGAGAAATCAGATAAAATAGTATTAACATCAGTAACAATGTATTCAGGGCAGAGGGATAAAATATTAGAACAAAATTTTCCGTATTCAGCACTATTGTCCGTAAGGAAAAATTTCATAAAATTAGCACCCTCAAATGATATCAGAGGTCTATCCTCAATAAGTACAAAACGTTTATCCGAGGCAACGGCACTCAAAAGCACATCCAGTAAAAAAGTTTTTCCTGAATTAATATCTCCTGAAATAACAATATTTTTATTTTCAGAAACTGCAGAAACTATAAAATCAAATATTTCTTTTGATGTAATATTTCGTTCAAAAAATGTATTTATGTCTGCAGGCAAAAGTTTACGAATAACGATATTTGTCCCGTTTTCACAAACCGGTGTAGTAATTATAGTAATCTGCCAGTTTTCATTTTTTAAATTCCAAACGCTCCTTGAAGTATCAGATTTTACTCCGCAGGATTTGAATATATTATTAAGAATGAGATTAAGCTGATCATCCGATAGGGTAATTTCCGTATTTAAAACTTTTCCCGCGATTTCAATATGAACATTCTTTTGCTCGTTAACAAACACCGCAGAAACATTTTCCTGAGAAAGAAGATAATCAAGAGGACCAAATCCTGTGATCAAAGCATATAATTTTTCAATTAATTCATTTTTTTTGTCTTCAGATAGAGCCGCATCAAGAGTATTCAATTTTCCGTCTATAAAAGTTTTTATAAGCTCTTTTTGACGCACGACAGAATATTCAAACCAGACAGGAGTTGAATTAACCTTTTCCATCAACGCTTCTTTTATTTCTGTTTCAATATCAATTTTATCATCAAAATCAGGCATATCAGATTGTAAGCCGTTTAATGCTGGGGTTGAATTTTCTTCAAGTTTTATTTCTTTCTTTTTAAATCTGTCGCTTAACTTGCTGCTCTTTAACAATTTTTATACCTTTCCAAGTTTTTTCGTCAAATTCTGTCTGTATATACTGTCCGATACCATTAAAGCAAGATTTTTATAACTCAAAGCCACATTTGAGTCAGGATTTACGTATGAAACGGGAACCCCTTTATTTATTGCAGACATCATTGTAAAATAGTTGTTTGGAATCTTCCAGTAAATATTTTTCCCTAAAACTTCTTCAACATCATCGGCACTTATTTCATCGTTTTCCATATAACGGTTAATAAGTATTTGCACCTTATCCGCTTCTATCCCTAATTTATCAAACAGCTCCATACATCTCTGGCAGTTCCTTAGTGCAGGAAGATTTACAATTGTTACAAGAAATATTAAATCAGAATTTTCAAGTGCATTTATTGCCTTACTGTCAAAACCGCCCGATGTATCAACTACAACATAAGAAAAAGTATCACGCAGGATATTAAACAACTTTGTTATATCTTTTGAGGAAACATTATCTGCCTGTTTAAAATACGGCGGATCAGCCAGTACATAAAGACTTGTATCTTTGTATTTTTCAAGAGTCGACAGCAAAAAATCTTCGTTAATCTTATCAAGATTCTGGAGCATATATGAAATATTAAAAGACGGTTTCAAATCAAGAAAAGCTGTAACATCGCCGAGCTGAAAATTCAAATCAATTAAAGCAACATTTTCTTTTGTAATTTTAGCAAGTTCAAGTGCAAGATTTGTAGCAATAGACGTTTTTCCAACCCCGCCTTTATTTGAATAAACTGTAACAACCCTGCATTTTGATTTTTTAGGTTTTGCACCGGTCATATCAAGATAATGTTTGTTTAAAACTTCAAAAAATTCATCCTTTATTAAAGGGAGCTGTAAAAAATCAGAAGCCCCTATTCTCATTGCACGAATAACAAGATCAACCTGCGGTCTGTCAGAAAGGGCAATAACTCTGCAATTTTTAAATTCCGAAGTTATTTTTGAAACAAAATTCAAAGCCTGTTCCTGATAGTAAGAGATATCAACAATAACAAGACATTTGTCAAGTTCTTTTACAGCATTGTAAGCCTTTGAAAAATCGGAAACAGCAGCCAGAAAATTAAAATTTTCAAACTCCTGCAGATAGAGTTTTATAAGTTCAGACGTACTTGCCTGCTCCGAAATAACTATTGTTTTAATACTCTGATTCATACAAGTATATTAGCATATTTAATAAAAAGTAACAAGACATTTATAAATAAGAAATTAAATTATTTCAATTCAATATCCTTGACATATCTTGGTCTTGCTTTTACTTCGCGGTAAACCTGACCGACATATTCACCAATCAAGCCCAGACAAAACAACTGTATACCGCCGAATACGCAAAGCAAAATAATAGTAGTGGCCCAGCCGTTTGGAGAATTATGCCAGAATATTTTTTCAATAACTGTTTCAACACCTACCAGAAAACCAAATAATGCCATAAAAAATCCGAGAACAGCAACAAATCGCAGCGGAACAACACTATAAGATGTTATGCCGTTCAAAGCAAGAGTCATAAGGCTGAAAAAGTTAAACTTTGATTCACCTGCTTCTCTTGGCTTAACATCAAAATCAACGTAAGCTGTTTGTAACCCAACTTCATTGAAAAAGCCCCGCAAGAAAAGATATTTTTCCGGATATAATTCCATAATTTTAAGAGCTTTCCTGCTGACAAGCCTGAAATCAGAATGGTTCGGCGGGATTTTTGCTCCCAAAATATTCATTGTTTTATAGAACATAATAGCAGTAAACTTTTTAAAGAAAGGATCAGTCTTTCTATCGCGTCTTATACCGGAAACAATATCTGCACCCTTCATATACTCATCTACGAATCTCTCAATTGCATTTTCATCCTGCTGCAAATCGGCATCAATCGAAACAGTGCAGTCGCACCCTATTTCACGAACTCCTTCAAGGCCTGCCGTAAGAGCCTTTTGATTGCCGAAATTACGGATAAATTTAGTACCTTTAACTCTTTTATCATAATTATGCAATTTTTCTATAATTTTCCATGTAGAATCCTTTGAGCCGTCATCAACAAGATACATGTAACTGTCAGATTTAATTTTATCCTTTTTAATCAAATCATCAAGAACCTCAAACAGTCTTGTCACAGTTTTTTCAATGCACAACTCTTCATTGTAGCAAGGAATAATTATTGCTAAAGTCGGTTTATCCATAATTCCTCTCTCAAAATTTGCAAAATTACGCATATTTATACTATAATATTTATAATATTAAATCAAGGATTTATTGCGAATGGGAAACAAAAAATTTATTCTTAATGCCGATGATTTCGGAATGTCAAAAGCATTCAACAGAGCTGTTCTTGACGGTTATCATAACGGCTTTTTAACAAGTGCCAGCCTTTGCGCAAACGGAAAAGCTTTTAATGCAGCTGTTAACGAAATAATTCCCGAATGTCCAAATCTCGGAATCGGCGTTCACCTCAATATTATGGAAGGACGTTCTTTGACTAAAGCCCCTATGCTGACAAATAAACGAGGCAAATTCAATAACAGTTATCTTAAGCTGATTTTAAAGTCAAATGATTACAAATTTTTGGAACAAATTGAATACGAATTCAGAACTCAAATTGAAACAGTTATGAATTATACAAAAGTTGACCATATTGATTCCCATGTGCACACTCATGCAATACCGAATATTTTTAAACTTACTGCGAAACTTGCAAAAGAATATCAAATTCCGTTTATCAGAACACAGTATGAAGAAATGTACTTTGTACCGAGCCTGAAAAAACATTTAAATTTTAAATACCCGCCCAATATTTTAAAAATACTGTTGTTAAACAGTTTTACGGGAATTAATAAAAAGACCTTGCTTGAATACGGTCTTAAAACAAATGATTATCTTATAGGAGTGGGCTACACAGGCCTAATGGACAGTATGACAATAGAATACGGTCTAAAAGCAATTGAAGGGGACGGAATTGCTGAAGCGCTTATACATCCATGTAATTATGCCGCCTCTCATAAAAATCAGCACTACACGGAATTTTTGATAACTCAGAACAAATCTCTAAAGGACAAAATTGACAGACTTGGTTTTGAATTAACAAATTACAGACAAGAATATGCAATTCGGTAAGATTATATCTATTTTTATAATTTTAGCTTTACTGACAGGTTTTACATGCTTTGAAGTTTACAGAAAATCTGATAAGTACGTTCTTGATGTCGTACGTCCCGATATAATTCAAGTTGACCTGAACGGAAATAAAATAGTTGATAACGGCGAAACAATTTGTATTCCTCAGATTGAAACATTTACATCGGATTTAGCAAAAAATCAGGATAAATTAGCTAAAAATCTAAATCTTTCAAATAAAGATGCAATAAAACTGGGCTATTTTTCGGATGACTTTGCAGAAAGTCTGCTGTCGGGGAAAAGAATTAAACTAAAATACACAGGAGAAACAAACCCAAATTGCAAATTCGCCGATATTATAATTGACAATGAATCCTATAGAAATAAGCTTCTTAAATCAGGGCTTGGATTTTATAAAGGTAAATCTCTTTCAAAGAATGAGTATAAAAAACAGCTTGCAAAAGCTAAAAAGATTAATCTTGTAATATTAAATCACAGAAGTAATAAATATCATAAACTTGACTGTAAATACGGGCTTGTCGCAAGAGATGCAATTGTAATTCCTGCCAGACAGCTTACAAAGGATGCAAAACCATGCAAATTTTGCCATATAAATAAAAAAACAGATACGTTGAAGAAAACTTCGGTAATTGCAATACCTGCGTATCCTCTTGCAATATCAAACGGAAGCTTAAAAATGTATTTAACCGATTTAACCACAAAGCTTAAACCTGATAGAAAATGTTCTTCACTCGCCTGCAGAGAAATTTTAACACAGATTAACCAGGCACATGAATCAATAGATATTGCACTATACGGATGGGATGTAATCCCTGAAATTCATAATGCAATATTGAACGCAAAATCCAGAGGAGTAAAAATAAGGATTGTTTATGACACCAGTGCAAATAATTACTACCCGGAAACAAAAGAAATTGTAAAAATTGCGGATAAATCAGCTACAGAAGGAAAACAAATATTAATGCATAACAAATTCATAATATTTGATGAGAAAAAAGTTATTACGGGCTCAATGAATTTTTCCGAAACAGATTTTTCCGGATTTAATTCAAATTGTTTATTTTTTATTAATTCAGTTGAAATTGCGCACATTTATCTTGAAGAATTTAACCAGATGATAAACGGGAAATTCCATAATGCAAAAGCCTCCGTAACACACAAAACTGTTCTTCTCGGAAATACAAAAGTCACACCTTTCTTTTCTCCTAAAGACAGAATTATTACAACAAATGTTATACCATTAGTTGAAAATGCAAAGACTTATATCTATATTCCCACATTTATCCTGACACATGATGAGCTCGCCTCATCGCTTATCAGAGCTAAGCAACGCGGTGTCGACGTAAAAATTATAATTGATGCAACAAATACATTTGCCTCAAGAAGTAAAGTAAAACTGCTGAGACAAGCCGGAATTCCAGTAAAAGTTGAGAATTACGCAGGAAAGGTGCATTCAAAAAGTATAATTATTGATGACAGATATATTATAGCAGGTTCAATGAATTTTACGGTAAGCGGCGAAACAAAAAATGATGAAAATGCTTTAATAATAGATGATGAAAGACTTGCAAGATATTATAGAGGATTTTTTGAGTATTTATGGAAAAAAATTCCCGACAAATATCTGAATCAAGGAGTCAGAGCCGAAGGTAAATATTCAATAGGTTCCTGCACGGACGGTATTGATAACAACTACGACGGCAAAATTGATATGGAAGATAAAGGATGTAGAAATCATAATTAGACTACCAAGGGTAATCATCCTTGATATCCCAACCGTCCATAAAAATTACAGCAGCACAAAATAGACCATCCTTTATACAAGCACGACTATTGTAACCTTTTAATAAATCATCTCTTTTAATATCCTGATAACCAACCCCTGCAACAAGTCCCATTCCATACGGCATAAACCCTTTTTCATTATCTATTGAAAACATAAATACATCTCTACCATACCTGTTAGGCACCTTTAAAGCGCTTAAATCAGCAATACTTGTCATGCCAACATAACCATTGCCATTAGTAGCTGCAATAATTAAAAGAACACCATTTTCCAAAATAAATTTTGAAGATAGAGCATTATTAGCAGCTCCATATGAATCACAAATACAACGCTTACTACTATTACAGAAAATATGATAATTATCCTGCAATAATGAATCATAAGTTTTCACAATTTTAAAATAAGGTTTTATATATAGCTCACTAAAATCTTTTCCATCAATTAAAGCCCAATACTCCATTGGACCATTATCTATCTCAGACAATTTAATAGCCTGTGAAATTAAGGAATAGGTCTGTTTTAACTGTGTTACAGTTTGCTTTTTCTGGTAATCAAGTATTAGTGCAGTTTTCAAGATTTTATTGAATTATTGACCAAACGACTTCCAAAAGATTTTAAAATGACCGATGACTAAGGATTTTCAATAATTTTCGCTTCAACCTTTTTTACGCTGTTAACACTGCTATTTAAACTTCTTGCAAGTTCTGCCGCAGTTTTTGCATTATAAAACTTTCCGCTTGTAACAAGAGATGTACATTCGAGTTGTGACAAATCATCTTCATCGTTAATATTAAACGCTATTACATCAATAGTTACGTCTTTTCTCATCTTTATCAATTCCAAAACATAAGTACAAGGGCTTTCGTCGCAGTTTTCTCCGCCGTCAGTTAATAATATAATGTGTTTTTTGCCGGAATATCCCAAAAAGTCTTTATTAACAGCCTGTTTTAATGAGTAAGTAATAGGTGTCATTCCCCGCGGTTTTATATCCAGCAGAGAATTTCTAATATTTATACCGTTTGCAACAGAAACAGGATTGACAAGAGTTGAAGCACGACAGGCCTCAAAGGGCGTAAAGCCCATTCTATGCCCGTAAACCCGCAGACCAACAGACATATTTCTTGGTAAATTTGGTAAAATTGATTTCATTGTATCAATCATCAAATCAACTTTTCGACGCCCCTCTAAGTATTCAGACATACTGTTTGAAAAATCAAGAATAAATAAAACCCTTTCCTCATCCCCTAGTTCAGGCAAATCATCAGGCATGTGCACATTATATCCGCTTGCAATAACAGGAATTGCAAAAATTAAAAATAATAGTATTGTTAGCAAACCCTTCATATAAAATATTATTACTCCGTTTCACTATTCACTCCTCACCCTTCACACAATCCATTTGACGATTATTTTTTCTTGCAATATTATAAAAGTAATCAGAATTTGGCGGAGAAATTATGAATAGCAAAGAACTTATAAAACAGGCAGAAAAAAGCCTTCAAAAAGAATTTGAAATAATAGATGAGATAAGAGATTACAATCAGGAAAAAGTTTTAAATGCTTTTATTGAAAACAGAGTTGCACCGGAACATTTTTATACGGTATCGGGCTACGGGCATGATGATATAGGCAGAGAAGTTCTTGACAGAGTATTTGCTGACGTATTCAAGGCTGAAAAAGCCATTGCAAGAATACATTTTGCCTCAGGTACACACACTCTTGCCTGCTGTCTGTTCGGGAATTTACGTCCCGGCAATAAATTAATTTCTGTTGCAGGGGCGCCTTATGATACGATGCAGGAGGTTATAGGAACCGCAGGCGATGATGAAACTAAAGAGGATTCGTTAATAGCTCACGGTGTTTTATATAATGAAATTCCGTTGAAAGATGATGAAATAGATTTTGAAACACTTGAAAAATCCATTGACAAAACAGTTACAATGGTTTTAATCCAACGTTCAAAGGGTTATTCCACAAGAAAGTCATTAACAATTGACACTATCGAAAAAATTTGCAAAATTGTTAAATCAAAAAATCCCGACTGTATCTGTTTTGTGGACAACTGTTACGGAGAATTTGTTGAAGACAGAGAACCATTAGAAGCCGGAGCTGATTTAATTGCGGGCTCGCTAATAAAAAATCCGGGCGGTGGAATTGTAGAAGCCGGCGGCTACATTGCTGGGAAAGCTAAATATGTTGAAAAAAGCGCAAACAGGCTGACCGCGCCCGGGATAGGATGCGAGGGCGGTGCAATGTTCAATCAGCACAGATTAATATTTCAGGGACTTTTTATGGCTCCGTCTGTTGTATCTGATGCGGTAAAAGGAGCCATTCTGGCTTCAAAAATATTTGAAGATTTAGGATATAATACTGCTCCAAAATATAATGAAAAACGCACAGATATTATTCAAAATATAATTTTCGGGAACCCCGACCATTTAGAAGAATTTTGCAGGACAATACAGTCTTTTTCTCCGGTAAACGGCTATGTAACACCTATTCCCGAATATATTCCGGGCTATGAAGATAAAGTAATTATGGCCGGTGGAACTTTTATAGAAGGCTCAACAATAGAACTTTCAGCCGATGGGCCTATGCGCGAACCTTACGTTGCATACATGCAGGGCGGTTTAAATTATTCGCACGTCAAAATAGCTTTGAAAAAATTTCTTGATAAAATCAGATAATATAAAAATTTTGATGAATATTGAGAATAATTTTCAAAAAATTTTCTTTTTGTAAACTTTTATAAAGCGTGAAATAACCTTATATGACTAATTCTTAAGGATTAGACTTAAAAAAAAAACAAAAGACAGTTAATTGTAAAATTTTTGTGTTATTCTGTTGTAGTACCCCAAAAATATGGGACAAATAGTTTACATAGTATAAGAAGAGGAAGGTTAATATGTCATTACCAAATGTAGCATATTTCTCAATGGAAATCGCACTGGATCAGTCCTTAAAAACATATTCGGGCGGTTTAGGATTTTTGGCAGGTTCACATATGTTGTCTGCCGGTTATTTACAGATGCCTATGGTCGGTGTTACTATGCTATGGTCTTACGGTTATTATGATCAGCGTATTGCACAGGATGGTCAGGTTGAAGTAGCTTACATCAGAAAATATTATGAATTTCTTAAAGACATTAATGTTTCTACAGAAGTTGATATTTTTGGCGAAAAAGTTAAAGTAAAAGCATTTTTAGTTGAGCCCGAATTATTCGGCGCTTGCCCTGTTTATCTTTTAACTACAGATATTGAAGGAAACAGCGACTGGGCAAAGAGCATTTCTTACAAACTTTATGACGGAAATGAAAAAATCAGAATTGCACAGGAAACAGTTCTCGGTATTGCAGGTATAAGAATTCTTCAGCAAATCGGTTACAACTTTGATGTTGTTCACATGAACGAAGGTCATGCTCTTCCTGCTGCTTTTGAATTGTTAAGACAATACAACGGAAACCTTGAAGAAGTTAAAAAGAAAACCGTGTTCACAACTCACACACCTGTTGCGGCAGGTAATGAAGTACACTGGGTTGACACACTTCTTGAAGGCGGATTCTTTGCAGGATGTTCAAGAGAAACTGCTGTTCAACTCGGCGGTGAAAACTTCTCGTTAACAGTTGCAGCATTGAGAATGTCAAGAATTGCAAATGCTGTATCTCAGCTACACGGTCTTGTTGCAAACAAAATGTGGGAATGGGTAGAAGGAAGATGTCCTATTCGTGCAATTACCAATGCCGTAAATCTTCACTACTGGCAG
This sequence comes from Candidatus Gastranaerophilales bacterium, assembly GCA_944323145.1. GTDB lineage: Bacteria > Cyanobacteriota > Vampirovibrionia > Gastranaerophilales > Gastranaerophilaceae > Stercorousia. The sequence goes on from CALURJ010000014.1 coordinate 50,777, forward strand.
GATGACAGAGTTAAAGAAGCTGCAAATAATCCTGAAAAATTGTTGGCAGTAAAACGTGAAATGAAAGCAGAATTATTTGAATATGTTGCAAATGTTGCAGGTAAAAGATTTGATCCTGATGTATTAACAATTACCTGGGCAAGAAGATTTGCAGATTATAAACGTGCATGGTTAATCCTTATGGATAAAGACAGAATCACAAAACTTCTTGATGAAAACAAAATTCAAATTATCTTTGCCGGTAAATTCCACCCGGATGATGTTATGGGTAAAGAAATGTTTAACAAACTTCTTAACCGTTCTCACAGCATGAAAAATGTTGTAGTATTGCCTGGTTATGAACTTGAATTATCAGGCAAATTGAAACGCGGTTCAGATATCTGGTTAAATACTCCTCTAAGACCATTTGAAGCATCTGGTACTTCCGGTATGTCTGCTAATGCTAACGGTACAGTTCACTTATCAATTTATGACGGATGGACTGTTGAAGGTACATTTAATGGAATTAACGGTTATACTGTTGAATATCCTGGACTTGATGATGAAATGCCTTGGGAAGAACGTCATTGGAAAGATCATGAATGTATCATGAATATTATTGAAAATGAAATTATTCCTACATACTATGAAAATAAACAAGAATGGGCTCGCCTGATGAGACAGGCAATCAGAACTTCCGAAGCTTACTTCAATTCTGATCGTATGGTAATTGAATATTATAACAGATTGTATAAACCAATTGCCCATAATGATTCAAGCTCCGGAGAACAGAAAAAAGAAATGAATATTTCCGAAACTCCGACATTTGATGCTTGGACTTTCGCAAACATCAAATAGTTAATATACAACACTAAACAGGGCTTTCATTAAATTGAAGGCTCTGTTTTTTTATACAAATATTACAAAAATTTAACAAAGTAATCCAAAAAATTAAAGAATTTAATAAAAAAAGCCGACATGCATGACAAGGAAACAAAAACAAAAGGGAACAAGTCATGGGTATGGCGGCTTCGCAAGCCAGATTCTTGGGTCTGACTGCGAGAAAAACAAATACCGAA
>CALURJ010000015.1 GCA_944323145.1 Candidatus Gastranaerophilales bacterium
CACCCCGACAAAGTATGCGATCAGATTTCTGATGCTATTTTGGACGAGTTTTTGACAAAATACCCTCAATCAAGAGTCGCTGCAGAAACTACTGTTACTACAGGTATGGCGTTTGTTTGCGGGGAAATTACATCTGACTGCTATGTTGATATTCCGTCAGTTGTAAGAAGCACTATTAAAAATATAGGATATTCAGGGGCTTCAGGCGGCGGATTTGATGCTGATACCTGTGCTGTGTTGACAAGTATTGATGAACAGTCTTGCGACATTGCCGGCGGTGTAAACAAAGCTTTTGAAACAAGATCTGATAATGCTGATACTTCAGTTTCCGAAACAGAAAACATCGGAGCAGGCGATCAAGGGATTATGTTTGGTTACGCTTGTAACGAAACTCCTGAATTAATGCCTTTACCTATCAGTTTGGCTCATAAATTATCATATAGACTTGCTCAGGTAAGAAAACAGGGAATTTTAAATTACCTCAGACCTGACGGCAAATCTCAGGTTACTGTTGAATATGTTGACGGTAAACCTTCAAGAATTCATACAGTATTAATTTCAACACAACATGATCCTGAAATTAACGGCGTAAGTGATAATCATAAAGTTCAGGAAATTATAAAAAGAGATATTACAGCTTATGTAATTGATGAAGTTTTTGCTCATGAAGCAATTAAACTTGACAGCGATACAAAAATTCTTGTAAACCCGTCAGGTAGATTTGTTGTAGGCGGTCCTCAGGGTGATGCAGGTTTGACAGGCCGTAAGATTATTGTTGATACATACGGCGGTTATTCAAGACACGGCGGCGGAGCTTTCTCCGGTAAGGATCCAACAAAAGTTGACAGATCTGCAGCTTACGCAGCAAGATGGGTTGCTAAAAATATTGTTGCCTCAGGTTTGGCTGAAAAATGCGAAATCGAACTTGCTTATGCAATCGGTGTTGCAGAACCTGTTTCAATCATGGTTGATACTTTCGGTACAGGAAAAATTTCCGATGATGAAATTTCTGCTTTAGTATCTAAAAACTTTGATTTAAGACCTGCATCAATTATTAATCAGTTTGACCTTCGCGGTTTGCCTGCTAAAAACGGCGGTAAATTCTACCAGCTGCTGGCTGCTTACGGACATATGGGCAGAACTGATATTGATGTTCCATGGGAAAGAACAGACAAGGCTGACGCTTTAAAATCTCAGGCTTGCGGGTGCTGTTCTTGTTCTAAATAAGCGATTGATTAAAAAATACCGGCTGACTTAAAAGTTTGCCGGTATTTTTTATCCGCAAAAAATATTTTGTTTAATTTTTATAATATTGTACCAGATTTATAAGGAGAAAAATTTATGTTACCTGTTTTACCGCAGATTGCCCCTAAAAACATTATGCCAAATCCTGTAACGAGTTTTACCCCGAACAGATATATGCCTTTATTAATGCCGAATGATGCAATTCATCCGCAGGCAAGTGTAATAGGTGATGTTATAATCGGACAGGATGTAAACATTGCACCTTTCGCATCTGTCAGAGGAGATGAAGGTACGCCTATTTATATTGATTCAGGTTCAAATGTTCAGGACGGTGTTGTTATCCACGGACTAAAAAACGGACGTGTAAAACATGACGGACAGGAATATTCTGTTTATGTAGGTAAAGATGTAAGTCTGGCTCATCAATCGCAGGTTCACGGCCCAGCTAAAATCGGAGATAACGTATTTGTCGGTATGCAGTCTTTTGTTTATAAATCAGAAATAGGCAATAATGTTGTTATTGAGCCTGCTGCAAAAGTTATTGGCGTAAAAGTTGCGGATAACAGATATGTTCCAGCTGGTGAAGTTATAAAAACTCAGGAACAGGCTGATAAATTACCTGTTATTACTCCTGATTATGCTAATAAAGACATGAATCATGAAGTGGTAGAGGTTAATAAAGAACTTGCATATTCTTATCCTGCAAATTACTATATGGCAAGTTTTGTTTAATTTATATCAATTCTTTTTAAATCAAAATCGGTTTGCTGTTTTTCTTTATTTCTTTTGATTAGTATTGCCGCAATGATTGCTGTTACCGGTACACAAACAAGAATTGCTATGCTTCCTGTGAGTGCAGATAAGATTTCTGTTGCAACCTGATTGAGATTAAAAAATTTGTTCATATCAATGTTGCTTGACAAAAGTACAAGAGGAAGTGCGCTGCCAAGATATACTAGTATAAGAGTGTTAGACATTGTTCCTATGATATCACGTCCGACATTCATCCCTGATTTAAAAAGCTGTTTTACTGTTAAAGAATTATCTGTTTCATAAATCTCGTTAATTGTACTTGCGATTGAAACAGCCGTGTCCATAAGTGCGCCCAGTGCGGCTATTACCATTGAAGCCGAAAGAATTCCCGTAAAGCTTAAATCAGGTCTTGCTGTGTATAAAAACATCGGTTCTTCTCCGGCAAATCCCGTGAGGTGTGCAAAATATATTGCAAGCATAGATAAAGCTCCTGCAAATATAAGACTTGAGCTTGTCCCGATTATTGCTGCCGAACTTTTTGAGTTGAAACCGCCGACAAGATATATTGTTATGCCTGCTGATAAAATCCCGACAAGGACAGAAGATGCAATCGGGCAAAATCCGTTTAAAATCATTGGCATAAGCATAAAAAATATCAGTGCAATTGTGGATACTATAGAAATTATACTTGTAAATCCTTTTTTATGCCCTATTAAAAGAAGCATTATAAAGAATATTGCACCGAACAAGTATATTTGATTTTCTCTTTTTATATCTGCTATAAAAAAATCTACATCCTCTGGAGTTGAAACAGTATCCGAAACCGGTTCAACGTGAAGAACAACCTTATCGCCTTTATTCAGATTAATATCGTAAGCAGGATTTCCTGTCAGCATGTTTTCAACAATTCTTTCAGTCCCTTTGAAATCTCCCGTAAGAACTTTTATTGTAACAAGCTGTTTTGTTGTTTGTTCTCCCTGGTTAAAATTATCGGCATCTTCATATTTAATATTTTCTACAATACCGGTTTCTGAAGGGAGAACAGGTTTATTTTCCTCTGCAAAAACCGGCAAAAATATTCCGGTTATTAAAAATAATATAGTGATTAATTTTTTCATGTCTTATTCATCTCCTGACCGTATTAATTTATTTAACCCATCTAAAGCTTTTAACATAGTTTTCGCCGTTAATATCACCGTTAATGTCTACGGCAAAGATTCTATAAATATCGGTTGCATTTTTAATATCCGGAATTTTACTGATTTCACTTTGCAATAACAGTTTTTCTGTTTGATTATTTATACCTGGAATTGTGTTAAACAGTGTGTTTAATGATGCATTTTTAATTTTGCCGAATACGGTTGTAATATTTTTTGTAAGGCTTCCGTATATTTTCATATCGGCAACTGATGTTGTAAGGTCGTATGATCCGGTCATATACATATTCAAATCATTTCCGTTTGAATAAATATTTATATTATCTGCAATACCGTCCGCAATATGAATATCACCCGATATACTATCAAAATTCCCTGTTTTCAACGGTGTTACAAGATCGATAAGACTGTTTATAGAAAGTCCTGTAAAGCCACCTTTAAGAAGGTTTCCTGCTTTGAGCAGATATTCAAGAGAGCCGAGTTTGGGCATTCTGCCGTCTGCGATTTTGAATGTTCCTTGACCGGAAATTGTTTTAAAGCAGTCTTCCTGTTTATCTCCCGTACAGCTTAAACTAAAGTTTCCGTTAACAGAGCCGTATACTTGCCCTTTTAAATCAAACAAGGCTTCTGACATAATAAGTGCGTTTGCTCTGTCAAGATTGATATCAAGGTTGGTTTTGTGTGTATTTATATTATGTTTAAAGTTCCCGTTAACAGAACCTTCCGCAATTTCAAATTTGAAATTTTTAATATCTGCAAGTCCGTTTTTATCGAGAGTCAGATTTGCGGTAAAGTTGTCTGCATTAATATTTCTTATTTTAATTTTGTCAGCCTCGATATCGGCTTTATTAATAATTATCTGATTAATATCAAATGGCGGAAGGTTGTTTGATGCAATCGTCGGATTTCTTGTGGCTTCCGCTTCTACGTCTCTCAATGTCTCCGTTATTTTATTAACATTTAAATCCCCTATTCTCAATTTTGCGTAATCTATAACGTAGGGAGTGGTAAGATTATTTTTCATAACAGCACTTAAGAATACGTCATTTGTAATAACCGTACCTTTGCTTGTTATATAAATTCTGTCATTTTTAAAATCAAGATTTACATCTCTTATTGTTGAATCAAAGAATGGTATGTCAATACTTGTTATTTCGAATTTTCCATTTATTTTTGGATTGAGCGATGTTCCGTTCAGTACAAGATCAGATGTAAATACCCCCTGTTTCATGAACGGTTTCCTGAATATTATATTAAATATTTTAGCATCTGTCGGGGCCTGAGTTTTAACTCTGAAATTGTTAAAATTGACTATATTGTCCGCGAGAAGTTTTACCGTTCCTGAAGCATTTAATTGAGGTGCTGTATAAGGTTTGTTATTCTGTGATGTTAAGATTTTATCATACTGTAATTTGTTAATTCGTATCTTATCTGCGGTATAGTTGCCGTCTAAAGAGATTTTTACGGGGTTTTCCACATCTCCTATTGAAGCTCCCATGTAATAAAGGCTTGAATTTGAATCAATATTAAGAGTTGAATTTGCATGCAGATTGTTAAGTGTTCCGTTTGTCCTTGCGGTAAGAATAACATCTCCTTTTAATTTTACCGGATATACCGCCTTATTGTTGAAATACTGGTCGAAAAATCCCTGCGTAAGTTTTGTATTCAGGTATATATTAAGAGCGGGATTTTTTTGAATGTTGGATATTTTGCCGTTTATGAATACAGGCATGTCGCCGAATTGGGCATTTATTTTATTCAGATTTAAGCTGCTATTATTAAGCAAAACATCCCCGCTGTTAATAATAAGTCTGATACGTTTAGGCTTATATAAAATGCCTATATCATTCAACGGAGCGTATGCCGTAATATTATTGGCACGTGCACGTGCTTTCAGGTTAATTCTTCCGTTTAAAAATTCTATATTATTAATCTGTTTTGCTGTATCGTCAGGCAAAAGAGCGAGTAAATCTTTGTTATTAATTGTATTTAAATCAAATGAATCTATATTAAATTTCCCGTTAATTATTCTTTTAGGACTGAACATATTTGAAATGTTCAGAGAAATATCATAAGGACTTTTGTTAAATGTCCCTTTGAGCTGCGGAATTTTGAAATTGGAATTGCTAAGTTCAAAATTCCCACCGTTTGTTATAATTGTGGATTTTGCCCCTCTGTTTGGATAAACACGTCCTTTTAGAGACAGTTTATTATAATCGATTTTGTTTATATCACCTTTATATGAAGCATTAAAACTAGAATTAATAGTTGCGAGGTCATTTTTATATGGTATTTTATACGGTAAAGCTGAAATTCCGTCACCAAGATTGAATTTAGGTGATAGAATTTCTAAATTTGCATCGGTTCCTTTAATTTTCCCGTTTGCAGAAATTCTGGATTTGTTAAGCAAGGAATTAAGCTTAAAATCAGCATCAAGATTATTAAAATTAATTACTCCGGATGTATTGGACAGTGCAAGAGGTATCTCTCTTAGTTTTATAACCGCAGAGTGAAGGTTAATATTACCTTTGGCAAAAATATTTTTATTAAAAACAATATCTTTCGGATTTTTTACTTTCCCTGTAAGATTTAAGAAAAAGTCTGAAGAACCGGACGCGTTTTCAATGCTTTCCGTCATTTTTTGGATATCCGCAAGCATAGGAGATGTTTTGATAATTTTTATTAAATTACCCAAATCCTGCCCCGATGTTTTTACGGTAAAATCAAGAACTCCTGCAAGTGAGCATGTTCCTTTTACGAAAACAGGTTTTCCGTTGAAATTTGCAGTTTTTGTCTGAAATAAAGTATTTTGATTATCAAAATCGAGCGTTCCTGAACCGTTTGTCAAAATCATATTGTGGATGTCAAGAAAAGACACAGTTGCATTTTTAAATCTGAACTGCCCCCATCCGTGCGGATTTCCTCTTGTACCTATAACATGCAGATTAATTCCGCCTTTCCCTTTAATATCCATTATCGGGACAGGGCCTAAATCAAAATGCAGTATATCGTGCAGCGGATTAAGAACTATTTGTGCTGTTTTTAAATCTACATTTTCCGTGCTTGTAATCATTAAATCAGCATATTTGTCGTGATAAAGGTTTATCGGCCCTTGTACATATACTGTTTCTGTAGGGCTTGTCGGCACTTTTACATCAAGATTAAGCTTTTGCCCGTTAAATGCTATTTTGATTACAGCTTTTTCAGTATTTTTAATAGGCTGCACCATATAAGCATCCCATACAAGTATGTTTCCGAATACATCAGGAAAATCAGCCTTCCCTTTAATTTCTAAATTCCCTGCGGCTTTTCCCCAGAAACCGGCCTGTTTAAGAATAAAGAAGTCTATATCAGGGCAAAGATTATGTTCTGCAGGAAGCAGCGAAACAATGTTTTCTGCCTTAGATTGATTAATTGTTACTTTTAAGTCAAGCTCCGGAATTTTATTATTCAATTTTGTAACTTTTCCTGTAGTGAAAGATTTTATACCATTGGCGGTAATTCTCATTTCGTTGATGTCAATTCCGTTTTTTATAGTTTTAACATCCGTTTTTATCTCCATTTTTCCGTCAAGATAGACAGAAGTAGACAAATCTTTTTTAAATATTCCGAAGTCTTTTATGTATAGTGCAGTTTTTATTTGTTTATGCTTGTCCCCAGTTTCAACTGTATTTGCCGTAAAGTTGACGAGTCCTGAAATTGAACTGATTTCACCTTTGGAAAGAGCTTTTGCATAAACTGAGAAATCGGATAAATCAAGGTTTACAAGATGTCCGGAAAGTTCTGCCTGATCGTCTGAAATTTTATTCAAAGGCAGTTTCAAATCGATATCTGCTTTAAGGTAAGATGTTTTCTTCCCTGTTTGTAATTTGGCGCTTGTTGATAAATCAATATGTTTATCACTGTTAAAATTTTTTATAACAAGGTAGTCCCCTGTTAGTGCAAGTTTTTTTGATTGCAGCCGGTCATCAAGATTTATTCCGTAATTTTCAAGATTGATGCCGGCATGTTTGATTTTGAACGGTGAGTTTATTTTTTCTGATAATTTATAATCGCCGAGCCGGAGTTCTGAATTTTTTGTGAAAACAAGATTTGCAGTTATATTTCCTGCTGAAAAATGTTTAATATCAATATCTTTAAATATTAAAGGCAAAAGTTTAATATTGATATTTGGATTTTCTACTTCAAGAGCTCTGGAATTGTCCTTATTCAATACGCAAAAACTATTTGCTTTAACCCATACAGACGGAGTAAATCCCATTTTTAACTCAGGGTTATCTAATGATATTTTATAACCTGTTTCTTTTAGAACAATCCGTTCAATATAATCAGCTCTTTCAGGCAGATTAATAAGAGCAGGAATCCCCCAGTAGTAAGCTCCATACAAAACTGTTAAAGAAAATATTGTTATTAAAAATTTTAAATTCCTGCCCATATCCTGTTAAAATTATACGATTAATATTGCTAAAATAAAAGGATTTTGGCAAAATGTTACAATGTTAAAGTTTTATGCAAAATCGGGCGATGCGTGTGGCTACGCTCCTTCTTGAGTTTAGCCCGTTAAGTTTATACAAAACTTCAGGTGATGGGTGGAGCGGCTACGCTCCTTCTTGAGTTTAGACCGTTAAGTTTATACAAAACTTCAGGTGGCGGGTGGAGCGGCTACACTCCTAGTAATTTTCGCAAAGAATTTGAAAATATGCCTGTGAGTGGTGGCAATTCGGGCATTTTAGCGGTGCGGATTTGCCATGATGAATGTATCCGCATTCTCTGCACACCCAGTTTACTGCTGTATCTTTTTTGAAAACGGTTTTGTTTTTAACATTTTCAAGAAGTTTGAGATACCTTTGTTCGTGGTGCTTTTCTGCATGTATAACGTGGTGAAATGTATCGGCAATTTCTTCAAAACCTTCTTCGCGTGCTGTTTTTTCTCCATCAGCGTATAAAAAAGACCATTCTTCTTTTTCTCCGGCAGCAGCACTTTCAAGATTTTCTTCAGTTGTTCCGAGTTCAAAAGGATATTCCGCGTTTACATGTCCTCTTATATCCCCAAGAAATTCATAAAATAATTTTGCATGTTCTTTTTCATTTTCTGCAGTTTCAAGAAATATTGCTGCAATTTGTTCATAGCCCTCTTCTTTAGCTTTTTTTGCAAAATATGTATATCTGTTTCTTGCCTGAGATTCTCCTGCAAATGCGTTTATAAGATTTTGTTCTGTTTTAGTTCCGCGTAAATTTTTTTTTGTCATAATTTTGCCTCCGAAGATATTTTAAACTGACTAATTGTTATGCGGTATTAGACTCACGGGTAATAGGTTTTGCTAAATATACTACTTTATCGGGATTATATACGGCAAAAAATTTTTGATAATGGATTATGTAGACATAGGGAATTGAATTATGAATTTGTTAGATTATACTAAAAAATTATCCGAAAAAATAAAATTTTACGATTCTATAGCGCAAAATCCGTTTTGCTCCGTAAGTATGTCAAACCCGTTTGCAAGACCTGTTAATATAACAATTGTATGGGTTGAAGATGATACCGGAGAAAATTGAGTTAAATTCTTTTTCCTGTTTCCTTGTCAAAAAAGTATAAATCCTCAGGACTAATGCTTAACTCGATATTTTCTCCGGTGTTGAAGTCTGCGGGAAGTTTCGCGGAACATTTATTCTCCCCGATGTTGAAATAAGCTATTTTTTCGCTGCCTAAAAGCTCTGTTATATCCACTTTTACAGAGAATTTTATATCCCCGTCCGGATTGAACATTTTTTCGGGGCGTATGCCTATTATGACATTATCCCGTGTTCTATGCGGAAAATCCTCAGAATTTATAAAATTCATTTGCGGTGAACCGATAAAACCTGCAACAAATGTATTTGCCGGATTGTTATAAATTTCTTCAGGGCTTGCAACCTGTTGAATTACACCCTTGTCCAACACGACAATTCTGTCACCCATTGTGAGTGCCTCTGTCTGGTCGTGAGTTACATAAATAAATGTAGTTTGCAGTTTTTCGTGGAGTTTTTTTATTTCAGAGCGCATTTGAACGCGTAATTTCGCATCAAGGTTAGAAAGCGGTTCATCCATTAAAAATACTTTGGGATTTCTGACAATAGCACGTCCGAGCGCTACACGCTGGCGTTGACCGCCTGAAAGCTGTTTGGGTTTCCTATCTAAATATTCTCCTAAATCGAGAATTTGTGCTGCTTCCTCTACCTTTTTTTCTATTTCTGCCTTACCTACTTTGCGCATTTTTAGCCCGAAAGCTATATTTTCTCTTACTGTCATGTGCGGATATAGAGCGTAACTCTGGAAAACAAAAGCTATATCACGATCTTTAGGCTGGACATCATTAACTTTTTTGTCCCCTATAAATATCTCGCCTGCAGTAATTTCTTCCAGGCCTGCAATCATTCTTAAAAGAGTTGATTTCCCGCAGCCGGATGCTCCTACAAGGACAATAAATTCTTTGTCATTAATTGTTAAATCAATATTGTCTATAACCTTTTTTTTGTCATAAATCTTGGTTACATTTTTTAAAATAACATTGCTCATTTTATCCCCGTTTGCAGACTAATTCGCCGGTTTTTCAACAGGCAGTATTACGTAAAATGACGAACCTTTCATGACTTCTGAATTTACCCACATAGCGCCGCCCATTCTCTTAACCATTGTATAAGCAGTGCCTAAGGTTAAAGAGCGTACGATAGTTTTTTTATGTACCCTGTCAAGTTGTGTATAAGGTTCAAAAAGCCCTTCCATTTCTGTTTCGGCAAGTCCGATACCTGTATCCGTAACAGTAATTCTTAGATATGAATTGCTTGCCCCACCTTTTATAATTTTTACTCCACTTTTTTCAATAACATCAGATTCAGGATAATCAACTTTTATTGTGATTGAACCCGCATCAGTTAATTTTATTGATGTTTCAAGAATATTCTGTAAAATGATTTTAACATCGTTTTCATCATTGTAAATTGTCTTTTTCATTAATTCATCAAAATCATAGTTAACAATTAAATTTTTGGCATCTAAAATATTTTCGTTATTTCTGACAACAGACTGTATTGCATTTGTAATATCAAACGGTTGAATATCACACTTGAACAAAGAAGATTCAGCCTGTGAAAATTCCAGAAGTTTTTCCATAAAGTGCAATAATTCTGTAGAATTTTTATTAATTATTCTTACATATTTGTTTTGTTTTTCCGTTATTTCTCCGCCGAGTCCGTCAAGCAGTGCCTGCGAAAAACCTATTATTGACTGTATCGGTGATTTTATTTCATTTGATAATCTTACAAGCATAAGATTTTTTTCTTTGTTCAAACGGCCTGTTCTTTCTGCAATAGTAAGGACATTTGTCATTGCAGTGACATCTCTTATTGTTATAAAATACTGGTCGACATATTTTTTGGCATTCATTTCAATAAAAAATTCTTTGCCTTCGACCGTAAAAGCTCCTGTAACAACGGAATTTCTTTTAGAATAAGACTTTTCTGCCATTTCAAGGCCGTTAGCAACAAGTTCGTCAAAGCTTAAACCTTTTAAATCTCCTGCATTACTTTCAAATATAACTGCTGCTTTATTATTAACCCATATAACTCTGCCGTCAAAATCAACTACAAATACAGCGTCGGGCAGGTTTTTGATAACTTCTTTAGGATTTATGTTACTAAATAAATTAGTAAAATTCATTGTTGCATTACTTCCTTTAATGTTGTATACTTTATATAATAATTATATATTTGTACATCGTACACTATATTTTTAATATAGCATAAACAGTTTGTAAAAAATGATTATATATTAATTTTTGTAATTTTTTTTTTACAAACTAGCAAAAAAATTCTTTTTCATGTTTTAAAGCATAAAACGAGAAAAAGAGATATACATAATCGTTATGGTGTATTGCCGTAACCCCAAAAAAAGAAAAGAGGATGTGACTATGAACGAAATTCCTAAAAACCCGCAAGGTTCAAGCATTCCACAGCAACCGCAAACTCAAAAAATCGAACAAGTAAAACCGGAAGCTGTTCAAGACACTACTCAACCGGCTGCAGCAGATGTTCAAACCAAAGAAATTAATGAAATACCGGAAAATCCTGCAGATCGTTCCGCAATCAAGGTGGATAACCTTGAAAATGACATTAAAGTTTTTGTTTCTAATCCTGAATTAGCAGCAAAAGCACTTGAAGTTGCAGAACTTGCAGAGAAAAAATATGCAGATGCAGGTATTTCCAATCCTGAACTTAAAGCACTAGCAGTCAGCAAGGCTTTTGTTGAAGAATTCCAAAAATAACGGACTTTAACAAGGTTTGCTCAAAAAGAGCAGTAAAATCTAAAATTTTAAAATACATTTTTGTTGTCGTTTGATAAATAATCGACAACCGCTTTTAGCCCCAATTTATAACTGTTTATCCCAAATCCTGATATCTGGCCTATGCACACCGGTGCAAGGAATGAATGATGTCTGAATTCTTCTCTTTTATAGATATTTGTCATATGAACTTCCGCTGTTGGTAGATTTACAGCAGATATTGCATCTCTTATTGCAACGCTTGTGTGTGTATAAGCCCCTGCATTAATTACAATAGCGTCAGCAGTATCTTTTGCGGAGTGGATTTTTTCAACAATTTCTCCTTCAAAGTTGCTCTGAAATGTTTCTAATTCAATTCCGAGTTCAAATGACATTGCATATAGTTCTTTTTCTAAATCATTTAATGTCATGGAGCCATATTTGTCAGGCTCGCGCATTCCGAGCATATTCATATTAACGCCGTTTATAACAAGTATCTTCATGCTTATTCTCCAAACACTATTATAATAATATAAAATCAAGAAATTGTAAATTTTTATTAACTTTTTAATTACATGTGTAACAAAAAAAGCATGCTTGCATTATCATGCATGTACAACTATCCCCAAATCTCCTCCCAAGATTATTGTTCAAAAGCTGTACGAAAGTGTGCAGCTTCTTTTTTTTGCTGTTTTGTATAATTATCTTGACTTATTAAAATAAATAACTAAAATATATATGTGAAACACATTTACGGGGATGTAGGATGAGATTAGTCGAAAAGCTTAAGGAATACGAAAATCAATATATGTTCATCAAATGGGCAACAGGCGGTGAATACGGAAAACTTATATATGCAGGCGAAGACTTCATTGAATTCAACGTAATAAATGTTGATACAATGGATTATGCGGAAACAGTTTTAATCCACAGTCCGTTAATTTTGGAAGTTGCAATCGGAGGAGCTGATGTTCAGAGGATTGTGGCTGAAGTTTCTTCAAAACTGACTATGGAATAAACTATTTACATTTAGTTTTTGTTCCCCATTGTAAATCATCGCAGTGAAGATAATCCATATTTTCATTTTGTATGACCCATGCGGTACAATCACTGGCTAAAGCCCTGTTGAAACTACAAGCTTGTGAAAAATCTGGATGTTCTTGTTGTGTTCCGACTGGAAGTATTCTATCTTTTTTCATTTCAAACGTAAAAAAGTCTTTACCAAATTGGTTTGGTCCCCTGTAATATCCGTTTGTATCCACATATATTTCTGCACAGTTGGTGGTATAGGTATATGGGCCAATATAGTCTGTTGAGCAGTTTTTAAATCCGTTGCTGACATGGAATATAATTAAACTACCATCTGCTAAAACCAGATGTTTGTAAGAATTTTGACTATTGTAGGCTATATGTGGAGTTCCATTTAAATATAAATATTTTTTTGAACCAATGCAGGTGTTTACCTTTTTGCAGTCATCAGCTATTTTAAAATAAGGTTCAAAATACTTATAAAGTAGTACTTGTGAACCTTCTATTGAATCCCCCTCTTTTAAATCCCATTGATCAACTGTCATTCCGGTGTCATTAATTGCACTTACAAGTGCCTGACTTAAAATAGAATATACTTTTTTCAATTTGGCAGCGGTTTCCTTTTCCCTATAATTTTGCATAACAGAGGGAAGTGTCATCGCCGCCACAACACCGATGATGCCGAGGGTGATAAGAACCTCAGACAAAGTGAATGCAAATTTTTTTAGTCGATAAGACGTTAAGACGTTAGGACGATAAGTGCGTTTCGGGGAATTACTCTTCCCCTCCCTTATCAGGGAGGGGGTTAGGGGTGGGTATTGATCAAAACCCATCCTAACCTTCCCTAATAAGGGAAGGAATTTATTTTTACGCGGGCACTGCCCGCCAATAACAGCCTGCCCTCCTGCCTTCTTGACCTCCGGAAATCTGTTTATATTAAACTCACCTGAAAATACAGTATCTGTCAGTCTTGCGGGGGGGGGGCAATTCTAAGCTTTCTATTTAACATTTTGACCTCCTATATATTAAAACTTTTTCTTGAGCCTTCTTCATGGTAGAACCCTCCGCCGCAGATGGTTTCTACTACCTTTAACACGAATTCTCTTGGAGCATCAACCTGATTGAGGTAAAATTCGCGGTTTGGAAGATGTCTGATTTTCATTATTGAATTCTGTGTTGATTCCGGCGGTATAAATAATGATGCCACTTCGTTATCAAGGAGTTTGCCCATTTCTTCATCGTGATCCATAACTCCTTTCATAATTTCATAATAGTTCCCTTTTATGGCCATAATACGGCTTGAGAAAAGGTGCTGGCCGTCTTCCCTGTATAGTGCCTGAGGCTGATAATTACAGCGGGTTGTAAAACTCATTTTATGCCAGAGAATATTTACGATTACAACGGATTTTTGCGGATCTGTATCGACATAAATATTCTGGGTTGTTACATTTCTGGATGAAAAGGCTTCTTTAAGAGTATCAACAACAATCTGCAGGTTGTCAATCATTCTAATAAAAATTTCATTAGTATTGATATTTGCATGCTGATAATCAAGAAATTGTTTATACATATGGGTAGAAACAAGTCCAATTCTCTCTTGAATCAGGGCTGATTTTCTGGCAGATGTTTCAGAATTATCAAAACTTTCGAAATTATTCAACAATTTTACCGTTCCTTATACCGACATGAAATAATAAACATGAATTTATGTAAATATTATATGTTTTTTCTTTACAAAGTAGAATACATAAAAAGGTTTATTTATTGTTGTTTATATTTTGCATATAAAAATAACAGGTGAATATGTAAGCGTTAGTTCAGGGTATTCGGATTTGTATTTTTCGCAAAATTCTTTAACCTCTTTGAAACCCCAATGCTGTAAAGTTAGAGAATTTACACCGGTATTTTTCATGTGGGCAAGAATTTCCAGAGGGTTTGAAAAATTCATAATATATTTAAATTCTTCTGTATAAAGAATTTCAAAATTTTTTGAGAATATTGCTTTTAAGTCATCAACTGACTTGTACTCCAGAGAAATGCCGCTAAGCTCCTTTATCTCTCTATAATTTTCCGGCGAAAATGTCGAAAATGCCAAAATCCCTTCTTTATTAAGTATATTCTTTAAATGACTGCTTACTTTTTCAAGGTTGTTAAACCATTGAAACATTGCATTTGAAATAATTAAATCCATCTTTTTTGATGGGGTAATTTTTTGAGCATTCCCGCAGATAAAGGTAAATTCAGGTATAATTTGAGATAAATATTTTTTTGATTTTTCAGTTAAATCATTAGCGCAATAGTTTTTATATTTTATATTTTTTACAAATTCTTCTGTCAAAAGACCTGTCCCGCTGCCAAGTTCCAGAACATTTTCAAAATTGTTTTTTATTCCTGCAAGATTTGCTATGAGTTTTTGTGCGGTAAATTTTTGTACAATGGCATTTTCATTGTACTTTTCCATACTTTTTTCAAACTGTTTTTTTATAATTTTAGGGTTTATCTGCATTTTAAAATATCTTCCCAACTCTTAAAATTATAGAACGGGAAATGTCCGCTTGCAAGGATTTTGTATGATTGTACATTATTCTGCCAGAAATTAATTTGATTTTTTGCGGGCACAATTTTGTCATTTTCGCTTATGATTGCCTGATTGTAAAATTCTTTGTAGGCAACTTCCGTATTTTGGATAACTTTGTATAAACTGTTAAGTTCTTCAACCCTGTTTTCAATAGAGCGTTTTACCGGATTTTGCATATAGTGCTCAAAATCTTCCTGATTATCAAAAATATTTCTGTAAAATTTCCCTTCAAGTCCTTGCTTTGCGTGTTTAAGCGTCAAAAGAAATGGTTTTACCGGTATGCCGTTTTCGTCATCAACCGGGTATGGTGTTCCGTTTATTGCAATTTTTTTTGAAAAAGAAGGCAGTTTTTCTTTTAGTAAAAAGGCTGTAAAAACACCCATTGACCAGCTTATCAGCGAATAATTTTCATACTCGGGTATTTGAATTAAATCCGGATTGCCGTAATCATAGAACATTAATACATCGTGGTTCCCGAATTCTAAAAATTTAAACGGGTTATAATCAAAACTCCATCCGGTAAAAAATATTACAAGATTTTTGTTATCTGCCTTGTTTAGCCAGTGATATTGCATCAAAAAGCTCCTTTTCATTAATTTCTGTTGTCAGAGAGATTCTTATTCTGGAAGTTCCCTCCGGTACGGTCGGCGGTCTTATCGGAAGTGTAAAATAGCCGTTATTATAAAGAATTTCGCATATATCAACCGCTTCTTTATTCTCGCCGATTATTAATGGTATTATGTGGCTTTGGCTTCCGGCCTTTTGTCCGATTTTTAACATATTCATTCTTTTATTAAAGGTATAAGGAAGCTTGTTTTCTATAATCCATTTTGAAAATGCAATATTAACTGGTGGCAATGCCGTTGAAAAAATAAATGAGCGGGCTTTATTTATCAAATAATCTATCATTGGTTTATTTCCGGTTGCAAAAGCCCCCATAGAAGCGATTGATTTACCGAATGTCCCGATGATTAAATCAATTTTATCTGTTAGACCTAAAGTTTCTGTGACGCCGAGGCCATTTTGGCCGAAAACTCCAAACGCATGCGCCTCGTCTAATATAAGCATACAGTTATATTTTTCTTTTAGTTCTACAAGTTTTTGAATATCCGCTATGTCGCCATCCATTGAAAAAACGCTTTCTGAAACAATAACGGCATTTTTAAAGTTTTTTCTTTCCCGAATTAAAAGTTTTTCAAGAGCTTGCATATTATTGTGCGGATATCTGAAAAATTTACTTTCAGAAAGCCGCATTCCGTCAATTATGCTTGCGTGATTAAGTTTATCAGAAAATATTACATCACCCTTTGATGTTAATGAGCTGTTTATGCCGACATTTGCGTGATAGCCGCTGTTGAAAAGTAGTGTACTTTCTTTGTGAAACAAATCAGATATAAGCTTTTCAAGCTCCTTATAAACCGGTAAAGTCCCTGTTAAGAGTCTTGCAGATGCACTTCCAAAAGAATATTTATCTCCGGCAAATTCTAAAAATTCTTCAGTAATTTGTTTATTGTCAGCAAATCCCAAATAATTATTTGATGATAAATTAATAAGTTTTTTATTGTTAAAGTAAATATATTTTTCGTCTTTTCCGCTAAAATTTTTTATATTTCTAAAGTGGGAGTTTTCTTTTAATATCTCTAAATTCTCGATATAATATTCAAACATAGCTGTAATTTATAATAAAAGTTTAAAAAAGTCTATTTATTGTTGTTATATTATGGGAAAAGTGTTAAAATTATAATATGTATATTAATAAAGCATTTACTTTAGCAGAAGTTCTTATAACACTCGGGATAATAGGAGTCGTTGCCGCATTTACGATGCCGGTGCTTAATCAAAAGCTGTCTGATCAAAAAAATATGTCAATGTTAAAGAAAACTTATTCTATTTTGGCACAGGCAACAAATCTTGTTATTTCTCAGCATGAAACTCCGGAATACTGGGGAATGATTGATAATAACGATGTAGTGGTTACAGAAATTTACAATTACTATAAACCTTATTTTAATATGATGCGTGAATGCCAGAATTCTTCAGGTTGCTGGGCTTATCCTACTAAAAATTTTGACGGGTCTGTTTATTGGTCGGGGCATAATGCTTCATGGTGCCAGTTTGCATTTACTCTTGTAACCGGTGTAAATGTTTTGATGGATATATATCCTGCTTCTTCCATCCGAAGCAGCGGAAACGGCGATGCTTTTGGCATGGGGGATATCGACTATGATTGTCTGGTGTTTTGGGTTGATATAAACGCTGAAAGAATGCCTAATACTATAGGCCGTGATATTTTTGCTTTTGTTGTTACATATAGAGGTTTGCAGCCGGCAGGATTGGGATTAGACCCTGATGATAACGGGGATTGTGAAGCAGGTAAGAAGGGGTGGATGTGTACCTCAAGAATAATTCGTGACGGTTGGAGTATAAAATATTTAGAATAATTATTATTTCTTAATTTTTCTTTATAAAATTGTTACATTTCTTTTCATTTAGGGTATATAATTTATATATATGTATTGTTAAAAAGTCTTTTATCAAAAGATATGAGGCGTGCTTATGAATTATGGATGTATGTCTAAAAAACGTTCGGGGCTGACCCTGTCAGAAGCTTTGTTTACTATTGCTATAATCGGAGTTATAGCATCTTTGACTATTTTTGGCTTGATGGCAAAATTTAATGATACCAAAAATATTGCTGCGTTGAAAAAATTCTATACCTCAATAAGCCAGGTTACAATGTTTGTAATTTTAGACAGATCATCGCCAAACTACTGGGATTTAGATCAATATTCGCAGGATTCGTCTGCATTGGCTTTCTCATATTTCAAACCGTATTTTAAAGTTATAAGAGAATGTTCAAATTCAACCGGCTGCTGGCAGTATCCGACAAAATTTTTGAGCGGTAAAGTTTACCTGCAGCGTGCACAAATGTACCAATATATGTTTACTCTTATTGACGGAATGAACGTTCTTATAAATGTTTATCCAAAAGACATTGTAAGTTCGGAATTCGGCGTTGATGTTGAAAAAGATTCCGTTGTATTTATCATAGATGTAAACGGCAATTCATACCCTAACCAACTTGGACGTGATATATTTGCCTTTGTCCTTGACGGAAAAGATATTGTTGCTGCCGGAAATGATAACACATATAACTGTAATAAAGCTGCCTCAGGTTTAACCTGTGCCGCAAGGGTTATTAATGACGGTTGGAAAATAACTTATTACTAATAATTATGAAATTTCAGCTCCTTTCATCTTTCATAAAAAGAGACCGGTGGGGGCCGGTCTTTTCTTTTTATTTTTAACTTTTAGTTTATTAGTCTTTTGTTCTCATTGTAGGGAATGCGATTACATCTCTGATTGATGGAGAGTCTGTAAGCAGCATTACAAGTCTGTCTATACCCATTCCCATTCCGCCTGTCGGAGGCATACCGTATTCCAGTGCTGTAATAAAGTCTTCATCGATTTCCATTGCTTCTTCATCACCTGCTGCTTTCGCCTGAGCCTGTGCTTCAAATCTCATTCTCTGATCAATAGGGTCAGTAAGTTCGGAGAAAGCATTTGCAATTTCCCAACCGTTTACTCTTGTTTCAAAACGTTCGGTCAGTCTGTCATTATCTCTGTGAACTTTTGCAAGAGGAGAAATTTCTCTTGGATAATCAATAATGTGGCATGGTTGAATTAAACCCGGTTCAATTTTGGCTTCAAATACAGCTTCAACAACCTGTCCCCAGTTCATTGTATCATCAACCTGAACATTCAAACTCCTTGCTGTTTCAATTGCCTGTTTGGGTGTATAGATTTCCATAAAATCAATACCGGTGGCTTCTTTAATAGACCCGAGCATCGTTTTTCTATCCCATGGCGGTGTTAGGTCAATTTCGTGTTCACCGTATTTAATCTTTAATGTTCCGAGAACTTCCTGAGCAACATAAGCCACCATATTTTCGGTTAAGGTCATCATATCGTTATAGTCAGCATAAGCCTGATATAATTCTATCATTGTAAATTCAGGATTGTGGCGTGTATCAATACCTTCATTTCTGAAACATTTTCCGATTTCATATACGCGTTCTGATATTCCGCCGACAATTAATCTTTTCAGATATAATTCAAGTGCAATTCTTAAAGTCAAATCCATTTCCAAAGCATTATGATGTGTAGTAAAAGGTCTTGCATTTGCACCTGACGCCATTGTCTGTAAAATCGGAGTTTCAACTTCCAGATAACCTTGTTTTGCAAGATATTCTCTGATTTTTTGTATAATAAGGCTTCTCTTACGGAATGTATCTCTGCTGTCTTCATTTACAATTAAATCAACGTATCTCTGACGATATTTTAGCTCAACATCGGTTAATCCGTGGTAGTGGGTTAATTCTTCCATTTTTTCTTTGCTGATCTGTTTGTTCGGCAAAGGAAGAAGAGCTTTGGAAAGAAGCTTTAAAGATGTTGATTTAATTGAAAGTTCACCTCTCGGGGTTCTTCTTATTGTTCCTGTAAACCCTACTATATCACCGATATCAATTAATTTTAAAATTTTCATTTGATCTTCTGACAAATTTTCTTTATGAGAGAAAATTTGAATTTTGCCCGAAGCATCCATTAAGTCAATAAACATACCGGTATTACGTATAGCCATTACACGGCCTGCTACAGAATATTTATCGTCTGTTTCAACTCCTGCTTCAAGATCTTTGTATTTATCCTGTAAATAAGCTGCATCTGCATCTTTATCAAAAGAATAAGGATAAGGATTTACTCCTTTGTCAGCTAAATCAGCGAGTTTTTGTATTCTGGTTTGTCTTATTTGTTCTTTTGTAGAACTAGGTTCATGTGTTGTTTGTTGTGCCATTTTCTAATTCCTTTTTAATTATAAATTTCTTTATACTAACATTTTATCACAAACAAAACCAAATAAAAAAAGGCCTGTGTTTAAATACAGACCTTTTGGCAAATCTTTTGTGCGGACTAGTTTGCGCCAAGCTGACGCTTCAATTCATCAGGCCTTGAAGAGCGCTGGAGTGCATCCTCAATTGTAATAAGTCCCTGTTTATATAAGCCTGAAAGAGCCATTTCAAGAGTCTGCATACCCATTGCCGAATTCATTTGAATTGTAGAGTAAATTTGTGCAGCTTTAGCTTCTCTGATAAGGTTTGCAATAGCAGGGGTAACGAGCATGATTTCCTGCGCCATAACACGGCCTTTTTTAGTCCCGTCAGGCTGAACTTTTTGCAATAATGTTTGTGAAAATACTGCAACAAGTGAGTTTGCAAGCTGTACACGAATCTGTTGCTGCTGACCTTCAGGGAATACGTCGATGATACGGTCAATTGTTTGTGCTGCAGAAGACGTGTGCAATGTCCCAAATACCAAGTGACCTGTTTCTGCTGCTGTCAGGGCTAACGCAATTGTTTCGTGGTCACGCATCTCACCTACCAGAATGATATCAGGGTCTTCACGGAGAGCGGATTTCAAAGCGTTAGCAAATGATCTTGTATCCATACCGAGCTCCCTCTGGTGAATAATACTTTGCTTAGAAGTGTGAACAAATTCTATAGGGTCTTCAATTGTAAGAATATGTTCGGCTCTGTTTGTGTTTATATAGTCAATCATTGCAGCAAGTGTTGTAGATTTACCTGAACCTGTAGGCCCTGTTACAAGTATAAGACCTCTTGGTTTTTCTGCCATTTTTCTTACTACTTCAGGAAGTCCTAACTTATCAAATGAAGGAACTATAGACGTAATTGTTCTGAATGCTGCGGCATAGTTTCCTTTGTCTTTGTAAAAGTTAACCCTGAAACGGCTCAGACCTTCAATACCGTATGAAAAGTCAAGTTCCCAGGTTTGTTCTAACGTACGCCTTTGTTCGTTTGAGAGCATGGGGAACAGTAATGTTTCAACATCATCAGGGCTGAGTGCTGGATAATCGTATCTTGTAAGATTACCGTCAATACGGGCAACTGGAGGAAGTCCGCTTGAAATATGTAAGTCGGAACCGCCGTCTGCAACAAGTTTTTCTAAAAGTTCTTCTATTAACATCTTTTATCCTTCCTGGAAGTTCATTAATGCATCATTGTCTTTCATCGCTAATTCAATCAAAGTATATGTCATATAAGCCCCAAGAGCAACAGCCTTGGGATCTAAATCCGTTTTGTTTGAGGCTTCTATTATTGCTGTATTTATTTCTGGATTTTCGTCTTTGATATAGTGAATCATTTTCTTTCTCCACGCCGGCATATCCTGAAATATTTCGCTAAAAGCCTCTGCTGCATTCTCTTCTGAGATAATCGGTAACATAGTACTTCCTTAATTTTAGTTATTTATAGATTTATTATATAAAAAATTTTTACAATAGTCTATATAAAATTAAGAAATCATATATTTGAGGTATAATTTTTTTTATGAGATTAAGGGATATAAAGCTTACAAACTACCGTAACTGTAAGGATTTAGAACTGGTTTTGGATTCTGCCAAAATCCTTATTATCGGAAAAAATGCCCAGGGTAAAACAAATATTCTTGAAAGTATTTACCTGCTTTCTGCGTTAAAGAGTCCTAGAACATCAAATAATATTGAGCTGATAAATTTTGATGAAGAATACGCGGAAATTAATGCAAATCTTTTAAAATCAAATACAGATATTGAGCTGGATTATTCTTACTCAAGAGAAAAAAAAAGAGAATTAAAGATTAATAAGGTTAAAACGACTCCTAAGAACTTTAAAACTGTTTTTAAAACAGTTCTTTTCTCAACCGCAGATTTGCTGCTTCTTAGAGGAAATCCTTCTGACAGGCGTGATTGGCTTGACAGGGCTATATCACAAATATATCCGGCCTATGATGACAGACTGTCGAAATATGACAAAATTCGTGTTCAAAAGAATAATCTGCTGAAAGATTACTTAAAAACGGGTAATTCAAATGAAACTCTTCTTGATGTTTATAATGAACAGCTCGTTATAGCCGGCAGTAATATAATTTTCCTCAGAAAAAAATTTTTAAAGGAGATTGAGCGTATAGCATGTGGAAAACACAGGATTATAAGTGAAACTGAAAATTTAAAAATAGACTATGACTGTTCTTTTCTGAATGGTGAAACAGAACTTGAAGACATTGCAAATTCGTTTAAATTGTCTTTGGATGAACGCAAAACTGAAGAATTGAGGCGAGGACAATCATGTGTCGGACCGCATAGAGATGATGTGATTTTCTATATAAATAACAATGAAGCAACAAAGTTTGCCTCACAGGGACAGCAAAGAACAATTGTGCTTGCTCTCAAACTGTCTGAGCTTGACATAATTACTGAAAAAACCGGAGATGAACCGGTATTATTATTGGATGATGTTCTTGCTGAACTTGATGATATAAGGCAAAACTATCTTTTGAAATCAATTAATCCTGATACCCAGACAATTATAACATCTGTTGATACGGTTCTTTTTGAAGATGAGTTTTTAAAAGATGTAAAAATCTATAAAATAGAGGACGGACATACTTTATAGCTGCAAGATTTATATAAATTATTTCTGTATGTCCTGCTTAATGACCGAATATTCCTAAATGATTTTTGTTATGTAAACAAATGTTAACAAAAGTTGTAAAAATAAGCAATTTTTTGGGAAAGAAATACTTAGTATATATATAGGAAATATATAGGATAAGTTTAAACACTTTCTCACCAAAACACATCAATAGGATTACAATTAAATTTAGGGAGGACACCAATGGCAATAGGTGCTGAGGATTACATTGACCAGCTTCTGGTTAAAAAATATGCAGAAGAAAAAGTTGACAACCACGATAATATGGAATCGATGGTTGATCCGCAAAAAATGATGGACGCAATGAATGATTATGCAAGCATGTACAGGAATATGATGAACCTGAAACAGAGGTTAAATATTGCCTGTTATGCAGTTAATGCAAGAAATGCCAGATATAACAAGACATCGCGTTACTGATAAATAAGTTTACGTTCTCACTTTTTTTAAGTTATAATAACTGAAAAGAAAGTGAGAACAAATGGTGGGAAAAATTGTCCTGGCATCTTCTTCTCCCAGAAGAGCCGATATTATGACAAAGATGAAAGTTAAATTTGAAATTATACCGTCCCCGTATATCGAAGATCATACGACGACGGTTTTTTCTTATGAATTTATAGAAAATTTGGCTTATAACAAGACGAAAGCTGTTATTCCATTGTTGAACGAACCGGCAGAAATCATTGGTGCGGATACTGTTGTTGTTTTAGACGGAGAAATTCTCGGCAAGCCCCAAGGACGGCAGGGCGCTTTTGAAATGCTCAAAAGACTCTCCGGAAAAACACATTTTGTTGTTACAAGTATTGTTGTAATGAATTCTCAAACTGGTGAATTCCGAAAAAATTCCACTACGAGTTATGTGACATTTGAAAGTCTGACAGATAAAATGATTTGGGATTATGTCGATAACTTTAAACCTTTTGATAAGGCCGGCTCATACGGTATACAAGAAATGCCCGCAGGATACATAAAATCTTATACGGGCGATCTTGAAAATATTATAGGCTTGAGTTCAAAGGCATTACTTGAACTGTTATAAATTTGCACCGCAGCATTTTTTGAATTTTTTACCGCTTCCGCACGGGCAAGGATCATTTCTTCCGATTTTACTCAAATCAACACCTTCCAAATCGGGCTTTTCAATATCTTCTTCTATAATACCGAGTGTTTTTGAAAAAGCTTTTGATTTATAAAGAACCGTTGTTGAGGAAAATATTTTGTTCTCAAGATAACGTGATTTGTAAGTTTCTAACAGTTCGTCAAACGTATAGTCAGTTCCGAAAAGTTTGTTGACAACTTCCATAAAGTTTTCATGTCTGTCTGCAATTCTTTTTATTATGTTTGCTGAAAATTTATCATTATTCAGGAAAAATTCTACGCATTCTTTTGCATTCTCTACACTATCAGGATTTTCAATAATTTTATTAAAAGTTTCGTAAAACGGAACCGCATACAGTCCGAGTTCTTTATCAAAAATAATTCCTACGTCATATGTTTCTTTGTGTGAAGAAAATCCGCCCAGAGAATTTTCAAGAAAGTTTTCATAAGAATTGTTGAATTCTGAAACATTAAAAAATTTGTAAGAGTCAGGCAGCTGTATTTTATCTTGAATATCAATTTTCTCACCGCCTTCGGTAAAATCATTGAATGCACCGATTAAGTCATCAGCAAATTTGTTTGTAGTAACAATTTCGTCTTTTCCGAAAAAGTCCATAAATTTATTATATATTTCTTTTATTTCTTTTTCGATTTCTTTTTGTTTCTGCGGGTTATCAAGATAGACAAGCTCAGGGTTTTGGATAATTTTAGCTACGGAATATCTCAAAGCATCATCTCTCCTTGTCGCAGGTAAAACACCTGAAATCTCAAGAAGATAATAAGCTTCCTCAAATTTAAATATACGTGCTACAACATACTGTCCTGCTCCCATTCCGCGGAATGTTGTCATTTTAACAAGGGAAACAACACTGTATGTCTTTTCATTAATTATGTTGTTAAGTTCAAAGCCGTTTTGTAAAACTCTTTTGATTTCAAAAATAGAAGAAATAGACTGCATTAAAGCTTTGATAATTTTCTTTACAGAGGCTGAAACCTTTTTGTTATTTTCTAAGTAAAGCTGTAATATGCTTTTGTTTTCCAGATTTCTTTCAAAAATATAAGTAAAACAAGCTGATTGCAGGTTCATATTATTGTGCCCGATTGTTTTTATATATTCCTCAAAATCAGGCTTAACCTTTTCGTCATTTTGGATAAATTCGGCAAGTTCTTTTATAACGTCATTAATTTCTTTTAAATCTTCTAAAATAAGCATCAATTTCTCCCTCTTTTTTTACTTTAGAATATATTAAAAGAATTAAAAACTCAATACCATAACAGGTTAATATTAAGGTTTTTGGACAAGTGTTGTTTCTGCATTAAATTTGCATTCAGGACACATTCTTTTTGCAATTTCAAAATCCAATTTTGCCCCGTTTGCGTCTCCCAGGATATTTCTGACAGTCCCTCTGTTATAGTAAGCTTTTGCCGGGGAGAAAAATACTTTTTTCTTCTGTAAGTATGCGTTTAATATTGAGTTATAGATTTTTAAAGCTGAATTATAATCCTTATTTTTCAAAAGATAAGTTGCTTTTTCATACTGTAAAAGATATTTTACAGGTTCTTCTTTTTCTGCTGCTATAGCAGCGTTGAATTCTTTAAGCATCTCATCTTTATCAAGGTAATAGGTTTTTACTCCCAAAATGTCATCGGAAAAAGTATCTGACAAACTGTATTTGTTTGCAGCTTCATAATCTTTTTCAGCATCTTTATATTGTTTCAGGTTAAATTTAGCATAAGCTCTGTTTGCATAAACTTCAGCTGATATTGGCACAAACGTTAAGTAAATATTTGAAGTTTTTAACACTCCATTAAATTTTTTATTAATATTTAAATTTTCAATTAAAACAGGAACGAATGCATATAAACAAAATATAACAATCATCGCTCCTAAAATATATGCACTTTTTTTCGGTGTTTTTTTGTACTCCGAAAAAGCTTTTTCATCAATGTTTTTTAACTGCGGTTTAAATTTTGTTCTCTGGAACGTTCCGACATATCTTGTAAGATAATTTTCATATAAATAATTTACGCCGATATATGTCAGATAGAGAACAACCAACGGTATTAAAGAAAGCACTAATACGGCGGCAATAAACGGCATTTTTATAAATTCAGTGAAAAACGGAAATATAATAAGATAAATATATAAAAGAATCTCAACAGCAACGCATGTATTCATAATTGCCGTAAATTTGCGATACGTTTTGTTAATTTCCTTTAATTTTTCATCGGGGAGAACAACTGAATATTTATACCCGAAACTTCTCATTATGCCCGCCAAAACAGTACTGTTATTTTCATTGTAATAAGTACAGTATTGTGAATTTAAAAAAACTTTTTTTCTGTAATCATTTATATTCATAGAAATTATATTAACACTTTTTATAAAAAATTGCAATTAAACTTGCAAAAAATTTTTAGGTGGTATAATAGAAAGGTACCGAATATTTTCGGACGTATGAACTTTGATAATTTTATCGGGACGTGGCACTCTGCCGAGCAAACGATTGAGTATCGTTTGCGAGAGGGACTTGGTAGCGTAGCTAACAAGCGTCATTGTCCGTATAAAGTCCTTAAATCGGGACGTGGCGCAGCTTGGTAGCGTGCTACCTTGGGGTGGTAGAGGTCGCAGGTTCAAATCCTGTCGTTCCGATTTTTTAAATAAATATTATGTGATGTAGCACTCTGTCGGGCAAATGATTGAGTATCATTTGTGAGAGGTAATGGTAGCGCCTTGCTATTCTGTTATGTCTCAGTTAAAGTTATTTATAGTACATTTGAAATCAGAATAGCAATTAAAAAAATTTATCGGGATGTAGCGCAGTCTGGTAGCGCACCGTGTTCGGGGCGCGGGGGTCGCAAGTTCGAATCTTGTCATCCCGATTTTTTATTGAATAATTCTGCTTCCTATTCTTCTTACTGATGAAAAATTTATCAACATATTTTTTACTTTCAAAAAAGGAGGTA
This sequence comes from Candidatus Gastranaerophilales bacterium, assembly GCA_944323145.1. GTDB lineage: Bacteria > Cyanobacteriota > Vampirovibrionia > Gastranaerophilales > Gastranaerophilaceae > Stercorousia. The sequence goes on from CALURJ010000015.1 coordinate 26,675, forward strand.
AAAAATGTTTGAAGATAATGAAATCGAAGAAATTGTTGATGTTGAAGTCTGTGAAGTATGCACGCCTAAAATTCCTAAAAAAATTCTGATGGTAGTTACAAGTGCTGATCATTTTGATGAACTCCACAAAACAGGAGTTTGGTTTAAGGAGTTTGCTATACCTTATAAAGCTTTTATAAAACAGGGCTATCAGGTTACAACAGCCTCCCCGAAAGGCGGTGCAGCGCCGATTGATCCTAGAAGTGAAAATTTATACGAAGATATTGAATGGCATGATGCGAAAAAAGCTTTAAATGATACAATTCCAATAAATACTGTTGATTTTACGGACTTTGATGCTCTTGTACTGCCCGGCGGGCACGGGCCTATTTTAGATCTTTATAAGGATGAAAATCTCGGTGAAATTATAAATGATTTTGACAGAAGGAATAAACTTATAGCTGCAATATGCCATGGGCCTGCGGGACTTTTAGCCGCCAAGAAAGACGGTATACCTTTTGTGAACGGAAGAAGACTTACGTGTTTTACAAATGAGGAAGAGGCGGAAGCCAAAATGAATAATCTTGTTCCTTTCTTACTGGAAGATGAACTTAAAGACGCGGGTGCCATTTTTGTAAAAGTTTCACCAGGTATGGTTAATATTATCGAAGACGATAATTTAATCACAGGACAGAATTACCAATCAAGTAAGTCATTTGCAGATACTATAATAAATTATCTGGAACGAGAATAACCGAAATCAAAATCTATAAAAACATTTTAATCCTTCCCGAACTTGGGAAGGATTATTTATAAAAACTATTTATCCCTCAATCCTATGATTTTTATATAAAATGTTTGAATTTTTCAGCAGAAAGTTGTATAATTGATGGGTAGCGATTATAAAAAGAGGTTATTATATGAAATTACACATGCAGATACTTATTGCATTAGGGCTTGGAATTAAAAGAAACTGGCATATTTTTTTCGGAATTATTTTAGGTATATTAGTCGGAATATTTTTACACGGGCATGAATACCCGCTTGTTTCTACATTATTGACATTTATAGGTCAGGTATTTATAAGATTAATACAAATGGTTGTTATTCCGCTTGTTGTATCGGCAATAATTATAGGTATAACAAGTGTCGGAGATAACAGGCAGCTTGGTAAATTCGGGACAAAGATGATTGTATACTACGGTATTATAACTACTGCCGCTGTTGCAATCGGTGCAGCTTTGGCTCTTATTTTTAAACCTGGTATAGGTGCTGCACACTATATAGCGGCGAATACGGCGAGTGAAGTTCAGGCCTCTGTTGCAACTGCTGTTCAGCAGCAGCAGGGTAATATTTTGAACATATTTTTGGGCTTTGTTCCTAATAATCCTATACATTCGCTTGCGTCAGGCGATATGGTTCCGATTATCGTATTTATGGTAATATTTGCGGTTGCACTTGCAAAAGTGGGCGATGTAAACAGACCTATTGTATCGTTCTTTGAATCTGTTTTTGCCGCAACAATGAAAATTACTGATTGGATTATGTACTTTGCGGCTCCCGGTGTTTTTGCTCTTACAGCAAGTGCGGTATCAAGTTTTGGTATAGACATTTTTGCAAGTATTTCAAAATACCTTCTTGTATTGTTTGTAGGCTTTATGCTCCAGTTGTGTGTTGTTTATCCGCTGTTTTTGAAATTTTTCTCAAAAGTCAATATTATAATGCTTTATTCTGCTGTAGCCGAGGCTTTAATGGTCGCATTCGGAACAGCAAGTTCATCCGCTACATTACCTCTAACAGTTGCATGCTGTGAAAAACGCGGGATTTCACATAAAATTTCAAGTTTTGTTTTACCTCTCGGGGCTACATTGAATATGGACGGAACAGCTTTATTGCAGACTGTGGCCGTAATATTTTTGGCACAGGCATACGGTGTTGCTCTGACTCCATTTTTAATTATTGAAATCTGTCTGCTTGCGATGATAGCATCTTCAACCTGTGCAGGCATACCCGGTGCCGGTTTGATTACGATTGCCTTAATCCTTAACGGTATGGGCTTGAGTCCGGAACAGCTTGTTGCAGGATTTGCATTCCTGTTTACAATCGAAAGAGTAACAGATATGATGAGAACCCTTGTTAATGTTGCATCGGATGCTGTTGTAGTTGCCGCAATTGCAGACAACGAAAACGAAATTAACTATGATTTGTTGAATAATCCTGCGGCTTATGAAGATATTGCATAAGAATAAGTTTGAAGGAAAGGCAAATGAAAAAAGTATTAATAGCAATTTGTATAGTTAATATAATGTCTGTTCCATGTTTCGCAATAAGTAAGCATTCATCCACGGAAGAAAAAATTGAATATATTAAAAAGCAATCAATCAAAATGCAAATAAAACGTATGGAAAATGCATGGGAAAAATTGTGCGAAACAGACTATAAAACCTGCGAGGAAAAAGAAGAATGGTTTGACAATTTGTTATACGAAACAAAAGTCCGCAAAAAGGATATGCAGACTATTATGTATAATTTAATGCCGCTGTATAAATAAATATTAATGTTAATTGAACATTTACAAACCCTGGCTTTTCTGCTAGGGTTTTGTTATGAATAAAACGGACGAACTTGCATCAACACACTTAGGGAAAAAATCTGAAGGGAGCGATAATTACAATCCGTCGCTTCTTGTTGCAATACCCAGATGTGAAAACAGAAAACAATACAATATTGATGAAAATTGCCTTCCGTTTGAAGGCTTTGATGTCTGGCACGCGTATGAATTCTCCGCGCTTACTCAAAACGGAATTCCTGTCACAAGGCTTTTAAAGCTTAAATACAGCTGCAGCAGCAAATTTCTTGTTGAATCTAAATCTTTAAAACTTTATTTAAATTCATTTAATATGACAAGATTCGGTTCATCTGTAAAAGAATGTCTTGAAAAGTGTAAAGAGATTATTGAAAAAGACTTAAGCGAAAAACTTCAAACTAAAGTTACTGCTAATTTTATTGAGAATAACGCTGAACGTGTTGAAATATTCAAAAATTTTAACAACATAATGAATTATGTCGACGAAACAAATTTGAAGGTTGAAAAGTTTAAAGAAGCACCGGAAATTTTAAAAACGGAAGATACTCACAACATACAAAGCTGTTATTTAATGTTCGATTCTCTCCGTTCAAACTGCAGGGTTACACACCAGCCTGATTTCGGGGATTTATATTTGTATTACAAATCAAAAAAACATATTTCAGAAGACAGTCTGGTAAAATATTTAAGCTCTTTCCGCTCTGAGTTTCATTTCCATGAAGAATGCTGCGAAATGATTTATAAACGACTTTACGATTTATTAGTGGCCGGAGATGAGCTGTTTGTCTGCGCACTTTATACAAGAAGGGGCGGAATTGATATTTGTCCGGCACGGTGGAGTAAAAATTGTGTTGTTGAAGATGTTTTCAATCTCGCTGACATCTCAAAATTTGCAAGAGGAAGTCTAAAACAGTAATGAATAACAGAAAATTCGGGGATGCGGGAGAGGATCTTGCCTGCCGTTATCTAGAAAAACAAGGGTATGAAATTTTGGAAAGAAACAAACATTATTCAAGATTTTGCGAGCTTGATATTATTGCAAAACAGAAAAATACAGTTGTGTTTGTAGAGGTTAAAACACGTAAAACTGCGGATTTCGGTACCCCTTTTGAAGCCGTTACAAAAACAAAGTATGAAAACATTAAACGCGGGGTTCAGTTTTATCTTGCGGAAAATAAAGTCAAGGACTACAGGGTAGATGTTATAGGAATTACCCTGAAGCCAGAAATCAAAATAGAGCATTTGAAAAATGTTTATATATAAACTTTATTTTTGAAATTATGCTATAATAACTCTATGGGTAATATAAAAATTGTTTCGCCAGTCAAAAAACCTGAAGATATTGACGTTTTCGCAAAAGAAACATCTTGCAGAGATTATTATGTTTATCATAAAAAATTCTTAAATAACAATTTTGAATATGTAAACGAGTTTGTCGAGGCTGCAAGACGAAATAAATGCGCGGTATATATTAACTTTAAGCATGATATAACAGAAGAAAATCTGCCTGAAATAAAAAAAATGCTTAAGTTTTTAAAAACGGCCGGTATTGACGGGATATTTGTCAACAGTTTCGCAATTTTAGAGGCAATAAAGGTTTTTAATCTGCCGTTTAAGGTAATAGCGGATTCATACTTTGATATTCACAATCTTGCGGGAATTGATTTTATAAATAATTTCCATAAAGTTGATGAAATAATCATAACTGAAGAAATATACATGAAAAATATTTCCAAGATTAAAAAGTACACAAAACTTCCGCTTGCTATAGACAGTGATAATCTTCCTTACTGTGCGGAAGATATTAAAAAACTGAAAGCAATAGACAGTGTAGTTATTAAGGGAAAATTCAATAATTCGGAAGAAATTCTGGAGGCGATAGAACTTATACAGAAAATTCTTGATAAACCAAAGCTTTTCAAACATCAAAAATTGCCGTTTAAACACGTTAGAAAGAGTATTTACAGCACAAACCATTTTCTCGGAGTTGTTGTGAGCGCTGAAGGGCAGGATTTTAAATTCAGCCGTAATATAAAGAATTTTGACTGGGATATAAAAAGTCCGCGGATTAAAAAGGATATTGATTACTCTAAAAAAGATATTTACCGCATTAATCTGCGTTTGTCAGAACTTGCTCAATTGAAAGAACTTGAAAAATATATAAAAAAGACCGGCGTAAATCCCGTTCATTCTATAGAGTACGGCGAAATCCTTGCAACACGCGACCTTGCCACAAGCAGTTTTAAGGATATAATTACAAAGGTTAAAAAATTCTGTACAAAATACGGAATAAAATTTCAGCTTTCTACCCCGAGAATACTTATAGAACGGGATTTTGACAGGGTTTATGAGTATGAAAAGCAAATACTACTTCAAACTCCGGCGCCTGATAGCCTTATAATTAACAATATAGGTTATTTTTGGACTGCGATAAATGATCCGGAAATAAATCATATTCCGATAGAAATTGGTCAGGGCATAAATTTGCTTAACAGCCTGTCTATAAAATGCCTGAACAACCTTGCTCAGATTGATACCGTTGATTTTACATCGTTTTCGGATATTGAAAGCACAATAAAGACTATAAAGAAGATAAAAAACGATATTCCGAACCGAAAATATACAATCGCAGGCAATATAAGGGTTCCAAGCCTCGGGCTCTGCCCGTTGAATAATGACAGCGCAATTATTTCGAGACTTTCTTGTAAGGCTCCGTGTCACAGAGGCGGTTATGCTCTTCATGACCCGTCATTAGATAAAATATTTCCGTTTACGTGCGACGGTTTTTGCAGAATGCACATGTTTGAAGATAAAATTCTTGAACAGTTTGACAAAGTTGAGGAACTTTATAAAGCCGGAGTTAATGAATTTGTATTTGATTTTAGTGCGTTGAATGCAAAATTTGTTCCTGTGCTGTTGAATAAATTTTTTGCGGAGTGAGTAAAAAGCCTTCCCTGAATAGGGAAGGTTTGGATGGGTTTCGATAAGATTAGATAATTAAAATATCGTCACCCACCCCTAGCCCCTCCCTGACAAGGGAGGGCGAAAATAAAGTCTTCCCTGATTAGGGAAGGTTTGGTTGGGTTTCGATTTGAATAATGTCTATAAGATTGTTACCCACCCCTCCCCCTCCCTAACAAGGGAGGGAATAAAAAAGCGTTCCCTAATCAGGGTGGGGAAATAACACAAAATCGGCCTGTGAAGTTTCACAGACCGATTTATATACAATCTTAAGGTAATAATTCAGATTATTTACCGTACAATACAGCTCTTGCAGCGTCAGTTGATGGCAATACAGTTGAGTCAAATATCATAACCGGATAGATATCTGTCGGGTTAGTTACTTTACAAGTACCACCTGCTGCAGCTGTTCCAGTGTTTGTTCCATCACAAACGACAACTTTGTTGGGACCTTTAGTACCGTTAACATCTACGAAACCTGAACAAGCTGATTGTCTTGCAGCATTCCAAGCAGATCCTCCAACAATGCTAGTATCTTTTGTACATTTATTTGCGCCAGTTGCATCTTGTCCTATATTCGTTTTGTAACTAAACATAATTCCATCATTAAAGAATAATGTAGTATTGCCTGCAGCAGGAGTTGCAACGCCATTTGCTGTTGTTGCTATTGAATAGTCGCTTATTGCTCCATCTTCTGTTCTAACGACATTCATTCTTTGAGACAAAATCTGGGTCATTGTATTTGTTGTATCTATGTCACCGAAGTCAACTTCATCCAATGCAACGTTTAGTGTAACGGCCTGTGAAATTGCTGACAAAGCTTTTTTGTAAGCAGCTTTGTACTGAGCGCCTTGAGTTGAGTTCATTAATGTGGGCATAGTCATTGCAGCTACAACACCGATAATACCTAAAGTAATCAACACTTCTGCGAGTGTAAAGCCGAATCTTTTTGTCATAATCTTTTCACCTTTCTTTTTTGTAAAACTTTCTGATTTCTCAAAATGCTTTACGCTTTTTTATCTCTCTATCCTAAATTATCATTCTCGAATCTTTTTGCTTTGTGGATATGCATAAAAAACTTTTGAAAAATCTTTTTGTACTTTCATTTTAAATTATGTTTCAGAAAATGTCAATAGGTTTACAAAAATTATTAATTAATTTTAACTAATTCTAAGGGATTAGAAAACGAAAAATCATACGAATGGATGAGATTTTTGACCCTCTCCCCTACCCCTCTCCCGAGAGAGGGGAATAAACAAGCCTTCCCTAAATAGGGAAGGCTTGGAAGGGTTTTGGTTGAAAATATTAAGCTTGTCACCCACCCCTTTCCCCTCCCTGACTAGGGAGGGAAAATATATAAAAAAACGGCGGGGTGAAAACTCCGCCGACAAAAAGATTCGAACTTTTTTTAGCGTGCCGCTTCACACGCCATGCAGACAACTGTGAAGTCGCAGCGCAATGACGTTATTATTTTCCATACAATACAGCTTTAGCTGCTGCTGTTCCCGGTAAAATTGAAGTATCAAAGAATATTACTGGATAAATATCTGCCGGATTTGTTACTTTACAATTTGTAATTGCCTTATCTCCACCAGTTGCAGTTTCACCGTCACAAAGTGTTACTTTGTTAGGACCTTTGGTACCGTTAACATCTATATAACCCTTACAAATGTTTTCTTTATTTCCGGTTGTAACAGTGGTATCCTTAGTACAAGTTTTAGCACTTGCGGTTGTATAAGTGAACATAATACCATCGTTAAAGAAAAGAGTGGTATTAGTGGCCGCCGGAAGTTTAACACCGTGTGCGTCTGTTGTTGCAGTACTAAGAGCATATTCTGTAGCAGGTATTGCTTTATTTTGTTCTGTTCTTACAACATTCATACGTGTAGTAAGTAACTTTTCTAATGAGTAGTCACTACCTGCACTTCCATCTATTTCGCCTAAATCCCAGTCATCCAATGCAACGTTTAGTGTAACGGCCTGAGATAATGCTGACAGGGCTTTTTTGTAAGCAGCTTTGTACTGAGCGCCTTGAGTTGAGTTCATCAATGTAGGCATAGTCATTGCAGCTACAACACCGATAATACCTAAAGTAATCAACACTTCTGCGAGTGTAAAGCCTAAACTTTTTTTCATAATCTTTTCACCTTTCTTTTTTTGTAAAACTTACTCTCTTTAACTACTCTATGTTATTGTTCAATTTTACGCGTTTAAATAATAGTTTTTATAAAACTAATTGTTGTACACTTATTTTAAACTATTTTTCAGTGATTGTCAAGGGGTATTAAGTGTTTATTACGCAATTTAAATTTTAAAACGTGATTAGGTGACTTATTTTTATTCTCAAAAAAGGGTATTATATATCTTTATGGACAATAAAAAATTACTCGGAAAAAGAATTAAAGAAATAAGAAAATTTAAAGGGTTTACACAGGAGCAATTATCAGAAATGATTGATATCGAAACATCTTCATTGTCGGGAATTGAATCGGGACGTTTTTTCCCTTCTTTGCATGTTTTAGATAAAATTGCTTCCGTTTTGGACGTTGAACTTATTGAGTTTTTCAGATTTTCATCAGTTAATATCCCCAAAGATTTAGATAAAGAAATTTTGAGTATAATTGATAAACAAGACGAAAAAAATAAACAGATTATATATAAGTTTTTAGTTGCAGCTTTTTCTGTTATAGGGTGAATTGTATAATTGTCACCCACCCTAGCCCTCCCTGATAAGGGAGGGAAAAATAAAGCCTTCCCTAAATTGTGTGGTGAAAATAAGCACCCTATCCTTGAAATAAAATAGCGTCATTGCGGACTAGATCCGCAATCGCATAATAATTGAAGCTTGTTACCCACCCCTGCTCCCTCCCTGACAAGGGAGGGGAGATGAATGGTTGAAAATTTAATTTACTCATGGTATCATCTGTTTTGTTGATATATAAGAAGAAGGGGTAATTAGTAATTATGACTTGTGTATTAGAAAATAAGTCTAATGTTTTAGACGAAAAAGCAAAAAAGACTATTCGTAAAGCATTAAAAGTGTTGGGCAAAAAAAATCTTGCTTTTATTATGCACAGCGGAAGTTTTCCGTCAGCCCGGAACCAGAATACGGGATTTGGCAGTATTAACAGCGATGGCGGCAAAGAGTTTATTGAATACGCTTCGGGGCTTTTTGACGCAATACAACTTGGACCTGCTGGCAAGACAAAGTCCTGTGATTCTTCTCCATACACCGGTACAATATTTTCAGGCAATCCGTTATTTATCGATCTGAAAGAACTTACTACAAAAGCATGGGGAAAAATTCTTTCCGAAGATACTTACAACAGAATTGTGGCTGAAAACCCTAACAAAGACCTAAATAAAACAGCTTATTCTTATATTTATAAACAGCAGGATGAAGCTTTGCAGGAAGCATGGAATAATTTTAAGGCTAATCCTGTCAAAAAACTTGAAAAAGAGTTTAATCATTTTAAGTCAGAAAACAGCTTCTGGCTTGATAAAGATGCTCTTTACGAAGCTTTATCAATAGAACACGGGAATGATTACTGGCCTTTATGGAATTCCGAAACTGATAAAAATCTTTTCAATCCTTCGTCTATTGAACAGCAGATTGAATTCGGAAACCGTATTAAAGAAATCGAAAGCAAGTATTCGGATGAAATTGAAAGATATAAATTTATACAGTTTATATTAAGTAAGCAGAATGAAGAAACAAGAAAATTTGCTGAAAAACATGATATAAAAATGATTGCGGACAGACAGGTTGCTTTTTCTGACCGCGATACATGGGCTTATCAGTCATTATTCTTGAAAGGATGGTGTCTGGGATGTCCGCCTGATTATTTCTCAAAAGACGGACAAGCATGGGGTTTCCCTGTTATGGATCCGGAAAGACTTTATAATGCTGACGGTTCTCTGGATGACGGCGGAATTCTGCTCAAAAACCTTTATAAAAAAATGTTTAAAGAAAACCCGGGCGGTGTAAGAATTGACCACATTGTCGGACTTATTGACCCCTGGGTGTACAAACAGGGCAAAAAACCGAAAATTGAAGAGGGGGCAGGAAGGCTCTATTCTTCTCCGGAGCATCCTGAACTTTCTAAATATGCGATTGCAAAATTGGAAGATTTGGATACCGAGCTTACCGCAGATAAGGAAAAAAGAGTTAAAAAGCTTACTAAACAGCAGATAAAAGATTACGGCAGACTTATTGAAAAAATTGTTATTGCTGCTGCTAAAGAAGAAGGACTTGATAAAGACGCAATTGTCTGTGAAGATTTAGGAACTTTAACAAATCCTGTTGCTTCTGTTATGAACACTTACGGGCTTCAGGGAATGAAGCTAACCCAGTTTGTCGAAGCTGACAAGCCGAAAGATCCTTACAGATGCTGTAATATATGTAAAAAATGCTGGGCAATGGTCGGGACTCACGATAACGAGCCGATAAAAATGTGGGCTGATCAAAATATTCATACGCATGTCGGTTATCTTCATGCAAAGAATCTTGTTGATGATTTGTTTGCGGAAGCTGATAATAAAGATGATATTATCGTAAGACTTACGAACGATGCTGAATTTTTGGCGCAAACAAAGCTTGTTGAACTTTTTGCATCTGCTGCCGAAAATATTCAGATGTTCTTTACTGATTATTTCAATGTATATGATGTTTATAACAGACCGGGAACATCAGGCGATGCAAACTGGAGCTTAAGACTTCCCGATAATTATAAAGAATTAAATGCAATAAATCTTGCAAATATCCTTAAACTGGCTATTCTTGCAAGAGGGCATGAGTTCGCGGAAAAAAATAAAAAAGTAATTGAAAAATTAGAGGAAATAATATAGAATAAACAGGGTTAATATCCGCCAAAGCGGGGATATTAACCCTATAATTTTCTAAGGGGTATTAATGAAAAAGTTTTTGATAACATTATGTTTACTGGCTAATATAGGGATTGCAATTGCCGCAGAACCAGCAAAGCCTTACGAACCTTCGACTGAAGCCAAGTTGCAGTACAATCAGGGAGTTGATTATTACAAAGTCGGACAGTATGATCAGGCAATGGCTGCTTTCAGACAGGCAATTAGTCTTGATCCTAACTATATTGATGCATATTATAATCTCGGTTCAATTCTTGAATATTTAAGACAGGATGAGGCTGCGCTCGCTGTATTCAAACAGATTATGGTGAGGAAACCTGATGATTACGAATCTGTTTACAAGGCTGCAAATTTAAGCTACAAATTGGGCTTTACTGATAAAGCAAAAACATATCTGTCAATAATTCCGCCCGAAAGCAGCGTTTATGCAAATGCTAAGGCACTTGCTTCAAACTTAAACACAGATATGCAGACTATTAAGTCTGAAAAGGCGCAGGAGGCGGCACCTCAAAAAATTGACCAGACGAACGGAATGTACAATGATATCCCGAGTCCTACAGGGGTTACAACCGATAATAACGGAAATGTTTATGTGGCATGTTTTTCTGACAACATGATTTACAAAATTTCTCCGGACGGTAAGAAAGTTATTTTTATAAAAACTCCGAAATTAAACGGTCCTATTGCGATGGTTAGCGATTCTGCGGGGAATATTTATGTTTCAAATTACAATGCCGATAATATTATAAAAATTTCTCTGTCCGGTGAAATTACAACACTTGTTTCAAATGTTAAAAAGCCTTACGGAATGCATATAAGCGGTCAATTGTTGTTTGTTTCTTCACAGGGCTCAAATTCGGTGTTGAGATATAAGCTGTAATTTTTATTCCTTCACGCCGCCCTGCAAAATGTCGGAGATAAAATATTTTTTCCCGAGTAGAAAAACACCGATTACCGGTATTGTACAGATAACGGAACAGGCGAGAAGTTCTCCCCACAGAGTAATTTCTCTGAAACTTCCTTTGTAAATCGCAAGCCCGACAGGAAGTGTACGCATACCTTCCGAATTCGTAACAATTAACGGCCACATAAAGCTGTTCCATGTCGTAACAAATGTGAATATCGCAAGGGTTGCAACGGTCGGAAGCGCAAGGGGCAGCGCGATTTTAAAAAATGTTTGAAAGAGGTTACAGCCGTCAATTTTTGCCGATTCTTCCAAATCTTTAGGAAGCCCCAGAAAATACTGGCGCATTAAAAATATTCCAAATCCCCCGAACAGTGCAGGAAGAATTAGTGCCTGATACGTATCTATCAAATGCATTTCTCTCATTAAAAAGAAAAGAGGTATTATATTAACCTGAGGCGGAATCAGCATGGTTATCAAAATTAAAAGAAAAAGTCCGTCCCTGTATTTGAAATTCATTCTTGCAAAGGCATAACCCGCAAGAGAGGCAAAAAGTACCTGACCTATTGTTGTAATCGAAGCTACTACAAGACTGTTCAAAAAATAAATACTTAAAGGTATATCTTTAAAAACGTTTTTGTAATTGTCTATAGTTAAATTTGAGTGAAAAATTTTTCCTGCGTTAGAGAAAATTTCGCTGTTGTTAACAAAGGATAAATTAACCATGGCCAGAAAAGGATATAACATGCTTATAGCAATTAAAATAAGAGTTAAATAACCTAAAAATATCCTTAGCTTTCTCATAAATCTATTATATTACAAAATATAACAGAGCAAACATAACGCAAAGGGAAAGTGAACTTAAAACGAACCATGTATGCATTACGGGGTGCTGGTAATCCCAGATTTCTTTTAAAGTAGTTGCAGCATTTTCAATTGTTTGCATAATCTTTATTCTCCAATAACATATAAAATCTTTATATTTATATCTTATGCATTAATCATTTTTGGACATCACCTAATCGGTTGATTATTTGTATTCTTTAGGATAATATACACTTATGCGGAATGTAGAACTTTTGATGCCGGCAGGCAATCTGGAAAAGCTTGAATATGCCGTAAGCTACGGCGCTGATGCAGTTTACCTCGGTGTTGTGGATTTTAGCCTTCGTGCTATGAGAAAAGGCAGTCTTATAACTATGGAAAATTTGAAGCAGGCTGTTGATTTGGCTCATTCACTGGGGGCAAAGGCTTATGTGACAATAAACATATTTGCTTTTAATAATGATATCAAGCAATTAGAAGCTTGTCTCGATAGATTTAAAGACGCAAAGCCGGATGCATTTATTGTAAGCGATTATGGTATTTTAAACTTAATAAAACGTAATATTCCGAATGTGGATCTTCATATAAGTACACAAACTAATACTTTAAATTATGAAAGCGTTAAATTCTGGCGTGATTTGGGTGCTTCACGTGTAATTCTTGCAAGAGAGCTTCCTATTGCGGATATTGCTGAAATAAGACGTCAGGTGCCGGATATAGAGCTTGAATGCTTTGTGCACGGAGCACAGTGTGTATCTTTTTCAGGAAGATGCCTGTTAAGCGATTATTTTTCTAAGGGAGAAAGAAAGGCAAACCACGGCAACTGTTCACAGCCATGCAGATGGAGCTACAAACTTGTTGAAGAAACACGTCCGGGTGAATTTCTTGAAATTAATCAGGACGAAAGAGGCTCGCATATATTAAGCCCGAAAGATTTATGCCTTGTAAAGCAGCTTCCTCAATTGATTGATGCTGGTGTTGATTCTTTTAAAGTTGAAGGAAGAACAAAAAGTCTTTACTATGTATCTGCTGTTGCAAAAACTTACAGGCAGGCAATTGATGAAGTTTTAAAAAATCCTTCTGCTGATATGGAAAAATATTTTACAGAGCTTCAAAAAGTCGGTAACCGCGGTTATACTACCGGATTTGCACTCGGGGATAACAACGGAGAAAGCTACAGTTATGATATTTCAAAGGGTTTAGCAGGTGCTGATTTTTTGTGTGAGTTTCAAACGCGCCGGCAAGATAGTATACAATCTGCCGCCGATGAAAATTATTACCTTGTAAAAATTAAAAATAAAATGCTTCTCGGAGATGTTGTAGAAATTATTACGCCCGATGAGCAATTTACAGCAGCGGTAGAAGGTATTAAAAATGAAGACGGAGAAGATTTACCGTTGGGAAATACAAATGATGATGTTTATATTAAATTCTCTCAATCGCCTAAAGACCCGAAATATGCCCTTGTTCGAACAATAGGAGTAAAAAATGTTCATTAAACCGGATTATGATTTAAAAAGTATTTATGATATAGATCTTGAGGAACTTAAAAATCAGGGTATAAAAGCCTTGTTGTTTGATTTGGACAGTACTCTTATGGGTTCTAGAACAGGGTGCTATACCGAAAAAACTCTTGAGTGGCTCAGTCAGGTAAAGAAAGACTTTTTTGTCGGGGTTGTATCAAATAACAATAACCCTGCTTATATGGCGAAAGTTCTTGCATGTTCGGATTTCCCTGTGGTATTTGAGGCTCATAAACCGGATGTGAAAGTCGCGGGAGAATTTATGAAGCAGTATTCTTTGACACCTGAAACGACCTGTTTTGTCGGTGACAGACCGCTTACTGATGTTATGTGCGGGAAAAATCTCGGATGTACAACTATTCTTGTTGATTCTATTACTGCTGATATTGAAAAGCCTATTGTAAGATTTGCTAGATGGCTTGAAAGATGCAGTGTTAAGAAATTTTAATATATTATCTGCTGTATAACAAAAATTTTTTTTACATATTTTAGTCTTTTTATTAAATTTAAAATTAAAGGAAGCATAAAATATGACAACTATTATTACAGATAACGGGCAATATAAAACCCCAGGATTTTGGACAACGGCAGGTGCTGTTATAGTTGGTTCTGCCGCGCAGAGTGCGGTTGCAAATTCTAATAAATGTATTGCGAGACCTATTTTGAAAAAAATGAAAGAAGCATCTCAAAGTTGCGATAATAAGACATTAAGGGCAGCAATAAATGATGCATTTATAAATTCTAATTTGTTTAAAAACGGTGTAGAATTGCTTGATGTAAAGCTGTTAAAAAATAATAATGCCGGCGAATTAGCTGCAAATAAAAAATTACATGAAGCAATTTTAAATTCGCTGCCGAAATTTTTACGCAATACCACATGCGGTGATATTGCTGTAAAGGTTGTTAAAAATATGATAGAAGCAGGTAACAATGCTGCATATTTATTTAAAACAAAGAAAATAGCTGTTAATATTGATAAATTAGGAACTTCAGCTTTCCATGAGATGGGGCATGCTATTAATCATAACCAGAGTAAAATCTGGAAAGTCATTCAGGGAATGAGACTCCCAGCTATGGCAGCAGGCGGAGTATTTGGTTTGACTGCGTTATTAAAACGTCAAAAACTTGAAGGAGAACAACCTGTCAATACTTTTGATAAAGTGACAACATTTGTTAAAGATAATGTAGGCAAACTTGTTCTTGCGTCGTTTGTCCCTATTGTGTCTGAAGAATTAATGGCAACATACAGAGGAAATAAAATGGCTAAAAAATTATTACCTTCTGAAATGTTTGCAAAGGTCAAAAAGACAAATAGGCTTGGTGCAGTTACATATATTTCTTCTGCGCTATTAACTGCTCTTGCTGCTTATTCCGCTTCTAAGGTTCGAGATAAAATTGCTGAGCCTAAGAAGATTGCATAAGTTTACAATTAATGTTTAATAATTTAAATTAAAACATCTGGATTATTAATCCTGAAACAATGCTTATTGATAAAAGGATACCGATAATTTTCATTGTATCTTTGATATTTGCATTGTGTCTGAACAAAATCAGAATTCCAAGTCCGGCATTTGATAAGAGTCCCGCCATGACGGCACCGAAACTTATTGACCCTTTTATTAAAAGCATTGTTAGCGCAATAGATACGGCACAATTTGGAATTAAACCTATAAACGCCGTCATAACCGGTTCAAGTATTTTTATTTTTCCGAAAATTGCGTGAAGTGTTGAATGTCCTGCATATAAAGCAATTACAAAATTAAGTAAAATCGTAATAATCAGAATAAATACAAAAATATTCAATGTGTGTTTGACAGGATGAATTATTAATTCTCTTTTTCTTCTGTGTGAAACACTGTGCTTGCAGCAGCCTTCATGTTCTTCTTTATCAATTCCGTTGTCTGTTTCTTCCGCAATGGGAATGTACTTATTATCTTTAAGTATAAAGTCAATTAAATATCCCGCGCAAATCCCGATGACAAGCTTAATTCCTATTATCGGCAGTACAAAGTGTGTCTGTTCAGGCGCGGCCAGAAGTATTGGAATAGCTTCATCAGATGTTGCCAAATAAATTGCTATAAGTGTACCTTTTGTTATAAATTTCCTTATATAAAGAGTACTGGCAATAACGGAAAATCCGCACTGTGGGATAATCGCGGCAAGACTCCCTATTATAGGTGATGCCTTTTCTGTATTTTTCATAAAATTATTGATTTTTTCAGAATAAAAATATTCAATAAATTCTATAAATAAAAATACTATGAATAATAAAGGCAGGACGTGAAAACTGTCTATAATTGCATCGCAAAGCCAGTCGGGCATCCCAAAGTTTTCTACAAATGTATCAAAGCCCGAAAACATATTTTCATTAATTGAGTTTATTTTGTTTAGAATATCTATCAGCATAATTTTATAATAATATAAACAAGCCGCTAGAGAGCTTGATCCTTTCGTATTTTTTTCTGTTTGTGTTTAGTTTCTTTTTCATCACATCCAAGAACTCTGTTTAAATGTTGAATAAGTTCATCTGAATGGTATTGAATAGCATGCTCGGATCTGTGGTGAATATCGACTAAATGGTAATGCATAGCCATTTCTACCTGTATAAGTGCAATATTGTAATTATACAAAGAATTTATATATTCCGAAAGTGCCTGTATATACTCTTTTCTGGCATTTTGTAGTGCTACGTAATTAAGCTGGTTTGATTTGTATTGTGTTTCCACAAGTTTTAAATTTTCAAGCGACTGTTCTGTTTCTATTCTGGCTGTGGGGATTTGATTTTGGGCTTTTTCAACATTGTTTAAAGCTTTTTTTACTTCAAAATATAAATCTTTTTTGAAAAGTAAAATTTCATTGTCCGCAAGATTAACCTGTGCATCAGCCCCTTTAATGTTGTGTTTTAACTCCATTAAATTTACCGTTGAATTCAGATTAACACCGACATGAAAACTGTTGTTGTTTGTCTGGTTTGTATGGTTCAGACCGTATCCCGCATTTGCCGTAAGGTCCGGTAAATATGTTTTTTTTATATAAATCAAGGATTGCTCCATTGCCTTTTTGGTTGATATCAGTACGTTCAAATCGGGACTGTTATCATAAGCAATCTGTACCGCTCTATCCACCGGGAATGTAAATGTCTCAGGCATGAAGGCGGAAGATGTGTTTTGTTTTTCTCCGTAGGCAAAATCATTGTTATAGGCGAATGTATATGTATCTTTAATGTCATAATCAGGCTGGTTATCAAGATACATGGAATTGTTTAAATCAACTTTAGCATTTTTATAATTGTTTTGGGCTTCTATAAGTTTAACTTTAGCATTGCTTAAATTTAATTCTGCTGTTGTAAGGTCTGTTTTGTTCTTGTTTTTTGCAAGTTTGACGAAATTTTCATTGATTTTAACATTATTTTCTGCAACCTCAAGCATTGCTTTAGATTTTAAAAGGTTATAATATTTTTCTTTAACATCAAAAAGAGTTGAACAAAGGCTGTCCATAAATTCATATTCTGCACCTATTTTATAAAATTCTTCCATTTTTATGTAGGCAGTTGTTTTCCCGAAATCCCAAATGAGTTTGTTAACGGTTACCCCGATTGTCGGGAGTTCTCTGTAATGTGAATTGTAATAGGTATTATCGGAATTGTTTTCATTATAAAAACCTGCTCCGGCATTTATGACCGGAAAATATTGTGATTTAGCTATTCCTACATTGCTTTTTGCAATATCAAGGTTATATTTTTGACGCCTTATTTTCGGGCTGTTTTGAAATGCAGCGGCAACACAATCTCCTATAGAAAGAGTCATGCCGTCTTTAACATCTATAGGTCTGAATAGTTCCTCTTCATCTTCAATAGCCATAGCCTCCCCCGCCATAAAAAATATAAAACATACGAGCAGAAGGCTCAATATTTTTCTAATTCTCATATCTTAATTATACAACATGTGTCAAGTCAAAGTAGCAAAAATTAATGTTTATGAGTTTTAAAAAGGTATGCAAGTAAGTAATAATAATAAATATACCCCGAATTTTAAGGCTCTTCCCGTAGCGAAAATCGCTTCGCCGCAAGATAAAATTACTCTTTTAATTTTGGATAAAAATTCTGATAAAGAGATTATAAACAACTTAATACACTGTTTCTCTGATGGTGATATTTCTGAAAGATTTCCAAACTCTCTTCAAGCAGCAATAAGAATATTTATGAAAAATGCTTTTGAGTCTATAGACAAAATTGGAATTAAAGGTGTAATTTCTATCAATAACGGTGTACCTAGCGGAATTGTTACATACGGTTTTGATGATTCTAAAAATGAAGTTTTTATTGATTATTTGGCTTCATGGATTCCGGTAAGTTTGAAAAAAGTAAAAAACAACGGAACAATGCTTGTAAGGCATGTGTATCAGGAGGCTTTAAATAACAGAGTTAATAAAGTTGCGGTAAAACCGGGGTTTAAATCTCTTCCTTTTTATAAAAAACTTGGATTTAAAACTGAAAACAGCGAAACATTTATAGACGGCGGTAATATAAAAAAGCAAATTAATAAGCTGAAAAGTAAATTTAGTTATGAAATACTTGACGGTAGTCAAATTGTAAATATTATAATTTAAATTAATTTATTCTTTAGCTTATTTGTAATTTTATCAATCTTATTATTATAAATTTTTGTATAAATTGTTATTGCATTATATTCCAAATGTTTTATCATATTGAATAATTCCATTTAATTCATTAGAACATTCATTCAGTTTTATTGCCATAAAATTTTCATCCGAAACTTTAAAAGGAGCTTTAATCCCAAATCTGCTGGCCGGCATATACCCTGATTTGTTGTAATATTTTGGATTCCACAAAACAACAGAATAATTATATCCTAACTTTTTAGCAATATAATGTCCTTTTTTTATTAATGCTAATCCTATGCCATTTTTTTGATACTTTGGAAGTACAGATAAAGGAGCAAGAGCAAGAACTTCTTCTTGTCCCACAAAGTTTTTGGTAAAAAGAATATGACCTGCAATTTTATTATCGACAACTGCAACAAGTGATAATTCAGGAACAAAAGAGTTACTTTTTCTTAAAGCATTAACTAAATCCTGTTCGTTTCCGTCACAGTGTTCGGCACTTGCAAATGCCTGTTTAATAAGTTCGAAAACTTCATTGTAAAAGAACACCTGGTTTGATTATTTCGAACAAAATTTAGTTAATTTTTTGTAATAATAGAGCAATTTTAGTAAAAAAAAATACTTAATATAAAAAGAAGTAAAGTTGGAAATAGGAGTTTTTGAATGGCTGGTATAAATTTTGAACAATTATATATGCGCGCAATTAACAAATATTGTTATTCTGCGTCAGTATCAGATTGTTCATTAAAAGCATTAAAAAAGAATTCTCATTTGCTTAAACATGATATTGTTGAAATTGGTAATGCTAAAAAAACTTTAAAATCTGTCCCTGAAATTATTAAGAAAAAACCATCAGAGTATTCGGATGAAGAGCTTGAACAATATGTGGATGATTTTATTCAAAACATTGACAAAAAAACTTTGAAAGAAATTAAAGAATATACAAGCGAATATCATACAAGAAAGATACAGCCTATACACAATGCTATTATTGAAAAAAAGCGATATATGTTAGAGCACGAATGTAATTCTGACTTATATGATGAAATAAACCATTTGGAGGAAAAGTATGAAATTTCTCGTCAAAAATGGCTGGTATTATATAATACTCAAAAAGACAAAGAATATAAGCATGCTTATAATATCTACAATTACTTATCTGATGGTCAAAAAAATCTTAATGTACGAGAAATTCCAAGTCCTAGAGCTTATTTAGATAAAGAAGAATATAGCATTTTAAATACATATTTTGATCAGTATCCGTATAACATGGCATTGCGTGTGGATAAGCTTAATGATGTATATAAAAAAGACATAGAAATTTTGGATAGAGCTTTTGAAAAAGCTCCTGCTTTGAAAGAAGATGCTGTAGTTTATAGGGCCTTAAGTGATTATAAAGGTAACAATGAAGATTGGAAGTTTATAAATGATTTTATGAATAGTATAAAAGAGGGAAATATTGTAAAAGACAAAGCATATATGAGTACTGCAATTCAACCGACAAGCGACATTTTTCGGCAATTTGCTTCCCCTGGAATAAATGGTGATGGTGCACTTTTACGAATAAAACTTCCGAAAGGGACGAAGGCTTTAATAGAATGTGATGAGTGTCTTTTGCCAAGAAATTCCAAATTAAAGATTAATAAAGTGCAATTTATTGATGATGTAAAAATTGTAGATGCTGAATATATTTTGCCGTAATTATAAAAAAAACAAACATCCATAGTACAGAGGTTGGTCTTTCAGCCCAACAAGGATTAATAGGACATTAATTGGACTCGAAATTTTCTTTGATTTTGAAAGTTTTCAATTTGATTTAAAAATATTCTTTGTAATTTTATGTCCTAATAAAGTCCGATTTAAGCCAGTTTAAGAAAACAATATCATACAGCTTCCGACGGCTGATATTTAGTGTTGTTGGGCTTTCTGAATTGTACCCCTAAAAACGTAATCAATCAGTAGGCAAGTTTTCGAATATAATAAAAAAGGAGGAACAATGAGAAA
>CALURJ010000016.1 GCA_944323145.1 Candidatus Gastranaerophilales bacterium
TGGTATTAAAAAAGAGGCTATCACAAGCCTCTGAATTTTAATGGTGGAGACGAGGGGAGTCGAACCCCTGTCCAAAATGGATCTAAACAAACATCTACGAGCGTAGATATTAATTTTCTCGGATTATTCAGGGAATATCAAAACCTTTACGAATAATCCAAAGTGTTTTTTACGGAAACACTAACCTTTAACGGTTATCTTGGTGCATTTACCGTCATCAATGCACTGCCGCTTGCATAATGGACCCATATTTCCGGCAAGCTGGGATATATGAGTAGCTAAGAGCTGACTTATGCTGCTAAAGCTTGTGCTCTAGAGAAGTCTGCTTTAATTACATTGTTAGCATTTAATTTAGTTTGCTCGTTGATAACCGAGAACAGCGCTCGGACTCGCAGCTTGTTCCAACCAAACATCCTGTCAAATCCAAAACGTCCCCATAATGGTTGTTTGGGACGTTTGCTCCTGTGGTACTCGGTTTACACCTGCGTTCCTACGTCGCTGTCGTTAAGTTTCATCCTCAGTTTGCCGGCTCATCGCCACCAAATTCGGATTTCACTCCGGCTACTGCTTTTCAAAACGTCCCAATATTTAATTTTTAATGTGCTAATTAGTATTAATTATTATTATAAAACTGTTTTATTTAAATTTCAACCTATTCGGTTATATGGAATGAACATTTTGAGCAGTGTGCTTTTGGATGAAGCATTAAGTTGTCCTCTAAATCATAAAGTTTTGCAATCCTTGTGATTAAAGGCGCTCCGCATTTCGGGCATTTAAGCCCGCCTGCTCCGTTTAGAATAAGTTCTTTCAGGCTATCTATCATTTCTTGAGAAATTGTATACGATGAAAAATCTTTTTCCAGAGCTTTTATTTCTTTCGGGTCACATTTCAAGACCTTGGCAAGGTTCTGTCTTACTGTTACTGGTAAAAATAATTCTTTACCTGCTTCTATATCCTCTATTAAATTTAAAGGGAGATTACATTCTTTTGCAAGACCTTTGGGGGAATATCCTGCTTCATCTCTTTTATGTTGAATAAATTGTGCTAGAGTTTTCATAATTTATATTATATAACTAAAACACCCTCTTTATTCAAGAGGGTATTTTAGTTATATGAATTAAAATATTATTTTATTTGGGTCGAAAGGAATTTTTTCAAACTCTACTCTATCCGACCACATTTTCCCTTTATCAAAGTCGTAGTATGCTTTTTGCGGATTTCCGTCTTCATCAAGATAAGGGTTGCCGTTTTCATCATATACGAATGTGCCGTACATAAATGTTCCGGGATTTTCCCCTTTTCTATATTCGCCCTGCCAAATTAATTCGTCATTGTTATCAAAAACAGATTTTGTATTTGTTTGTCCGTTTCTGTTATTTGTGCGGACTTCATATCCGGCATAATTCCATTGCCATTCTTCCGGTTTCGTCGTTGAATTTGAAGTATATCTTGTTAATTTAATACCTTTACCAGGAACATCTGAAACTTCGGTTCTCATCCAGGAAACTTTTGGGTTTTCAGGATCTTCGTAGAAATCCAAAACTTTTGTTACAAGAGCTAATCTGTTTTTATTTGTTCCGATGCTGTCAACCTGTGTTTCATAATATTTGTCATCATATCTGTTGTGTGCTCTTGAGGCAACAAATGCAACATCGTTATTTTCATCTTCAGGAACCGGTCCGTCCAATTCTATACCTATATTCAAACCTTGTCTTATTAAAGAATCTGCAAGGTGGAAAGGATACTCTTTAATATATATAGGTTTAATAATTGTATTGATTATAGTGTCATGAATGACAACAGTATCATTTTTATTATCGCATCCGCCTCCTATAACCCATGCATAAGCATCTGCATGTGCTTCTGCGTAAGCTTCCGCTTTTTCACAGCTTGTTAATGAGCCTGCTCCTGCTGTTGCTCCTAATAACATAAGGCCGTACATCATATTTCTTAAAGCTTGTGCTGACTTTTTAGATGCAGGATCTGTCTGTTGGGGGTAATTGTGTTCCTGTTTTTTGTTTGCCTGTTTCTTTGGTTTACCTTCAAAATTTACAAAAGAAACATTATTTATTGCTTTTACATCCATAATGGTTTGAACCTCCGATTTCCACACTTATTGTATGTATATAAAGTAAAAACATGTTTTTAGTTGCTAATAAAATTGTACCAAAAACATGTTTTTAAATAAATTTATTGCTGCAAGAGGGTTTTAGCCTCTTTACAAATCGTAATAAACTATACTGCAGCCAGTTTTTCTCTTACAAGAGTTTCAATTGTATTTAGAATATCAGGATTTTCTGCTAAGAAATCTCTTGCTTTATCTCTTCCCTGTCCCAATTTTTCTTCATTAAAGCTGAACCATGAGCCTGCTTTTTTGACTATGTCAAGGTTAACTGCAACATCCAAAATATTACCGATTTTGCAAATGCCTTTTCCAAACATAATATCAAATTCTGCTGTTCTGAAAGGAGGTGCAACTTTGTTTTTAACAACTCTTACTCTTACATGGTTGCCGACATCGCCGTCTTCCCCTTTAACACCTTCGGTGCGTTTAATTTCCATACGAACTGATGCGTAATATTTTAAAGCATTACCTCCGGTAGTCGTTTCAGGGTTGCCGTACATAACACCTATTTTCATTCTCAACTGGTTAATGAAAATAACTGTAGTGTTGGTTTTGCCGATAATACCGGTTAATTTTCTTAAAGCTTTGCTCATCAAGCGAGCTTGAAGCCCCATTTGCTGATCTTCCATAGATCCTTCAATTTCTGCTTTCGGAACAAGTGCGGCTACAGAGTCAACAACAACAACATCAACGGCACCTGATCGAACAAGTTCTTCAGTGATATCGAGAGCTTGTTCTCCTGTATCTGGTTGAGAGATAAGCAAATCATCAATTTGAACGCCTAAATTTCTTGCGTATTCCGGATCAAGTGCGTGTTCAGCATCTACAAATGCCGCAATTCCGCCTCTTTTTTGGCATTCTGCAACAATGTGCTGTGCAAGAGTGGTTTTACCTGAACTTTCAGGCCCGTAAATTTCAATAATACGGCCTCTGGGGATTCCTCCTATACCGAGGGCAACATCAAGAGATAATGCACCGGTAGGGATAGCATCAACATTAACTGTCGGTTTATCACCGAGTTTCATTATTGAGCCTTTCCCGAAGTCTTTTTCTATTTTTTCTATTGCAAGTTTTAATGCTTTGCTTCTTTCATCTGCATTTAAAGATGTTTCGGTTTCTTTTTCTTTTACAGCCATTGTTTTCAATTTCCTTTTAGTAACTTTATTTAAGGGAGTTTCTGATTTAGATAAATATTAGTCCCAAATATGTTTTTCTTTTTTCTTATAAAATCCCAAGCCTACAGGTTTGTATGTATTCAAATCATTTTTCAGCTGATAAATTTCTTTGTTAAGATCAATAATTTTTTGTCTTAAAGTTTCGTTGTCGGTTTTGCATCTGATAAGTTCAACAACAACTTCATCCATACCTTCAAGTTTTTCGTCAATAACTTTAGAAATTCTGTCGCTAAGTTTATTTTCCATTTCTCTCAGTGAGTTGAGAATATTCAAAATAGCGGAAGGCTGTTTTGCCGGTGCTTTCACTGGCGGCACTGAGGCATTTTTCATCGCTTGAACTTTTCTCAAATTTTTTACTTCTTCATAAGAAAAGTAAGTTTGTCCTTTGCTGTTTTTTCTGGGTAAAATGGACGCGCGTTTACAAAGTTCGACAATTTCTTTATTGTCAGTTTTCAAAATACTTCTCACTTCTTGCGGAGATAAAGTTTTCCCCTTTAACTCTTGTTCTAATATCATCTTGTATCCCTCAAAATTTCTCCAATATTATTGTATTTTATATATGGAAAAAAGACAAATATTTTAACAATCTTGTAACATCGCTTAATATAATCCGCAAAAATTTTAATAAATTATCTGCAAACAGACATGTATTCTTTTTGAGGTTTACTGTATTTAATTTTATCAAGTCTGTTTTTTATAAAATCGGCCTGAGAGGAAAACGGTTTCAAGGAAAGATATTTCCTGTAATATCTTATTGCATCTGTTTGTTTCCCGAGTTTGTCAAAGCATATTCCTATTCCGGCATAAGCTTTATAGTAATCCGGATTGAGCTTTAACATTTTGCTTAATACGTTAGAGGCTTCTTTATATTTGTCCAGTTTCATTAAAAGAGTTGATTTATGCTCGTAGGCTTTTAAATAGCCGGGAGTGGTTTCTATAAGTTTTTGATAAATCATTAAGGCCAGATCATATTCTTCACAGAGTTCGTGTGCAATCCCCAATTGCAGGATGGCATCAGGATTGTCAGGATTAATTTGGATTGCGCGGATAAAATTTTTGATTGCTCCGCAGGGAATTCCTTCCAGAAGATAGCATATTCCGAGTTCATAAAATGTTTCGTAGTTGTCATCTTGAAGTTTAGCTGCGGTATCAAAAAATTTAATAGCCTTTGCATATTGTTTAAGATGTTTATAGCAAACCCCCAGTCCGAAATAACTTTCAGGATTATTTCTGTCAATTAAAATAGCATTTAAATAGTTTGCGGCAGCTTCTTTATAAGAATTTTCAAGGCGAAGTGCATTAGCCTTATTGTAAAATTTAATTCCGACAGTGTTATCTTGTTTTTTTGTATTAGAACTCACTTTTTCTCCTCCGTAATTAATGATAAAATTTTCTGCCCTTTTGAAGAACATCCGTTTGATGTATAACTTTATCAATCATTGGATTTATTATTGCGCTTGTGTTATAAAATTGTTATGAAAAAGTATTTAATCTGGCTGTTAATATTTTTCTTAGGGGTGCCTGTTTTAGCGGACGAAGTTTCGCTCGGGGATGTTGAGGCGCAGAAAATAGAATTGCCGAAAGCAAATGTGGCATCAAAAAAATCTCTTGTTGTAAATGATCAGCAAATCTTGGAAGAGCTGCTTAAGCTTCAAAAAGACAAGGATATCGAAGATATTGAAAATCTGTGGAAGGGAACTGTTGAAAATAATCAGGTTATAGGGTTTGCTCTGAAAAAACTTGCTACGCCTGAAAGTCAGAGAAGAATTCATTCATCTTTGATGGCAAAAACTCTTTCTGCAGTTGTTGCGGGTGCATCTCTTGCCCCTTCTTTAGTGGGCGCCGATTATATGGTTCAGTCTTCGGCATTTGCTGCGGGGCGTCTGGCGCAAAATCTGATTAACAGAAAAAATATGCCGACGGAAATTCCGCTTACCGATACCGAGCTTATAGAACTTGCAGGACTTGTGGAAAATTTGCAGGATAAAATTATAACGGCGTATTATAATTATAAAAGTTCTCTTTCCCAGTTAAAAGAAACACGTCAAAGGCTTCTTCTATATAACAAAAATTATGCAAAAGCTCTTGATGAAGAAGATTTGATGGAAATAAGCATATCATCGGCTCTCTACGATAATATGAGGGTTGAGGAATTTTATTATATGGAAAATGCAAAAAAATACCATCTTGAGCTTCAGCGGCTAGCAGGCAAAAAAGTTGTGGATAAATTGAATCTTTATCAGTTCAACTATAATTCCACATTAGTGGGAGAAAAGGCGGTGACCAAATGAAGAAATGTATTGCAATTGCATTATTAATATCCGTTGCTCTTCCGTCTTTTGCCATAAAATACGAAGACTTAAATATGCCCAAACCTCCGGCTTACCGTACAGGACTGTCAGAAGAGCCTGAAAAAGAATATATGGAAGCGCCGGCTGAAAACAAAGTTCATCAGGAATACGTAAAAAAAGACGCTGAGCAGTTTGATGTGTCTGATTTGACTTATGCTGATTTGAGTATTAAACAGATTTCAAGAGAGGTTGCTGCTGATTTGGAACTTGATCAGGAAAATATGGTCGGTGACTTATCCGTATTATGGCAGGGGGCTGCAAGCCAGAGTGATACAATAAATTTTGCGCTGTATAAACTTGCAAATCCCGATGAAGACAAGCCGGATGAAAAGTCTGTAAAAAAAGTTCTTACGACTATTGCAAGCATGTCGACTCTGGTCGGTGCAAGTATGGGCAATCCGCTTCTTGCAACCGGGTCTATTATAGGTGGAAATGTTCTGGGGATTATGTCACAGGACACGAAGGCGCTTAACTATAAATATACAAAAGTAACAGATGCCGATATGATTATTCTTGTCAGAAAGATTGAGGATTTACAGCAAAAGACTGTTGATTTGTATTATAACTATATGACTGCACGAAAAAAGCTCAAAATGCTTGAAAAGATTACGGAAGAAAGAAAGAAAAATTATGAACTCTCTCAGGATATGCCGCGTGAGGTTGTTCTTATAACTGATGCTTATTACCGTACTGCTCTTGATAACCAGATGAAAGCAAATTCAGATTACTATGCAAAACGTGCGGCTCTTGAGCAGTTTGTAGGAAATGAGGTTTTTTCGCAGTTTGAACAGGATTTGAAAAAACGGGAAGAAAAAGATAAATGATTTTTTTGCCTTTTGAGATTAATACAGGCGCATTTAATATGCAAAAAGATGCAGACCTGCTTGAAAATGCAATTAAAGATAAACTATCTGAACCGATTTTTCGGCTTTACGGATGGTCACCCGCATGTGTTTCTTTAGGTAGAAATCAAAAAAGCGATTTTATAGACGAAAATTTTCTGCAATCGAACAATATTGATATTGTAAGACGTTTGACAGGCGGACGCGCGCTTTTACACGATAATGAGATAACTTACAGCTATGTATGCCCTGTATCAAGTCTTGAGCACGGAGAAAATGTTACCGAGTCCTATAAAGAAATATCTCAAATCTTTATAGATAAATTTAAACAGTTAGGTATTGAGCTTGAATTTGGCGGGAAACCCGCAAGAGGGCATTTCGATTATTGTATGTTAGTTTCAACAGGTGCGGATTTATGCTGTAACGGGAAAAAGCTTATAGGCTCTGCCCAGTTTAGAAAAGAAGGGTATATCTTGCAGCACGGCTCAATTCTTTATGACTA
The DNA here is from genome assembly GCA_944323145.1 of Candidatus Gastranaerophilales bacterium. Taxonomy (GTDB): domain Bacteria; phylum Cyanobacteriota; class Vampirovibrionia; order Gastranaerophilales; family Gastranaerophilaceae; genus Stercorousia. The sequence goes on from CALURJ010000016.1 coordinate 6,996, forward strand.
TGATAAGACGCTTCTTGAAAAAATATTTAATGAACCTATAAATACATCTTCTATTACCTGTATAAGAGAGATTAATCCTGAAATTTCCAAAAAAGATATTATTGACTTGTTTGTAACGAAATGTTAACGAGTTTATTTTATTTAAGCAATTTATAAGCTCAAAATTACTTTATATAAATACGGGGAATTTAAATTAAGGGGATATAGGAAAATGTCAGAATTTCTTTCAATCGATAGTTTATATAATCCATTGACACCATACAGTCCATACTCAATGACTAGGGATACTTTAAGTTTATTCCCTACACCGTCAGTATTTATGGGTGATTTTCGGTCAACTTATATGACACAGCCTTCTACAAATTATTATCAGATGGGACAGGAATATATGGCCAGTATAAAGGCAAATATGGCATTAAACAGTGCTGTTCAGTCATTGGCTTCTCTTGAATCTCAAGTAAAAGAGACTGTCGGAAATGAAGCTCTTAACGATTCTCAAAAACAAAGATTACAGGAAATTTTAGATAAAATAGAAGCATTAAAAGAAGAAATCCAAAATTCACAAAATAAATCAGCTGCAGAAAAACAGGCTTTGATAGAAAAAATTTCTCAATTGCAGGAAGAAGCAGCAAAGGTAGCCGGAGAAATATCTGAAGAAATTCAGGCAGCTGCAGCTTCTGATGACGGAGGTAACGATACAAATACTGATGTCAGTGATGCTGCAACAGAAACACCGGAAGATGTTAATTCTCCTGTTGCACAGGAAATGACAAAGGAACAAGAAAATGAAGCTCTTGAAATCTGCCAGTCAATTTATCAGGGTGCTATCGGTGAATGCGGCACTGAATACGACTATATAATAGACGGCTATAATGGCATGAAAGGTACAAACGCAATTACAAAAGATAATGTAACCGCTGTTTTAAATAAATGGCAGGAACAGTTTGCAAACGGTTCAGGCGACAAAAACGTAATTGAAACTCTGTTTGCAGAAGAAATGATGTGGAATTCTAGCCTCAAAGACAGAGGTGCTGACGGAAAGATTGCTGATCCTGAACATAACGTTGATATTATTTGGAACATTGTAAAATGCCTTGAAGAACGTGCTAAAGAACTCGGCGTTTATAATAAACTTATAGGACAATTTACGGCAGCTTATAATCAGCTTGATGACACTTGTGTAGATCAATCTGTTGTTGAAAATGCAGTAATGGCTATCAACCAGGCAGTAACTACAGCGGAAAATGCTAAAAAAGCTGAAGATGCTAAAAAGCAAAAAGAAGCCGAGCAAAAGAAAACTGATGACGAAAATAAAGTAAAAGCTGATGAGGCTAAAAAACAGGCAGAAAAAGAAGCAACAGATACATTCTTAGGTGATATGCGCGAAATTTGGAAAGATGATAAACTTGAAATTTCCGATAAAGTTAAATATAAAGACGGGAAATTCGTTATAAGAATTCAAGGAATAGAATATTCTGGAAAAGATTTCAACGAATTATGCGACAATATTGCTAAAGCTGGATATGATGATCCTAAAGAATATTTATCAAAACAAGATATGGATGTTGCTGCATAGATGTTACACAAAAATTGCACGGTAAAAGTTTAAGTGATTCCTCATAATGGTAAAAGGAGAGCCTATAGAAAGTAAGTAGGTTAGGTGAAAGTGAAGAAAAAGTCCTTGGTTTTTATTCAAGGACTTTATTTTTTATCAAGATATATTGCTGCAATATCTATATCGTTTTGGGTTGTTATCTTTATATTTTTGTAACTGCCGTCTAAAATATAGACTGTTTTGCCTAATTCCTCAAGCATTCCGGCGTCATCCGTAAAATTTTGTCCGTATAATTTTTCATGCGCTTCTTTTATAAGTCTGTATTCAAATGCCTGCGGAGTTTGGGTGTTATAAAGTTTTGAACGGTCAATCGTTCTTACTATTTTTCCGTCAACAACTTCTTTGATTGTGTCAATTGTTTTTGTTGCAACAGTCAGGGCCTTTTTCTCTTTAACCATTTCAATTGCGCGGTTTATAAGTTCTGTTGATATCATAGGTCTTGCTCCGTCATGGATTAATACATAATCGCATTCACAGGCATGTAACCCGTTATAAACCGATGCCTGACGGGTTTGCCCGCCTTCTATTATTTTTACTTTCGGGCTGTCTTTAAAAATTTGATTTAATTCGTCAATAATTGTTTTGTTTGCACATATTATAATTTCATCAATATTTGAGGCTTCAAAAGCATTTATAGTATATTTTATGACCTCTGTTCCGTATATTTTTTCAAGCAGTTTATTTTTGTTGCCGAAACGTGATGAGGTTCCCCCTGCCGGTATTATTGCATTAACTTTGAAGTGCATGTTTACTCCTTAAAATGATTAAATAAACTGTTTTCCGGTTCTTTTAATATTTTTCCGTCAAGTTTTACAGACGGCGAACCTTGTTCCACATCTCCGATTATCGTATAACCCGAAATCTTTTGCAATAAGTTTTCCGGCACTGCTGCAACAAGCTGATAATCTTCCCCGCCATATAGTACGGTATGCATATCAACTCCCGCGGAGTGCGGAATTTTTGCAGTATCAACATTAATTATTACATTACTTGCGTTTGCAATTTGAAACAATGCATCCGCAAGCCCGTCAGATGTGTCCATCATTGCGTAATCTTCTTTGATGTTTTCGGCTATCCGGCGTGAAAATTCTATTTGAGCCTCCGGCATGAGATGTGACTTTATAAACTTATTGTCTATTTCCCCTTTTTTAAAAAGAGAGTTTTTTTGTAGTAAAAGATTCAGCCCCGTTGCGCTGTTCCCGTGTTCTCCGGAAACTATTACTTTATATCCGGCTTTTGCATTTTTTCTTGAAGATATTTCCCGGTTTTTCGTTGAACCGATTGCAGCTGCTGAAATATAAATCTTGTCGCTTCCTGTTATATCTCCGCCGACAATTTCAACATTTTTTGAAGCGTATTTTGCCCCTTTGTAAAACTGTTCAATAAATTCGTTATCCGTATCTTTGGGTAAAGATAATGATATGGTAATATATTTTGGCTCTGCGCCGCTTGCACAGATATCGCTTATATTTACCATAACGGTTTTGTAACCCAACTGATATGGTGTTATAAATTCTTTTTTGAAATGAACATCTTCAACAAGGCTGTCCTGGCTTATTACTATGCCTAAATCTTCTAAATAAGCACAATCATCCCCTATATAAGGGGAATTAAGAGTTGATTTAATTATTTTTATAAATTCTTGTTCTTTCATCAGATGTCATGATCAATAAGTGAAATAAATTCCTGAACTAAAGCCGTATTCCATTTTTTGCCCGCGTCCTGTCTGATAACTTCAAGAGCCTGTTTTGGAGTAAGTTCTGCTCTGTAAGTTCTCGGTTCGATTAGTGCAAAATAAGCATCTACTATAAGGATTATTTGAGAAGTCATCGGAATTTCTTCCCGTGCAATTTTTGAAGGATACCCTGTGCCGTCCCAGTTTTCGTGATGGTGTTCTATTATCGGGATAATATCCTGAACATAGCTTATCGGCTGAAGAATTTCTCTTGCCGCAATTATCGGATGTTCTTTTATATGATTTCGTTCTTCTTCCGTCAGCGGAGCAGTTTTCTGCAAGAGTTCCCGTGGAAGCATAAGGTTTCCTATATCATATAAAAGCATTGCGATTTTAAGTTTATCTATATCGTCTTTTGGCAGGTCAAAACGTTTTGCAAGACTAACCGCAAGCAATACTTTAGATTTAACCGTTCCTTTATGATGAAGCGGATTGTAAGATTGGGTGAGCATATCGGCTACGGAATACAAAACTTCTTTTGGAATTTCATTTTCATTATTTTTAAGTTTATTTTTTAATTCTTCTGTTAAGTCAGGATTTATCGGAATATTATGTCTGGATAAGATATCAGTAAATGTGTTAACTGCAATTTCCTGCCAGCTTGTTTCCGATATCGGTTTTGCAAGAGTAACACGGTTTCTGCCGTTTCTTTTGGAGCTGTACATAGCTTGATCAGTTAATTCCAGAATATCTTCGATATTATCAGAATGCTCCAGAAAAGTTGCGACTCCGATACTTGCCGTTATATGGCCGATTGTATCAAGTTCTTCGTCTTCCAAAGCTTTACGGATTCTTTCCGCAGCGACCATGGCGCCTTCTGATTCAACGCCCGGGAGAATTACGTTAAATTCTTCTCCGCCCATACGTGCTGCGGTATCAATGGCACGCGCATTATTTTTCAATACGGATGCAACTGTTTTTATTGCCAGATCGCCGTATGCGTGTCCGTATTTGTCATTAATCTCTTTTAGATGGTCAAGGTCAAGGCCTATTATACTGAAAGGCTGTTTTTGACGAAGTGCGCGTCTTACTTCTTTTTTTAGATATTCTTCAAAATATCTTCTGTTATACAGGCCTGTAAGTGAATCTGTGACAGCCTGCGCCTTAACCTCTTCAAACAGACCGGCAATAGTTATTGCCATTTCTATCTGCTGTGCAAAAATTGTTAAGAAATCGGTTTCGCCTTCCGTTAAATCTTTTCTGGAAGAAAAAACATCAAACCAGCCAAAAAGTGAGTTTCTGTTGTATAACGGAACGGTTATTATTGATCTGCTCGGACTGCCCTGTTCAATTTCATCTATAATATCATCGGAAGTTTCAGGAATAACTGATTTTAATGTACCGCCGATATCTGTTGTCTGCATAATCTTTTTCGCTTCAGCAGCAAGGGCGTAAACACTGTCTTCATTATAAATAAGTCTTCTTGTCTGAATAGGAGTTTTAATAAGTTTATTAACCCTTTTAATTGACGGGTCATCCGACTGTGCAAGCACTGCAAGATAAGTACCCTTTTCATCTTCGCATTTTTTTATAATATTACAATGAAGGTAGCCGAGCTCACCCTGTATATTGTTTACAATTGTTTCAAGAACGCTTTGCAAAGGACGTGATGCGTTCATCATATCCCAGATATGCTGTAGGGTCAGCATTCGTTTATTTGCAATATTAAGTTCTCTTGTGCGCTCTTCAATTTCTTTTTCAAGCTGAATATTGCGTTCATAAACTTCAAGATAATCCTGCTTGTTATGATACACAATGCTTTCTACTTCTGAAACCTTTTTATAGATGTCTTTTAAATTTTCGAAAAAATTCATAAATTTATTATACACTATGTTTTGTGTTTTGTAATATCTTGTTTACAATATTTATAATTTCTTGAGGTTCAGGTTTCGTCCTGCAGAGTTCTGCTCCTTCTCCTGTTAGAGGGCAGGTTCTTTTGTGGCAGGGAAAACATTTCAAATCCCCTCTTATTGAATAATATTTTTCGGGATTTCCTAAAGGTCCGTACATTGTTGCAGGTGTACAGCAGAAAATTGTAATAACAGCAGGGACTTCTGTTGCGCGTGCAAGGTGGGCGCTTCCGGAATCCGGCGACATAACAAGTGCTGCACGGGAAAACAGTTCTATTAACTCTTTTACCTGAGTTTTTCCTGCAAGATTTATAAAATTGCTGCCGCTGATGTAATTGATTAAGTCATTATCGCGTTCAGTACCGGTAAACACAAGCGAACATTTGTCTTTAATCGCTTCAACAACTGTTTTCCAGTTATCCTTCTTCCAGTGTTTCATCTTCCATGTTGTTGCAGGACATATAACAACTAAGGGCTTGGATTTGTCTAAATCCTGCAAAAGTTGATCAACTTTTGCGATTGTTTCACTACTTGATTGAGGGAGTGTATACTTAATTTCATCTGTTCCTTCAAGGTTCATATATTTTGCAAATTGCATATACTGGATAATAACATTTGTTGAGCAATTCGGATTTGGAGCACGCTTAACGATTTCATTGCCTGCGTAGGTTGAGAATTCTCTGCTGTGTTCAAATACTAGTTTCCTTCTTGCACGGGCAAGAAGCATCCACTGCATACTTTTGAACATCCCCTGAGAATCTATTGCAACATCGTAAAATTCTTTTCTTACTTCCTTGGCAATTTTTATGAATTCCCAGATATTTTTCAGAGAAAAACCTGTTTTTTTCCATTTTTGTATAGGAATAAGTATTGCTTTTTTTACTGCAGGGTTTCCGTTTATAACGTCATAACCTTTTTCGGATACAAGCCATGTAATTTCATAGCCGTTCTTTTGCAGTACATTTGCCAGAGGAATATTAAATATTATATCACCGAGTGATGAAAGTTTTATCAGGAGAAGTTTTTTCATAACACTCTCTCCTCTAAAAATGCGGCGCCTATTACTCCTGAATAATCGCCTAAAGCCGCTTTTTTAAACTCTATTTTAGCTGCGGGAACAGGTAAAGATTTTGCGCGTGCTTTTTTGATTGTTTTTTGATAGAAGTAGTCAACAGCTTCTATCAAACCGCCGCCCAGAATAATCAATTTCGGATTAATAAAGTTGATTATACTTGCAATGCCGCCTGAAAGATATTCGGACGCCTCTGTTACACATTGTATAACAAGTTCGTCTTCTCTTTCGATTGATTTTTGAATCATACTTGATGTAATAGCTTTCCCCGGTTCAAGGTAGTCCTTAATACAAGATTGACGGCCTTTTTTTAAAGCACCTTCAATTCTTGTTTCAATTGCGGAGCGTGAAGCATAAGCTTCCAGACATCCGTGTGCCCCGCAGGCACATTGTCTTCCGTTTAAATCAACTATAATATGGCCGATTTCGCCTGCCGTTCCTGTAGCACCGTAAATTATTTTTCCGTCTTTTACAATAGATGAGCCGACACCTGTACCGACAAAAATACATACAAAATCATTACATCCCCTGCCGGCTCCGAATTTCATCTCGCCTATTGCCGCAATTTCAACGTCGTTACCAACAAAAACAGGAAGATTGAAACGGTCTGCTAAAAAATTTTTTATATCTATATTAAAGCAGTCGAGATTTGGGGCACCGATTATAATTCCGTTTTCTCTGTCAATTTGTCCCGCTGCTCCGACACCGATTGAGCTTACCTCATCAATGTTGATTTTGCTTTCAGCAAAAAGTTCCTCAATCCCCTCAACCATTTTTTTCATAATATTTTCAGAACCTTTTTGCTTTTTGGTTTTCTTTTTTACATGACACAAAATTTCCCCATTCTGCTTATTTACAAGGGCAATAAGGATTTTTGTGCCGCCTAAGTCTACTCCAACTGAATACTTTTTCATATATTTAAAATTATATATAAAAAACTTTAAATTTGCAAAAAATTTGATTATCTGTTAGCATATTAATAATTATAAAGGGGATATGTTATGAGATTGATGAAAAGATTGTTTATAGCTCTTGTGTTAATGTTATTCACCTACCAGAGCGGCTTTTGTGCGGATGTTTGGGTGAATGATTTAAGAAATCTATTTTTAAATAATTCTGCAATAATTTATGAAATAAATTTAAGAACTTTTGGTGCTGTTGATACTAATAAAAACGGTATTATAGATTTTGATGAAGGGGAAGAAAGCGGAACTTTTTTGAATGCAATATCGCGTTTGGATAGTTTGGTTCAGAAAGGAATAAATACTATACATGTAATGCCAGTAACACCTGTAGGCAAAACAAAAGCGCTCGGTACTGCTGGATCTTTATATGCTGCTTTAAGTTTTGACTCTCTTAATCCTCAGCTCGCAAGCAGGCAAAGTGCCCTGTCTGTTCAAGATCAGGCAAGAAAGTTTATTGCAGAAGCTCATAAACGTAAAATCCGCGTAATTTTGGATTTACCTTCTTGCGGTTCTTATGATTTATATATGCAGCGCCCTGAATTATTCGTAAAAGATAAATCAGGTCAGCCTGTTGTTCCTGCTGACTGGACAGATGTGAGATTACTGAATGCGGGAAATGAAACGGCAGTTAACAAAGACGTTTATAATCTTTTTAAAGGTTTTGTTGATATGGCTTTAGAACTCGGCGTAGACGGTATTAGAGCTGATGTAGCAACAAACAAACCCGCTAAATTCTGGAAAGATTTGATTACTTATTCAAGAACAAAAGATCCGCAGTTTTTATGGCTTGCAGAGGCTTCCGAAAGTTGGACAGAACCTGTTTCTCCTTATGCTGTTTTTACCCCCTACAATAAACTTTTGGAAGCGGGATTTGACGGATATTACGGAAGCTATTTTAATTTAAAGAATATTAAAACCGGAAAAGAGCTTATTAATCTGATTGAACAGACAAATACTAATTTGGCCGGCTATTCTGAACATAAAGCTGTTATCGGGAGCTTTTCAACACATGACGAACTCAGCCCTATACTTATAAGCGGAAAAAGATACTCGGAAATGATTGTCTGGCTCAATACAACTTTGCCCGTTAATTCTTATTTTGTCGACGGTTTTGATACCTGTGATAATTATATTTATCTCTGGGCAAATAAAAAAGCCCCGAATACTTATACCGATGATGATTACTATTTTGCCCACCGCGGTAAAATAGATATATTTAACTTTTCAAGACAACCTGGCGGAAAAGACAAAGGGCTGCCATTGACATTTGCCGTTGCTAACAATTTAAAAAAGCAGTTTATTTCCGTTATTAATAATGGTAAATTTGTACCGCTAAAGACTTCTAATCCGTCAGTATTTGCCTATGCGGTTACTTATAAGGAAAAAAGTATTGTTGTAACTGGTAATTTAAATTTCAGAAATATTTCAGATACAGTTGTTTATATCCCGCATTTCAGTGTAGACTGCGATGTTATTCCGATAAAAATTGAAGACAGTCCTATTGCGCAGCGTGGATCTTTTAAAGTTACTTTAAATCCGGGCGAAACTCAGGTTTTACTTTTGAATAATCTGGAAATAAAATAGCAACGGCAAATTTAATTTCGGAAATTTTTATTATGCAAAGTAGCGTCTTAAAGCTTCCTGACGTTTTCTGCGTTTTTTCATGATTTCCTGAGTTCTGCTGTCAAATTCCCATGCAGGAATAACTTTTCTCTTTGTATCATCATCAGTTTCATCGTTACTGGTCATTATGCTTGCTGCAAGCTGTCCTGCAGTCCCGACAAGATCCATATAAGGCTGAGCTTTATCCATGAATTTTTCAAATTTGCTTTGTTGTGGTGCTTTTGGTAGGTCAAGGGGCTTAATTTCAAGCTTTGCAGTGCCTTTTGCTAAATCATCAATAGCCTTTTGTAAATGCTGTTGTTGAGCCTCTTTTGCAAGCTCTGCCGCTTCTTTCAATCTTTCTTCAGGAGTCATATCTTCAATATTTTTTCTTGGTTGTCCTCCTTCTGTACCTTCAGCTTCCGGAGCAGTACCTTCCGGAGCTGTTCCATCTGGAGCAGTACTTTCAGGAGTAGGATTTTCTTTTGGATTAGAATTATTTTCTACGGTCTGATTGATTTCGTTTATAGCTTCTTCTGTCTGTTGATTCGGGTCACCTGTTGCAGCCTGTTTTAATTGTTCTCCCTGCTGTTGTTGAACATCTGTTTGATTTGTATTTGTGTCTGTTTTTGTAGTATTTGTATCTGTACCTGTACCGTCTGTTGAAGTTTTTACATCAGTATTGCTTGAATTTTGAGATCCTGATGTCTGACCGTCTTCTGTGCCTTCGCCTTTATCAGTTTTAGTTTCGTCACCGCTGTTTTCACCATCTTCTTTTTGAGGTTTGTCTGTTTTTTCACCTTTTTCAGTTTTATTTTCACCGTCTTTCCCTTCTGCGTTATCTGCTTTTTCAGCTTTTTTAGACTGAATACCTGCTGCAATATTACCTGCGGTACCGACTAATGTTAAGCCCATACCTACCATGCCCATGATATTAGCGAGTTTGCTGTCGCCTTCTTTGCCCTGCCATTCTCTGACCTGATTAATCATCTGGCTTGAGGTTGAAAGCATACTGCCTGACTGCATGGTAATTGTTGACATTTTTGACAATGCAGATGTTCCGGCTTTGCCTAATGAACCGAATGCTCCGACAGCACCCGTGACAGCTGATGCTGCTCCGGCAATTGTTGCGATAGAACCTAAGATACCAGCATCTTTACCTTTAAATTCCTGAACAGATGCGCCTAAGCTTGCGGCTGAGCTTACAACATTAAGTGCTGCTGTCGCTATTTGAAGTCCGCTACTTGCAGCAGCACCTGCGCCTACCATAGAGAGTGCGGCGGTTGCAATTGACATCCCTAAAGTCATGAATGCCTGATCAATCATTCCGTTTGCTGCAAGAATTCCGGCTTTTACTGTCGCACAAAATACGGTACCGCCAAGACCTATATTTGTTAATACAGCACCTAATGCTGCTGTAAAAGGAATTGCACTTAAAAGGCTTCCAATAGCAGTAACTACCTGGAATACTTTTTCAAAAATGCCAACAAATCCAAGTTTTTGCTGTAATGCTTTTTGTTTTGCTTCTTCAGCTTTAACTCTTTCGTTAGCTTTTTTCTCTTTTGTTTTTGTAACTTTCTGGAATTTTTTGTTTGATGTTTTTATGAATTTTTGAGAAGAAGAGATTTTCTTCTGATTTCTTTGTACAACTTTATTATTAGATGTAAATTCTATGCCTAACTGGCTTATTCTCTGATTGTTTGTTTCAATTGAAGCAACTTTTTCATTAACTGTTGTATTTTGAGCCTGACCTACGTTAAAGCTGTTAGAACCTAAAAGTCCTCCTTGTTGATTTTGATTGTTGTTTTGCTGTGCAGGTTGAGCAGTTTGAATAGAAGCTGCAGCTTGTGCTTCTGCAACTAATTGCTCATTTTGTACAGTTAACTGTTCAAATTCTGTTAATATTTCAAGTTGTTGCTGTTGGATTTTTTCAGTTTCTTTTTGAATCTTTTCCATTTCTTTAGATTCTTTGGTTATTTTCTTTTCAAGAACTTTAGCTTCTTTTCCCAGCTCTTTTTCGGATTTTTCTTCGTCTTTTGTAATGTCTTCTGTTTCTTTCTGCCCCTTTTCGGTTTCAGATTTCATGCTACCAAGACTGCCATTGGCATTTTTAGCTTCACTTTTAGCGTTACTTTTATTAATTTCTGGAACTTCTTTAGATTTGCCGGATGAACTGGAGCTGCTGACGCTTATATTTGCGGTACCAGCTTCACCTGCAGCTTTATGCGTGTTGTTTGTTTGTTGTATAGAAGTTCTCATCCCTTCAATACTATATGCTTGCGTAACAGGGGACACGGGAACAGGAGAAGAATTTGAAGGATTGTTAGTTGTAACTGCAGAAGTTGTTTCTTGGACAGTGGAATCAATTTCATTTTCTGTTTGAGTTGATGTCGGTTCAGGTGATTCTGATGTGTTTGAAGCAGTTGTAGCAACTGTAGAAGTTTCTTGTGATGAAACAGTTACTGCTTGTATAGTTGAAGAAACTGTCTGTAACGGAGTTGAAGCGGTTTGTTCAGGAGTTTGTTCTGTTTGTCCAGAGTTTTGTCCTTCCTGTTGTCCTTCTGCTCCGCCATCGTTTGAAGCATTTTCTTCGTTATTTTCTACTGTAAATTCTTTGGTAACAGCGACGATTTTTTCATTAACATTGTTTAATCCGTCAAGAGCGGATATTATGCGCGTACTAGCAGTATCTGTTGTTTCTTCTGCTTCTTCAATTAAAGATTCATCATCTGATACTTTGCAGGCTTTTGCGCCTATACCGATGCTTGTTGTGCCTTTAACAATGGTTAATGTCCCTAATGCTATTAATGCTATACCATGTTGCCATGTGAATACTGACGCTAGAAGAGCCTGCCCTATTTGAATTTCGTTCCCACCAAGCAACACTTCTCCGGCGCCTATTGACATTAGTCTTGCTCCGGCACTGTTGATGAAATCCATCCTTTCGTTGTGTTCTGGTAAATCTTTTTCCTGATAAAGGCTGTTAATTTTGAAAGCATCATTTTCAACCGGCAGAGCCTTATCTATAGCTGTTTTCTCTTTAGAGGTATTTTGTTGTACTTCTTCACGAGCTTTTATTGATTCTGCTTTAATATTTTCAATATCTTCGTTATTATTTACAATAATCTCTTTTTGTTTTTTTATTTTTTCTTTAGTTTCTTCATCATACTCGGATTCATTTTCATCTTTTGAGTTGTCATTTTGTATAATTTCTTTGTCAATCTCTTTTGAAGATTTTCCCGTTAATTTTTCTAGTTCATTTTTGGCTTTTTCATTTTCTTGTTCTTTTGTTTCGATTTCCTGTTGACGTTTAGCTTCTTCTTCCCAGAATTGCTGAACTATTTTTGAAATCCTTTTATCTGCTACAGATGCTAATTTGTTATCTTTTATTCCATCAGCTATTTGTTTTTTTGCAATATTAATTTGTTTTAATAAGTCAGCATTGATTAAATTACCTTCATCTATAAGTTTTAGTACAAACTGATCGGTAATAAACATGTCTAATTTTTCTTGAGAATTTGCTTCAGAATTTTCTTGTGAATTACCCTCAGAATTTTGCTGTCCATCTGTTTCTTTTACTTCTCCGCTAGAAATTTCACTATCAGCTTCAGTTGGAATATTGGTATCAGTTTCTCCTTCGGGGCCAGCAATTTTGTCTTTAATATCAAGGGTTGAGGCAATATTATTAACAGATGCTACAGTTTCAAGGGAATATTCTTTTGTATCGTTTCCGATTTTTACTGATTCCTCTGCAAGATTTTTACCTTTAACCATTGCAATCAAAGATCTGATAAAGCCAACTTCTTTTGTTACCGACTGTTTTGTTGTTTTATAATTTGTTTCGGAAGTATAATCTTCCAAAGTTTCGCCAATTTCAATAGTTTCATCAGCCAAATCACGTCCCAGTAAGGCCAAAATATTAATTTGGCTTAATGTATTTGCTATTTCTGTTTTATTAATTTCAAAGCCGTCGTCATTATTTTTTTTGTCACTCAAAATTTCGGATAATTCTTTATAACGTGTGCTTTCATTGTCCGTTAAAACTTCTCCATTATTCATTTTATCCTGAAGCTTTGCCCATTCTCTTATGTTTGTTTCATATTCATCTAAAGTGTTTCTTTGTTTTTTTAGTTTATCGCTTAATTTCTTTTCTTGTTTTTGTTGTTCAGGAATGATATTTTCAATTTCATCGCTGATTTTTTCATTATTTTCTTCACATTTTTCGATTTTTTTAGCAGCTTTAGGAACAAGTTCAAGGAAAGGTTCTTTTTCCGAAGTTGCATTTTCTTCAGCTTCGGATTCTGTTGTCATATAATTTGAACCTGTTGTTTCATAAATAGAGTGGGCAATTTCAAGGACATCTTTCGGAATATTAACCCCGTTGTTTTCCATCTGGATAATTTCTTCTGCTGAATATCCTGCCCATTGCGGATCAAGCGTAAGGCCCTGTTCTTTTGCATAAGCTTCAAGAGTATATTTTACTCTTAAATCGTTTTTTACAAGTGTTGCATATTCCCCTGTCGGTGCATTTCTCCAGTTGTAACCGTTTTCGTCTATCGGTTCATAATCTACACTGTCATCCCCGTAGTATTCTTTGCAAAAATCGTTATAGTATTGTACGAAATCGTCTTTTTCATCCCCTGTTAATTCGTAATAGCGCGTCATGGCCTCAGTATATGTAATCTGTTCGCCGTTTTCCTCAAGGTAATATTGCTGTAATATTTCGTATTTGTTTGGTATACCTGTAATGCGCATAGTTATCCTTTTCCTTAACGTATTTATCGGAATAAAAGCAGGTAATCTTTAACAAATAACGCTTCAAAAAAACTGAATACAGCCAAAAAGCGCATAAAGTAAGAACTTTACACGCTTTACAATAGTTAATATTTAGAGCTGATAATTTTATATTTATAAATGTTTTTCAATATTTGAAATAATTGTAGATTTTGGCATAAGACCAACGAGTCTTTCCAGTGCTTTACCGTTTTTAAAAACAAGAAGACTCGGCAAACCGCTTATAGAATAATCCTGTGCGGTTTTTAAATTCTCGTCGGTATTAACTTTTACGAATTTTACTTTGCCTGAAAACTCGGTTGCAACTTCATCCAATATCGGGCCTAATTTTCGGCACGGACCGCACCATGGAGCCCAAAAATCAACTACAACGGGCTGTTCGCAATTTAAAACTTCCTGTTCAAAATTGCTGTCATTAATATCAACTGCGTTTGACATCACATATCTCCTTTTATTTTCTGACTTAACTGGTTCATTCTATCACAGAAAATTTTTTTGTGCTATTATCTTAATAGAATTCTATAGGATAAGAAAATGGCTAGGAAAAAAGTAATAGAAATTGTTCTTGATACGGAAACAACAGGCTTGGATTATACAAAAGAGCGGATGGTTGAATTCGCGGCTGTGAGGCTTGAAAACGGAAAGATAAAAGATGAATTTCAAACTCTTATTAATCCCGAGCAGCATATAAGAAAATCAAGTATTGCAATTCATGGAATTACACAGGATATGGTGGCTGACGCCCCGACAGAAGCCGAAGCCATGCCAAAAATTTTAGAATTTATCGGAGATTATCCGATTGTTGCGCATAACTGTATATTTGATTATACATTTTTGAATGAAGCAAGCTTGAGAACAACCGGTCAGGAATTAAATAATCCGAGAATTGATTCTCAGCAGATGTTTAAGGAAATTTATCCGGATTTGCCATCTCACGGGCTTGAAGCCTTAACCGATAAATTCAATGTTGATTTAAAAAATCACCATAGAGCAATGGCCGATACTATGGGGCTTGCTCTTGCTTATCCTAAACTTAAAAAATTATATCTTCAAAAATACGACTGGGAAGTTAAACAACTTGATAATGTTGAATATTTATTTGAAAGATTTTTGAGAATTCAGCAGACTGTTACGACTTTGCAATCAGAATTACAGGATTTAAAATCGGTATTTAAATTATATTTTGAACAGGGCGGAAAACCAATTGTATCTCAATCAGGAGAAACTCTTGTCTACAATTCAAAGCAGTCTTTCGGCTACGACCTTCATCAGATAAAAGATGTTCTTGAGGAAGTCGGCGCGTTTGATAAGGCTGTTAAGCTCAATACAGGATTTATAGACAGACTAGTCTGCGGCTGCAGATTGGATGAAGAAAAACGTGAATTAATCAAAGACGCCCGTCACGAAATAACGGAAACCAGAAATATACAAATTATAAAGGCAGGAAAATAGAATATGTTAGCTCAATTGGCACAATTTTTTAAAGAACCGCCGGTAAAAGAGACAATACAGGACGGCGATAAAGTTAAAAGCATGTATGCTCACTGGAGATTAAGAATTTTTTATGCATGTTTTATAGGTTATACGGTATTTTATCTCTGTAAGAAAAATATAGCAGTAGCATTACCTGGATTAAGTGCTGAATACGGCTATTCAAATACAGAACTCGGATTGCTCGGAAGTTCACTTTATTTGACATATGGTGTAGGTAAATTTGTAAACGGTGTTCTTGCAGACGGTTCTGATGTTCGTAAATTTCTGCCTACCGCATTGATTATGACGGCAATTGCAAATATCTGCTTTGCTCTTTCTGCCGTATTTATAACTCCGGGGCACGTATCATTTTTCGGATTGCCGACAAACACTATTTTGCTCTGGCTGTTTGTATTTTTCTGGGGTGCATCGGGCTGGTTTCAGTCTGCCGGTTTCCCCGCTGTTGCAAAGAGTTTGACATACTGGTATTCAAATTCCGAAAGAGGAACAAAATGGTCATTATGGTCATGTTCTCATCAGACCGGTACTTTTTTAAGCGTAATTATATCCGGATTTTTAGTTGCGCACTGGGGCTGGAAAATGGCATTTTTTGTCCCGGGCACTCTTGCAATAATTACTGCCGTCTGGCTTTATGACAGATTGCGCGACAGACCGCAGTCTTTAGGACTTCCTGATATTGAAACATATAATAATGAACCTGTGGCTAAAAAACTTGAAGACTGTGAAGAAGATAACAGGTCTTATGTTGAAATATTTAAACAGAATATTTTATATAACAAAACAATCTGGCTTCTGGCAATTGCTTATATATTTGTTTATATTATAAGATTTGGCGCCGAAGACTGGATGATAAAATATTTGAGCGAGGCAAAGCATAATTCACTTGAAATAGCGGCAATGAAATTAAGCTCGCTTCCGCTTGTCGGAATTGCCGGTACAATTTGTGCAGGGTTGATTTCAGATAAAATTTTCAAGGGGCAGAGAGCAATTGTTAACTTAATTTACCTTACAGGGGTTGTAATCTGTCTTGTACTTCTAAAATTCAATACAATAAGCGCGGTTGATTTTGTTTTAATCGGTCTGCTCGGTGCATTTACATACGGCCCTCAGATGATGATAGGCGGTCTTTGTGCAGTTGAGTCAAGCTCCAAAAAAGTTGCCTCTGCCGCAACAGGTTTTACAGGAACTTTCGGTTACATCGGAGCTGTATTATCCGCAACAGGAACCGGATTTATGGTTGATAAATTTGGCTGGAACGGGGCAATAGCTTTCTGGGTATTTTCAGCACTGATTTGTATTGCAATATGCACTGTTCTTATGTTAGATGAAAAAAAGAGAAAAAATGGATAATTTACTGAGGTATGCAAAACCAGAAAGTACTTCCGTAATGAAGGCGTGATTTTACATAAATATCTCCGCCGTGAGCTTTGGCAATTGTTTTACATACGGCAAGCCCTACGCCCGAGCCTTGCTGGCGTTTAAGTTGGCTTCTGTTAACCTGTGTGAAAAACGTGAAGATTTTGCATAAATCTTTTTTGCTTATGCCATCTCCGCTGTCTTTTATTTCAAATATAAACTCTTTATTTGTGTTTATGTAAGAAACAATAGATATTACGCCGTTTTCTTTACTGAATTTTATGGCATTTGAAATTAAGTTGTAAACAAGCTGTTTAAACCTTAAAGGATCTGCAGTTATTGTAACATCAGAAAGAGTATAGTTAAATTTGAGATTTTTTTCTTTTCTCATTTCGTCAAAGCTCCAGATAATATCGTTTATTATCTTTTTAGGTTTGCATTGTTCAAGCCGGAGTTCCAGAGGTTTGTATTCGCTCCTTGAAAAATCAAGAACATTTTGTATCAGACCCATTAAAAATAAAGCACTTCTTTGAATATTATTGATGTATTTTTCGTGTGTTGTCCCTTTAAGGTTTTCAACCATCAAATCTGCAAATCCTATTATAGAATTCAACGGGGTTTTAAATTCATGAGAAACACTTGCAAGAAACTCCATTCTGGCTCTGTTATTTTTTTCTTTTTCCTGAGCTAAAGATATGATTTCTAATCTGGAATTTATGTATTCTACAAGAATATTGACTGTATCAATGTTGTTTTTATAGAAATTCCCATCGTCACTGACAAGTCCGATATAACCGAGTGTGTTATTTCTGTATATAACAGGTTTTAGAATTTTATTTTCGTTTGAAATAAAAGACATATATTCAAACAATTCGTCAATTTCTACGTTGTTGTAGAAATCAGAAACTGTTTGGCGGATTGTTTTTACTTCTTTGACAAGGTCAGGATTTTTTTTATAAGCATCTGTTGCTTTGAGCCTGTTTATTTCTATTTTATTTGTTTCCCAGTTAGCAAGTCCAATCCAACATGCTTTTGCTTTTGTAAGGTCTATTAGTCCTTGATTTGTAAAATCTGCTATCTCTTTCTCATTTTGTGCAGAATTAATTTTTTTCACAAAATTATAAATTGCTTCTTTGTTCATTGTATAATTATAATATGAACAAAAAATTATTTGTAGTATCAGGATCGTCAGGAGTCGGGAAAGGCACTGTTTTAAAAAAGTTCTTGGAAAAGAACCCTGATTTTATGCTGTCAATTTCTTGTACCACACGCGCTCCAAGAGAAGGCGAAGTTGACGGAGTTAATTATTTTTTTATTTCAAAGGATGAATTTAAAAATTGTATTGAAGGAGACAAATTCCTTGAGTGGGCTGAATT
The DNA here is from genome assembly GCA_944323145.1 of Candidatus Gastranaerophilales bacterium. Taxonomy (GTDB): domain Bacteria; phylum Cyanobacteriota; class Vampirovibrionia; order Gastranaerophilales; family Gastranaerophilaceae; genus Stercorousia. The sequence continues at coordinate 24,855 of CALURJ010000016.1, forward strand.
TGCCGGAAATTTTTACGGGACTAAAAAGAAATTTATAAATCAGTGTCTGGAGGAAGGTAAAAATATTATTCTTGAGATTGACACACAGGGAGCATTAAAAGTAAAAAAACAAATGCCTGAAGCTGTTTTGATATTTATTTGCCCGCCTTCTCTGGAGGCTCTTGAAAACCGCCTTAGAGGACGTCATACAGAAGATGAGGAAACTATCCAAAAAAGGCTTAATGTTGTTAAGGAAGAGTTGGAACGCGCTCAAAATTTTGACTACAAAATTGTAAATGACAGTATTGATAATGCTGTATCTGAACTTGAAAATGTAATATTGGGAGAACAGAGAAATGCTTAACGGAAAAACCGTTCTTGTCGGTATTACAGGCGGAATTGCAGCTTACAAGATTTGTGAACTTATAAGGATGTATAAACGTGCGAATGCACAAGTCCTTGTTGTATGTACACCTAACGCTTTGAATTTTGTAACCAAACTTACTCTTCAAAATCTCAGTAAAAATCCTGTTGCCGTTGACGAATTTGATGTGAAAGATTTTAATCCCGAACATATATCTTACGCTGACAGGGCTGATATTATGGTTATTGCTCCTGCAACGGCAAATACGATATCAAAAATTGCGTCAGGTGTGTGTGATAATCTTCTTACATCAATTGCCTGTGCTTTTACAAAGCCGATTATTATTGCTCCGGCAATGAATTGTAATATGTGGGAAAATCCAGTTATTCAGGAAAACTTAAATAAGCTCCACTGCGAAATTCTTGAGCCCGAAAGCGGTTATCTTGCCTGCGGATATGAAGGAAAAGGAAGGTTATGCAGTCTGAATAAAATTTTTGATAAAACCGTAGAACTTTTAAAATATAAACCTTTAAACGGTAAAAAAATAGTCATTACATCGGGCGGAACTATTGAAGATATCGACCCTGTAAGGTATATTTCAAATTATTCATCAGGCAAGATGGGACTTGCTCTTGCTGATACCGCAAAAAATTTCGGGGCAGATGTAACGCTGGTTACGACAAAAGATGTTTCTCGGACATATAATGTTGTAAAAGTTAAATCAGCTCTGGATATGAAATCCGCAGTTGAAAAAGAATTTGATAGCGCGGATTGTATTATAATGGCAGCGGCTGTTGCGGATTACAGAGTAAAAGAGATTGCTTCACAAAAGATGAAAAAGACATCTGATGACGAAATTACTCTGACTCTGGTTAAAAATCCTGATATTTTAAAAGATTTGTGCGGGAGAAAAAAGAATGCTAAACCTCTGATTATTGGTTTTTGTGCGGAGAGTGAAAATTTAATAGAAAATGCAAAAGAAAAAATATCTAAAAAGGGTTGTGATTACTTAATTGCAAATGATATATCCCGAAAAGATATAGGATTTGGAAGCGATTATAATGAGGTTACAATTCTTGATAAAAAGGGCGGAATGAAGAAACTGGAACGTGCCGACAAAAAAACAATTGCGCGTAAAATTTTCGAGGAGATTTATGGATAAATATCAGATTGTAAAATATATCGAAAATTTCGCTCCGTTTGAAACTGCCGAAGATTGGGATTGTTCCGGATGGATATGTGAAACTTTATCAAAAGATGTAAAAAAAATTATGCTTGCATTAACTGTTACTGATGATGTTGTAAAGCAGGCAATAGAACAAAATTGTGATATGATAATTTCCCACCATCCGTTATTTTTTGTTCCGCTTCATTACAAGGGGATAAATATATACTGCGCCCATACCAATATGGATAAAGCACAAGGCGGAACAACGGATAAACTGATTGAAGTTCTTGGATTGCCTGAGGGCTGCGCCTGCGGAGAATTTTTAAGAATAGTTGAATATAAAACAACGGTTGAAGAATTCGCGCATAAACTTTTCCAAATTTCACCGAACCTGCGTTTTGTGAATAATAATAATATAACAGAATTACGAAAAATTGCTTTTTGCGGCGGCAGCGGATCCGAGTTTATAAAAGAAGCATATGAACAGGAATGCGATGCTCTGGTTACCGGAGATTTGAAATTTCATACCGCACTTGAAAGTCCTATCGTCCTTTTTGATGTCGGGCATTTCGAGAGTGAAATTCATGTTTTGGATGTATTTAAATCTCTTATACCGCGGGATATCGAAGTAGTTAAAGCTTTAGAATTTAGTCCTTTCAGACAAATAAAATCTTGACAATAAAGTTTCAGCAAATAGAATAAAAAACGTAGCTCATTGGGGCGTCGCCAAGTGGTAAGGCACCTGGTTTTGGTCCAGGCATTCGGAGGTTCGAATCCTTCCGCCCCAGAACTCTAAAACCCGCACTTATTTGTAAGTGCGGGTTTTTTATTGTGTGTTCTCAAAATTACTGTATTTTTAGTCCGGTTTGGTTGTATTTTAATGTCCAGTTCGTTGTCTATAGAATAAATTGTCGGTTGGGCATACTTGCCCGACAACACTAAATTACAGATGGTCGGAAGTAGCTTGATTATAAAAAATCAAATCAAACAAAAATGGACTTTATTAGGACATAGAATTACAAAGAGTATTTTTAAATCAGGTTTTAATTTAATCAAATTACGGAAATTCCAAAGTCCAATTAATGTACAAATTTATCGTTGAGCAGGTATGCCCAACCGAAAAAATTCATGTGGTCTTTTACACTGTACTTTAATGGTCAGATGTATTATCACCGGACAGCTCAATTATTTTTGCAAGATTTAGACATTTAGAGTGATTGAGCGATAAGAAATTTTAACAAAACAATAACAAAACATTTTACAAAATACGAACAAAAGCAAACATTCTTATAATACCTATTTACGATAAGAATTAGTATATTTCATCTACTTAATATATTTACATAAGTTATATTTAGATGTAAAATTCTATTGTTAATAAGGGGAATATTTATATGGCACTGTATCTTTTAAAATATCCATATAGGAAAATTCTGTTACCGTTAGCTAAAAAAATGGTTTGGCTCAATCCTGACTGGCTCGGTTATTTAGCGACTTTAATTGCATTTATTACAATGTTTTGTTATATTTATGCACCTGACAAACCTGTCTTATTATTGATTTCGATAATATTAACATTATTTAGAATGACATTAAATACGATTGACGGTGTTATTGCTATTGAAAGAGGAAATTTACGTCTTAAGGGTGAAATTGTTAATGCTTTACCCGACAGATATTCTGATATTTTTGTTTTAATCGGTATTGCTCTCTCCCCTATGTGCACTCCGTTACTCGGAATGTTAGGTATGGCATCAATGTTTCTTGTAAGTTATACTGGAATGCTGTCTAAAGCCATCGGGGCTAAGTGGCAACACCATGGTCCTTTGGGTAAAGTTGAACGGCTTATTTTAATAATGCTTTTTACAATCCCGGAATATTTAAGACTAACAGGTAAAATCGTTGATTTTTATACATTAACATATTTTGAATGGTTAATGATATTATTCATTATCCTTGGACAGGTTACCGTCTTTAACAGACTTAAAGCTCAATTGAAAGAGTGCAAAAAACTTGACTGGATTAAATATAGAAATATTGATAAAAAAATAATTGTAATATATGACACTTTGACGGGAAACACCGAAAAAGCTGCAAATGAAGCAGCAGAAGCACTGGAATGTGAAGCAGTAAATGTTAAAAATTTAGAAGAACAGGATTTATCGTCATATGATTTAGTTATACTGGCTGCTCCTCATTTAGGACGAAAAATAATGCCTGAAAATATGCTTAAGTTTCTTGAAAGTAATCATAATATTAAAAATTATGCACTTTTATTTACCTCCGGTATGCCTGTAGTCCGCATGTTTTCAAATAAAAGATGCACTGATTACATTGTAAATAAACTTAATCAAAAACCTGTTTTAACAATAAATATTAAGGGGTATCACAGCATAGCAAAGACTTACAAAAACAGACCCAATGAAGACGATTTGCTTGATGCATATTTATTTGCAACAACTACATATGAAAGGTTAAAGTAATGAAAAATTTTATAGAAAATGTACAAATATCTATACTTAAAGTTGTAGTAGATACGTTGGGACAATTGAGTAACGGGATTAAGCTGGCATCAAAGGAAGGCTTTACCTCAGGAAAGATGCTTGATTATATATACAAAAATGAACCCGGCGGAGAATTTTTTATCGGCAAAATAATAGATAAGATTTATTTGAATCATCCGGGCTGGCAGGATGTCAGAAACAGAAAGAATAATCTTGTAAAAAATATAGAAGAAGCGGTAAATTTAACTTTGGAAACCAAAGATAGTGCAAGAATTTGTGATATAGCATCAGGTCCTGCCAGATATATAATTGATATTCTTACAAAGTTTAAAGGAAAACCGGTAAGTGCGGAACTAAGAGATATTGATATAAGATGGCTTCTTGAGGCTAAAGACAAAGCTCTTGCAAATAGTGTAGATGTAGATTACAAAGTTGCAGATGCGCTTAAAGAAAAAGATTTTCAATTTGACAAACAGCCCGATATATTTGTTGCATCAGGATTTTATGACTGGTTTGACGACAGAGAAACCGTTAAGAAATCTATGCAGCTGATATATAATGCTTTAGCAAAAGGCGGATATTTTGTTTTTTCAGTACAAGCCGGTCATTTTGCATTAAGTTTAACAAATAAAATTTTCAAAGATTTTAACAACCATCAGCTAAAAATGGTAACTTGGGATATGGATGTAATCAATTCTATTTTAAAAGAAACAGGTTTTTCGGTAATCGTTTTAAGATCTGATGATGCGGGCCATTACCCTGTAATTTTGGCAAAAAAGGTTTAATCTATTAAAATTGCGGTATGAAAAAGAGGTATAATGGATACAATTAGTTTAACACATAATGTAAAATCTTGTATTTTACTTTTATATCTGGTATTGGCTTTTATTACGGGCGCTGCATATATTCTTGGATTTATGAAAAAGAATGTTGAAAATTTCAAAACAAGAATGAAATCCTTCTGGATAATTGTCATTTTATTTACTGCGGCGTTTATGTTTAATAAACTTGCCGCAATAATATTTATAATGCTTATAAGCTATCTTGCATTAAAAGAATTTTTCTCAATGATACCTACAAGACGCTCAGACAGGCGTGTTCTTTTATGGGCTTATCTGTCAATTCCTATCCAATTTTATTTTATTTATACCGGTTGGCTTACCATGTTTTATTTATTTATACCTTTGTATTTATTTATTCTTATTCCTTTAAGAATGGTGTTAATTGGTGATACAGATGGCTTTTTAAAATCTTGCGGAACAATACACTGGGCATTAATGACATGCGTATACGCGATAGGTTATTTTGCGGTTTATTTTTTAATTCCGGAAAACATTAATCCAATAGGGGGAACACTAGGCTTCCTTTTATATATATTGATATTAACTATTTCAAACGATTTTATGCAGTACTTATTCGGCAAAACTCTCGGCAAACATAAGATTACACCCAAAGTCAGTCCTAACAAAACTGTAGAAGGGCTTTTGGGCGGGGTGGTATCTACAGCAGTTATTGCTGGTATTCTTGCTAAATTTTTAACTCCGTTTTCTTTTTGGCAGGCATTTATTTTAGGTGCAATACTTGCAATTGCAGGATTTTTCGGAGATATTACAATGTCTGCAATTAAAAGAGATATAGGTGTTAAAGACACAGGGGCGCTACTGCCTGGACACGGCGGCATTCTTGATAGATTAGACAGTATGATATTTACTGTACCATTATTTTTCCATTATGTAGCATATTACTATAACATAGGTATCTTAAATTAGTTTATGGGCAAGAAATATTTAAACAATACAGCAAAGTTTTTATTTTTTCTATTGTTTGTAAAACCTTTTATTTTTTTCGTTCTTGGAATAAATGTACGTAATTTGGAAAAACTTTTACAGAACAAGGGGGCTGCCATAATTGTTGCCAATCATAACAGCCATATAGATACTCTTCTTATTATGAGCCTTTTTCCGATATTGACTATTTTAAAGATTCATCCCGTAGCGGCGGCAGATTATTTTTGTAATACGAAATTTAAATCTTTTATATTCAAAACACTTATAGGAATTATCCCTATAAGCAGGCACATAACCAGGCAGTCAAAAGAGGAAGTTTTTGCTGATATAAATACAGCATTGAAGAATAATGAAATAATAATAATCTATCCTGAAGGCACACGCGGAGAAGATAATCAAATAAAAGAATTTAAAACAGGAGTTGCCCATATTGCAAAAATGAATCCTAATGTTCCGGTAATTCCTTTATACATTAACGGTCCGGATAAAATTCTTCCTAAAATTGATGCTATTTTAGTTCCGTTTATATCAGATATTTATATTGCTGATCCCATTTATTATGACAATACTTCTACAAAAGAATTTACATCAAAGGTAAAATCCATTGTAGAGAATTTATATCTTACTCATAAAAAGAAAGAAAATTTATAAGATTAAACTTTTAGCATTTCATACCAATCTTTTAACTCTTTACGTTTGACTTTTCTGGTAGATGTTTTCGGAAGTTCGTCACGATGAAGAACAACAACAGTTGGTGCTTTATACGGAGCCAGATTTGCCTCTGAAAGTCTTTTCACCTCTTGTTCTAAAATTTGACGAATTTCCTCGTCTGTTTTGCTTAATAGTTCATCACAGGGTGAAATAATTGCGCCGACTTCTTCTGTCCCTGCTTTATTGCCGGATTTTATTGTCAAAGACATTACACATACTTCTTTAATAAGCTCAGAAGTTTCCAATACTGCTTCAACTTCTTCAGGAAAGATTTTTTTGCCGCCGCCCAGAACTATCATATTCTTAATTCTGCCCGTAATTTTAATAAAGCCGTCTTTGTCGATTTCACCGATATCACCTGTGTGAAACCAACCGTTTTCATCGATTACTTCGGACGTCATTTCGGGTTTGTTGTAGTAACCCTGCATAACATTTGGTCCTGTCGCAAGGATTTCACCGTTGTCAGCTATTTTTACCTGTACAGAAGGCAGAGGCTGCCCTACCGTTCCGATTTTAGAATGTCCGTATCTGTTTGTAGAAATTGTAGGAGAAGTTTCTGTTAAGCCGTAACCTTGAAATACAGGAACACCGATTCGTTCAAAAAATTCGGCAACACTGTCTTCCAAAGGTGCCCCGCCGCATATGAAACATTCCAATCTTCCGCCTAAACCGTCAATTACTGACTTGAACATCAACCGACGAATTTTGCGCGGCATAAATTTAGAAATTCCGTATAAACATTTGAAAATCTTTTGCGTGCTTGCAGACTGCTTTTTAATTTGTTTATCAATACTGTTTTTAAGCATTTTAGCCACAAGCGGAACTACAATCATATTTGTAATTCCCTTTTCTTTCATAACAGTTGTAAGTTCTTTCGGGTTAAGTGTTTTGATATAAACAATTTTCGCGCCCATGTAAAGCATGCCGAAAAATCCGCAATCAAGTTCCAACAAATGATTTAGCGGCAAGATAGACAAAAGAGTATGCTCATGTGTAAGCTTAAACATTGCTTCAAAATCTCTTAATTGAGAATATATGTTTCCGAAACTAATCATTACACCTTTTGGATTGCCTGTTGTTCCCGAGGTGTAAACAATTAATGCGGTTTCATCCAATGAGCGTGGTCTGCCCAGATCTTTTTCAATATCTGCATCCAATGCTGACACTGAAGGTATTTCCGGATGATTCCGCTCCTCATCATCCAGAACAAAAATCTGTTCGATTGACTTAACATTATTTTTAACTTCAATCGCATGCTCCAAATAATGACTTGAACAAAGCAAAATTCGCGGATTGCAGTCATTCAAAATATGCGTATGCTCGGGCACAGTAAGTTTGACATCCAGCGGAACAGTTATTGCACCTGTTTGGATTGATGCAAAAATTCCTACAGCAAATTCCGGTCTGGATTCGCAAATTATAGCGACTCTTTCGCCGCGTTGGAGTCCGGCTGTTTCGATTAAATAATTGGCGAATTTTTTTGCTCTGCGTGACAGCTCTATATAACTCAATTCTTCATATCCGTTTTTGGTTTTTAGAGAAAGAGCATTTACCTGACCATAAATATCACTTTTTTCCTGCATTAAATCAAGAAAGTTTGAATGGAGTTTATGGTTAATATTGTAAAAAACGCGGCGTTCAAGAGATTTTTTCATGAAATTTACACATGCCTGTAATTCATGAGCTATCTCTTTTTCATCACGGTCAAAGTCCGTAATCGGTTGTCCGAACTGGATTACGATTGTATTAAAAAGTTTGGGCAATTTGCGTGTCTGTCCCCACGTTTCAAAGCCGCCTTTTATAGCAAAAGGTATTATCGGGGTATTTGTGCCTTTTGCCATTAATCCAACACCTCGGTTGAATTTACATAATTCTCCGTCAGGTGTAAATTTGCCTTCCGGAAAGATTATAACGGCTTCACCTGCATTTAATTTTGTTTTTGCCGCGTCAATAGCCTCAAGACCTTTACCAAATTTGAGAGGCAGTACATTAAAATATTTCAGAAAATGTTTGACAATCGGAACTTTGAATGCAGCCGGTCCGGTGACAAACCAGAGTTGTCTGTGAGTAGCCATTTGAACGATAAAAGGATCAAGATGGCCGGTATGGTTTCCTGCAATGATTACTTTGCCTTTACGCGGAATATTTTCAGCGCCTTCGACTTTATAGCGGAACAACAGCAGGAATATATGTCCAAGAGTAGCTTTGAGCAGAAAATATCTGAATGATTTGTCAAGGATAAGGATAAGAGCCGCCAGAATGAATGATATTACAGCTATTCCTTTAAAGATGTTTAAAGGATTAATAAAACCGGCAATATGAGCGATAATAGCTGTGCCTATTAAGAAACTCAGCGTATTAAATGTCAGCATAAGTCCGAATATTTTTCCGCGCATTTTATCTGGTGTTACCTTTTGCAAAATAGTATCAAGCATTACAAGAACAACAGCGTCAGCCATTCCGATTGGAATAAGCCATAACCAGGCAATGTCAACGCTTTTGCATAGAGGAGCCGTAATTAAAGCTGCACATAAAATAATAAAACTGCTTGCGAACAGGTGAGGAATTCTCATAATTCTTGCAAAATAAATTGCAGCCCCCATACCGGCAATTATTCCGATACCAAGAATGATTCTCAAATAGGTCAACTCAGGATAGCTCAACCCGTAATGCTCCGTAATAAGTGCATTTAAACCGTTTGAAAACGCAGCAACGATAAATTGCAGACAAACAGACAACCCGACAAGATAGAGAGCTTTTTTATGTTTTTTCAAATAATCGAATGCTATGCACATATCATTTGATTTCTGTGTTCCTGTAAAGTAGTTTTGCGGGATTAAGAACTTTATTATTGAAGTTGAAAACGCTCCGATAAAATACATTGCTGTAACAATATATAATGCTTTTACAACACTTAAATTTATAAGATGATTTGCTGCTAAGGCGCCGAACAGGAGCGAAACCGCACCGACTGGAGAAGTAAGGGCATTTGCAAATTTAAACTGATTCCTTTTGACAACATTGGTCACAGCAGACATTTTTGCAGGATAAAAGAATGCAGCACCGATTCCTAATACAAATGCAAAAATATAAATTAAACTTGTAGATAATTGAGGGAGTAATAAAATCAATACTCCAATAATAAAAGCCCTAAACAGACAACTAACGGTCAAGAGAACTTTTCTTGAAAACCTGTCACTCAAGGCTCCGGAAAATAAACTTAATAAAAATTGCGGAAGTAAAAACACAAAAAACATTGTTGCAATTGATTTCCCCGGATTTTCCGAAATTTGTAAAAGTATTCCGGCTAATAAAAATTGTATAATTGCATCTGCCAAATGTGAAAATAGCTGACCAATAAAGAGTTTAGCAAACTCTAAATTTACTAATACCCCAATCTGCTTCCCAATGCTGTTCATTTCATCTCCTTAGTCTCTACAACAGAATTATTTTAGCATTTTTTGTTTGACCAGTGCAAAATATGTATTACAATTTATAAATTCATAATGCTCAATTTAGAATTTAAAACCTGTAAATAAAAATTTTTGCTAATTTAAATACGTCCTACTGATTGTCTACTGTTTTTAGGGGACACTTCAGAAAGCCCAACCTACAAGCTCTAGAACAAGGATTTTGTATGGCAGTCCGTTCCGCCAGTTACAAACATTTTGAATTTTTTAATAAGTTTTTCCAGCATTGGTTTTATCGAATTGACATATTCTTTATCCCATCTGTTATACTGATAATTTCCTTCCACTCCGTCTATACCGTGTTTTTTCAAAAACTCAAAAAAATCATCATTTATTTTATCCGGGGTAACTATGGGATGAGCCCAGGATAAAATTCCGCCGGCATTTTTTATTTTGGGAATATCCGAGACCTGATTGTTTGATGCAAAACCTTTCATCAGCGTCTCAAGAGATTTATCAAAAGGATTAAAACCCAAACCAACAGCTTCAAACGCCGGGTGAGGTTCTTTATAACCATGCAGCAAAAATTCACAACCGGCAACGAATTTGAAGTTTTTATACTTGCCGGGTTCTTGAGATATCAGTGCAATTACTTCCTGAGAACTTTTTACCCTGTCATGATCAGTAATTGCGGCAGAAAATGCAGGCAGATCGTCATTTGCTTTTCCTGACTTAAAAACTCTGTTTGCGTAGCTGGTGCACTGTTCTAGAAATTCCTTAGGAGTTAATCTGCCATCAGACGAGATCGTATGCAGATGAAAATTAGCTCTGAGTTTTTCCCCTACTTGATAGTGTTCCGGTTTTAGTTTGTTAATAATTTGCTTTAATTCAAACGGCCCTGCAACGGCATTTAAATCCTCCGGGTTGCACGAAATGCAAAAACTGTCTTGCAAGCCCTTTTGCAATAATTTTTTGTAAGCTAAATCTTTTGGATGTAAATAAATGAAAGTTATTCTGCAATTTGTCTTTAAGTTTACTTTCATATACCAATTTTAACATAATTGAATAGAGATTTTGCCACAATAAATTTTATTTTTACAAACTACTCTTTTATTAGAGTATGGTTGACTTTTAGCTCAACAAAATAGTCAAATCTTCTGTAACAAGAAATCAAACCATGTGTTCTTTTACATTGGTTGTACTTTAATGTCCAGTTTGTTGTCTATAGAATAAATTGTCGGTTTGGCATACTTGCCCGACAACACTAAATTACAGATGGTCGGAAGTTGCTTGATTATAAAAAATCAAATCGGACAAAAATGGACTTTATTAGGACATAGAATTACAAAGAATATTTTTAAATCAGGCTAAAAACTTCCAAAATCAAAAAAATTCCGAGCCCAATTAATGTCCAAATTATGTACTTATTTTTTATTCCCTCCATGCCTTTAGCATTCCTTGTTCCGGTTTAGAATAAAAAATTTTTTCAAAAACCGCCTTTGCGGTGTTTCGTTCGCCTGATAATTTATCGGAAAAATAATCTATTCCGAACAAATCTTTGTAATCGGCTTTACCGACAACACTAACTTCTGATATGGGTATATCATCAATATATACAAACTCCAAATCAGCTTTTTTTTGCTTAAATAGCGGACTTAATCTTGCTTCATATCCTTTGGTTACGGGTTCCAATTCTTTTGGCATCATATCAACATATTTTTTTAATCCAGTTTTCTTACCATATTTTTGAACTAGTTGATTAAAAAGTAATTTTCTTTCTTCAGGCATCGCAGTAAAATTTAACCATTCTCGAAGTTCCATTTCTGCATTTCTTCCCAATCCGCCATTTTCAGTTTGTTTTTGTGTTCTTATTCTTAGTTTTGTTGAGTTCAAATTTTTGCTTTGTATTTTTAACATTACAATCTGCTTGGAGCTTCCTGTGCAAAAAATTTTATCACACAAATCATTTCTCAACCTTTTACTCCAATATTTTCCAAAACTGTCCAACTCTAACATATAGACACCATCAGGCAATCTGCATCCCATGGGTTTAAGAACTCCGGATTCAAGCATTTTTTGATAATTTTCCGGGGACGTCATATGGTATAAGTATCTTGGAATTTTATGTTTCCCGATTGGTGTTGACAGCTGGACTCTATCGGTTTGTAAAGGTGCAGCTAATTTTAACTCATCAATATTAACCTTTACTGGTTTTGAGGTAAGCATACTCTTCCCGCTTGTTTTTGTCCAGGCAATAATTTCTTTGCCTATGGTTGTTCCGATTTTTCCTATTCCCATTAAAAATTTCCTTTATTTCCCCTATATATTTAAATAAAGTATTATCTTTCTCAAAAATTGCCTGATACATATATTTTTTTATATTTATATTAAGATACAAATAGTATGCAAGATAAAATTTTATACATAATAGCAGGGGCAAACGGCAGCGGTAAAAGTACTCTGGCAAGTGAACTTTTACCATCGGAAAGTTTAAAGTTTTTAAATGCAGATGAAGTTGCAAAAGAAATTTGCCCTGAAAATATTGAAAGTGTAAAAATTAAAGCCGGTAAAATTGTCTTAAAAAGACTTGAAGATCTACTAAATAGCGGGAAATCTTTTGCAATTGAAACAACTTTATCAGGTAAAAATCATATAAAAACTATTCAAAAAGCTAAGTTTTAATCTATTCTTATCTTGATAATCCGACTTTATGTGAAAACAGAATAAAAATACGGGTATTAAATGGCGGACATGATATTCCTAAAGATGATATTATAAGACGTTTTTATCGTAGTAAAGGAAATTTTTGGAATATTTACAAGGATTTGGTTGATGAATGGAATTTATTTTATAACGGGACATCAGAGTATATTTTAGTCGCTCAATACGCCAATAACGAGGTTGAAATATTTAGTGAAAATTTGTACAATGAATTTATAAAGGATTTTGAATAATGACAAAATTATCTGAAAAACTTTTAAAACTCGGAAACAGAGCAATAAAAAAAGCACAGGAAAATAACCGTAAAAATGGTATTCCAAATGTGTATTGCATAAACGGAAAGATAATTTTTGAGTTGCCAAATGGTGAACTAACAACTAAATATAGTTTTTCGTAAATATTCAAACTTAATGTTAAAAATTGTCAAATCATTTGTTCCTTTGCATTTTTATTGTGTGTCAGTATTTTCTGTAATATTTGATAAAAATGCCTAATTTGAATACTACCAACGATTAATATGCAACCTGTCATCAACATTAATAACTTTTTGTACGGGCAGTTTTGCATCTTTACTTGGGTACCCTAGCGCAATGTAACAAGGCATTGTATAATTATCGGGATGATTAAGTGTTTTCTTTATATGTACAAGTTCTTCATCCATAGGAATTCTGGTTACACCTAAAATACCTTCTGAGGTGGCCGCTAAGAGTATATTTTCAACACAGCACCATATTGAGGCAAATTCATTTAAAGAACTTAAGCAGGTTGGCTGCATTAAAGGTTCACGCAATTTAAAAAACGGTAAAATTAAACAACCTGAGTTATAAAGCATAGAAAATTGTTTTGGCATAGCAATATGATACATACCTCTCTGGTCAGAATCTGTCATTCCAAAACCGTCCATCATTTTTTCACATTCGTCATAACTTGTCATATCTTTCAAATTAAGAATTTTTAAACGTTCTTTTTTATCGTTAACAATAACGAATTCCCATTCTCGTAGATGATTATTAGTTGGTGCTTTTAATCCTGCCGAAATAATTTTTTTATTATATCCATAGCAACAGGTCTATCTTCAAATTCACGAATAGTCCTGCGTTTTTCTACTACATCATAAAATCCCATTTATTTTCTCCTGTTATCACATATTCTAATAATATAGTGTTATCTCCTATTTCTGTATCTACTGCTTTTATATTGTAAGTCAAAATATAAAAAGTATTTATGCTTTTTAGGTATATATAACAATACAACATAAGTATTTGCTATTTTTAAAAAATGAGTAATAATATATATAAAGAGGTTTGAATGGATTTGAAAAAAGACAGAGATATAATACAAACCCTGAAACTTGCTGATTGTACTAATGAGTTTATCGCAAAATTTTTTGAAATTAAACAACTCGGCAATAGCAGGCAGCTTGTCCGGCTCCTCTATAATCATAAAAAACAACTTCTTGATAAGCTGCATAAAGCCCAGAAAGAAATAGATTGTCTGGATTATTTGATTTTTCAGCTTAATGAAAATATTAATTAATTCATATAAATTTAAAGCAGAGGTGACAAGAAAGTATGATAAAGTATATTTCAAATCAACAATTCGATGAAGAACGTTCTTTGTATAATATAAAAGATACAGAAGTTCTGAACTGTAAATTTGAAGGCCCGGCGGACGGAGAGTCTGTATTAAAAGAATGCCGGAATTTTTCAGTCAACAAATGTTCTTTTTCTCTCCGCTATCCGATGTGGCATGCAAAAAAGTTCTCGCTGAAAAATTCATCAATGGACGATAAAACAAGAGCACCTCTGTGGTATTGCAAAGACGGTGAAATTTTTGACTGTGATATTCAGGGGATTAAATGCCTGAGAGAGTGCAAAAACATCTCTGTTGATAACTGCCGCATTGTTTCACCCGAATTCGGCTGGAGATGTAAAGAGGTTAAAATAACTAATTCAACTATTGATTCAATGTACTTTTTGTTTGAATCAAAAGATGTTGTGATTGACAACCTTAATATGACGGGTAAATATTCATTCCAGTATATGAAAAATCTCAGTATAAAAAATTCAAATCTTGATACAAAAGATGCTTTCTGGCACAGTAAAAATATTATTGTTGAAAATTCCGTTGTAAAGGGCGAGTATCTCGGCTGGTTCAGTGAAAATCTGACATTTATCAACTGTAAAATTATCGGAACACAGCCGTTGTGCTACTGCAAAAATTTAAAATTAATTAACTGCACAATGGAAAATACTGACCTCTCTTTTGAATATTCGGAAGTTGAAGCGGATATTAAAGGTCGTATTGATTCCGTTAAAAATCCTAAATCAGGTACTATTATTGCCGATTCCGTAGGCGAAATAATTTCCGAGGATGCTGTTATTAAATGCTGCGGTAAAGTATTGATTAGAGAACAAAAGCTTACGGCATAAAAGAGTAAATAAAATATTTAATTTTATAAAAAAGGAGGTTAAATGTTAAAAAAGATATTATCACTATTGTTGGTAATTATAATGACAGGAGGTAATTTAGTTATGGCAGACACAGTTCAAAACAATGATAATAAAATGACAAGAACAGATATTTGTAAAAAGAATTATAAAACTCTTTTTGGCGGTGAAGCACTTACACCGACCGGCGATGATCCTGATATGATGGCTATTTTGCAGAAATATATTTTCGGTGAAGTTTTTACGGTAGGCGAGCTTGATATTAAAACAAGAGAATTAATAACAGTTACTTCTCTTGCAGTTCAGCAGACTTTACCGCAATTAAAAGCTCATATTAACGGAGCATTGAATGCCGGCGCAACTCCGATTGAATTAAGAGAAGCAATTTACCAGCTTGCTCCGTTTATCGGGTTCCCAAAAACCTTGAATGCTTTAGGTGTTTTAAACGAAGTGTTGAAAGAAAGAGGAATTGAAACACCTCTTAAATCAACTGCTACTGTTAAAGAAGTGGAACGTTATGAAAAAGGTTTTGAAATTCAAAATCCTTTATACGGTGATGAAATAAAGCAGGCAATGAAAGGACTTCCTGATGATATGGGGGCAGATGTTGCAAGGTTCTTAACAGAAGTCTGCTTTGGCGATTTTTATACAAGAGAAGGGCTTGATGTTAAAACAAGAGAATTACTGTTT
Organism: Candidatus Gastranaerophilales bacterium; assembly: GCA_944323145.1. Lineage (GTDB taxonomy): Bacteria > Cyanobacteriota > Vampirovibrionia > Gastranaerophilales > Gastranaerophilaceae > Stercorousia. The sequence goes on from CALURJ010000016.1 coordinate 40,639, forward strand.
GTTTCTGCACTTGTTACAACAGGTAATACAGTAACTTTAAAAAGCCATATTAAGGGTAATTTAAAGGCCGGTAATTCAAAGGAAACCGTAACCGCCGCAATAATTCAATGTCTGCCTTATGTAGGATTTCCAAATACTCTGGCAGCACTCAAAACTATGAAGGAAGTTTTAAATGAAAAATAAATCTACAAAAATACGGGCGGGATTAAACTCCCGCCTTTTATAAATTAGTTTTTTATTGACTGATAGTAACTATCAATATTTATAATATTTTAGTTAATAACTAAAATAAGGAGAGTAAAATGAAAAAAAGATTTTTAGGACAAAACAAACTGGAAGTTTCCTGTATCGGCTTGGGCTGTATGGGATTTACCCAGAGCTACCCGCCGTTTCCTGAAAAAAGGATTCAATCGCAACAATCAGAAAAGCTGTTGAACTCGGCGTAACCTTTTTTGATACAGCAGAGGTTTACGGCCCGTTTGAAAATGAAGAAATTCTTGGCGAAGCACTTGAACCGGTTCGTGATCAGGTAAAAATTGCGACAAAATTCGGTTACGATTTTGACAACTACAAACTTGATGCAAGCAATCGGCCGACAGGCCTTTCCAGCCGTCCCGAAACTATCAGAAAAGCGGTTGAAGGTTCTTTAAAAAGATTAAAAACCGACCATATTGATTTATATTACCAGCACAGAGTCGACCCGAATGTTCCGATTGAAGATGTTGCAGGATGTGTTAAAGAACTGATTGAAGAAGGTAAAGTTCTCAATTTCGGACTTTCGGAAGCCAGTGCAAACACAGTTAGAAAAGCCCATGCAGTATGTCCTGTCTGCGCCGTTCAGAGTGAATATTCAATGTGGTACAGAAAACCGGAAGAAGGGCTGCTTGATACTTTGGAAGAACTCGGCATTGGTTTTGTTCCTTTTTCACCTTTAGGGAAAGCTGTTTTAACCGGCAGATTTAACAAAGATACAATTTTTGATAAAACAGATTTCAGAAGCACAATTCCGCGTTTCAGCCACGAAAACTTACAAAAAAACATTGTTCTTGTAAATTATGTGAAAGAGCTTGCGGATAAAAAACAGACAACTCCCGCAAGAATTGCGCTCGGCTGGCTTCTGGCACAAAAACCGTGGATTGTACCAATCCCCGGGACAAAGAAAGTAGAAAGATTACAGGAAAATATCGGCGCAGAAGATATAACGTTTACATCTGAAGAATTGACAGATATCAGAAAACACATTGAAAGCATAGAAATTACCGGTGCAAGATATCCCGAAGAACAGGAAAAATTAACAGGACTATAAAAATGAAAAATAGGATGGGCTGTATATAAAACAGCTCCTATTTTTTAATAATCTTTTTTAGATAAATCATATCGACTAATTGTTTTCCGTTTTCAAAGATAGGATGAGAATAATTATCGGTAAAAAAATTTTTTATTCTGCGGGTTTCAACAAACCCGCGTTTTTTATAAAACCTGAGTGTTTTTTCATTTTCTCCCGTCCCGAGAATTACAGCTTTAAAATCCTTTTTATATCTGTCAAATACAAAATCAAGCAGAGCTGAAGCATATCCTTTATTTCTGTACTGCGGGTAAGTTGCAAGATTTTTTATCTCAACTGTTTCCGCATCAATCTCCATAACCGCACAGATTGATGTCAATATATCATTATCGTACAAAGCAAAAATGGTTGATTGTTCTAAGTATCTGTTAATCATTGATACCTCTTCATCGCCGACTAACAATATCTCCATAAAATCAGTTTTGTTAGAATTTACTTCTTTAATTTCCATCTTTCAGCTTATTTTTCCTGCTTATTCATCCATGATAGTATAAATTTAGAGAAGGTAAATAGTTCCGCTCTATAGAACAAATACAGCTATAATTATTAACCCTTTTAAAATCTGAATATTTATTTTGTCTTGGCATAAATCTGCCCTATATATTTTTTCCTAACTCATAAGCCTGTTTCGGATATTGGGTATGATTAACATCTCCCTCCGTCCAGACACCTGATGCAATAACTTTTCCTGCATCAGACCAGCCGAGATAATTCAGTAAAGTTTCATAATGGCTGATTATAGGCTGTGCTTCTTTGGCTGAGGTGTCTGCATAAGTCATAATTAAAACAGCTTTTTTAGGAACATGTATTTGTCCGTTGATTGCATAAAATCTGTCAATTACAGCTTTTATTTGGGCTGAAATTCCAAAATAATACATTGGAGAAGCAAAAACAACCGCATCTGCATCAACAATATTATTTCTGATAAATTCAAAATCATCTTTGAATACACATTGACCGTTCATACCGCATTTGTTGCAGGCAACACAGGGGTGAACATTTTTGAAGGCAGAATCAAATTTTACAACATTATGTCCTGCTTCTTCGGCTCCTTTTATAAAATTGTCAGCTAATGTGTTTGAATTACCGTTTTTTCTCGGACTTCCCGTAATAACAAGTATCTTCATTTTTTTATCTCCTTTTAAAATTTGATTACCTGCAAAACCGGATGCGGCTCCAATAACAGCTGCTCCGGCAGCAGTAATAAGCGTATTTTTTATAAATTTACGTCTATCCATTTGACTTAAAATCTCTTTTATAATCCTATCACTTTAGAGTAACTCTAAGTCAAGACTTAAATACTTAAATTTACAAAATAAAGTTTTATACGTAGCAAAAAAAATCTTGTTCATGTATTATATTTGATATGATTGTGAACGCGAATAAAATTGACAGTTCGTACTCTATGCGGATTGCTTTTCAGAATTCAAATAACAAATCTGATGTTGACAACAATAAAGGGAATTCTTCTGTTTCGAATGGTGCAAAAATTGCCGGAGCTCTGGCAGGACTTGCCGTATTAGGTTATACCGGCGTAAAAGTTTTTAGGCAGAAACCAAATTCTGTAAATTTGAGTCAGGATGTTATACCACAGGAACTTTTAGACAAATTCAGAGGGTGGCTTGGGGAAATAAGAAATATAAAAGCAGCTGTGTGGAAGTCTGACGGGCCTGTTTCCAAATGTGTTGAAAATCCGGAAGCTTCCGCCTGTTTGAGTAAACTTGATAATTTAACACCGCTTGAGAAAAAAGCGTTTGTCAAAGAGTATTGTGATATGACAGGATTTCCCGATCTTGAAAAAGTGAGTACAAATATTGATAAAGAAATTTTGAATACACTTGATAAAATAACTGAAGCAACCGGCCAGAAACCTTTATTTGTCGGGTATGACATAAATAATTCCGTCGGACATCGTATGGCATTACCGGGAAGTGACTGCGACGGATTAATGATAGTTTATAATACTGATTATCCCGGTCCTATATGGCCGCTTACATTAGATTTTGGAGATATTATCAATCAGAGAATGGTAAATATCACAGGGACTCATTACCCTGACGTACTTGGTATTGAGTTTTTAAAACAAAGTATTTCAAAGGCGGATAACATATTTTCTAAAATCGCAACACCGGAAAAAGTAGCGCAATACGAGAAAAATCTGACTTATGACGGTAAGAGTTATGTACAGGCTGCTCAGTTTAATATTGACATAGCTCAGCATTTAGATAAAAATGACAGGGACGCGGTCTGTTGGGCAGGATTTTTGGCAGAAATGCTAAGGGCGGGAAAAGTTTTGTTAAATAATATTTCGCCTTCTGATATGGATTTTATTAAACGGTCAGCTCTGTATAAATACAGTAATACAATGCGTCAGGAAGGCCTAAAAAATATGCTTAAGCCTAAGCTTGAGAACAGGGCGGTTCTTAGCAGACGCTTTCAGGATATGAGTGATGAAGAAAAGTTTGAAGTATGCCGCGACTTATTAAGAAATTCACTCGGTGTTAAGACAGAAAACACTGCCGATGGGGCTTTTGAAGAATTTGATATGGGGGATATTCTTGAGATGTATAAAAAAATTTCTAATTTTTGCGGTTAAATTTTATTAGTTTGATTTATTATTATAAGTATAGAGAGGGAATAAAATGCATTGGATATTTTTACTTATTGCAGGATTATTTGAAATCAGCTGGGCTGTCGGATTAAAATTTTCACACGGTTTTACACAGATTATTCCGTCGGTATTAACGGTTATCGGAATGGTTGCAAGCTTTTACTTTCTTGCGCTTGCTCTTAAAAGTCTGCCTTTAGGAACTGCTTATGCAATATGGACGGGTATTGGAACTCTCGGAACTGTCATATTCGGAATTATCCTTTTTAAGGAGCCTGTTACAGCTATGCGTTTAGTATGCATTGCTTTGATTTTGAGCGGAATTACCGGATTGAAGCTTATAACGCATTAAAAAATTATGTTATTAAGAACATTGCTATTTCCTTAAAGAATGGTTATAATTTTTATATGGAATTTCAACTTGAAATATGGCTTCAGGATTTTACAAAAAAGCTGTTTGATGAGTTCAGTTCGCGTATAAAGTTTATTGGTCTTCAGGGAAGTTACAAACGCAGGGAAGCAACGCCTGAAAGTGATATTGATATTGTTATAATTATTGATAAGCTGTCCTTTGAAGATTTAACGTCTTACAAAAAGATAGTTGCTTCAATGCCGTATTCCGAAAAAGTCTGCGGATTTATTTCGGGAGAAAAAGAAATATATAACTGGCCTAAATTTGATTTATTTCAGCTTTTGAATGATACGGTTTCTCTGCATGGAAATTTACAGGATTTTATACCTATTATCAAACGTAATGATATTTTGGATTCAATAAAAATTAATACCGCAAATCTCTATCATCAAATGTGCCATGCTTATTTGTTTGAAAATAAGAATACGAAAGTTTTATATCAGGGTTATAAAAGTGCATTTTTTATTCTTCAGGCTTTGTATTATTCAAGAAACACTGAATATATAGGTTCAAAAAATGAGCTTGTAAATCTTCTTGAAGGAGAGGATAAGGAGGTTTTGCTCGTTAATATGAACTGGGAATCTTTAAATGTGTCTGCCAACTCTGATTTTTATTTTGAGAAAATTATAAACTGGGCAAGTACAAATATTGAAATGTAGTATTCTATTCAAATCTGGAGTTAATGAATAAGTGATGAAAAATGTTTTAAGAATATTGATTTTTATTATTATATCAATTATCGTGTTTGGAATAATAATTTCTATAATATCTAGAAATAATAAGAGTTCACCAGATTATGGATATTTTGTTCCTGTTAATTATTTGAACAGAACTCATTATGCAGCAGATGCTATAAAATTAAACA
>CALURJ010000017.1 GCA_944323145.1 Candidatus Gastranaerophilales bacterium
TTCCTTTACTTGTTGAGTGATTATTGGCGTAAGCACTCTACAAGTTGCATGATAATATATAAAGGAAAAATTGCAAGTTAAATATTACAAAATTTAAATTCTATGTGCTAGATAAGACGCTTTTGATAGTAAATTATCAGTATTCATTTCGCCATCTGTAAAAGCTTTTTTAGCTTTGGCAAGTTGCCCTAATTCAAAGTTACTGTCAGAGTTTGCATATTTGTTTTCTAGAGTATCATATATTTTTTCAAGTAATTTAAGGTTATCTTTTGAAGCCTGATATTCTGCCCATGCAACTTCAAATTCAGCCTGTTTTTTTTCATAGCGTTCATTTAAAAAATCAATAAATTCTCTTTTTGTAACTCCTTTTTCTAAATATTCAAGGAATTTTTCCCGTAAACCATCAGGCAAATTAGCTACATTTTGATACAACTGTTCTTTTAAAGTCATATTATCAGCTTTTTTGCTATCTGAAAATCTGCCGGCAAAAACAGTATTTATAAAAGTGTTAGTTACAACTTTATTTAATTGGAAGTTGTTCTCACTATGTTCATTAATTTTGTTGACCTCTAATGTCATAATTATCCTCTCTTATATATATAAAATATATATACCCAAAATAATTGCCTTTTTTGTTAAGATTTGTAAAAGATAATGTATATTATTAGAAGTATAATTTACCTCTCCAAAGGAGGTAGGGTTATTAATTATTCCCTCCCTTTTTAGGGAGGGCAGGGGTGGGTAACAAACTTTTAAGTTTATGCGATTGCGTGTCAAGCACGCAATGACGAAAATGATTGGTGGAGGATTTATTTTATGTGCGGGAACTCTGCGTCCCCGCGCCCCGCACCAAATATTCTTGTCATTGCGCACCTGTTGCGCAATCTAATATTTGTTATAATACAGATCGCGGAATAAATCCGCGATGACATAACTATTTAGTGTCATTGTGGACTTGATCCACAATCTCTTTACCACTCAAACAGCATCCGCTTTGTTATTGTTTCATTAAGTGCAGATTATTTAAAATTTTATGTACGCAAAGCGTACCGTAACGACTTAACGACTTAGAGACTTAACGTCTTATCGACTTCTAATAATATTATGTTTTTGTGCTAAAATAAACTTATGATTGACAGATATTCACGAAATGAAATGGCTGAAATTTGGACTCTGGAATCTAAATTTCAATATTACCTTAATGTAGAAGTTGCTGCTGCAGAAGCTTATGCAGAACTCGGAACTTTTCCAAAAGACGACATTGAAGAATTAAAAAAGAAAGCAAAATTTGACGTTCAAAGAATTGACGAAATTGAAGCGGAAGTTAAACACGATGTCATAGCTTTTTTGACCTGCGTTAACGAAAGTTTGGGCGACTTAGCAAAGTACATGCATGTCGGGATGACAAGCTCGGATGTAATTGATACAGCATTTGCACTTCAAATTCAAGACAGCGGAAAAATTATTATCAAAGATCTTGATGAAACTATCCAATCAATGAAAGATTTAGCCAACAGACACCGTAACACTATCTGTATCGGACGCTCACACGGAGTTCATGCAGAAGTTATGACCTTCGGTGTCAAAATTTGCAGTTGGATTGATATTCTTGAACGGCAGAGAGCAAACTTTATCCACGCGCTTGAAGGAATCAGAGTAGGGCAAATTTCTGGGCCTGTAGGAACTTACAGCAACATTCCCCCTGAAGTCGAAGAAATTACATGTAAAAATCTCGGGTTGAAACCCGCAAGAATTTCCACACAAATTATTGCCAGAGATTACCACGCTTATTTTATGCAGTCACTGGCTTTAATAGCAAGTGTTCTTGAACAGTTTGCAACCGAAATAAGACACCTCCAGCGGACAGAAGTTTTGGAAGTTGAAGAAGGTTTCGGTAAAAATCAAAAGGGATCATCTGCCATGCCGCATAAGAAAAACCCTGTTCTTTCAGAAAACTTATGCGGACTTGCACGTGTTGTCCGAGCAAATTCTATAGTTGCACTTGAAAATATTCCGCTCTGGCACGAACGCGACATTTCTCACAGCTCTGCCGAAAGAATAATTTTCCCTGACAGCTTAACTCTTGTTGACTTTATGTTAAACAGATTTAACGGGGTTGTACAAAATCTTGTTGTACATGAAAAAAATATGCTCAAAAATACCGAAAAATTCGGCGGAATAATTTTCTCACAAAAAGTTCTTTTAAAACTTATTGAAAAAGGAATAACAAGAGAGGAAGCATACCGGCTTGTTCAACGCAACGCGATTGATGCTTTTGAAAATGACGGAGATTTCAGGGTTAACCTTTTGAATGACAAAGACGTAACTAAATTACTTACTCCTTTAGAAATTGACGAAATTTTCAACAAAGAAGAGTTTTTGAGAAACGTCAATACAATTTATAAAAGAATACTTGATTTATAAGCCGGCATACTGTAAAATATAAATCATACGAGGAATTTATTAATGGCAAAAATCAAAATTACTGTTTGTATGGGAAGTTCTTGTTTTGCGCGCGGTAATCAGCAAAATCTCGCGTTTATTGAAGCATTTATGAAAACTCATGATTTGGAAGCAGATATTGATCTTGCAGGTGCACGCTGCGAAAATAAATGCGCTACGGGGCCGAATATTACAATTAACGGTGTTGAGTATAACGGTGTTGATGAAAAAAAACTGGAAGAAATTTTGACTAAACTTGTCAAATAATAAATTTACGAAACGCATCTTTTTATAATGGAGTTACAATAATGAATAAACAATATCCGGTATATACACTGGTTAATGAATGCCACGATTGTTACAAATGTATCAGAGAATGCCCTGTTAAAGCTATCAAAATTGAAGACGGCCATGCATCTGTCATTCCGGAAAGGTGTATCGCCTGCGGGAACTGCGTTAAGGCCTGCCCGTCAAATGCAAAACGTGTCAGAAATGATATAGATAAAGCAAAAAACTTAATTCTTGCACAAAAAGATGTTTATGTTTCACTTGCACCTTCATGGCGTGCTTCTTTTGAAAATTCCGCAGAAAAAATGATTGCCGTTTTAAAACGCCTCGGATTTAAAGATGTTTCGGAAACTGCTTTAGGCGCTCAGGAAGTTTCTATTAAAACCACTCAAATGCTTAATAATACGGAGCGCGGACTTTTTATCTCCAGCGCATGTCCTGTTATTGTTGACTATATAAGGCTTTATATGCCGGAATTCACAAAATACATAACTCCTATCGGCTCCCCGTTAATGACTCATTCCAAATTATTAAAAGAAACTTACGGAGATGATATTTCAATAGTATTTATAGGGCCCTGTATAGGTAAGAAAAATGAAGTTACATATTCAGGTTTGTTTGATGTTGCCCTGACGTTTGATGAACTCAGGATGTGGATTAATGATGAAATTATCGACATATCTAAAATTGCAAAAGACAAAAGATACCAGTTTGTACCTGAATCCGCTTATGAAGGGACATTATATCCGATTGACGGCGGGATGAATGAAACCATTAAAAAATCTGGTATAAATGATAACGTACAGCTTCTGGAAGTTTGCGGTCTGCATGCCCTGCAGCGTGCGTTAAAAAATCTTGACGTTGAAAAGCTTGATAAAACAATATTTATAGAAGCTTTAGCCTGCGAAGGCGGATGTGTCGGCGGGCCTTGTATTTCATCCGAAAAAGCAGGTATCGTAATGGTGTCCGATATTTTAACAAAAGAAAAGAAACGCGACAAAATTCCTGAAGAACCAAAAGTTGTTGTAAATTATGATATTCAACCGAAAAAAGTTGTTCATTCGGATTATCCTCTGGAAGATATTCTTGCAACACTTAAAAAAATCGGCAAACATACAGTCGATGATGAGCTGAACTGCGGAGGCTGCGGTTATGCTACATGCCGCGACTTAGCCAAAGCTTTGTTGGACGGAGATGCAGAACCCTCAATGTGCGTTTCATACATGAGAAAAATTGCTGTCAGAAAAGCTGCGGCAATGATACGCTGCATGCCTGCCGCAGTTGTTATGGTTGATAATAATATGAATATTATCGAGGCAAACGATAGTTTTATGAAAATGTTTACAGGCGACATGTATGATGTGTTTAAAAGCCGTCCGGACGGGCTTAAAGGTGCTGCAGTCGACAGAATTGTTGATTTTGCAGACATTTTCAGAACGATTTTGAAAACCGGAAAAGATCTTCATAAAGAACGCTACCATGTTAAAAACCGCCTTTACGATATTTCGGCCTTTACTATTGAAGAAAATGAAATTGTAGGGGCAGTAATTACTGACGTTACCTCCGCGGAAACAAATAGGGAAAAAATTTCTCAAAAAGCGCATGAAGTTATTTCTAAAAATATCTCTATTGTACAGGAAATTGCCTGTCTGCTTGGTGAGCACATGGTAGAAACAGAAACCCTGTTGAGTTCGATTGCCGAAGACTACGACGATAAAGACGAAGCAGGCAATGAGGGTAACAGTTAGTGTTTATTGATATTGATTGCAGCCAGATGAAAAAATATAACCAGAATGCTTACGGGGATTATTTTATTTCCAAAAGATACCCCGATGAAGCGAAACTGATTGCTGTTCTTTCCGACGGTTTAGGCAGCGGAATTAAAGCAAATATTTTATCCTGCATGACTGCAACAATGCTTTTAAAATTCATAGAAGGCGACCAGATACCAATCAGCAAGGCTGCCGAAATTATTATGAACTCGCTTCCCGTATGTCAGGTTAGAAAAATAAGTTACTCGACATTTTCAGCTATTGAGGTGGATGACGAAGGGAATGCAAAAATTGTTGAAGAAGGAAACCCACGGTTTATATGGCTTAGAAACAATGAAGTTATGGATCCTGAATATAAATCAATTCCTTCAAAAACCTTTAAAAACCGTTGTTTAAAAATTTATAAAATTAAATTGCAGTTAGGTGACAGATTGATTTTCTGTTCTGACGGCGTCACACAATCCGGGCTCGGCGGCGGGCGGTTGAAGCTTGGGCTAAGACGTGAAGGCTTAATTGTCCTTTTACAGGATAAGCTGAAAGAACATCCCGATATTTCAAGTACCGAACTTGCCCAGTATATAGTAAATCAGGCAAGAAATATTGAAACTGACAGGCTTCCCAAAGATGATATTTCTGCATGCGCAATTTATTTCAGAGAACCCAGAGAAGCACTGGTATTCACAGGGCCGCCTTATCATCAGGAAAAAGATGCCGAATATGCAAAAATGTTTGCTAATTTCAAAGGGAAAAAAGCAATCTGCGGGGGTACAACCGCAAATTTAATATCAAGAGAACTTAACAGGCCTATTACAATGGATACAACAATAAGTATAGGCAAACTCCCTGCCTGCTCATATATGGAAGGGGTTGATCTGGTAACTGAAGGGATACTTACTCTTACTAAAGCCATGGAATATCTGGAGGCAAATACTCCTGAGATTGATAATGCCGCAGGAAAACTGGTGAGATTTTTATTAGACAGCGACTGCATATATTTTATGGTAGGGGCAAAACTAAATCAGGCGCATTATGACCCAGCCCTTCCCATAGAAATCGAAATCAGAAAAAATATTATCAAAAAAATGTCGAATTTGCTTCAAGAAAAATATTTTAAAAAAGTTAATATACAATACATGTAAAAAAGATTGAAAAAATAAATTTATAATTGTAAAATTACAATAAAGTATAATGAAGGTTAATAGAAAGGGTTAAAAAGGAGGCGAAGCCTCTGGTGAAAATATAACAAAATATTACTAAAATTGACGGAATGGTTAAAAAGGAGGCGAAGCCTCTGGCAAAAATATAACAAAGTATAACTAAAATTGACGGAATGGATAAAAAGGAGGCAAAGCCTCTGACGAAAATATCAGAAGTATAACGAATATTAATAGAAAGGGTAAAAAGAAAAATGAGCGAAAAAGTTAGTGTTAAAGTATGTTTGGGAACAACATGTTTCGTAATGGGGTCGTCTAATTTACAGGAATTAATCGAAATGGTTCCTAAAAAATACGGTGACAAAGTAGAAGTTGCAGGAGTTCCTTGTTTAGGCTTATGTTCAATTGACTGGGAATTTTCAAAAGCACCTTATGTAAAAGTTGACGATGAGGTGATTAAAGAAGCAACTGTTGAAAAGGTTTTAAAAGCTATTGATGAAAAATTGAAATAGTATTTAAATTAAAAATGATATAATTAGTTAAAAGCTCCCATACTTAATAGGAGCTTTTATTATATATATTTGGAAAAATTTTATGTTCATGCCATAATATAAAATATATGGAATAGTAAAGAGGAAAAAGATATATGGCAATGAATACCAGCACTCCAAAAGAAACATCACATTTAAAAAGAGAGATTTTAGTAAGGCTGATAAAAGCATATTTGAGTGGTAACTTTGAAGAAAATACAAGACTTATACCTTATGCTATGCGTCCGAAAAACAGCGATGTTCCCAATTACAGGTGCTGTATTTTTAAAGAACGTGCAATTTTAAGGGACAGAGCTATTGCCGGTTTGGGATTTTCTATTGAAGATACGGATGACAGTGTTCTTCTCTCAGACTTAGCCCAAAAAGCAGAAAAAAGAGAAGTTCCAGATGAACACCCTCTTACGGTTCTTACAACCGCATGCAAAGGCTGCGTTCCTTCAAGAATTTATGTAACGGATTTATGTCAGGGCTGTGTTGCAAGGCCTTGCGTAAATACATGTAAATTCGGCGCAATTTCAATACAGAATGGTAAATCAGTTATAGATCCAGCAAAATGTAAAAATTGCGGAATGTGCGTTCAGGTTTGTCCTTATCAAGCAATTCAGAAAATTATTGTTCCGTGTGAAAGTGCATGCCCTGTCGGTGCAATTGCCAAAGATGAAAACGGACATGCAAAAATAGATTTTGACAAATGTATTTCCTGCGGTAAATGTGCATCAGCCTGCCCGTTTGGTGCGGTTCATGAAAAAAGCCAGATTATTGATGTACTTAAACAAATTAAAGCGGGGAAAAAGGTAATTGCAATGGTAGCTCCTGCAATGTTCGGGCAGCTTCCATGCAAACCGCAGCAACTTAAAGAAGCTATAATGGAGCTTGGTTTTGCGGATGTTTACGAAGTCGCTCAAGGTGCAGATGTTACGACAAAAACCGAAGCTGCCGAATTTGAGGAAAGACTTGTAAAAGGCGCTGAATTTATGACAACTTCCTGCTGTGCGGGGTATAACGAACTTGTTGATAAGCATATCCCTGAAATGAAGCCTTTCCGTTCAGACACAAAAACTCCAATGTATTACACAGCTGAGATTGTAAAGAGAGAAAATCCGGATGCTGTAACCGTATTTTTCAGCCCATGCGTTGCAAAAAAACGTGAAGCTCTACAAAATCCGAATGTTGATTATGTCTTGAATTATGAAGAAATTGGAGCCTGGATGGTTGCTTTAGGTATACAGGTTGCAGAATGTTCTGAAAGCGAGTTTAAACATGAGGCTTCAGCAGAGGGCAGAAATTACTGTGTATCCGGCGGAGTTGCAAAAGCAGTAGAAACATTATTACCGGAAGAAATTCCGGCTCATGTAGTTTTAGTAGACGGACTTACAAAACAATCCGTAAGAGATTTGAAAAAATATGCCAAAAACGGAATGTGCGATTTAGGAAATCTGATTGAAGTAATGGCCTGCACAGGCGGATGTCTCGGCGGGAATTCAACTGTTAACGCATTCAAACCTGCATTAAAACAGGTTACAACCTACGTTAATGAAAGTAAGTCAATAAAAGAACAGGTTGAAGAAACATCCAAATAATTTATAAAAAAAGCGGGATTAAAATCCCGCTTTTTTGTTTATAATATAATAAACTTATGAAAACTAAGAAAAGAAAAATAAGTATTATAGGCTCAACAGGCTCTATCGGCCGTCAGGCACTCGAAGTTATTGAAAAATTAGAAGATAAGTTTGAAATTATAGCCCTTGCAGGCGGTAACAACGTTGAACTTTTAAAAAAACAGGCAGAAAAATTTAAACCGAAATATATCTGCCACAATAACCCCTCACCCGCCTTTCAGGCACCCTCTCCCGCACGGAGGTCAATCCGACGGGGCAAGGGACACAAGCTGCTGTACGGCTCAGAAGGCCTTGAACAAATTTGTTCAAATAAAGAAAACGATATTATACTTGTTGCATGCTCGGGGAAAATAGGACTCAAACCGACATTAACCGCAATAAAAAACGGAATTGATATCGCTCTTGCCAACAAAGAAACTCTTGTCATGGCAGGCGATATAGTTATGAATGAAGCTAAAAAATACGGAGTAAATATTATTCCGGTTGACAGCGAGCACTGCGCAATTCATCAATGTATAAAAGATATTAAACTGGTTGATAAATTAATTATCACAGCATCAGGCGGCCCGTTTCTTCACAAATCTGTTGAAGATATGAAAAATGCAACGGTTGAACAGGCGCTTGCTCATCCCAGATGGAACATGGGCAAAAAAATTACGGTTGACAGTGCAACTTTGATGAACAAAGGGTTAGAAATTATTGAAGCCCATCATCTTTTCGGTTTTGATTATGACAAAATAGAAGTTGTAGTTCATCCGCAAAGCATTGTCCACTCCGCAATAGAATACGTTGACGGAAGCGTTATTGCACAATTAGGTTTGCCGAGTATGCATATTCCGATACAATATGCAATAACTTATCCCGAGAGATTTGAAGGTATTAAATCCAAAAGTTTCAGTTTCTCGGAAATTGCAAGACTGGATTTTGAAAAACCTGATTTTGAAAAATTCCAGACGGTTAAGCTCGCTTATGAAATGGGCAAAATCGGCGGGACAGCAACAGTTTGTATGAATGCTGCGAATGAAGAAGCTGTTTTTGCATTTCTTGACGGGAAAATAAAGCTTTATAATATATATGAAATAACCAAAAAAATGTGCGATGAACATACTGTTATAAAAAATCCTTCAATAGATGAGATTTTTGCAGTTGATAAAGAAATCCGCCAAAAAACAAAAGAATATATTTTAAAATTTATATAATACATACTATTTTACTAATTACTATTTATAAAAAGCTGTTTGTTTGTAATATAATATTTACATCCGGAGAAAAGGGAGAAAAACAAATGGTAAAGAATAGAATTGGTATAGATGTAGGCGGTACTAACGTTAAAATTGCGCTTGTTGATGACAAAGGTGAAATTAAGTATTCAAATTCAGTTCCGACACGTGCGGAAATGGGGTATGAATATACTGTTAACAATATTAAACAGGCAATTTATGATTTATTAAAAGAAACAAAATTAACAACAAAAGACATAGAAGGAATAGGTTTTGGTTTCCCGGGACAGGTTGATTATAAAGCGGGAATTGTAAGAAATGCTCCGAATATTCCGGGATGGGTTGAAGTTCCTATCGCAAAACTTATCGAAGATGAATTTCATATTCCGACACGTGTTGATAACGACGTAAGATGTGCTGCACTTGGCGAGCTTAATTACGGTGCAGGTAAGGGCTGCGAAAACTTAATCTGTATTACTGTTGGCACAGGTATCGGTTCAGGACTGATTGTAAACGGCAAGCTTGTGCGCGGAGCCTCAAATGCTGCAGGTGAAATCGGCCATATTAAGCTGCAAATGAAGGACGGCCCGATATGCGGCTGCGGCGACACAGGATGTATGGAAGCTTTTGCCTCAGGCCCTTCAATTGTTGCAATGGCTAACGACTATATCAGAGGCGGAAAATCTGCAAAATTCCGTGAAATGGCAAACGGAGGTGCCATAACACCTTATATAGTCTGCGAAGCAGCAAAAGCAGGAGATCCTGTTGCCCAAAGAATTTTCTCAATAATGGGTGAATACATAGGAATAGGTATGGCAAGCGTTGTTAACCTTTTGAATCCTGAAAGAATTATTGTAGGCGGCGGGGTTGCTGATGCGGGTGATTTGCTTTTAGCACCTTTGAGAGAAACTTTATACAAACGTGCAATGAAAGTTGCAGGTTCTGCTGTTGAAGTTGTTCCGGCTCAGCTCGGAAATACTGCAGGTGTTATCGGCGCAAGCTTACTTATTGAAAGCTAGAAAGGAAAATTTTAATCTTTGTCTTCCTGTTTCGGAATCTGTGTGAGATCCTGAAATAAGTTCAGGATGACAGAAATTAAAATAATTTATATGTCAATTTATTTTTTCTACGGCGAAGAAGATTTTAATATTGAACAGGAAATCGGGAAGTTGAAAAAAGGACTCGATAAGAATTTTCTTGAAATGTCTTTCAAAACTTACGATAATCCGAAATTTCCCGATTTAATTTCAATTTTGCGTTCACAACCGATGATGTTCGGAAAAATGCTTATTGTAATAAACTGTCTTGATTATTTTTCTAAAACTTTTGAAGATAAAGAGATTAAAGAAATCGAAAGTGCGCTTGAAAATAATAACGAAAACCTTGATATAGTCTTTGTGGCACAACTCCCGAGAAACGAGGGTAAAAAACTCGACAGCCGTAAAAAATTCTTTAAACTTCTGAAAAAATATAATTCTCTTGAATGTCCGCTTATCCCGACATATAAAACAGCCGAGCTTGAAAGCTGGATTATTAAGCAGGGAAAAGCTAAAGGGATAAAACTTGATAAAAATGCGCTTACTGCAATAATTTCACAAATAGGGAATAATCTTCGTCAGATAGACGGCGAACTTGATAAACTCAAACTTTTCGCCTATCCGAGTGATACAGTAACAGCGGATATGGTGAGAGAAATCTGTATTTCAAATGAGGATTTGTTTGCTTTTTCAGATTTTTTGATGGAAAACGAGAAAGACAGGGCGCTTCTTGAATACAGAAAACTGCTTGATACACGATATCCGCTTGAAATTTTGTCAACTTTGCAGACTATGCTCAGACGCTGGATAATTCTTAAAGCAAAATCGCAGAGTGCAACGCCGATGGAGCTTTCAAGAATGACAGGAATGCATGAATATGTTGTCAAACTAACATTGCAAAAACTGAAAAAAAATAATTTAAAAGATTTAGTCAAACTAAAAGAAAATTTGACAGACGCTGAATACAGGATTAAATCAGGACTTGCGTTAGATGTTGAAAAAGAGGTGGAAAATGCACTCTTTAGATGAAAAATATCCATTTTTAATGAAGTATTTTAACAGCGGAATATCTTCACAAGACAGGCAAATAGCACATTGCATTTTGTTTTACGGTTCTGATATTCAGGCTCAGTATGATTTGGCGCTTGAAATTGCAAGACTGCTCAATTGTACCGGCGATCGCTCTGAAAACTGTCAATGTTTGAATTGCAAATGGATAAGAGAAAACAATCATCCTGCAGTTTTGACCATTTCTAAAGTTGACAACAAACCTTCTGATGATACATCAAAAACGGTTATTTCAATTGATCAGGCAAGGATGATAAAAAATGATTTGCTTGTAACATCTGACTACCATAGGGTCCTAATCTTCTGTGACAGAGATAAAGAAGGTAATATTCAAGGACTTAATCAGCTTAATTTTCAGGCGGATGCGGCAAATGCCCTATTAAAAACTTTTGAAGAACCGCCGTCAAACACAACTTTTTTCTTTTTGACAAAAGATAAATCAGATATGATTACGACTGTTGTGTCACGCGCCCAGTGTTTTTATGTCCCGTCAATGAAAGATGAAAACAGAGATTATTCATTAGTAAAAGATACAATGGACGGGTATCTGGAGCTTGAAAGGAATGAAGTTCTGGATTTTAATGACAAAATTCTTGATATTACAAAGATGGTTGATCCGTTAGAGGTTTTTACACAAATGCAGAATTATATGGAAGCTCTTTTACAATCCAACCTTGACAACTTATCTTTGAAAGTAAAGCTCATCTCTGATATTAAGTCTGTAGAAACAGCAAAACAAGAACACCGTCTGAATATAAATATTCAAACAATAGTAGAAACATTGAGTTTCAAGTTAATACTCTAACTAAACATTGCTCATATATTTTTGAGCTTGCTGTTTCAATTTTTCCTGTTTTGCCATTTTTTTCAGGAGTTTTTCTTCAGGTGTTTTTATTCTAAACAGATTTAAAAACCATACTTTTGCCATTCGCAGGCCTGCTTTAGAAAACAAAGGAGCCTTAACAGACGGCGCTGATATATTTTTTGATAGTTCAAAATTATCCACAGCTAATTTAGCGTATTCTTTTATTGCATGTTTAAATCCCTTGTAATCGCCGGTTACTGCAGAAAAAACGCTGTCGGATTTTAATTGTGCAATTCTTTTTGCAACAGGTGATGTAATATCAGGCGAAACTTTTATCATAATTACTCCTTTTAAATTTCTTTTTTAAAGATTAATGTATTTATATTTTTGTTATTTACATTACATTCAATTTCTTTAACAAGCGTAAATTTATTTTTTTGATAGTAGTCAAAATCACAGGTTGTATCAGTCCAGAGATAAATATTTTTTATATCTCTTTCTTTTGCGGTTTCAATGAGTTTAGACAGAAGCATTCTACCTCCGCCTTTTTGTGTGCTGATAAAAAGCCCCATCATCAAATCATCATCACCCATCGCGTTTTTAACTTCTCTACCCGTATTTTCAACATAGTCAAACAGATTGAGAGCAATTATTCTGTCATTATCTGACAGGTTTTGAATTTTTGTTTTAAAATTTTCAACACTACCGTTTTTATCAGTTTTTAATGAGGCAAAAACAAGCCCTTTAAGTCCGTTTTCATCAAGAGCAAAAGAAAATGTATTATTCAAATAATAGTATTCAAGCGTAAAATCATAGATAAGTTTTTGAAGCTCGCAGCTTTCTTTTTCATACAAATTCCCCCAGACAAGATGAGAAATTTTAGAAGCTTCTTCAACATCATTATCAGTAAAATTTCTGACTATCATATGATAAACTTCCCGTTTTCATAGATAAGTTTGTCATCGGCATAAATTTTTCCGCCGGCATTTTCATCAGACGGCTTCATATTTTTAATCATATCCCAGTGGACGCCAGAAACGTTCTTACCGCCTGTTTCCGGATAAGAAGCCCCGACTGCCATATGAATTGCTCCGCCGATTTTTTCATCAAAAAGAATATTGCCTGTAATCTCCTGAATTTCGTCATTTGTACCGATTGCAATTTCACCGATACCTTTTGAACCTTCATCAGTATTCAGCATTGCTTCAAGAAAATCACGTCCGGTTTCTGCGTCAAATTTTACTATCTGTCCCTTTTCAATCCACAGATGAACTCCTGTTGCGGAATTTCCGCGGTAGTTTTGAGGGAAATCAAAATATATTTCACCGTTAATATCATCTTCAACTGGTGATGTGAAAACTTCACCGTCAGGATAGTTATTAAGGCCTGAGCAGCTAATCCATTTTCTACCCTCAACACCAAAAGTTATATCCGTTTTCTCGCCGACAATGCGTAATTTTTTCACACCGTTTAAATAATCTGCCCATTTTGTCTGTTTTTCATCAAGTTCTTTAAGTTTGGCAACAGGATCGTCCAAATTCAGGTAGCAGGAATTAAATAAAAATTCCGAATATTCATCAAAAGACATTTTTGCTTCCTGTGCAAGCGCATGTGTCGGAACATCCGCTATAACCCATTTTGCTTCTCCTTTTGCAGATCTGTCCATAAGAAGTTTTGATAATCCTTGAGATGCTTTTGAACGTCTTGCAAGCTTTGATAAATCTGCACGCGCCATATTTTTGGTATTCATAGGTGCACCGATTGAAATAAATTTGTCTATTTTTTCGTATTCAAGCTCAATAATGGGGTCGATATAATCAAGCTGTTCATCTGATGCATATTTTATAAAAATATCCGACATATCTTCAAACGAAGTTCTTAAAATCGGGTGCGCTCCTTTTTGAATAACACGCTTATAAACAGCCTTAACAAGATCTTTTGCATAAATACTTGTTGCCCTAATTTGAACAAGGTCGCCTTTTTGAACATTTGTCGAATAATCAACAAGAACTTCTGCGTATTTTTCCCAGATTGTTTTTTGCATGGTTTCTCCTATAAACAGATTTATCCGTAATGGTGCATCTAGCAAAACGATGCGAGGGCAAAGAATTTTTTGCTACGCTTCTAATGATTCATGACCTGACTTATGGGTTTTTAAAAGCACCCCGCGTTTAGACGTCTGGATAAATTCAATCATTTTTTCAATATACTCATTCATCGGAATTTCAGCTTTAATTTTTTCGATAGCCTGAGTTGTGTTATATTCATCTGAAATCAAAAGTTTAAATGCTTCATTAGTAGCAGTTCTGATTTCCTGAGAAACGCCGCGTCTTTTCATAGCAATAACATTCAAGCCGCGCGGAACAGGCGGTCTGCCTTCGCCCTTTGAATACGGCAAAATATCCTGACGGGAAGCAGAGAAACCGCTTATAATTGCCATATCACCTATTCTTATATTTTGATGGAATACACTCATACCGCCGACAAATGCGCCGAAACCTACATGAACATGTCCGCCTAAAGTTACGAGATTTGCTAAGATTACCTCATCTGCAAGAACACAGTTATGAGCGACATGAGAGCCAACCATGAGCAAGCATTTTTTACCTATTCTTGTTGTAAAATCTCCGCAAGCAGCACCTCTGTGAACAGTTACATTTTCTTTTATAATTGTTCCGTCACCGATAACAACTTTTGTAGGTTCACCCTTGTAGCCCAAATCCTGAGGTTCGGACCCTATTGTTGCAAATGGAGAAATCGTACAGTCATCCCCGATTTCTGCAAATTCAATATGAGCATTTGAAATTACTCTTGTTCTGTGCCCTATTGTAACATTTTCACCTATAACAACATATGGTCCTATTATTGCGTCATCTGCAATTTTTGCGGATGGGTGGATAATCGCGGTTTTGTCTATCATCTTTTTTGCCCTCTTTGTCGATTTTTGTGATACTTATTATTTTTTGTCAGAGGCTTCGCCTCCGCTTTTTTGCCCTCTTTGTCGATTTTTGTGATACTTATTATTTTTTTGTCAGAGGCTTCGCCTCCGCTTTTTTGCCCTCTTTGTCGATTTTTGCGATACTTATTGTTTTTTGTCAGAGGGTTCGCTTCCGTTTTTTCCTCTCTTTTACTATAAAATCAATTATAGTACAAATCAGAGGGTATCACAATATTTTTATATTATTTTAATATATTTATGAAAGTACAACTTCAGGATGTGTCGTCATTGCAAATTCAAATGATTCGTCAAGAGATTTATTTATTATATCTATTGCTTCTTTAGACTTTTGTTTGACCGCAAATGCCGCAAGCTGTATAAAATCCTGCTGTGCTTCTTCTGTATATTGAACTTTGTATCCTTTGCCATTATCAGGAATATTCTTTTTAGCGATATATATAGCAAAATCTCTGAGTTCTATAAGCGGTTTATTTTTATTAGTAGGTTTAAGATCTTTTAATTTTCCTATAATATTAAAAATTGAGATTTGATATGTGTCCGCCATTAAATCTTGAATACCTTTAATATTTTTACAAATTTTAATTAATATTTTTTGGCTTTCTTCATTAACTGAGCTTGTTCCAAGGTAAGGATTATATGCTGTTTCAGTGTTTAATTGTCCTGCCTTTAAACCTGCTTTTTCTTCAATAAATTTTAATAGCTTTGTCGGAGTATTTTTCAGATAATAAACAGTTTCATTTTCTTCTTTAACTTTTCTCCATCCATATTTCATGTTTTTTGAAAAAGCTTTACGCGCCCAATCGTTTAATCCCCAGAACGCTCTCATTGCTTTTGACTGTTCTTGATTTAATTTCTCAGGAGATGTTTCCAGATCAAATGTTTCAACTTTACGTCCTTTTAAGAATTTTGACAAAGCAGCTTTAATTCTGTCTGCGGGCGGCAAGTTCCATGCTTTTTTCAAAACACGGGATAATTCTTCTGATTTTTCAGGGTTTTGTCTGTAAAACTCTTTTTGTCTTTCAGACATTTCATAAATTCTTTCAGGATTTTCCTGATAATATTTTTTCAAACCTTCTGATATTCTCTGTTTATGTTCTGCAGAAAGTGGACCGCGTTTGATATATACAGGTTCTCCTGTTTCAATTTGAGCTTTTCTATCCAACGTTGCAAGACGTTTTTCTGTCATCTCACGCATTAAACGTTCGTTATATTCAGGGTCAGAAAATTTTAAAATATGACCGTAATTTCTGCTTGCTGTCGGGATATTAAGCTTTTTCATTGTATGGTACAAATCTTGCCCGTCAGCATATCGTTTTAAATCGTTTGTAGAGAAACCTTCTCCCCAGTATAATTTTATTAACTGAACCGTTAAATCTTCATCATTGTCAAAATATTCAAGTTCGCCTTTGCGGAATTTATCTATTACTGAACCTTTTACAGCAGTAACATTTTCTGATGAGATAACATCTTTAAATTCCGGGAATTTTTCTTTTATTTCGTCTAAACTAAAACATTCTTTAAGGCTTGCAAAATATTTTTTGTGAATACTAATTAATGTTTCTTTAGCTTTGTTGCCTTCTTCCAAAATCAGCCCTGCCCATTCTCTTATGTTTGGCGGATAGATAGAAGAGTTTTTTTCGGCAAATTTGTCAAGCTGCTGAATAGTTTTTGCCAAATCAAGGCTGTAGCCGCCTGTAAAAGCCAAATACTGTGCGGTTGTCGGGAGTTGTGTATTTGACACCTCAGGCTTGTTTTCGCTTTGAATTGGTTGGGTTGTATATTTATAAGTATTAAATTTAGGGGTAATGTTATAATTTTGTATATTATTTATTCTCATTTTTTTCAATTCTCCGAACTATATAAATCTTGTAAAAAATTTTTTTGACAATAAAAAAGTAAATCGTTACATTCGATTTACTTTTTTATATAAAAATTAAAATAAATTTATTTTAAAGCAAAAGTCATATCTGCTTCTACGCAGACTTTGCCGTCAACTTTACCGACGCCGTGAGCTTTGCATACAGGGCCTTTAACTTTTGTAAGTTCTACTTCCATTTCAAACTTGTCGCCCGGTCTTACGATATTTTTAAATCTTACGCCGTCAACACCTGCGTATAAAGTTAATTTCCCTTTAAATTCAGGCATTGTCATTAAAATTGGAGCAGAACATTGCGCCATAGCCTCCAACTGCAATACACCCGGCATAATCGGATTGTTCGGGAAGTGCCCCTGGAAAAATTCTTCGTTCATCGTCAAATTTTTATACCCTTTTGCGCTTTTACCCGGGATACATTCAGTAATTCTGTCAACTAATAAAAACGGATATCTGTGAGGAATCATTTTCATAATATCCATAATGTCAAAGCTTAATACTTCTGTTTTAGTTTCTTCTGTCATTTTTCTCTCCTTATTTACATTCTATTAATTTATCTTTTAAAATTTTCGCAGTTTTTAAGTGAACTGCATGACCAGCCTCTTTTACTAAAATCTGGCATTTCAAATTCAGAGGGTTAACACCTGTCAGATATAAATCTCCGATTAAATCTAAAATTTTATGTTTTATAGGTTCATTTTCAGAGCGAAGCTCAGATGTGTAACCTTTATCCTGAAGCCCTAATGTATTTTCTATATTTACTCCCTGAGCAAAACCGAGCATCTGAAATTTCCTCAAATCCTTATAAAAACCGAAGGTTCTTGCCTCAATAATTTCCTGCTTGTTTTTAGGATTATATGCAACCCAGCGTCTGGTCAGGTCGGGATGGTCATAATTTACCGCGTAAGAAATATACAATTCTTTATCGGGTAAGATGACAAGGCTTGTTTTTCCGTTCAGGTAATAAACAGGCTCCGATACTGTATAATATTTAGGTTTTTCAAACAAATGTTTTTCAATTCCTGCTTTTTCAAAAAGCTCAACCCATTTTTTTGAACTTCCGTCAAGTGCAGGAACTTCCATTTCATCCATGCAGATATCAATACTGTCAATTCCGCAAAAAGCCAGAGCAGCTGTCAAATGTTCCGTAAGCATTGCTTTTGATTTTTTATTTCCTAAAACAACGCAATGGTCTGTGGATAATACATTATCAACAGATGCCTCAAACGCCTCTCCGCCATTTACAAAGTACCGTATTTTCCCTGTTTTGGATGGGAAAAAATTAACAGTACACGGTTTATTTTTCATCAGACCGTTTCCGGATATTGATATTTCTTTAAGAATTGTGGTCATGATTAATGTTGTCCTCAAATTCTTTCAAAAGCGGTTCGTATTTTCTGAATTTTGCAAAGATTTCCTGAGCATCTTTCATAGTTTTTAATTGTTTTATGAAATCTTTTCTCGGCATAGCAGGTATACCTACTACAATTGATTTTTCAGGGAAGGATTTTGTAACCCCTGCTTTTGCCGTAATAATTGTATCCGAGCCGATTTCGATATGATCTGCCAGACCTGCCTGACCTGCAATTGTTACTCTGTCGCCGATTACGCAGCTTCCGGCAATTCCAACCTGTGATACAATGAAACATCCCTTTCCGACTTTACAATTATGACCTATCATAACAAGGTCGTCAATTTTTGTGTCATCGCCGATTGTTGTATTTTCGATTGTCCCTCTGTCAATTGTTGTATTTGCTCCGATTTCAACATTGTTGCCTATTTCAACTGAACCGATTGAAGGGATTTTAAAAATAACCTGTTTTGTAGAAGCCTCTTTAATTTCTCCTTCTTTTCTGGCCTGTTCAATGTTATCGGGATTTTCTGTTACAAAACTGAAACCGTCAGCGCCGAGAGAAACACCGTGATGAAGAATAACATCATTTCCGACTTTTACTCTGTCGCCGATATTAACACCGGGGTGGAAGAAACAATTTTTACCAATCACAGCTCCGCCGCCGATATAAGAATTTGCAAGAATTTTTGTATTATCACCGATTACGGCATCATGTGATATTACTACATTCGGACCGATTTGAACATTTTCGCCTAATTTAGCAGTTTCATGAACAACAGCTGTCGGATGAACCCCCTTATTTACTTCAGGAGCAGTATAGAACATATTAAGAAGTTTCATCATAGCAAGTCTTGGTCTTTCAACCTCAATTGTCGTAAGCCCGTCAATTTGAACCCCTAAAGGAACAAGTGCTGCTTTGGCTTTTGATTTTGCAAGATTTGCAATTTCTTCTTCCCCGAGCGCAAGTGCAAGGGTATTTTCATCAGAGAGCAAGGGCGGAGCGATTTGAGTAATTTTTACGTCCTGAACTTTTGTCAGCATACCGCCTGTAATTTGCGTAATTTCTTCTAATGTAAAGGTTTTCATATATCTTCTCCTTCGTATTAAATAAGTTTAATCTATGTTGTCTGATCTATGTTATTTGATTTTAATGAATCATCCCAGATTTTTAAAATTTCATCATGTAAATCATTCCAATCAGGGTTATTCGAATTTACTACAGATATTAAATCCGCTTTGTTCATCTGTTCAAGTTCTTTTTTACGAATAATCGCCTCATCGAGTTCTTTATATTTTTCATAATATGCAAGTTTATTTGTGGAAAATTCGTTTTCGTAAATCTTGCTGATTTGATTTTTAATTTCGTGCATGTGCATTAAAAGATTTGAGGTTACACCTATTATTAAATTTTCATCCGGTTTATTAAACAATATATAAACATAAGCGCTCATAACCCGTTCTCCTTTTAAAAACTATGCATTTTGCATTTTTTCAATAGTTTTTGTCGTCGACTTGCCCTGTACAAATTCTATGAATTCGACCCTTGTGCCGTTTTTTTTCATAATATCCGCTTCAGGCAGAGTTTCCATGGTGTAATCTGCACCTTTTGTATAAACATCAGGTTTAATTTCATCCAAGAGATCTTTAGGACTGTCCTCATCAAATAATACCACATAATCAACATATCTCAAAGCACTTAATATTTCTGCCCGATCATTTTCATTGTTGATTGGGCGTGACGGCCCTTTTATACTTTTTACTGATTTATCCGAATTTAATAAAACTATAGAATAATCTGCGAATGATTTTGTTTTTTCAAGATATCTTACATGACCTACGTGCAGTATGTCAAAACATCCGTTTGTACAGACAACGGTTTTACCTGATTTGTGAATTTTATCAACTAAAGCTTTTATATCTTCTCTCTTTATCAACATATCCGCTAACCTTAGTTTATAAAATAAATTTTAGCAAAAACACCGCTAAAAATCTTTAAAAGTTACCTTTTGTTAAGCATAAATAAAACCCGCCGGAGCGGGTTTTATTTTAATTTAAGCAATTTGTAATGTCTGATCAAGATAGTCATTTGTTAATCTTGGAATATCAACGTTAACTTCTTTTGATTTTTCAATTTTTTCAGTTAACTCTGTTTTTGCTCCTTGCTCTTTTTTTGCTTGTAATTTTTTCATGATAATTTATCCCCCATAATTTTCCCTAATATTATAAAAAAATTTTGAGATTAAAAATTGCGTAAAAAATAAAATATATGAAGAAATGTTAAATCCGAACAATAAATTTATCACTGCTCATTTTTGTAGCCGGATTTACAAAACCTTTTAAAATTTTAGGAATTTTTCTGAACACTCTGGGTTGTCTGAAATCATCCTGATAGCCTGATACCAATCTTTCTTTTATCAATATTCCTGCCCTTGAAGCGGAGGGGTTCTCTATAACTGCTCCGGGCCATCCCTTTGCAAGCGGGGTAATTGTTAATTTTGTAATTTGCATTATTAGTATAGCTCCATTTCTATTAATTTTTTACATATTCTTACTGTATTTAAAGCAGCACCTATTCTAAGGTTATCTGCAACGCACCAGAGTGAAATACCGTTCTTAAAAGCAAGATTTTTTCTGATACGTCCGACAAACACAGGGTCTACCCCTGATGCATCATAAGTTGTCGGATACTCAAAGTTATCCGGACTATCAATAACTTTTACTCCGAATGAATTTCTTAAGATTTCACGTACTTCATCAGGGGTAATTTCATTTTCAAATTCTATATCAACCGCCTCTGAATGTCCGTTGTAAACCGGAACGCGGGCTGCCGTACATGAAATCGGTAAATCAGATGAAAGATGAAGAATTTTTTTTGTTTCATTTACAACCTTCATTTCCTCTTTTGTGTATCCGTTTTCTGTAAAAACGTCAATTTGCGGAATTACATTAAAAGCAATCGGTTTTTTGAAACATTTATTTTCAAAATTTTCACCTGCGAGGCGCGCTTTTGTATTTTCAGTAAGTTCGTTAATTGCGGCTAAGCCTGCACCTGAAACTGCCTGATAAGTTGAAACTATTAATCTTTTCATAGGGTTTTTGTCAATTAATGGTTTTAATACAAGCATTAATTGAGATGTTGAGCAATTAGGGTTTGCGACAATACCTTTGTGCCGTCTTAAATCCTCATCATTTACATAAGCAATAACTAATGGAACATCGGCGTCCATCCTGAAAGCGGAGGAATTGTCAACCAGAACACCGCCGCGTTTAACAATTTCCGGCGCGAAAAGCTTAGAAGTAGAGGCTCCGGCAGATGCAAGAACTATATTTACACCATCAAAACTTTCAGGTTTGGCTTCTTCAACAGTATATGTCTTTCCTTGAAATTCAATTTTTGAACCAGCCGAACGGGCACTTGAAAGAAATTTAATTTCGTTAAATTCAACTCCCAATTCGTTGACAATTTTAGTAATTTCTCTACCTACAACACCTGTAGCTCCTAATATTGCTATGTTTGGTTTTCTCATGTATTCTCCCTTTTTTATTAATTATAACAGAAAAATTAATAAACTATGTATATAAATTTCTTCAAGCACCTGTGCTTCAATTTTATAAAATATTATCTAAACCGTATACAAAGTCATTCTTTTCGGCAACATGTTTAACCGCAAGCAGCACTCCCTGCATATAGCATTTTCTGTCCATCGAGTCATGTCTGATTGTCATAATCTGGCCTGATGAACCAAAAATGACTTCCTGCGAAGCTATATAACCCGGCATTCTGACAGAATGGATATGAATATTTGAGTAAGAATTGCCGCCTCTGGCGCCTTCAATAGTTTCTGTTTCAGGACAGTTGCCTTTTGTAAAATCATCTTTAACTTCTGCCATCATAGAAGCTGTTTTGATTGAAGTTCCTGAGGGAGCATCCTTTTTTTGGTTGTGGTGAAGTTCAATAATTTCAGCATTATCAAAATATTTTGAAGCCTGACGGGCAAACATCATCATTAATACAGCACCTGTTGAAAAATTCGGAGCAATCAGACAGCCTGTATTTTTTTCTTTTGATAAGCTTTTCAACTCATCAATCTGCTCATCTGACAAACCTGTAGTTCCGATAACAATTTTTATTCCGTTATTAAGGCAGTATTTTGCGTTTTCAAAAATGGATTTCGGCTGAGTAAAGTCAATCAAAACATCAATTTCACATGCTTTATGAGCTTCCTCAATTGATTTAAACTCAGCTCCTGCTATATCAATCTGAGCAATAAGTTCTGTATCAGGGCAATCTGTAACAGCCTGAACAACTTCTTTTCCCATTTTCCCTAAAGCACCGCATACTGCAACTTTTATCATAGATTTTCTCCTTAGTTTTGTTTCGTCGTTCTCTGTCATCCTGAATTTATTTCAGGATCTCAATCAGATTCTGAAACACGGAGTTCAATCCGACGTTCAGAATGACATTTACGAACAGTAAAGCTCAAAATATATAAATATATTCTTAACTCTATCATAAAAAAAATTTTCTGTGCTAAAATAAAAAGTGAAGCGTGAAACGTGAAGAGTGAAAATTATTACTTTTACGCTTCACTTTTTCACTCTTCACATAACAATAAGGAGAGAAAAATAATGGCAGATGCAAAACTTTTAGCAGCTATTGAAAGAAGCGACACAGAACAATTACAAATTTCTATAAGCGAATATAAAGGCAAAAGTTATTTAAATATGAGAATATTTTATACAACTGATGACGGTGCTACATGGCTTCCGACTAAAAAAGGGGTAACCTTCACTCCGGAACAGCTTGATTTGCTGGAAGAAGCTATTCAGGAAGCACGTAAAGAGTTTATGTCTGAAGAAGTCTAGAAGTGAAATGTGAAAAAGTGAACGGTGAAGTGAAAAAAATTTTTAAGGGAATTTAAATATGGTTAAAAATTTAACGGATAATGAACAAAATCCACTCCTCACTCTTCGCTCTTCACACAAATACGCATCAGCACTTGTAAATATTAAAGCTCTCGGGGTTAAGACATTCAGCTACTTAATCCCCGATGATATGAAAGATAAAATTCAAATCGGACAGGCTTTGCTTGTCCCTTTTGGCAGACAGGGGCTGATTAATGCTTTTTGTGTCGGGTTTTCCGATTATCTGCCGGGCGATTTTAAGGTTAAAAAAATCAGCAAAATCCTTGATGAAACCCCGCTTTTTTCAATTGATTATTTAAAACTGCTTGAATGGGTTGCAAATTACTATTGCTGCGATTTAGTAACTGTTCTGAATGCCGCAATCCCTATGAAATTAATTGAAAAAGCATCAAAAACAGAACAGCTTGTAGAATTCGTAAAATTTGAAGGTGCGACAAAACGTCAGCTTCAGGTGCTTGAATTACTCCAAAAATCAGGCAAAATGCCTTTAATCTTATTTGAAAAATACGCAAAAACAACACGGGCGACAATAAAAAAACTTGAGCAAGCCGGTTGTGTAAAGCTTATTCAGGAAGAATTATACAGAAATCCGCTTGATATTTTACATATAACTGAGCGCGAGCCTCTTTTTGAATTGTCCGGCGACCAGAAAAAAGTTTATGAAGGGATAAAAAGTATTATAGAAAATAAGAAGATAGGAAGGTATGAAGGTAAGCTATTATCTGAAAAAAGTTTATCCTCCTATCCTCCGCCCCTCTTATCTTCCGAGCTGCTCCTTCATGGTGTTACCGCGTCCGGAAAAACTGAAGTCTATTTCAAACTCATAGACGATACAATAAAAGCGGGGAAAAATGTTCTTTTTCTTGCACCTGAAATTGCACTTGCGTCACAATTAACAAAGCGTCTTGCAAAAAAATTTGGGACAAAAGATGTTGCAATCTGGCACAGCAGCATATCAGACGGCGAAAGATACGACGTATGGCAAAAACTTTATAAAGATGAGATAAAAATTCTCGCCGGAGCACGTTCTGCAGTTTTTGCCCCTCTAAAAAATATAGGTTTGATAATAATTGATGAGGAGCATGAGAGCGCGTATAAACAGACAACCCCTGCCCCGCGGTATGACGCACGTGTTGTGGCTCGCAAACTTGCAGAATTTCACAATTGCCCTTTATTGCTCGGATCAGCAACACCTGATATTTCAACTTATTACCGTGCGGTAAATTCAGGAAATCTCTTTGAACTTAAAAAACGTTACAACGATGCAAAAGTCCCGCCTGTTACAGTCATAAACATGCAGGAACACGGACGTGCTTCATATAGAAATATTATCTCAATACCTTTGCAGACAGAGATTAAAGAAACACTTGCAAAAGGACAGCAGGTAATCCTGCTGATAAACAGACGAGGATTTTCGACATTTACTCAATGTCAAGCGTGCGGACACGTTATTCAATGTCCTAATTGCGCAATTCCAATGATATGGCATTCAAAAGATCAAATGCTTAAATGCCACTATTGCAACCATGCGGAATATTTTCCTGATGTTTGTCCGGAATGCGGATCAGATGCTTTTAAAAACAGCGGTACAGGAACACAAAAAATTGAACAGTATGTAAAAGAGCTTTTCCCTGAAAACAATGTTGAACGTATTGACAGTGACATTCTTGTAAGAAAAGGCGAACACATAAGACTGCTGGAAAAATTTCAGCGTGGAGATATTGATATCTTAGTCGGCACACAAATGATTGCAAAGGGTTTGGATAACCCGAATGTTACTCTTGTCGGCGTAATCTCTGCCGATGCAAGTTTTAATCTTCCTGATTTTAGAGCATCGGAACGCGGGTTTCAACTCCTCACACAGGTTGCTGGGCGCGCGGGGCGCGGAGAATTTGCAGGAAAAGTTTTTTTCCAGACATACAATCCTGATTTCTACGCACTTGAAAGTGCTAAATCACAAAATTACAGTGAATTTTATGAAACAGAAATTACGGCACGCGAAGAATTTGACTATCCGCCTTTTAGCCAGATTATAAGACTTGTTTTAAGCTCAATAAATAACTTTCGTGCCGAAAAATCCGCGCAGGAAATTGCTTTGCGCCTTTGTACAATGATTGAAAAATTCGGAATATCAGAAAGGCTTGAAGTTCTCGGACCAACGCCCTGCGTAATTGAACGGATTAACAGCCAGTATCGTTTTCAAATTCTTATAAAAAATAAAATGGACAACGGGAGCATAGCGACTGACCAAAGTACTAAAAGTCCAGCAAATATTTACGCAGGTGATGAAAAAAAAGGACATCAATTTATATCAAGTTTCCTAAACAAAATAACTTTGCCAAAAGATATTAAAATGGTTGTTGATGTTGACCCGCTGGATATTCTTTAACACAAAACGATACAGGAGCAGACTTTAAAATAAATTGTATTATGAAAAATATATTTTTTATTGTAAAATATTTATTGTAAATAGTATTACTCAAGAAAAGGAAGAGAAATATGGAAAAACTTTCACCATTGCAAATCGAAAGATTAAAGTATCAGCCGAAACTTCCGTCAAGCCTTGCTAACGGAATTAATAACCTTGAAATGGCTGAAGGTTCCGCAACTCAATCTGTTAGAGATCAGGAACAAATTCAAAATTTATTCAAAAACACATACGGAAAACCTGTTGTAACTTTCAACACATCTTCTTCTTCTAAATCATCAGAAGTAAGAAATGTTGGTGTTATTCTATCAGGAGGTCAGGCTCCCGGAGGACACAACGTAATTGCCGGTTTATATGACGCTTTAAAACAGGCTAACCCTTCAAATAAATTATACGGTTTCTTAGGCGGTCCGTCAGGTATTATCGACGGCAAATACGTTGAATTTGATGACAAATTTATTGGCGCTTACAGAAATACTGGCGGATTTGATATTATCGGTTCAGGAAGAACTAAATTAGAAACAGAAGAACAATTCCAAAAATCTCTGGAAGTTTGTAAAAAATTAAACATCTCTGCTGTTGTAATTATCGGCGGTGATGATTCAAACACAAACGCAGCACTTTTAGCAGAATGGTTTGTTAAAAATAATACAGGCATTCAGGTAATCGGCTGTCCGAAAACTATTGATGGAGATTTGAAAAACGACCAGATTGAAATTTCGTTCGGTTTCGATACAGCTACAAAAACTTATGCAGAACTTATCGGAAACATTGAACGTGACGCAAACTCTGCTAAAAAATACTGGCACTTTGTAAAAATTATGGGCAGAAGCGCATCTCACGTTGCATTGGAAGCTGCTTTACAGACTCAGCCAAATATTACTTTGATTTCGGAAGAAGTTGAAGAAAAGAAAATGTCTCTGGAAAGCATCATAAATTACATGTGCGATATTATCGTAAGACGTGCCGATATGGGCAAAAACTTCGGGATTGCCGTAATTCCGGAAGGTTTAATTGAATTTATTCCTGAAATGAAATCGATGATTTCAAACCTCAACGATATTATGGCATCATTAGAAAATGACCCCGATTTTGTAAACGCTACAACAATTCGTGACAAATTTGACATTGTAGAAAACAGACTTGAACCTGCAAATGCTAAAGTTTACAATTCATTGCCTGCGCTTATCAAAGGTCAGTTATTAGCAGACCGCGACCCGCACGGCAATGTTCAGGTATCAAAAATTGAAACTGAAAAATTGTTAATCGAAATGATTGCAACAAGATTGGATGAATTAAAATCACAGGGAGATTATATCGGCAAATTCAACCCGCAGTCACACTTCTTCGGATACGAAGGCAGATGCGCATTCCCGTCAAACTTTGACGCTGATTACTGCTACTCATTAGGCTTTAACGCTTTTGCATTAATCAACTTCGGTTTAACAGGATACTTATCATCAGTAAGAAATCTTACAGAATCTGCTGATAAATGGATTGCAGGCGGTGTTCCTCTTACAATGATGATGAACATGGAAAAACGCCATGGAGAAATGAAACCTGTTATTCAAAAAGCTCTTGTAAAACTTGACGGGCCTGTATTCAAACAGCTTGAACAAAACAGAGAAGACTGGGCTATGAATGACAGATATTTATTCCCGGGTGCAATCCAGTATTTCGGACCATCATGCGTTTGCGACGTTACAACATGCACACTTCAGCTTGAAAAATCAAAAGAACTCGCAAGCGTATAAAACATAATATATTAAAATAAAAAAACCGGTCAGCTAAAATTGATCGGTTTTTTTATTTTGTTTAATATAATTGCCCTCAGATATTTAACTAAATATAATATTAGTATGAGGAAGTTTGATTTTTTCAGACAGTTTAGGGATGCTGTTTTAATTTTAAACAAAAAACAGGAAGTTGTTTACAGAAACCACACATTTAAACGGTGGTTCAAAGATTTTACAAACCTGAAAAAACTTTCTCACAATACAGGATTTGACATCTGCCCTCTGGATTCCGAAAATATTGAAATTTATTCTCCTGTTTATCACGCAATAACTTCAAAAGAAAATTTCTTTGCAAGAATTTCTTATCAATCAGAGCTCAACAGAATTTTTTATTACGATTTGCAGGCAATAAAAAAGGGAAATTATACAATAATATTTTTTACCGACGTCAGCGCGCAGAATAAACTCAAAGATGTTTATAAAGAAAATGAAAAATTAAAAGAAAAGTACAAAAAACTTCTTGAAGAAAATGAAGATTTACAAAAAATTAAACAAAAAGCTCAAAGTCAGGCCATCCGAATTGCGCTCATAAACAAAGTTTCAAACAACATTAGAGAAAGTATTGATATATCCAAAATTCTTCAATCCGCTTTAAAAGAACTTTCAACCATGTTCGGAGCTTATAAAGCTTATTATGCAAAAGCTAACAGTTCAGCATTTGTTATTGATGAAATTTACGGAGAGAAAAAAACAAAACACAATAAAGAAATTTCTTTTGATGAAAAAACAATGGAAACTATTGGTAGACGGGAGATTTCGGCCTACAATTCTTTAATAGAATACGTCGGTGCCAAACCTTTTAAACAACCTGTTTTAAGAATAGTTATACCTGTTCATCATATGCAAAACCTTATGGGAGTCATAGTTTTACTGAGTTATCAAAAAAGAGAACTCTCAGAAGAAATTGAAATTCTCGAAGCAATTTCATCGCAATTGTCGAACGCAATAACTCGCGCAGAACTCTATCAAAAAAATATTCAAACCGTAAAAGAATTGCAAAATACCCTGAAAGAATTGAAAGAAACTCAAATCCAGCTGATAAATTCCGAAAAAATGGCCTCTTTAGGCCAGCTCGTTGCAGGTGTTGCACATGAAATTAACACACCCGTTGCTTCAATAAAATCAAACAATGCAATAGCCGCAAAACTTCTCGGCTCAATAGAAGACACCGAATTAAAAGAAATGCTCACGGAATTGAACAACATTGATAAAGAAGCCGTGAGCCGAATAAGTAATATTGTAACTTCACTGAAAAAATTTGTCCGTCTTGATGAAGCAGAACTCCAGGAAGCAGATATCAATAAAGAGCTGGATTTAACACTTGAGCTTATCAGACACGAAACAAAAAACAGAATAAAAATCATTAAAAATTACGGCGAAATCCCCGTCATTAAATGCTTTCCGAACATGCTCAATCAAGTCTTTACAAACATTTTAATCAACGCATGTCAGGCGATTGAAGGTGAAGGAACTATTACAATAACAACAGAATGTAAAGATAAAAATCTTATTGTAAAGATAAAAGACAGCGGATGCGGAATACCCGAAAAACAGCTCAACAAGATATTTTCAGCAGGGTTTACAACAAAAGGAGCGGGTATCGGAACAGGGCTCGGGCTTGCAATTTGTTCAAAGATTATTGAAAAGCATAACGGTAAAATTATTGTAAACAGCGAGGTTGGCAAGGGCAGCGAGTTTATTATTACTATCTGTAGTGAGTAATAAGTATTAAGAATTATTACAAATTTGATTAACTTATACTTGAAAGACACCTTTTATTAAAAAAACAAATACAGCGATTTTTTAAAATATTAATCCAATACGAGCAATTATTTAAAAAATATGTTATATTGTTAATATAAAGTGTTAGTTTTACCCTTAAAAAAATTTTTAACCCGTAACTGCACTTCTTGACAGTAAAAAAGACAACCACTAAAATAATATGTTAACAAAAATTAATACAAGTAGGTAAAAAAGGCAATATTTTATTCGCAAAATTTTTTATAAATGCATAAGGTGTAGTAGAATTTAATATTGTGCGTCGGAGGAAAGTGAATGACAATTAGTGTGAACAGCAAGAAAAAACAAGTGAAAAAATCTTTTGAAGAATTATTAACTGATTTGAAAACAAGTAATTCTGAAAAAGTAAGATATAACGCTGCACGTGTTTTAGGCGAAATGGGCGATTCTAAAGCTGTTGAACCGCTTATTGATGTATTGAAACATGATAAAAACGGTTCGGTAAGACTTTATGCAGCCCGTGCTTTAGGTGAACTCGGCGATTCTAAAGCTACAATTCACTTAATTGAATCTTTGCGCGAAGACAGAAATGTTGATGTTCGAGTTCGTGCAGCCCGTGCTTTAGGACGTTTGGGCGGTGAAATCGTTGTTGAACCGCTTGTTGAAGCTTTGAATGATGAAAACCCGCAGGTTTGCATTACTGCAACTGATGCTTTAATTGAAATCGGCGATGTTGCAACTGATGCTTTAATCGCTTCATTAGATCACGAAAAAGTTAACGTAAGATGCGATGCAACAAGAGCATTAGGTGAAATCGGAAACAAAAAGGCTGTTGATAAGGTAATCAATATGTTGTATGACGAATGGGTTAACGTAAGAATTTATGCGGTAACTTCACTCGGTAAATTAAACGATACAAAAGCAGTTCCGGCATTGATTGATGTTATGAAAAACCGTAATGAAAACGAACTTGTAAGAGCAGGTGCTGCTGCTGCACTCGGCGTACTTCGCGATCAGCGTGCATTGCTTCCGTTGAGAGAATTGATTATGGAAGCTGAAGAACTCGGTGAACTTGAAGATACAGCATTGAAATCATTCAAGAAAATTATGGCAGCTAACTGGCAGTCAATCCCGGGTGCTACTGCACAGAAAAAACCTGCAAATACTTTTGCTTAATCTTTAATCTTTTCATAAATAAAACAAAAAGGATAAAACCGGCCTTTAAATCAAGAGCCGGTTTTGTTTTTCACTCATATTACTACCTGCCCCTTCCCTCACTGACTAGGGAAGGATAAAGAAAAATGACCCGATACCCATCCAAACCTTCCCTAAACAGGGAAGGCATAATATAATACCAATAACAAAATGCTTATTTGAAATAGTATTCAATTTCTGTATCAAGATCAAGTTTTTTCGCACCTGCGCGGAAAATTCTTGACTTCAAGCCCATTTTAGCGAGCCTGTATTTTAAACTTACTGCCAGAACTCCAAGCCCGTATTTACATGAACGGACAAAGTTTATTGAGGACGCTTCCTTAAAGTATTTTGTCGGGCAGGAAACTTCTCCGATTTTAAAATTGTTATAAAACAAAAGAGCAATCATTTCATTATCAAAAATGAAATCATCATCACATTCACCAAGCGGCAATGTTTCAAGCACCTCTTTTGTAAACCCCCTGAAGCCTGTATGGTATTCCGTTAAATTTTCGCCAGTAAAAAGATTTTCAAACCAGGTTAAAAACTTATTTGCAACGAATTTGTAAAGCGGCATACCGCCTTTTAATGCGGAGTTACCTAACATTCTGGAAGCCAGAACCGCATCATACTGCCCGAAAGCCATCATACAAACAATTGCAGGAATAAGTTTCGGAGTATATTGATAGTCCGGATGAAGCATAACAACGATATCAGCTCCGGCTTTTAATGCAGCTTTATAGCATGATTTCTGATTCCCGCCGTATCCTTTATTTTCTTTGTGCACGATAGTTGTAATATTTAATTCTTTAGAAACAAGTTTTGTATTGTCCTGCGAATTGTCATCAACAAGGATTACTTCATCAACAAACGGCTTATAAATTTCCTCATAAGTTTGCTTAAGCGTTTTTTCCGCATTATAAGCAGGCATTATTATAACTACTTTTTTATCATTAATCATAACCTTATTATAAAACAAAAAAGGCGCTTAAAAAGCACCTTTTTTTCATTTTTTTATTTAATAAAAATATTTATCTATTCTTCAACAGCTTCAACGGATTCTTCTACGGCACCAACATCGGTTCTGATAGAAGACTTATCCGTTCCTAAGCTTTTATCTTTAAATTTTTGAACTTGTCTTGCCAATTTATCAGCCAGCAAATCAATACTTTCATACATAGATTCTCCTGCTTCTTCACAGCGGACAACTCCTGTATTCATTTTACAGCTGACTTCTGCAACGTGTTTGCCGGAAGCTGCGGGATTTTTAATTACCGACAAAACAACGTCAATCCCCTGAATTTGGTCATAGTGTGCTGCTACTTTACCAAATTTTTCTTTCACATAAGCTTTAATAGCATCTGTGATTTCAATGTTTCTTCCGTTAACATAAATGTGCATGCGTGAACCTCCTATAACATACTGCTTGTATATTATAACATATATTTTTTGATTTTTAAAGCCTTTTCAGCACATTTTTGCAAAATTACATAAAAAATTTTTAGACTAATCTTCAATAATGAATTGTTGTAATTCTACATTCGGGGTGCCGATTACGCGAACGAGTTCAAGCACTGATGCTTTCATCTGGCATTTCTGCGAAGAACCGCTGAAGAAATCCCTGTAAAAACAACCCTCACAATTACAACCTCTTTTATAGCATTCCAACGCTGTCGGTGTCCATCTTCTTACTGCAACAGCTCTGCCCATATCCCTGCTTCTAAACAATTTATAAAATCTCCAATTAAAATATCCTACCCAAGTATGGCAACCATGACAACTCTTATGAACTGTCAAAATCCCCATTAGAGATGTGTTTCACCTCTTTAACTTTATTATAAAAAATAAGGAAATTATTTCAAGGGAAGAACATGAGATTATGAACATTTGTAACAAAGCCCGTAGTCAGTACAATACAGCCGTTTTTCAAAAGTCAATCATGCTAAAAATCAAGCTGTTACATGATTTACAGATTTTAAATCATGCAATCATGCTCATGCCATGGTTTTCCATGATTTAGTTCTTTATTAAGAATTGTAAATTCTTTAGTATCCATGCCTGTTTCGGGCATGCCAGAAAACCTAAAATAATGCTTTTATACCAAGAATTAACAGGATTAAACCGCCTGTAATTTCCAAAAATTTTGAAGGAAGTTTTTTGAAAAAATTCCCGAGCCAGAACCCGACCAATGACATTAAAACAGACGCA
Organism: Candidatus Gastranaerophilales bacterium; assembly: GCA_944323145.1. Taxonomy (GTDB): domain Bacteria; phylum Cyanobacteriota; class Vampirovibrionia; order Gastranaerophilales; family Gastranaerophilaceae; genus Stercorousia. Next base: position 32,435 of record CALURJ010000017.1, read on the forward strand.
AAACCTATTACAATCGCTGAAAACATAAGCGGTGTAGACGTTAAATGCAGGTTAACTCCCGCTCCCATAGCGTCAATACTCGTTGCCAGACCGAGAGTTACAAGACATTTCAAACCGATACAGCATATTTCATCTTCTTTTTCCTGAAACGCCTCATAAATAAATTTTATGGCAAGTATGGTAAATATGGCAAAAACAATCCATTTTGCATAAGGCTCAATATACCTGCTGACGGAAACCGCTGCAAGATAGCCTATACACGGCATAACAGCCTGAAAAGTTCCCATAGTAATCGCAAGAGCGGATGAATTTTTCACCTTGTTTTGTGTGAAAATCAAACCCTGTGAAAAAGAAACAACAAGGCAATCAACACCAAGTGCCGCTGCAAGAAGTGTTATTTCAGCTAAGTTCAACTTCCACCTCAAACAATCTGTTCCATGGGAACTTATATGATGTATTATAATTTACACCCAATTTTTCAAAAACTGTGGTTTCAAACGGCTTCATTTTCGATTTAATTACATCTTCATCCGGCTTTTCAAGCATTTGTCTTACATTTGCCTGATATGCCCAATCATCAAGAAAGCGAATTGTTTGCAATTTTTTAAATACGCATTGATTATATAAGTCTGCCTTCCTGCCCTCTTGAACTCCTGACCTCCATTTAACAACAGCAGCACAAATAAGGCTGCCGAGTGTATTGGCAGATGTGTTCCAGGCGGAATACCCGTAAAAGTTTTCATCAAAACCTTTTTCAAAAAGCTTTTCAACAAACGCATTATCGGCTCCGTTTGCAAACCGTACATCAGCAATCATATAAGGTTTATCAGGCCTGTTCCATTCACTCGAAAAATGTTTAGCAGGCACCTTCATAACAATTTCGCCCTGATGTTCTTCAAAGTTATTTACATATAACAGAATATCGGCAGCTTCCGGCTCACAAATCGTGCACCCTGCGAGTTCAAGCTGACCTTTGACGGAATTTTCAATTGAAACATCTTCATAATTTGAAATTAAGGCTTTGTATTCAGGCGCGAGAAATATCGGAGCAACATTGACCGGTAAAGAGTGAAGAGTGAAGAGTGAAAAGTCATTAACAGCACGCGCCAAAAGTGTCAGAGGGATTTCATCAGCGCCGGTTTTCACAAATCCGCCAAGCCGTTCAAGCTCCTCTGCTTCCATAACATTCAGCCCGTATTCGGAACAATCGTCCTTTGAAAATACAAGCGTATTAAACAATCCCTGTTTTTGAAATTCCAGATAAATCTTATTTATCTCAAAATTCCTCTTTCTTGTTTCAAGGTAATCGTTTAATATATCCTGCGGCACGTCACAATCAAAATGACCGTATTTATGAGTATTATACGAGTATTCAAAAATCTTTTTTCCCCACAAATTCCAGTACTCTTTTTCTTCTTCGTTAATATTGTTGTTTGAAATTCTCATAATACTTGAAAAAGCATAAATTTTAGCGTGTTTCTGCTCAAGAATTTCACGGAGCTTAAACACCCTCTGTTTTATCTCATCAAAGCTTTGAGGACAGCGTCTTGAAGAAATAAGCCCGCCATATGCAACAGTATCCAGACTTAAAATTACCGCATCTATTTTATCTAAATTTTCCAGCCAGCCGAAAATTTTTTCAACATCCGCAAACTTTTTTAAATCTCCCAGCCATTCTCTTTCCGGCATAAATAACTTTATACAGCTATCCATCGCACAAATCTGTTCCGGAAGGGTATAACAAACGGGTCTGTTATCTATAGGAATAAAAGCTATGTTCATAATTTCATTATATGTTAAGATTGAATTTAAGCAAAAAGGTAACAATTATGACACAGGAAAAAATATTTAATAAAAATCCGAAATCTGTTCAGACTATGTTCAATCTTATTGCGGATAAATACGATTTTTTAAACAATGCCATATCATTAGGCACCCAGAAGCGTATAAAATATCAGAGCATAAAAAATCTGGGTATAAAACCCTGTGACAGAGTAATTGATATTTGCTGCGGAACAGGCGACCTTACCCGAATAATCAAGCAAATAGAACCTGATGCAGATGTTACGGGAATTGATTTCTCCGAAAAAATGCTTGAAATTGCATTCCGCAAAAATGAAAATAACCGGATAGAATACTTACAAGGAGATGCGACAAGTCTTCCTTATCCTGATAATACGTTTGACTTTGCCGTAATGGGGTTTGGTTTAAGAAATATCCAAAACGCCGAAAAAGCCGTGGAAGAAATTTACAGAATTTTAAAACCGGGCGGATGTTTTATGCATCTTGATTTCGGAAAACATAATTTCTTGAGCAAAATATTTGATATAACAACACCAATTCTTTCAAGAATATTCACGAAGAATTATTCAGCATACTCATACCTGATTAAATCAAAGCAAATTTTCCCCGAACCGGAAGACTTAATTAAGGATTTTGAAAGCAAGGGATTTAAATTAAAAAAGAGAGAGGATTTTTTATCCGGTGTAATTTCTTCGCAGATTCTATACAAATAATTAATACGTCCTGTATTGGCTACCGCCTTTTATAATATCAAGAATCCCCTTGAACGATATTTCCAGAATATAATCAATTGCATCCTGTGTTTCATAGGCTATATGAGGGGTGATAATTACATTATCCATTTTAGCAAGTTCTTTTACTACCCTCGCTTCTTCAAGACATTTTAAATCATTATTGAGTTTTTTCTCAAACTGGCTGCATTTAAAACTTAACTGTTCACACATAACCACATCCAGTGCTGCTCCGCCCAATTTATTTTCGTTTAACGCATTATAAAGTGCAATAGTATCCAAAATCTCTCCGCGTGATGTATTTATCACAAACGCTGTATCCTTCATCATTTCAAATTGTTTTTGCGAAATTAAATGAAAATTATTTCCGGTATAAGGCATGTGCAGTGTTAAAATATCGGATTGCTTTAATAAGGTGTCAAAATCAACATATCTAACGTCATACTTTGAAATTAATTCCTGCTTTTTTGTTATATCATAAGTTAAAACTTTCATTCCGAATACACTTGCAAGTTTACAAACCGCAGAACCTATCGCACCTGTCCCCATTACACCAAGAGTTAATTTTGATAGATCTCGCCCCAGAAAATTTGAACAAGACTCATTTTCTGAGAGAATATAGCGAGAAGCCGGAATAATTTTTCTAACAAGATTAATCATAAGTCCTATTGTAAATTGTGCAACAGATTTTGAGCCGTAACCCTCAACATTTATTACTGCAATATTTTTGGCTTCAGCAGTTTTTAAATTTATATGATTAACACCCGTGGAACGGGTGGAAATAATTCTTAGATTTTTAAAAGAATTTATAACATCTTCAGTTAACTCAGAATCAATAAAAACACTCACAACCATAGTATGTTCAAGCTGCTCGAGAGGAAGATTTTTTACCGAATCCTCATTCAAACTTTCGCTGTAAAACGTTATATCAAAATTTTCAAACTTGTTATTTCCGAAAAATTTTCTCTCACTTTCACGGTAGTCAAAAACCAACATTTTTATAGACATTTTAAATTTCCTCCTTGAGGCATTATCACTTAAATTAGCATTTATTCTATTACACAAAAGTACATAGTTTCAGAACAATTAATTAATATAAAGTTGAATGAAAAATGACCCAAAAAATTTTAGAATAAAAATGTAGAAAAAATTCAACTTCGTATCTCAAAGCCGGATCATCCGAGATATTTTCGGCCCCGGAGAACACAGTCCGGAATGTACATCTGTGTTCGTATTCGAAGCAGGTGACAGTGATAACCTGCACTAATTCCGGGGGTATAAGCGGCGGGGTACGGACGATTACCCGACTGGTCAAACCTTTCTGAGAAAACTTCCGAATATATTTTATTTTGCGGATAAAGAAAGGCTAAGCGCATCGTCGCAATCCCGGATGACGGTAATCGATGAACGCGGAATGGAAATGCATTCCGCGTTTTTTATTTTGCTTAGTTTTGTACAAATTTTATTAATTTTTTGATATCTTTATTCCAAACACCGTTCCAGTTGCGAATAATAATATCCGCAGGAGTTATACCGTTCAAAGCATATTCTTTTATCGGCTCTATAAATTTCTCTTCGCCGGTATCCATACCTATAAGAGATTTTTCCGCAATATACAAAATCTCTTTCACTATGTCTTTTATCCTGTGATGTCCGATTTTAGAATTCAAGGCACTTTTGGGAACATTATACCTCAACTCTGAAAAATCTCTATATTCATAAGGGGCAAAAAGTTCTTCAACCTCATCCATTGCACCATTGTTATACAAAATTCCCTTGTAAATTGCAAGAATTGAATATTGCAAGTCTTTTCCCACACAATCATGGTTTCTTATCTCAAGAAAGTTGCGCAGACGGACTTCAGGAAAATAAAGATTTGCATGAAGTTTAAAATCGTCAATATCAGCGTCAAATCCCTCAAAACCATTCTGCATAAACTGATTAAAGGTAATTTTTCCGTTTACGGGTATTGCACCTGATTCACGGTTAATAAATATCATCGGAGATTCAAGAACATAATCCACATATTCTTCAAACGAAAAATGATCGTCAATCTGCCCGACAAAGCCGCATCTGTCATTATCCGTATTGAGCCAGCTCAATGCCCTGAAACTTTTATAGCCGGTTTCCACACCGCCCCTGATTGGAGAGTTTGCAAACATTGCTGTCATAAAAGGAACCAGCTTGTTTGCAATTTTGAATTTGCGCATTGCATCTTCTTCACTCTCAAAATCTATACAGCATTGAATACCCGCAGTTTCCGTCATCATTACGTCCGACAAAATTCCCCAGAGATATTTTGCCATAATTTTGTATCTCTTTTTAGGAATAAGATTTATAGACTTGTGTGTCGATAAAGGCGAAACCCCGTAATTTAAAAGTGTTATATTAAATTTATTCAGTATGGGTTTCAATTTTTTGTCTAAAGATGTTATTTTTGATTTTAATTCATCAATTGTTTTCTGCGGTTCAAGGCTCATCTCCATCTGGCAGCCGGGTTCAAGTGTAATTGTGTCATGAGCTTGCTTCAGACCGATTATGTTGTAATCGTCCATTATATAGTCCCAGTTTTCTTCCCGTGCAAAATTTCTCAGAAAATTACAAATCCCGAATTCTGATGAGTAATCAACAGCCTTGGAAGTAACCGAAAATACAGGGAGTCTTTCGTATTCAATCCCGATTTTATATGTTTGAGAAGATTTACATCCTGCCTCAAATAATCTTATAATTTCTTTTTTGTTTAATTTGGTTTTAGTTTGTACGTTGTTCACAAGTGACCCCCTATCTATTATAACATCCACAAAAGTAACAAAAAAAATTTCTTAAAACATTTACCTGTGTGTGGTATTATTATAGGTAAGATGAACTACTTCGACAGAGCAAGATATTTCAGAACAAAAAAAAGACTCGGACAGAATTTTCTGATTGATGGTCAGGTAATCTCTGACATTATCGACTATGCTGATATTAAGCCTGACGATACAATTGTTGAAATCGGCCCCGGTGTAGGTTTTGTAACAGAACAGCTGGTAAAGCATGCCAGACGGGTGATTGCAATTGAACTTGATGAGGAAGCAATAAAAGAACTTGAAAAAATTGAAGCAGACAATCTTACAATTATACATAATGATATTTTAAAAACTGATTTATCTGAATTGTGCGAAGAAAAAATCAAAATTGTTGCAAATATTCCGTATTATATTACAAGCCCGATTATTGCGCATCTGCTCGGGGAAATTGATGATTTGCACAATAAAAACAGACAAAAAATAACGGATATAATTCTTATGGTTCAAAATGAAGTAGCCTTAAGAATGACAGCCGACGAAAACTCGCCTTCCAAACAATACGGACTTTTGACAATTCTTTCTCAATTTTGGGCAGATGTTGAAATCTTAAGAATTGTCGGCAGAAAAGCGTTTTATCCGGCGCCAAAAGTCAATTCCGCACTTGTAAGAATTACTGTCCGCGAAAAACCTCTGTTGGAATTACAAGACTACAAACATTTCAGAAAAACCCTCAAAGCAGGTTTTGCACAAAGAAGAAAGACTCTTAAAAATTGTCTGCTTGCAGCAGGTTTTGCAAAAGAAACAATACTTTCAGCTTTTTCAAAGCTCAATCTTGATGAAAATATAAGAGGCGAAAAACTTTCAATAGAAATGTTCGGGAAATTGTCAGAGGCTTTAAAATGAACATAAAAATCCAGTGTCCTGCAAAAATTAATTTAACTTTAAAGGTCACAGGCAAACGTCCTGACGGATTTCATAACATTGAAAGTATTATGCAGACCATAAGCCTTTATGATTATTTAACAATTTGCACGGATAGTTCGGAAAAATTTTCAATCAACCTTTCCGGAAACAGCAGTGAAATTCCTTATGATGAAAAAAATCTTGTTTACAAGGCAGCAATGCTTTTTATTGAAAGGACAAACCTTTCTCCTCACAAAATTGATATTTATATAGAAAAAAATATCCCCGTATCAGCAGGACTTGCAGGCGGCAGTACAGACGCCGCGGGAACTTTATACGGTTTAAATAAAATATTTAATGAACCGTTATCTAAAAACGAATTACATTCACTCTGCGCAAAACTCGGCTCTGATTTAAATTTTTGCCTTGAAGGCGGACGGCAGATGACATCAGGCAGGGGGGAAATTTTAAAACCGCTTGAATTTGAAGAATTTTCTGTTTCGCTTATTAAACCCGTAAATCTCGGGATAAGTGCAAAAGAAGCTTATACCAAATTTTCCGACAAACTAAAAAGCGGGTTTAAATCAGAATTCGGAAACAGAAACGATTTTCAAAATGATTTGGAATGGGCTTTGATAGACGATTATGAAGAATTAAAGACCATTAAAAAATTATATCCCGAATCAGTAATGTCCGGTTCGGGCTCATCTTATTTTAGTGTTAACGAGGAGTTCACCCCGATGGAACATTATTGGACAGCAAATAACCTTCAGGCAACAGCTCAAGGCATTTGTATCCTGAATTAAAAGACCTTCCTTATATAAAGGAAGGTCTTTGTTTTTATTATTAATATGGGAATTATTCATTTACTCCTGCATTGATTTCTGCTTGAGCTTGTTCCATTGCGTTATTTCTTTCCTCTGCAGTTGAGAAGTTCTGGCTTCTGTTACCGTTGCAGTCTGTATAATAGTACTGTGTTCTTGTAACAGTGTTGAAACGTTGTTCCTGTCTTGTTATAACACCGGGATCTGTACCATTCCATTTTTTAGTCGGAGTAGCATAATTCCCCTGATTTTTTATTGTAACTTTTGCGTCACAGTCAACACAATATTTTTTACCGTTTATTTCAGAATATAGTCTTAACTCTTTAACAGGAATATATTTAAGATCTAACGGAATATTATGCATTTTCTTCAATCCCTGCCAAACTTCTTTCATTTCTTTCTGAGTCAGCGCAGATCCATCTTCGTGACGGTATTTTGCGGCGACTATACCTAACCATAAATCATTCTTTTTAACTGTATACGGACAATATTCAATAGGAACATCCACATTTTCTGAAGTAGTTTCAACTTTTGATTCTTCGCCCGGAGTTAATTTACAAGGTTCCGGTTCCGGTGTTGGATCCGGTTCAGGATGAGGCTGAGGTTTACCCGGTTCATATATACGGGCTTCTTTATTACCTTTATCCTGAAGGAATGTTGAGGTTGCGGCTCCAAGTCCTGCACCTGCGGCGGCACCGGGAAGGACTCCCGAAACTTCTGCTGCGGCGGCGGCAGATGCACCTGCGGCGGCACCACTTCCTGTTCCTACACCAGTACCTGCGCCTGCTGATGCTGAACCGGCTGCTGATGCTGCTGATGAAGCTCCAAGACAAGCCGCGCCAACACCTGCACCTATTGCTGCTGCACCAACAACAACACCGGCTCTGATTAACGGTGTATAATCTTTTTCATAACCTATATTAGCTCTGTTTGCAATATCTGATATTACATCGTCATCAACACCGTATTGTGCTGCGACCTCGCGTCTTTCTTTCAAGCTTAAGTAATGATTTTCTGCTTCATCACTTCTTGTATGAGTATTTGCAAAGTTTACAGCCTGTTGTTTAAATTTATCACTTGAGAAGTTTCCGTCTTCATCATAGAACATTTCTTCATGATTTTCTACGAAAGCACGTGTCTGTTTATTTTTAACATATTCATTTTTTCCCAATTCAGCATTAGCACGAGCCTTGGCCATTTTTCTGGCTTTCACTCTTCTAAAACCCTGTTCTCTGTATTGACCTTTATATTGATTGTATAAGTCATCATACTGCTTATCACGTTCTTTTTCCGCAGCTTTATATTCTTCTTTATCCATAAAAACTTCTGTTCTATTAGATTCTTGTTCGTAAGATTTATCTCTTACATAATCTTCAGCCATTTGCTGAGCTTGTTCGTCATCAGCAACAACTTCACCGTTTGCTTTTCCGTGTTGTAAGAAATCATTTTTGACTTTTTCTTCCGCAGCTTTACGATCTTCCTTCAAAGCAAGATTTCCTAAAGTTTGAGTTTCTTCCTGTTGAACATTGCCGGTTTGTTCAGGGTCATTTTGACTCTGTTCCTGATGTTCTACAGTAAGCCCTTTGTTTTCATTTTTTACATCGGTCTTGCCTATAGGGACAGTTGTTCTTTTAATCCCTGCATCTTTTAACATTTGATCCACACGTATGGATGATTCTTTTGCTTTTTCTCTAAACTCTGCAGCATAGTCTCTCATGCCGTAAATAGAGTAACTCGGATTAATTCCCATAATTTCCCCTTTCCATTTCCTCGTGATTGAGTATTATTTTTCCCCTGTACTTTTATAAAAAATTTTTGTTTCCAAAAATTGCATGGCAGCATGGGATTTCAAACTGCTAGCAGCGTCAAAAAGCAGTATTGACGAGCTTTTTCAGATACTAATACATATCTTAATATTTGTTAACAAAACCCGCCTGAAAGACTATTCACTTATTTTTAAGTATCATATATTATATAACTATGCCAATTTTAGAAGTGAAAAATTTAAATCTGGGTTTTAACTGTGAAAACGGATTTCGTCAGGCACTGTTTGATGTTTCGTTTTCTCTGGAAAAGGGGAAAATGCACTCTCTTGTCGGAGAATCCGGATGCGGGAAAACAATCAGTGCAATGAGTATACTAAGGCTTTTACCCAAAACAGCAAAAATCACATCCGGAGAGATTATTTACAATAACGAAAATATTTTAGAAAGTTCCTTAAAAAATATGCAAAAAATCAGGGGGTCTAAAATTGCTTTAATTCCTCAAGATCCTATGACTTCTCTTAATCCACTGTATACCGTTGGGAATCAGCTTCTTGAAGTAATAAATATTCATCAAAAATTAAAAGGCAAAGAAGCTTTCCAAAAAGCCATAGAAGCATTAGATGCTGTCCAAATTCCCTATGCAAAAGAGCGGATGAAAGCGTACCCGCATGAGTTTTCAGGCGGAATGAAACAAAGGGCGATAATTGCAATGGCGCTTGCCTGCAATGCGGAAATCCTTATAGCAGACGAACCTACAACTGCTCTTGACGTAACTATTCAGGCACAGATTATGAATCTGCTTAATGAAATAAGAATTTCGAAAAATACTTCAATCCTTTTGATTACGCATGATTTGGCACTTGTAGGGGAAAATTCCGATTACGTTTCTGTTATGTATGCTGGCAGAATTGTTGAAACAGCACCGTCTAAAGAATTTTTTGCCAACCCCAAACATCCATATTCCACAGCACTTTTACGTTCTCTGCCGTCAAACAGAGAATCCAGACTTGAAACAATTCAGGGACAGCCGCCATCTATACAGCAAGATATTACAGGCTGCAGATTTCACCCCAGATGCCAAAAATGTATTGACATCTGTGTTAACAAAGTACCGGATCTTGATAATGTAGGAATTAACCATTACAGTGCCTGCTTCAGAAATTAGATATCTTTTTAATAATTTCTGATATGTGAAGGTCTGTTATCTTCAGCCTTTTTGCCTTTGCCGCTTACAATTTTTGCTATTATCGCAGCAGCAATAACAACCCCTGCAGCTATCAGGCCTATTGTTTTCCCTGACATCTTTTTTACTTTATCCGCAGCCTGATACCATTTTTTATTAATAAATAAGTCTTCTGCGTTATCGTAGAATATCTTATTCAAAGCGCTTTCGGCCTCATCCGGCGTATTTTTATAAAATTCTTTTATACTGTTTTCCACAAAATCAGTAAATTGACGGTATTTATCTTTATCGCCCATTTCTCCTATCGGAGTGTCAGAACCGAAAAGAATCCTGTCAGCTCCAACCTTTTCAAGAAGCTGCCTCAATATATTTTTACTTTCCTCACCTTTGCCGTCAAAATCAGTAAGCCAAGAAATATCTACAAACAAATTGGATTTTCCGCTGTTCACCGATGATGAAATCTCGTCAATTGTTTTTGACACCTGTTCAGGTTTTGACATCAAATCAACATGGTACAGAACAACAGGAAGCTTGGGATACTTTTCAGCAAGTTTTATTATCTGTGAAGGGTTAGATTTCCCGTCCGTTGTTGAATGGAAAACGCAGGGCAAACCTTTCTGGTCTGCTAGTTTAAGATAATCCGAATAAATTTCAAAATTATCCTCAACAGACATATCCGTCATTGTTGGATGAAATTTTAGCCCGTAAAATTTGTGCCTTTCTATAAGACCTTTAACAGTCTCAGTATTTTGAGAAATTCCCGGCTGACACGAAAGAAGCGGATATAAAGTAACTTTATCATTCCCTTTAAGATTTATAATTTCATCTGCCGCATTTGCTTCTGATTTAAAGAAGCCGCTTTCCTTGGGATTTAACCCCGAAAGAGTGCTGACAAGCACTTTTTTTACATTATTGGTTTCGACTGTATCAATAATATTTTGTGCCGTATAGCTGGCTTCCCTGTTCCACAGCCCGTCATAATGAGAACCGATATGCCCCTGCACATCAAACTTCCGCCTGTCGCTTGTAAACGACGGAGAATACATTTTTACAGATTGAATTTTCATATATTAACTCCTTTACATAAAAAACCATAAAATAATTTTTGCATATTTAGCAGCAAATACAGCCGCAAAGCTGAATACAAAATCATAAATAATTTTGACACCGCTCTGCGCACAAATCCACCCCCACATGAACGAAGCACCCTCATGCTTCAATCCGGCTATAAATAACATGTATAATATACCGATTAAATGAATAGTCAAAACTCCCACAAGCATTGCATGAAGCATATTCCTGTTTGTAAAACCGCTTTTGAGGATTGAGCCGGCAAAAAATACAGCCGGAATATAAGCCAGAATATACCCGAAACCGTATTCAAAAATATATCCGGGGCCGCCCCCAAGTGCAAAAACAGGAATTATAAACAGCCCTGTAAGAATATAAAGCAGAATACTTGCAATACCGTATTTTCGTCCGAGAAAAGCCCCTACAAACATAACTACAGGTATCTGAGGTATAAGCTTGTATGTGTGAATAAAATCGCTTAATTGCAAATTAGCTCCGGAAAAAGCACCTTTTGGAATTATAAAATGCGTTACATCTAGCTGAACAAATGTTGAAAGAATAAGTAAAAATGTACAGCACAACATTAAAAGCAAACTGCCGAATGTCAGCCTTATCCCCTCAATTTGTTTTTTTATTACCCTAATCTTCGGCGCGGAAGTTTTAATCATAAAATATTAATTTTCCCCTTTAACGTATGAGCATTTTGCCCATATTCTGATTTAAATTTATCGTAAAAAATATTCTCTGTCCACATAATCAATGCATCTTCATTGTTATCCTGATAATACCCTTTTCTTACACCTAATGATTTAAACCCGTATTTCTCATAAAGTGAAATCGCTGCAGTATTGCTAACTCTGACTTCCAGTGTAATATATTTAATCATATCCCTGTAACACTGCTCCAACAGAGTAACAAAAAGCGCCTCTCCCAAAGACTTTCTTCTGTACTGCGGCAAAACAGCAATAGTTGTAATATGAGCCTCCTCAAGGATTTGCCAGCAGCCTGCATAACCTATCAATTCACCACTTTCATTAAATGCACTAAAATATTTAGCAAGTTCGTTCGAAAGCTCACTCATAAAAGAATCTTTTGACCAGTGGTGCTGTCCGTATGCCTTCTCCTCAATTAATACTACAGAATCCACATCAGACTTTTCCATGGGTTTAATTTTAACGGTTAAGATGCCAGTGTCCATAAATTAATTTTAGCATATAAAACGTACCGAAGCTTGAATATTAAATTTTGTTTACCTCTTGATTAAACCCGCTCAATATGGTAAAATTACAACGGATATCAACGGAAAGGGTAAAACGGGAGCAAGCGTTCTTAAAAATATAAATGAAAGCGAAGCGACTGACAAAAATCGAAAAAATTACAACGGATA
>CALURJ010000018.1 GCA_944323145.1 Candidatus Gastranaerophilales bacterium
ATCAAAGTAGTTTCAGCCAATCTTGTAGAATAACCCATTTCGTTATCATACCAAGAAATGATTTTAACCTGATTGCCACCCATTACACGAGTTAATAAAGCGTCAACAGTTGATGATTGAGATGTTCCAACATAGTCAGAAGATACAAGCGGTTCTTCAGTGTAGCAAAGAACATGTCCGTCAGCACCTTCTTTTAATGCTGCGTTAACTTCTTCAACAGTAACATCTTTTGAAAGTTCAAATACAACGTCTACTAATGAAACGTCAGGAGTAGGAACTCTCATTGCGAAACCGTCCAATTTACCTTTCAATTGAGGTAATACAAGAGCAACAGCTTTAGCAGCACCTGTTTTTGTAGGAACGATGTTTAAAGCACCGGCTCTAGCTCTTCTAGGATCTTTGTGGCCTGCATCCAAAATTCTCTGGTCGCCTGTGTATGAGTGAACAGTTGTCATCAAACCTTTAACGATACCGAATTTTTCATCGATAACTTTAGCTACAGGAGCCAAGCAGTTAGTTGTACAAGAAGCCATAGAAATTACATTGTGTTTTGCAGGATCGTATTCTTTATCGTTTACGCCTAAAACAATTGTAATATCTTCATTTGTAGCAGGAGCTGAAATAATAACTTTTTTAGCACCTGCTGTAATGTGAGCTTTTGCTTTTTCAGCATCTGTGAAGAAACCAGTTGATTCAACAACAACTTCAACGCCTAAATCTTTCCAAGGTAATTGAGCAGGATCTTTTTCTGCGAAGAATTTAATTTTTTTACCGTTTACAATAATACCTTCTTCGTAAGCTTCAACTTCACCGTCAAATTTGCCCATTACAGAGTCATATTTGAAAAGTCTGGCAGCATCAGCCGGTTTCAAACCTGGGTCATTGATTGCTACATAATTAATTTTGTCAAAAATACCTTCTCTGATAGCTGCACGTAATGTGTTACGGCCGATTCTACCAAAACCGTTAATTGCTACATTTACCATAAGTGTTTCCTTTCTTTTATAAAAACTCTCACATGGAATTTATATCATCAACAAAAAAACTAATCAAGTAGGTATAGGCGTTTAAAATATTAAGAAAAAGTTAATTTATTCTTGAAAATAAATTTCCTGCATGCGATTATTATTATATGTTAGTGAGCAAGATATGTGTAAATAATCATAAATATCCCGCATTCAGCAATGCTACACCGCAGGCAAAGAAAGAAACTTTTCTTGATAAATTTCATTCCTGCACAAAAAATTCTGCAGATATGACTGATACAATTCTTGTTCCAAGGACAATATTCAAAGGATATCTCGGAATTATGACAGGAACAACTCTCGTAACACTCGGCGGACTTGTCAATAAAACAAAGCATCCAAAACTTTTTAAAAGTACAATGGGGGCAGGTCTGTTAGCTTCTCTATATGGAACTTACGCCTTTGTAAGACCGTTCATTATAAAAGATACTCCGGGGGTAGCAACAAAAAAATAAAACTTACTGTGCCGACACACAGGCCGTAATAGCGTCTATAAGACGCTTTACAGGCACAATTTCAATACGGTTATCCGTAACTTTGTTGGCATAAGGGATAATTGCCTTTTTAAATCCAGTCATTACAGCTTCATTAAGACGTTTTTCAATATTGTTAACAGGGTGAATTTCACCTGACAAACCGATTTCACCGATTATAACCGTTTGCGGATCCACAACCACATCACGCGCACAGGTTGCAACGGCAAGAGCAATCCCTAAATCAGCAGAAGGTTCATAGACATCAATTCCGCCCATTACATTCACATAAACATCCTGTTTTGAAAGATTTAATCCTACTCTTTTTTCCAAAACCGCAAGAATTTGTAAAACTCTGCTCGTATCAACCCCGTTTGCAACACGTCTGGGACTCGGATACGGAGTTGTTCCTACAAGCGACTGAATTTCAACAAGCAGCGGGCGCGAGCCTTCATTGGTAACAACAATAGCACTTCCCGGCACCGCAACCTGAGAACGCTCATTCAAAAATAATTCATTCGGATTTGTTACACATTTCAATCCGTCTGTACACATTTCAAAAATGCCGACTTCCGAAGTATTTCCGAAACGATTTTTCATAGCACGCAGCATTCTGTAGGATTTGTATTTGTCACCTTCAAAATAAATTACGGTATCAACCATGTGTTCTAACACCTTTGGCCCTGCGATATTTCCGTCTTTTGTAACATGACCGATTACTATAATTGTTATATTTTTTGATTTTGCAATATGCATCAAAAGGTTTGTACATTCTCTAATCTGCGAAACACTTCCTGCAGAACTTGCCACATTCTGAGAATAAATAGCCTGAATACTGTCAACTACAACAACATCCGGCATAATTTCTTCTATCTGTGTTTTAATATTTTCCATCGAAGTCTGAGGGTAAATATATAAATTATCAGCATTAATAGAAAGCCGCTGAGCCCTGAGTTTTAACTGGCTTGCGCTTTCTTCAGCAGAAACATACAAAACTTTTTTGTTATTTTTACAAAGCTCGCCGCTTGTCTGCAAAAGTATTGTTGATTTGCCTATACCGGGATCACCGGCAATCAAAACAAGAGACCCCTGAACAAGACCGCCGCCCAAAATACGGTCAAATTCTGAAATATTAGTAGAAACCCTGACTTCTTCGCCAATATGAATATCTTTTAACAGCTCGGGTTTTTCCTTATTTATAAACTCATCTTTAATTTGAGGTTTAGATGTAAACTGTACTTCCTCTACTAAAGTACCCCATGCACCGCATTCAGGGCATTTGCCTAGATACCCCGCTGTTTCATAACCGCATTCCGTACAAACCCATTTTGATTTAACTTTAGCCATAAAATAATTATATAACAAAAAGATTTATAAAATATTTTTAGTCATATTTACGCATAAAAAAAACCACTCATTTCTGAGTGGGTCGTTTTCTGCATCCTAATGGTCTCTTTTAGTGTTTATTATTTAGGAGTTTATATGTTTTTGGGGTTAATGAATTCTATTTATATTTAGTGTTTCGACTACACTTAAATCTTATGTAATTATTATGGCATACAATATTTTAAATGTCAATATAATCGTTTTATAAATTTTTCTCATATCCTGAAAATACACATATAGTGTAGAATTTACACTTTACAAAACTTAATATTATGTTATCTTTTATTTTTTTATGGGTATAAATACATGCGGCAGGAGATGTTAACAAATATTAAGACATTAAACCTGCAAAAGGCAATTATTTAAAATTTATATACTTTATATATATAAGAGTATAAAAATAGGAAAATTATCATGGCAGTTTCTGGTTACACCGCAATTGATGCGATTAATTCTTACACAACTACTAACAAATATATAGGCAACATTGATAAAGAGGCGGCTAAATCATGGGTTGGAGCTCGACAGGGGCTGGGTATTGGCTACTTTTGTTTCGCTGGAGAAGGACAGGTAAATGGAATGCCACCTTCACAGTACAATGAATATGGCGAAGAATTAAGCAGAACACTAGATTTTTTTGCATAAGAGGTTAATATGACTAACGGACAAGGCGGATTAAACGGAATAGAATCAATAAGCGGCGTACAACCGGCGCAGACATCTGCCATTGAAAAAATTACACTGCTCAATACTGATTATGATTATACAAAAGTAAACAAATTTGGAAATGAAAATCAATTTCTACAGTTAACAGCACAAGCGTCAACCAGAAAACCTTTTAGTTCAACTAATTTAGATTTTCAATTCAATGATAAAAATTATGTAGGTGGTAATCAACTCGCAAGAGAAGAAACTATTTGGGACAACTATTTAGCTCAAGGGGCAGGTGGAAGACTTCGCGCAATGGGATAAAAAAGACGATATCCCAAAAAAAGGAATCGTCTTTTTTTATTAATGTTTAAACCAGCTAAAAGATTATACTGCAGCCTTTGACTTTGATTTTTCAATACAGTCAATCAAAGTTGATGCTACTGTTCTTTGTTCTTCTTCCGTTAATTCAGGGAACATCGGAAGCGAAATTACCATTTCAGTATTCTTTTCAGATACAGGTAAAGAACCTTTTCCTACACCTAAGTATTCATGAACTTTTTGTAAATGCAGAGGAATAGGATAATAAAGCATTGCACCTATGCCACGTTCCTGAAGCATTTTATGAACTTCGTCCCTGTTAGGAATTTTAACTGTGTACTGGTGATAAACGCAGTAAGTATCATCCAGTTCTTTCGGAGTTTGAACATCAGCACAATCTTTAAATAATTCATTGTAATAATAAGCGTGTTTACGTCTTGCTTCGTTCCAATCTTTTACGTGAGGTAATTTTACACGTAAAATTGCAGCCTGAATTTCATCAAGACGGCTGTTTACACCAATTTCATCATGGTGGTAGCGAACAGCACCGCCGTGGTTTCTCAAAGCTACAACCCTATCGCGTAATTTTTCGTCGCTTGTCATAATAAGACCGCCGTCTCCCATACCGCCTAAATTTTTGGTTGGATAGAAGCTTAAACAGCCAAAATCGCCGAATGTTCCGACCATTTTACCTTTATACAAAGCACCGATTGCCTGACAACAGTCTTCAATTACGTGAAGGTTGTGTTTTTTAGCAACAGACATAATAGTATCCATATCACACGGTTGTCCGTAAAGGTGAACCGGAATAATAGCTTTTGTTCTCGGAGTAATTGCGGCTTCCAATTTTGAAGCATCCAAATTAAATGTATCTTTATCAATATCAACAAAAACAGGTTTTGCGCCGACGATTCCGATAGCTTCTGTTGTTGCAACAAATGTAAATGCAACTGTAATAACTTCATCTCCTACACCGATATCAAGCGCACGCAAAGCTAAATGCAAAGCATCAGTACCGGAATTTAAGCCAACTGTGTATTTACAACCGATAAAATCAGCCATTTCCTGTTCAAAAGCTTTACAATTTGCTCCCAAAATATAAGAACCTGAGCGTAAAACTTCACAAACTGCTTTTTCAACTTCCGAGCCAATAGCAGCATACTGGCGTTTTGAATCTAAAATAGGTATCATATAAATATCTCCTTCTTAACTACCACGATATTACTATAATATAAGTTTAGCACAGTTTACCCATGCCTTTATATAAGCTTAACATTCTATATTATTTCCGTCAGTCAAATTTGACAAAACAGCAACCATTGTCCAGAAAACAAACTGTATCTGCGGTCTGAAAAATACTGTATCAACCATTCCATGAATACATACGGCACAAACAGATATTGCACAGGCAGAAACAAGCATTACGGACTTTGTTTCAGTTGATTTCAGAATAAATTTAACAGAATTTTTAATCAGAGTAATCAAAAATCCGACAAAAGCAATAAGGGCAAATACACCGCTTTCAACTCCTATTTCAAGAAAAATATTATAAGCACTCAAAGCATCAAAGCCGGTTTTCATATAAAGCCCGTATATCTCGCGGAAATTTTGGTTTCCTACACCGATTCCGAGAAGCCAGTTATCTTTAAACATTTGCAAAGATGAATGATAAACATTAAATCTGAACGAATTTGAAGAATCCTGCCTCATGGCAAATATAGACAAAACCCTTGCTCTCAACGATGAAACCAACAGCAAAGCAGCAGTTGCGAAAGCAACAACCGCACCGACTATTGATAAATAAATCTGCTTATAATTCTGCCAGAGATATTTTGCAGAAACTGCAAAAATTCCGAGCATTATAACCATCATTCCCATATAAGAGCCGCGGCATCCTGTCAAAAACAGGGTTACGGATGACAATAATGCACAAATTAACCAAACAAGAGAAACTTTAAATTTCTTATCCTCAAAATAATATGCAGCAAGCCCGTATAAAGCAGGAATTCCTGCAACAAAATAACCGCCCAGTAAATTCGGATTATAAGGTTTTAATGTTCCATATACACGTGTCATAACCTCTTCCGGATTTAATTTTGAAACATCCTGCCAGGTAGAAATTTCTTCAACATGCGCAAAATTCTGTAAAAAACCCACAACAGCTTCAAAAGAAATACATAAACCTATTGTTCCCAAAATGTAAGGAATTTTAGATTTATTTTCTTTTAAATACTGAACCATTGAAAAATAAAACGCCATATAAGTAAAGGTTTTGAAAAATCCCTTCAAACTCAAATGAAATAATGTTGAGCCGGCAAGACTGACTATCACAAGCATAAAGTATATTAAAAGCCACAGTTCAAATGATTTTGCACTAACAGTTTCATCTGGTTTTGTTAATATTTTTACAAAAGTCAAAAATATCGTAATCAGGGCAACAAAACCTATTACATCCGATGACATACAGGTTGATGCCAAAAATACAAAAATAATTGACAGAAATATAAGCTTATCTATATTTTGTAAAAATAAGCTGTTTTCGTATAAAAATTTAGTTTTAGATTGAGTAAATTTTAAAATACTATTAAACATCATCGTTTGTATTTAAATTACCATGGAATTTATCATCGTCTGTAAGGGGCATAACTTTTAAATCAGAAACAGTCCCTGTAAATTTGTAATCTTCTCCTTCAAGAGTAATAGGCAGACCCATTTTTATTTTATTGCCGCCGACAACTGCACCGTCTTTTGTAATTTTTGCAGTGTCTGTCAAAGTTACTATAATATCATAGACATTTGCCTGTGAAACATCTTCGACAACCATAACTTTCTTACTGTTTAAAATAGGAAGAACAACTTTTTTTCTATCAGCTTTTACGTCAAGAATTTTCAAATCAGTATAAGGAACGTTTCTTATACTGATAAATGTTGTTTCATCTGCCTTCATCGGAATTTCATTTCCTGTAAGCGTAACACCTCTTATATATACCTGAAAAGAGATTTTTGAAGTTGCTTCAATCTGCTTATCCGCAGTTTGTCTGAAATTCTTATACGTAAAGAAGCCTACAGCAAGAGCAAGAATTACCCCTGCAATAATAATTAAATCGACTGCTTTAAATCTTTTAAAAATTTCTGCTAGTTTTTCCATAAAAATTTTCTCCATAATTATTTATCAAACGGCTAGATATTTTCTACCGCCGCTAAAATTTCATCAACAGTAGTAGTCGCACAGCCAAACTGCCTTACGACTATACTTGCTGCAATATTGCCTATAATTGCTGCATAAACAGGATCAGCCCCTGTTGCAAGAGCAAGTGTATAAACAGCTGTAACAGTATCCCCTGCACCGGTTACATCAAAAACTTCAGATTTATTAAATACTGGAATTTTTGTATAGTTTCCGTGCGGTCTTGCAACAAACATTCCGTCGGCACCGCAGGTTATAAGTATAGATTTTGCATTAGTTTCATCTAAGAGTTTGTCGCCTGCACGTTTTAAATCATCCTCATTCTCAATTTCAAAACCTACTGATTTTTGCGTATCAGGCAGGTTTGGCGTCATTGAAGTAACATTTTTATAAACTTCCAATTCTTTTTGTGCATCAACAACAATAATTTTATTATGCTGATTTGCAAGTCTTATAGTTTCCTGAATAATACGCGGAGTCAAAGCACCGATATGATAATTTGACAGAATTATTGCATCATGTTCAGGGACTGCTCTTTCTATTTGTTTCAAAACTTCTTCTTCAATGTCAGGATTTAAAAATTCTTTAGTCTGTCTGTCGATACGGACTATCTGCTGGGTTATTGAAGTTGTAATAGATCCTGAAATTCTTGTTTTAGTAGTTGTTTTACGGGAAGGGTCAACAACTAAAAACCCGCAGTTAACATTTGCTTCTTCAAAAGTTTCTCTGAGCTGTCTTGCTTGAAAATCATCCCCGCACACACCAATAACGCTAACCTTTCCGTTGTTCAAAGTTGAAACGTTATGAGCCGCATTTGAAGCAGCACCTAAAATAAGCTTTGTTTCAGAATGCAAAAGTATTAAAACTGGAGCTTCTCTAGAAATTCTTTCGGCATCTCCGTATATCATTTCATCAATAGCCAAATCACCAACTACTAATACTTTCGGCTCAGTTAATTTTTTTATATAGGAAACTAATTGTTCTTTATTTATATACATAAAAAACTTCCTTTAATAAAAGTATGGTAACACAAACAAAAAATTTGGCAATTAAAAATGTCTTTCTGATGGTTCTAATATCATCTGAGCAAGCTTTTCAGCCCCATCAAATCCTCTTGCTTTCATAATTTCCGAAGCAGTAAATCTGTCATAATCAATAAATCTATGTTCTATTGAAAAACCACCGTCCTGAATATTTGCAATTACATAACAAGCCTCCGGTTCTTTTGTCATTGGACGCCCTATGCTGCCGACATTAACTATCGTCTGCTTTTTATTTGTTTGATATCCGCAGGGAACATGCGTATGCCCGCAGAATATTAAATCTGCATCGGTATCTTGTACAATTTCCTCAACAGTTTTCAAAGACATACCGGGAAGAATATCCTCATTGTTTCTCCTCGGAGAACCATGAACCATAAGAATTTTAACGCCTTCTATTTCCAACTCTTTTTGTGCAGGCAAATTCTTTAAATATTCTTTTTTATCTTCTTCAATGTATAAAATATCATCTAACAATGCATTTGCCATGACAGGAGCATTTGCACGCACATTTTCCAACGTTTCTTTTGTATATTCCGCAATCATTTTATCAGTATTACCCTGTATAACAATCCAGTTATTCTGCTTACGAACATAATCTATAACCGCTCTCGGCTGAGGTCCCGCCATAGCCAAATCTCCAAGACATAAAACTTTCTCGCAATTATTTTGTTCAATATCCTTCATAACACTTTCAAGTGCCTGAAAATTCCCATGAATATCAGATAAAACAGCTATTTTCATAATTAACCTCCGATTAATTATTTATGTGATATTATTATAATATGATAAACAGACGAAAATCAAAAGTAATAGAAATAGGGAACGTAAAAATCGGCGGAGATAATCCTATCAGTGTTCAATCTATGTGCAACACCGATACAAGAGATATCAAAGCTACATTAGAACAGATTAACAAAATGGCAGAAAGAGGATGCGAACTTGTCCGGCTTGCCGTTTTAAATAAAGATGCAGGAGAGGCAATAAAAGATATTGTAAAAAAATCTCCAATACCCGTTATTGCGGATATACATTTTGATTACAAACTTGCAATCCAATGCATAAACAACGGGATTAACGCTCTGAGATTAAACCCCGGAAATATCGGCAAAAGAGAAAATGTTGAAAAAGTTGTTTCTCTCGCCAAACAGCAGAATATTCCGATAAGAATTGGGGTTAATGCAGGTTCCTTAGAAAAAGACCTGCAAGATAAAAATATTCCGCTTTCAGAAAAAATGGTTCTCAGTGCAATCGGGCATATAAAAATTCTTGAAGACTTAGATTTCGATTTAATAAAGGTTTCCCTTAAATCTTCTGATGTTCTTACTACAATTGAAGCATACAGAAGTATTGCGGATAAAATCCCTTACCCTTTACATCTCGGCGTCACGGAAGCAGGAACTTTAAAAAGCGGATTAATAAAATCTTCAGTCGGCCTCGGTACATTACTTGCTGAAGGTATTGGAGATACAATAAGAGTTTCTCTCACTGAAAATCCGGAAGAAGAAGTTACGGCCGGCTTTGAAATTCTAAAAAGCCTGGGGTTAAGACAAAGAGGCGTAAATTTTATCTCATGCCCTACTTGCGGAAGGACTCAGATAAACCTGATTGAACTTGCAAAAAAAGTTGAGGAGAAATTTAAAAATCTGGATAAGCCCATCACAATTGCGACAATGGGCTGTGCCGTAAACGGTCCCGGAGAAGCTAGACATGCAGATTTCGGAATTGCGGGCGGCGTCGGTGAAGGTATTATTTTCAAAAAAGGTGAAATTATTGCAAAAGTTCCTGAAAATCAGCTTCTTGAAAAGTTAGAAGAGATTATAGTAAAATCATCTAAATAATATATGGAAGATTTTTTGTAAAGAAATTATAATATTTTTGTAACTGCTAAAAATCGTATTATAATTTATTTATACAAACAGAGGTGTAAATGAAAAAATATTTATTAATTTTATGTTTAACAACTATGATAACATTGCCGGCATATGCTGAATTTACTGTTGAAGATTCAGTAGATGCTGATTATCTAAAAAATTACGGCTATTCTAATGCGACAATACACGCTGTTCAAAAAACAGTAGCAAAACACAACGGAGAGCCGCTGTCTGAAGAAGTAGAAAAAGAATACTACAACCAGCCGGTGGTAAAATATGTGCGACGCTTCTTTATGTATCTTGACCCGTCATTAGATGATCATTCGTTTATGAATGATAAGAGCCTCAATACTACAGTAAGATATGATGACCTGTAAAAATATTATAGCTGCGGCACTTCTGTTTTTGATATTTAATACACTTACAATCCTACCATCTTCAGCCGAGCAGGGAAATGACAGGGAGTATTTTTCTGCTTCTTTAAATTATTCTAAACTTGACGCGAACAAAATTAGACAAGAAGCCCAACAAGATTTTTATCAATATTTTAAAACAATAAATGAGGTGCAGAAAGAAAAATATCTCAATTCTGCGATGAACAAGTATTACATATTAACCAGAATTAACCCCGGAGATATTGATGCTTACATAAGACTCGGAAAAATTTATGATGAAAAAAATATTTCAGAATTAGCTAAAACATGTTTTTATAAAGCTTTAAATATAAGTAAAGAAGCGACTTTGGCCAACTTCTATTTCGGAGATTACTATTATAAAAGAAATGACTACAAAAAGGCTTTGTACCACTACAAAATAGCTTATAATAACGGTGCAGCAAAAACATATGATTTTAATTTAAAACTTGCAACAATCTACGAAAAATTAGCAGATCTTTCAAATGCCAAAAAGTTTTATGAAATATCATACAATATTAAAGCTGACTCTAAAATTAAAGAAAAAATACAGCTCTTGAATGAGCTAAATTATGATAAATCAGACTATTATCATAATATCAGGGAGTAGGAAAATGAATTTAAATAAAATTATACTAGGCTTGGCATTTATATTTTTAACAAATTCTTTTGTTATGGCTGATGATATCAACCCGCTTTTAGTTGCCGGTTTTAAAAGTAAAAACAACAATGAACAAACACAAAATATTCAACAGGAGCCAGTTAATCTTGATAATTCTACACTTTTAGTGGTTGATGAGGGAGAAAATTTGGCGCCGGTATTCAAAAAATACCAACCAGGTAAAGATGAAGTTGTGTTCAGCTATACAAAAAATCTGATAAATTCAATTGATCCGACAGCAATTTCTAACAAAACAGGAAGCTACCTTCCAGGTGCAAGAGGTATAAATCAACTCGTCGTATATACTCCCAATTACGGTCCCAGAACTAATACAAATGAATACGGTGCAGAAGCAATTGTTGAAGGGAATACAGTTACTGAATTATCAGGAGCCGATTCTCTTATTCCGCCTAACGGAATTGTTATAAGCGGACACGGACGTGCTAAAAATTGGATGAATTCAAGTATCAAAGTCGGCACAAAAATATATATAGATAAAGATACAAATATTATTTATACATATACCACATCAGAAAGTTATATTTTTGAATCGGAAAAGAAAATATCAGAAGCCGAACAGATGCTTAACTATTACAAAAACGTAAGCCCGGATTATAATTGGAAACTTCCAGGCAGCTATATTGCAGATGCAAAAAATTATTTAAAAAAAGCAAGAAAATCTCCCGAAGATGTCCAAAAATATTCAAAACTTGCTATTGAAGCAGCAAATGATGCTATTAAAAGTGTAGTTCCGTATAAAAGCGGAGAACTCAAGGGAGTTTGGCTCAGACCTACCGAAAAAAGCGAAGAAGCAATTGAAGACACTCTAAACAGAGTAAAAAAGGCCGGTATTGATACAATATTTCTGGAAACCTACTTCCATGGAAAAACTATATTCCCGAGCAAAACAATGAAAGCCTACGGATTTACCCCCCAATATGAACAGTTTAAAGGTTTTGATCCGCTTGCTATATGGATAAAAGAAGCGCACAAACGTAATATCAAGGTTCATATCTGGTTTGAAACTTTCTATGTAGGTGCGCAAAATCCTAAAGACAACGCTCAAAGCATCCTCGGAATGAATCCTTCCTGGGGTAATAAGATAAAAAAAGATGCAAATTCTGTTGACCCCTCAAAATCAACATCAGAACATAACGGATACTTTTTAGACCCTGCAAATCCTTATGTACAGGATTTCTTGGCAAAACTGGTTGATGAAATAATAACAAATTACAAACCTGACGGAATTAATCTTGATTACATCAGATATCCTAATTGTGTATCCGGTTCGGAAGCTACAAGCTGGGGATATACAGATTATGCAAGAAATGAATTTAAAATGATTTTCGGGGTGGACCCTGTTGATATTGTAAAATCCGATCCGCTATGGCTTGAGTGGAACAATTACAGACGCCAGAAAATTACTGACATGGTAAAAAAAGTCGGAGAACTCGGAAGACGTAAGCACACATATATAAGCGCCGTAATTTTTCCGGACAGACAGGCAGCTTTGAACAATAAACTTCAGGATTGGAAAACATGGTCTACAAGAGGTTATTTGAACGGCTTTACTCCATTGTTTTTAACATGCGATTCAAAAACTGCCAACAAAATGATGTCAGACGTTATTAACGCAAAATCTGCAAATACAGATCTCTATGCAGGTTTATTTGTCACATTTATGAGCGGAACAGATGAGGATTTGATAAGGTTAATCCATGAAGCAAGAAAAGTCGATGCCAAAGGGGTAATTTTATTTGACTATGCACATTTGAGCAACAAATATATAAACACCCTTTCAACAAGCGTATTTGCGACTCATTCACCATTTAAAAATACCTTCAGAATAGGTCAGCCGAGTCCGGAACTGCAGCCGGCATCAAAAAAAGGCTGGTGGGTTTTCGGTAAAGAATAGGATTTATTTACATAACGTAATACCCTGACGTAATAATTTGTCATATAATTAATCTGTGGACAGATTTGAGATAAATTCTATTCTTCAAAGCAAAAACGCGTTGATGTTTATTATCGCGTTGCTTTTTATGACTGGAATTCTTGCGTATTTTAATGACTGTGGAATTTTATGCGCCATAATTTTAAGTTTTGCAAGTATATTTTTTATAGTAAAAAACTATGTTTCCTTCAAATATATTCTTTTCGGGATTTTAATATTTTATCTGGGCTTTTTTAATGCATATTTCAGGGTGCATATAACAGACGAATTACTGCCTTTTACGCCGTCTGACGCAAAAATTCAGGGGCAGGTTGTATCAATTCCCGACAGCAGTTCTAAAGATAAAACAAAATTTTTCTTCAAAGTTTATGAATTAAACGAACAAAAAGTAAACGGCAAAACACTTGTTACACTAAGCAGAAATAACACCGGACAATGCAAAATCGGAAATAACTATGAGCTTTCAGGGAAATTAAGGAAGCCTTTTGCGTCAAGCAATCCGTCACAGTTTGATTACGGGAAATATCTAAGAAACTTTGATACTTATACGGTATTTTATTCGGATGATTTTAAACTTTTAAATACACCACCAAAAGTAAAATGGAAATTTTTACAAAATCTGAATAATCTTCGTGACAGAATAATTAATGTTCATTCTCAGTATCTGAAAACTCCGAACCTTGAAATTTTAGGCGGAATAGTCTTCGGAGATGATGCTGTTTCTCCGCCGGAATACATAAAGGCCTCATTTATAAATTCAGGTTTGCTGCATATTCTTGCGGCATCAGGTATGAACGTTGCTTTTATATACGGTTTTTGGGTATTTTTCATGAGACGGATAAGGATGCCTTTTAAACTAACTGTAATTACAGGTATTGGAGTTGTAATAATTTATACAATGATGACGGGTCTCGGCGCATCGGTTATTCGTGCAGCGTTAATGCTTTTATTTGTTTTGATAGGAAAACTTATTGACAGGGATGCACATAGTGTATCTCTGCTTGCATTTGTTGCAATGCTTATGCTTATTTACAATCCGGCATTTATAAATAATGTAGGATTTCAGCTTTCATTTATCGTTACGTTTGGGATATTAACAACTGCAAATGTAATTTTTGACAGATACAAAAATATTCCAATACCTGATTGGCTGACGGGCGCAATATTAATTCCGGTTGTTGCACAAATTTGGGTTGCTCCGATACAGATGTTTTATTTTAATACTTTCAGCACATACTCGGTTTTTGCAAATATTTTAAGCATGCCGTTTTTGAGTGTGGTAAGTTTTGGCGGTTTTGTAAGTTCAATTATTGCAATGTTCAGTCCTTTTTCCGACAAAATCTGTATGGCTATGGATTTTATACTCAACTACTTTTTGACTGCACTTGTAGCTATTTCCAATTTCTTTGCGAACCTTACAGGCTCAATGCTTACAACAACACACCCGGGGATATTACAAATAATCATTTATTATTCAATTGTACTAACTTTGACTCTCGGAATAAAAACAGGATTTTCAAAGAAATTGCTGACATCCTGCTTAATTTGCACTGCTTTGCTTGCGGTTTCACTTATTAATATTCCAAACAAAGATTTGGAAATAATTGCATTTGATGTCCAAAACGCTGACTGTTTTCTTATAAAAACACCGCAAAATAAATACTTCATAGTAGACACCGGCAGAGCCGGATACAAAGGCGGAAAATCACAGGCAAATTCAATCATAATAAAATACCTGAAAGACATGGGAATTAAAAATATTGAAGGTCTTATTATAACCCATTTTGATAACGACCACTCAGGCGGCGCAGTTGATATTATGAAAAATCTCAGGGTAAAAAAGGTTTATATTAATTCTTATGACAACAAATCCATGACATCCGAAAATATTTATAAAACTATCAAAGAATTAAAAGTTCCCTCCCAAATTCCGGCAAACAACACTTCCATTTACAAGGAAAATGATTTGAACATACAAACTTATATATCCTCTATTGAGGAGGGTGATAATGAAAAATCAATAATTTCTCTTGTAAGTTTCAAAGACTTTGATATGCTGTTTACCGGCGATGCAGGAGTTGACGCTTTTAACAATATAAAGACAAATATTCCACATAAAATAGAAATCTTGAAAGTCGGTCATCACGGCGGTTCGCATGTTGTTGACAGCAAAATGCTTGAACATTTAAACACAAAAGTTTCTATAATTTCAACGGGAACGAATGTTTACGGACACCCGACAAAAGGAACGCTTGATATATTAAGGCATACGGATATTTTTAGAACAGACAGACATAATGCAATAAAGATAAACACAGATGGTATGCATTATGATGTCTATATTTACAGACCCGAAAAGCATAAGTTTGAATTGTCTAAAAAATACGAAATAATTAAATAGCTACCATGTATGGCAGACTGATTTTTTATCCTCCAGAGCAGTTTCTATTTCATCAATTATTAAATTTGCAGCCACTATAGGATCATCTGCAGTTGTAATAGGTCTTCCGACAACCATAAAGTCAACTCCGGACATAATTGCATCACGAGGGGTATCAACTCTTACCTGGTCATTTACTGAAGACCAGGTGGGTCTTGTTGCAGGACACAAGATAATAAAATCTTCACCAATTTCTTTTCTAATTCTTTTTGCCTCTTCAGCACTTGCGACAACTCCGTCAAGCCCTGTTTCTTTTGCAACTTTTGCAAGCTGAAGAACAAAATCCTCAATATTTTTGTCTACACAGAGTTCTGTTGTCAAAGTTTTCTGCCCGAAACTTGATAATAAAGTAACTCCGAGAATTGTAGGCGGCTCAATACCCATTGATTTTGCAGCCGCACGCGAAGCTCTGACGACAGCCGATGTCATTTTTGATCCGCCTTGAATATGGACATTGAAAAAGTTAACATTATTTTTCACAAGACTTATACAAGCTTTTTGCACTGTATGCGGGATATCATGAAACTTACAGTCATAATAACATTTTGCACCGTGCTCTTCCAAAAGTCTGAAAGCCTCAAATCCGTAATTAACAATTAAAGGCAGACCAACCTTGAAATAACCGACATAATCTTTTAATTCTTTTACCAGTTCTTCAGCTTCCTTTAAATTATCAACATCCAACGCTAAAATAATTCTGTCTTTTGCTGTCAAAGGTTTTTCAATCATCGTAAATGAATATTACCACTATAGTAAAATAAAATCAACCCTTAATCGGCTTAAGCTTATCTCCTAATCTCTGCATATACCTTTTACACTGCAAAATCCTGTCATAACCAAGCATTATACCGAGCATAAAATCCTGTTCCGGCGAAAGCTTATTTAAATGCTTGTCAAATGTTGACACGACTTTTATACAATCTTCATTCCCGAAAAATACATTTATTGATCTTTCTGAAACGTCATGAATTACGTATGGAATATTTTCTTTTTCAAGCCTGTATTTTATATAATCCTTGTTAGAGGTTCTTTCTGTTGTTAGGATTAAACTTCTCAAACCCTTTTTATATTCATAAATATGATGCATAAAAACTTTCAAGTCACTTATTGCATCTTTTGAGGGCGGTTTTATTCTTCCTTGAAAATTAACCGGTGACGAATTTTGCTTGTAATTATAATAACTTAAACTAATCGGTTGAACTCTCATATTACAAAGTTAGTCTAAACTAACTTAATTGTCAATAGTTATTTCCTCAGGCAGTTCAGGTAATTCTTTAGTATACACGCATCCCAACTTTTCCAATTTTGAAATCTGATTTATAATATTTCCTGTTCCGTTTAATTTTTTTAATGAATTATTCAAATTATCACGTATTTTTAAAAGTTCGCTTAACAAAGCCGCAAACTTATCGTGAACACTTGTACAAAGGCGTGCCATTTCAAGAACATTTTTGTTTTGTCTGTCTACAACATGGAATGCGTTTATAATTTTTAATGCGGCAAGCAGAGTTGAAGGTGATACCGGCATTACTTTATTTTTCCAGGCGAAATCCCATAAAGCGCAGTCATCACAAAACATCATTGAATAACAGCTTTCAATTGGTATAAACATCAATACGTAGTCCGGCGAGGCATCTTCAACAGAGTAATCTCTTTTAGCAAGTCCTGTAATATGAGCCTTTGTAGAATCTACAAACTGTCTTAAATGAATTTGTTTTTCATCTTCGGTTTCAGCATTCACAAAACCGTCCCAGGCTGCAAAAGAAGTCTTACTGTCTATATAAATACATCTGCCCTCCGGAAGAAATACAGTTGCATCAGGTCTTCCTTCTGCAGTTCCCATTTGAATTTTGTACTCTTCTCCCTTTCTAAGCCCCGATGCCTCGAGAACTCTTTCAAGAACAACTTCCCCCCAGCGTCCTGAGGCTCTGTTATCAAATTTCATCACATTCACAAGAGAATTTGCATCGTGAGAAATTTTATTCCCTGTTTCAAGAAAACTTTTTATATTCATATCGAATTTTGTAAAATGTTCTGTTTCAGCTCTGAAATTCTGCTCGGTTCTTTTTTCAAAATCTTCAATTTTTTCTTTAAATCTTTTGAAAAACTCATCAAGCCTTTCCCTGCTCTGGTTTGATAATTCCGATGAGCTTTCTTTAAAAATTTTGTTTGCGGTATTTTCAAAATATAATTTCATCTGCTCCAACAAAATATCCTGCGAAGCTTTGTTATTTTTATTTATAACTTTAAAAGGAATAAACACACATAAAGCGCCAACTAAAAAACCGGCTAAAAATACTAAAATTTCCATACACTTAATCTCCCGTTAAGGAAATTATACCATAAAAAGATTAGTCCAAAAATATTAGAAGAATTCAAAATCAACCATGCGGCCAAAACATGGAAAAACATGGTGTAGAGCATGGTTGAGCTATTTTATCAATCTAAAGATGTAAGACAAATTCTCAAACCCACACCACATTAATATCAATCGGGGCATGGATGAAAAACACCCTCTAAAAGTTGTAGTATTTATAATGTAGAGGGAAGATAAAAATAGGGAGATAACAATGAGAGAGTTTAAAAGAAGATCAAGAGTTCTGTTAATTGATGACAATGCGGACCATTTAAGAGGTGTTAAAGAATTAATTACGCTTGAAAGCAGCTATGATGTAGTTGCAACAACTACAAGCGCTAACATAGGAATTAACCTTGCAAAAAAATATCGTCCGGACATTATTCTTATGGATATCAATATGCCGGAAAAAGACGGGCTTCAAGCTATTCAAGAAATTGAAAAACTTGATATGGATATCAGAGTAATAGCTTTAAGCGGATACGATGATGCAGATTTAATTTTCCGCGCAATGAAAATAGGCGCCAAAGGATATGTACTAAAAACTATGGCATCTGCACAGCTTATTTATGCAATGGACGAAGTTGCAGCAGGAAAAATTTATCTTCCGACTGCCCTTACTTCCCGCTTCTTTGAGTATTTTCAAAATTCATTCAAAGAAGAAGAAAAATCTTCTGCGGAAGAAAACCTTCTTACATATCTGACAGCCCGCGAAGAAGAAGTTCTGGATCTGCTCACACAGGGTAATAACTACAAGAGTATTGCAGGAAAACTATTTATTTCAGAAACTACAGTTAAAACCCATGTAAATAATATCTTCCAGAAATTACAGGTAAATGACAGAACTCAAGCCGTACTTTACGCATTGAATAACGGCTTTGCAAACAGAAGACTCTCCAAAATTGCAGTTTAATATAACGGCTAAAATTTATATGAAATCTAAAGGTTCAGCCGTCAGGCTGAGCCTTTAACTTTATAAAAAAGCGAGGATAGATGACAAATACCGATTTAATATTTGAACAAGCAAGATGCATATCACATGAGATAAGAAACCACCTTTCAATCTGTGAAATTTACACTCAAATAATACGCAAAAATCTAGAAGAAGAGAATATTCAAAACAAATCAATAGATAATGCACTGAACTGCATAAGCAAATCTATAAAAATAATGTGCAACTCACTATTGGATTTAAAATCATTAAACAATATATCGCCGAAAAATTGCGATATAAAATCACTTCTTGAAGAAGGAGTAAAACTTGCAAAAGTTTATATTCACGACAAAGACATAAAAATTAAATGCAATATTAATCAATCCGCCGAAGTTTATATAGATGAAAACAAATTTCTTGCCTGCATAGTAAATATAATAAAAAATGCAATAGAAGCAATTGATAAAAAAGGAAAAATTGAACTTTCTCTTGAAGTAAAAGATAATAATGCCCGGATAAAAATTTCAAATAACGGAGAAGCAATATCCAGAGAAAAACAGAATGCGATATTTGAAGAAGGATTTACGACAAAACCTACAGGAAGCGGTCTCGGGCTTCATATTTGCGCCACAAATCTAAAAGCACAAAATGCAAGTTTGAAACTAAATAAATCAACAAAAGATTTAACAGAATTTGAAATAGACATTCCGGTTAACAAAATTTAATAATTTTAGCAAAAATTTAAGTCCATCAACGTTTATATTAATATAGGGAAAAATTTTTTAATTTAGAAACAAGGGAAAATGGACTTTTTAAATTCACTATCACAAGTAGCAAAAAATCAGAAAAATTTTAAACGATGGGAAAACGAACAACACGATGAAGAGGCAAAGCGCGAGGAATTAGCCCGCAGACGACAGCATACTCAGGCCGAATTAAAACAGGCCGAAGAATTAGGGAAAACCATCATTGATGTTGTAGATATAATGGATAATCACTCGGAAAACGTTGCAGAAAACGTTGAAACTGCAGTAGATCCGCTGTCTTCTATAACGACGATGCTTGCATTTTTTGGCGGCAACTGGCTTGTAGGTAAAAAAAGCACACAAAAGCTGATGGATAAAATTGATGAAATCAGACGAAAGGCAATTGAAGGAGAAGAAGGTCAGGCTTTAAATCAAAAACTGCAAAAATATTACGAAAATAAGGGTAAGCCATATTATAGATATAATGCAATTTTAAATAAGAACGAAATAAAAAAGGTAAAAGACCCGGTATTAAAAAAAGAACTTTTTAACTATCGCAGCAAAGTTACAAAACAAACTTCAAAATTAGGTAAACAAATATTCAGAAATCACGGACTTGTTGCACTTGCATCAATCGGGGTATTCATAGCTGCAACAATTTTTGAAGCTAAATTACAGACTGACAGTTCTAAGATTGCCCGTTATCAAGCAAGACGTGAGCTTGATGATCCTAAAGCATTTGTAAACTATACACCTGAACAAATTGCCGCAGCAAAAAAAGAATTAGAAGAACATCCGGAATTATTAAAAGATAAGAAAAAATCAAAACTAAAATCCGGAATGATAAAATCAATTTATAATATTTTGAAAGATAATCGCGCATACAGAAAAGATAAACAGGCAAGAGAAGATAACTCTCAAATAGTTACACGTGAATTGACGCCTGAAGAACTAAAACAGGCTGAAAGAGATAAAGAAGTTATTCAGCGTATTGTACGTATAATTAACAACGAAGCAGAAAAGAATTCCGAAAAAATGGAAGTTGCAGCAAATGTAATAATGGGTGCAACACCTGTTTTAGGGGCTACGGTAGGTGCAGCAACAGGATGGATTTTAAATAAACTCGGAGTATTTGATAAATTTATTGAAAATACAGTAAAAAAATACGGTTCAGATGAAACTAAAAACCTGTTTAAAGAATTAAAAGGAAGTAAAAAAACAGGCCTTGCATACTTCAAACAATGGGGAGAATTTGCAGGTTCTTTAATGGAATCAAAAAATAAAAAGGAATTTATAAAAGATACGGCAGGTAATGTACAGAAAGCCGTTAAGCCTAAAAAAACAGATTTTTCCGAAGTAGTGAAAAAATTGTTTGCAGCCGGTTTCTCCCATAAAACAGGGAAAAAATGGATACTTGGCGCTGCAGGCGGTATTGTAACAGGTTTTGCAGGGATGCTTATCGGGCTAAAACTACAAAAATCAGCAGCAAGGGCAGGACGTTACACAGCAAAACGCGAACTTGAACAAAATCCGGAAAACTTTATAGGCTATACTCCTGAAGACTATGAAGAAGTAAAAGATGTAAAAAATACAAAAAATAAAGAAAACAAAATTAAAGAATATGCATTGTTTATCCCTCGAGTCTTAAAACAATACTGGGATTATAACAAGTATAGAAAAACTGAATACAAAGAGCGTCAGGCATTAAGAGATGTCTTGAAAAAACAGGATGTGACAGAAGAACAAATGCGTGATGCTAAAAACCTTCAGAGAAAAGTATTCAATACGTTTGAAAAAGTTGATGACAATTCTCAAGTTTACTCTGAATCAATGGAAGCAGCAACAGAAATTGCCCAGCCGTTTGTCTGGTACGGCGGAATGGCACTCGCAGCATCTCCTGCAATTATAACAGGGGTTCAGGTTGCAAGAGGTAAAATTACTCCTGCAAAATTAACAGAAAAAATAGCAAATTTCTTTAGTAAACGTTCAAATTTAATGCAGAAAAAATGGTTTAAGAAATATCTTAACAATGTTGAGAAAAATGTTACAAACGTTATCAACAATGTAAATTTAAGACAAACCATATATGCAGAAGACGGGCAATGGCGTAAACTCGAAGTAAAACCTCTAGGAGCTCTGCTCAAGGGTATTGATTTACAAAAAGATCCTGTTTGGGATATATTCTCAAAATTGTTCAAAAATACAGATATAGGAACAGAAAACTTTAAGAAATTATCAGAACCTGAACAAAGAGAATACTTATATGAAGTTAGACGCAGAGTTCTCAAAAACTTTGAAATGTTTGACGATACAAATCCGTTAAAGCAAAATCTTGATGATATATTTGAAGTGCTTATTAACGGTCACAAATATAATGATTACAGCAGTAGAGTTCGCATGACAGCCGATGTCAGAGCTGCCCTTATTGATTACTTTAAAAATCCTCAGAGACTTACAACTGAACAAATAGAACAGGTGGAAAAGGTTCTTGAAAATGCCTTTGGGAAAAAGACAGCTGAAAATATATCAGGAAACATCTGGCTGTTCCATGAGTTATCATCATCTGTCAAAATAAAAGATTTGAACAAAATTGTATCTAATCTGGAAGAACAAATTAGAATGACAGCAGAACAGAATGATATGTTCTTCCCGCTTAACAGAAAAACAATTGAAGTATTGCAAAAATACTTAGGAAAAGATGAGTTTAATAAATTATTGAGCAAAGAATCCCAAATTAACATTGAACAATTTATGAAACCTCAAACAGCAAATCTTGCTAAACCGGAAGAAATTCCGACTCTTGCAGGCATACACATGGAAGAAGCCCTTGATATATTGCATGCCCTGCAAAATAAAGTAAGAAAAACAACATTTAAAGACTTATACAATCTTATGCCGGAAAAATTCATAAATCAAAAAGCAGGGCTAAACAGTCTGAAAGAAAAAGTATCAAAAATGACCCCTGATGAATTTGAAGACTTTGCACGTGATACCCTGAAAATGGCAAGTATGGACAAAGATACATTCCTTAGAATAATACCGAAAATAGAAAAAATCTTAGAAAATATTCCGAAAGAAGAAATAAACAAGATTACCTCAAGAATTATAAAGGAATTCCAGGAACATCCGGATGAATTTGTTAAATTTGTACAAAGCGGTAAATTAGGTTCAATTTTTATGACTCCCGGACTTAAAAAAGCTCTTGCGGCAGCAGGTATAAGCTGGACAGCATTCTCAATTATTATGACATACGCAGTAGAATCCTGGCTTGCAGATATGCAGTTAAAAGCGGGCAGATTAGGGGTTATGAAGGCAATGGAATCTTTGGAAGACCCGAGATATTATGCAAATATTGAACCGACAGAACAGGCTCAAATACAACAGCCGGAACCTGCCGAAAAAAAAACTGATTTAGTTTCGGAAAATCTTCTTGATAAATTCAAAAAGTAAATATCTGCAAACAAAAACGGCATTAAAGTTTTTTATTCATTAAACTCTTGTATTGAAATTGACTCTATGCCATCAAGGCTTCTGTATGTTTTATATAAATCTTGAATAGGATTACGACCGATAAAATCAAGAATTACAACTATCTTTGTCATATTATCATCCTGCTTATTAAGTTTTTTTGAAACCTCAACCAGATATTTACTATTTTCAATAATATAATCATAAATTTTATTTGAATTTTCATTCAGACAAGAGATGCTCATTTTTAAACGTCTTGTATTTTTAGCGGTTGAAATAAGAATATTTTTTTCAAATAGCCTTACTGAAACAAGCACAAGAATTGAAAATATTGTTGCTGCGATTGCAAGAATATACATTCCTGCACCGCATGCCATACCGATTGCTGCAGATACCCACAATGTTGCGGCAGTAGTCAGGCCAAAGACTGTTGCGCCATGACGAAAAACCGTACCTGCGCCTATAAAACCGATACCCGTTACAACCTGGGCGGCAACTCGTGCAGTATCACGTGTTCCAAGTTCATCTCCGGTGACAGAAACTTCCGGAAAACCGTAAATAGAAATTATTGTAAAAATACACGCACCAAGACAAACAAGAATATTAGTCCTCAAACCTGCATACTTGTTTGTCATTTCCCTTTCAAGCCCTATGGCAAAACTTAATAATAATGCTGACAGAAGTCTTACTACCAGTGTTATATCAAACATAAATCCGGAATTCATTAAATCCATCAATTTCTCCTTTAGAAGCTTTGTTCTTATCTTGTTTTGCTTTTCGGATCAAGAATATCTCTTATTGTATCACCTATAAGATTAAAAGCCAAGACCGCAATAAAAATTAAAAATCCAGGAGTCAAAAGCCAAGGTCTGTAAATTATATTTGTATATTCCTGAGCTTCTTTAAGCATATTGCCCCAGCTTGCGTCAGGCTGTTGAATTCCAAGTCCCAAAAAGCTTAAACCGGATTCCGACAAAATGTAAGAAGGTACGGAAAGAGTCATTGCAACAATTACAAAACTCGTTGTCTGAGGCAGAATATGTTTAATAATAATCCTCAAATTTGAAGCTCCTATTGATTTTGCGGCCTGTACATATTCCTGTTTTTTGACTGATAATACCATACCTCTGACAACACGGGCAAATCCCGCCCAGCCGATTAATGCTAAAATAACCACAATAAGCATAAATCTCTGTACGCTAGTCATGCCGGACGGAAGAATTGAGGCTAAAATTATCAAAAGATAAAAACTCGGTATAGACATAACAGCTTCTGCAAAGCGCATCATAATCATATCTGCTTTACCGCCGAAATATCCTGCAATTCCGCCGTACAAAAGACCTATCGGGAAAAGTACAAATAATGCAAGAAATCCTATTGTCATAGAAATACGTCCGCCAAACAGTATTCGCGAAAAGACATCGCGCCCGTTAATATCAGTACCTAAAAGGAACAGCCTTCCATCGCCGTCAGTAGTTATTAAATGGCGTTTCATCGGGATTAAACCCAGAAATTTATAGGGCTGCCCCTGAGAAAAGAATTTCACATAATGTTTTTGGCTTCTGTCAAGCTTATAAATAATTTTTAATTCAACAGGGTCAAATTCCCGTTTGTAATTGTATGTATATGGTTTTGACAACTTCCCGTTTTCATCTATAGTGAAAATTTTAGAAGGCGGGACATAAGCCATAGATCTGTCTGAAAAATCTTTTGTATAAGGAGCTATAAAATCCGCAAAAAATAATGCAAAATAAATTAACCCGAGCAATAGTAGGGCAATTCTTGCAAACTTATCTTTCCAGAGCTGTTTAAAAAGATCTTTTATCATGCCTCACTCCCTTCTCTGATTCTGGGATCAGTAATAATCAGAAGAATATCAGCAATTAAATTACCAAGAATAAGCATAACCGCCCCCATCATTAAAGATGCCATAACAAGGTTTATATCTGATCGCAAAACAGCTTCCAGAATAAGTCTTCCAAGCCCCGGGTATTGAAAGACATATTCGGTTAAAGCAGCCCCGCTCAAAAGCCCTGCAAATTCAAAACCCAAAAGAGTTATCAGAGGGTTTACGGCATTTCGCAGAGCATGTTTAAAAATAACTTTTCCTTCGCTTATACCTTTTGCACGTGCAAATTTAACATAGTCGCTGTCAAGAACATCTAAAAGATTACCTCTCATCTGTCTTTGCAGCCCTGCAAGAGAAAGTGTAAACAAAACCGTTACAGGTAAAACCAAATGATGTGTTATATCCAGAACTTTTTGTCCAAAATTCATTTCCAAAAAGTTTGAACTTGTAAGCCCGCCGACAGGAAACCAACCTGTTTTTACGGCAAAAATCAAAAGTAATACCGCAAAGAAAAACGAAGGGATTGCCATTCCAATAC
The DNA here is from genome assembly GCA_944323145.1 of Candidatus Gastranaerophilales bacterium. Classification (GTDB taxonomy): domain Bacteria; phylum Cyanobacteriota; class Vampirovibrionia; order Gastranaerophilales; family Gastranaerophilaceae; genus Stercorousia. Next base: position 25,314 of record CALURJ010000018.1, read on the forward strand.
TTGTAAGAACAGTTAAAATTCTGTCGAACGGCGTTTTCCAGTTGATTGCGGCAAACACGCCAAGAGGTATCCCGACAACCCATGCCAGAAATATTACGACAGTTGTTAAAAGCAGGGTATTTGGAATACGTTCTTTTAGCTTAGTACTTACCTTTTCGCCGTTGGATGTTACCCCGAGATCTCCTTTTATAAACGATTTTGCCCACTTGCCGTATTGAACAATTATCGGTTTATCAAGCCCCAGCCTTTCTGTTTCTCTCTGCAAAGTTTCTTTGGAAACTGAAGGATTAAGGCGAAGTTCCGCTAGCGGATCTACAGGTGACAAACGTATTATAAAAAAGCTTATCAGCGAAACTATAATTAGTAGCGGTATTGTCTGAAGTATTCTTTTTAGTATATAAATTAGTATTTGCATTGTTATCCTTCCGAAAGTGAAACGTGAAATGTGAACAAGTCGCTTCGCACTTCACCATTCACTCTTCACTCACATATATTTCCTCAATGTTATGTGTAACCCCGCCTAAACTTGTAGGATATACATTTTTAAATTTATCTCTCATTGCCGAAATTATTAATGGAGAATAAATATATATCAACGGTTTTTCATCATACACGATTTCCTGATATTCATCATAATATTTTTTACGGTCTTCAAATTTTGTTTGAAGCGCACCTTGCGTATAAAGATAATCTATTCGGTTTTCAAACGGGTATCTCTTGCTGTTTAAATCCCGCTCCAATCGCTGATTAAAAATATGCAAAGTTCCGTCAGAGAGCCAGACATTTTTACCGCCGTTAGGTTCAAGAGGCGAGCCGGTAAATCCCATTATTACCATATCCCAGTCAAGCGTTGCCATAAGTTTATTTACAAGTGAATTAAATTCAACAGGTTTGAAATTAACTTTCATGCCTAAATCTTCCAAATCCTGTTTTACCATAACCCCTATTGCTTCTCGTTCGGTATTTCCGGCATTTGTATAAAGGTCAAATTCCACATGATTGCCGAATTTATCAATTAAATGTCCTGCTTTATCCCAATAAAAACCTGATTTTTTGAGAAGTTCTTTTGATTTATTTAAATCTCTTTTGTGACCTTTTATGTCCTTATTGAGAAAAATTGAATTAAGAGTTTCAGGAGTAAATAAAGGTTCTGCAAGACCGCTTGCGATATTAAACACCATATTTTCCCTGTCTATTGCGTAATCAACAGCCTGACGGAAGTTTTTATCCTGAAACCAGACCTGTTTTTTAGGAGAAACATAGTATTTTCCTTTATCGTCTTTACGGTTATTAAGATTCATAGCAATATACATTGTTCCGGTATTAGGCCCTAGATTGTAAACAGTAAAATCTCCATGTTTTTCCATTTCCTTAAATCTTGCGACATTTGCTCCCTGCAAAGTTATTTCATCCAACTCCCCGCCTTCAAACTTCAAAACCTGATTGTTGATATCCCCTACAATCAAATAAATAATCTTGTCAAGATAAGGAAGCTTTTGGTCATCTTTATTTATGACATAATAATTAGGATTTCGTTCAAATACGACTCTCTGCGCCGGAACATATTCTTTCAGCCTGAAAGCACCTGATGTTACAAATTCCTTCGGATTTGTGTTTGTTGATAAGAAACCGTCAAAATACGCTTTCCCTCGGTTTACTGCAGGTTCAAAAACATGCTTGGGCGCAATAGGAGATGAAAGCATTCTTAAAAAAGGAGCAAAAGGCTGCGGGGTAACAAATTTAACCGTATAATTATCCACTTTTTGAACAGTCGGAAGCTTTCCGTCAATAACGATAGAATCTCTAATTGAAGTATTTCCGAAACCGTCAAAAATTATATTCTGCCAAGTAAACACAACATCATCCGCAGTAATAGGTTTACCGTCAGACCATTTTATACCTTTGCGTAGATGAATTATATATTCACATCCGTTCACAGTAAAATCTTTTGCAAGCTTTGGGATAGTATCGCCTGTCACAACATCAGTGGTAACAAGTCCGTCATACATAATATCAGACATCTGGGATGATATGTTGTCCTTGGAATTGAACGGATTAAATGTTTTTGGTCCCTCTCCGATTGTTGAAGACACAAAAGTTCCGCCGAATTTGCCGACAGGAGCCTCAGATTGCAGATAATCCACACCGTTTATAGTAACATTTTTCTTTATATACGGGTAATAATCAAGGACATAAGAGGTTTCAATGTCCGAAGAAGTCATATTTTCTTGAGGGACATCAGCTTTTAAACAGGCTTTAAGAACAAGCGCAGTCAAAATCAAAACCAAGATAACATATATAACCCGTTTCATAGTTTTAGAATAACATAAATATAATATTTGTTTATAGCCGAAGAAGGGAAATTTAATATGAATATAATTTTTCAGAACTGCAACAGGAACCGGAAAGAAGATAACCGTTAAGCAAATCAGAAGATCCCAAAAATCCTTGTCCTGACTCAATGCCCGAATCAGGAGAACATTCACAATTATCGCCATTAGTATTTTTATTAAATGTTCCATCTGCTCCTATAGGTTTAATCCAATCATCTGTCACCATGGCAGCAAAAAAATCCCTGCCGAGAATATTAGGACCTTTTGCAAACGAATTAACATCAACAGAAATCATACCTGTAGCCCAGCCGCCGAAATAAATAGTCGTACCATCAGGTAATAAAATTGCCTTATGCATAAAATCCCAGCCTGTTCCTAAAGTCCCTCTATTACGACATGAGGTAGGAGAAGTCTGTTTTCTTGTTCCTGCCGGAGAAGAAGTTTTTAAAGAATCATACATACTATAAGGAGTAGATCCGCCACATAAGCCGTTCCATGGCTGATAATAACTTGTACAATATTCACTTTCACCGTATTGCGGAAAACCGCAGCTTTCTATAACCTTGAAATGTGACACAAACTTTGAAACAAATTCCGGCGACAAAGTTGCATACTCACTATTTTGTAAAAATTCTTTAGGTTTTGGACATTTTGTCGGAATATCAAAATCTCCTTCTTTAGTCTTTACGCATATATTACCGCCCATTTCATCTTTAACAAGATTATAAATACGTGCAATTTCACTGTATTTTTTCTTCCACATAACTGCATACTGGCGTTCTTGATAACTTTTTACAAAAGCAGGAAGCACAAAAGCTGCAACAACACCGATGATGCCAAGGGTAATTAAAACCTCAGCTAATGTGAAGGCAGATTTTTTCTTAAGTGAATAAGTTCTTTTCAAGGAATTATTCCCCTCCCTGATCAGGGAGGGGTTAGGGGTGGGTATTGTTTGAAACCCATCCTTAACCTTCCCTAATAAGGGAAGGTATTTATTTTTTTGTGAGCTACGCTCCCCGATAAAGGCATATCTTCCTATCTTCTTATCTTCCGAGCCTCCGGCGGAGCCTAAAGTACCCCCCCCCCGAAGCTCCGGTAATTATGTTTTCTCATATATTCTCCTTTCATTTAACCCTTTCTTCATATGATTATGAATATCATAAAAAATAAAGTTTGTTTATCCCTTGGCGGATGATTAATTGAGTATTTTTTGTAAAACTTAAGAGCGGATTATAAATCGATTAATCCGGAAATGACATAAAAATTATTCATTATAGATAAAATTCCATTTTGCAGATATTCATCTACCATTTGGTATCAAACTTTTTGGCTGCTTCTTGAGCGCCTTCCCGCTGAACCTGTGTATAACGTGCTGTCATGTCAGCATCTATTTCATCGAAATATCTTGCCTGATCGTCCATGTTAGGAAACATTTCGTTCATTTCCGGACTGTTAAAGGCTTCCCAGCTTTCCGGATGATAACGTAAAGCAATTGTTTCTCCGGCTTTTATATAGTCAAAATTTTTGATGTTATTGTCTTTTGCCAGTATCGAAACCGGGATTCCCGTTGCTTTTGATATTGTTGTCAGATTGTCACCTTTTCTGATTGTATAATTTACGCTTACGCTGTAGTCTTTTCCGCCTTCATTTGCTCCGGATATTGTCATAATATAAACTCCTTTAATTATTATATATATTATAAAGTCTATTTTTTCATAAAAGATTCAATATTGGGGAAGAATTGTAACACATCTTAATGTTTGAATAATTAAAAAAACCTTAAGGATTTTAAGAATTTTACAAATCCGTTATATAAATATAATGTAGACTTGAATAAGGAGAAAAGGAGAAAATATTATGTTAAAACCATTAGGTGACAGAATTGTTATTAAAGTTATTGAAGATACCGAACAAACTTCAGGCGGAATATTTATTCCTGACAGCGCTAAAGAAAAACCTCAAAAAGGCGAAATCGTTGCTGTAGGTTTAGGCAAAATGAACGACAAAGGCGAAAGAGAGCCTATGGATGTTAAAGTCGGCGATACTGTTCTTTACGCAAAATATGCAGGCACAGATATTAAAATGGACGGTACAGAATACAAAATTCTATCAGTAAAAGACGCATTAGCAATTATTGAATAGGTGAAGCGTGAAGAGTGAAATGAGAATCGCTTCACACGTCACCGTTCACTCTTCACTTAATCCCTGTATGGTAAAAATCAAATGAAAATGGAGGCATATAAATGGCAAAACGTATAGTATTTAATGAAGAGGCAAGAAAATCGCTTCTAAAAGGTATAGATGCAGTAGCAGATGCTGTTAAGGTAACATTAGGGCCAAAAGGCAGAAACGTTATTTTAGAAAAAAAATACGGCGCTCCTCAAATCGTTAATGACGGTGTTACTATTGCAAAAGAAATTGAACTTAAAGACGGTCTTGAAAATGCCGGCGCTCAATTGTTAAAAGAAGTTTCTTCTAAAACAAATGATGTCGCAGGCGATGGTACAACAACCGCTTCTGTATTAGCTCAGGCAATTGTTAGAGAAGGCTTGAAAAACTTAACAGCAGGAGCTAACCCGATGTCTATGAAACGCGGTATTGACAAAGCTGTCGAAATTTCTGTAAAAGAAATCAAAGATATGTCTAGACCGGTTAATACAAAAGAAGAAATAGCTCAAGTTGCAGCAATTTCTGCAGGCAACAATAAAGAAATTGGCGAACTTATCGCTGAAGCTATGGAAAAAGTAGGACACGACGGTGTTATCACTGTTGAAGAAAGCAAATCTTTCGGAACAAACTTAAAAGTTGTAGAAGGTATGCAGTTCGACAAAGGCTACTTATCACCTTACTTTGTAACAGATGCAGAAAGAATGGAAGCAGTTTTAGAAGATGCTTATGTATTCTGCTGCAACAAAAAAATCAACCTTATCTCAGATATGGTTCCATTATTGGAACAGGTTGCACGTGACGGCAAATCATTGTTATTAATCGCTGAAGATGTTGAAGGAGAAGCTTTAGCTACATTAGTTGTTAACACAATGAGAAAAGTTTTAAGAGCAGTTGCTGTTAAAGCTCCTGGATTTGGCGACAGAAGAAAGGCAATGCTTGAAGATATCGCAATCTTGACAGGCGGCGAAATGTTTACTGAAGAACTCGGCATCAAGCTTGAAAATGTTACAACTCAAATGTTAGGTAGAGCAAAACGCGTAACAGTTACTAAAGATGAAACAACAATCGTTGTTGGTGATGAAACAAAACAAGCTGTTCAAGACAGAGTTCGTTTAATCAGAAAACAAATCGAAGCTTCTGATTCTGAATACGATAAAGAAAAACTTCAAGAACGTGTTGCAAAACTTTCAGGCGGTGTTGCCGTAATTGAAGTAGGTGCAGCTTCTGAAGTTGAATTAAAAGAAAGAAAATTAAGAATTGAAGATGCTTTAAATGCAACTCGTGCAGCTAACGAAGAAGGTATCGTTCCTGGCGGCGGCGTTGCATTAGTAAGAGTTCAACAAAAACTTTCTAAACTTATTGACACAACAAACTTCTCATCAGATGATGAAAAAATCGGCTTCAAAATCTTAACTGCCGCATTAGATGTTCCTTTAAGAGCAATTGCTCACAATGCAGGTGCAAAAGCAGATGTTGTTGTTGATACTGTAACAACTCACGAAGCTTCTTACGGTTACGATGCATTGAATGACGAATACGTTGATATGTTCAAATCAGGTATCGTGGATCCTGCTAAAGTTACACGTTCAGCTCTTGAAAATGCTGCATCAGTAGGTTCAATGTTATTAACAACAGAGGCTGCTGTTGTAGATATTCCGGAAGAAAAATCAGAACCTGCAATGCCTGCCGGAATGGGCGGCATGGGCGGTATGATGTAATTTATTCATTCCTCGAGATAAAAAAGGACTTGTACTATAATAGTACAAGTCCTTTTTGCTAATTAAATAAGCTTCCGGACAAATATCTTTCACCCGTATCCGGTAAAATTACAATAATATTCTTCCCGGTATTTTCTGTTTTTTTAGAAATCTCTAAAGCCGCATACATTGCGGCACCCGATGATATTCCGCATAAAACACCTTCTTCTTTCGCAAGTTTTCTTGCAGTTTCCATTGCATCGTCATCTTTTACCGGAAAAATTTCATCTATAACTTCTCTGTCAAAATTCCTCGGGACAAAATTTGCACCAATTCCCTGAATACCATGAGCACCAGCGCGCTTTCCCGCCAGAACTTGTGAAGAATACGGTTCAACAGCAATTGCTTTTATTTTAGGATTTTTATGTTTTAAACCTCTTGCAATGCCTGAAATTGTTCCGCCTGTACCAACTCCAGCAATCACAATATCAACTTTACCATCAGTACCTTTCCATATTTCTTCGGAAGTTATTTTTTCATGAATTTCAGGATTTGCAGGGTTATTAAACTGCTGCGGGATAAAAGAATTTTTTATTTCGTGATGAAGTTCTTCCGCTTTGTCAACAGCACCCTGCATACCCTTTGCACCTTCGGTAAGAACAATTTCAGCACCATAAGCAGCCAAAAGTTTACGTCTTTCTATACTCATAGTTTCAGGCATTGTTAAAATCATTCTATATCCCTTAACAGCACACACCATAGCAAGACCTATCCCGGTATTTCCGCTGGTCGGTTCAATTATTACTGTATCTTTATTTACAAGCCCCTGTTGTTCCGCCATTTCTATCATATTTAAAGCCGGACGGTCTTTTATTGAACCACCCGGATTAAAACTTTCCAATTTTGCTATTATACAGGCATTCCCGTTGTTAATTTTATTTATTTTTACAAGAGGGGTATTACCTATTAATTCAAGTACATTTTCTACAATTTTCATATTTAACTCCTTTTGCTACATATTATAAAAGGGCTGATTAAAAATCAACCCTTTTATGTTTTTGTTGTTCTGAGCTCAAATAAAGAATCACATCATCTATAAACTATTATTCCTTAACCGGAGCAGGTTCTACTGGAGCCGGTGCCTCAGGTCTCGGGCCTTCGGGGCCAAATCCGGGACGGGGGCCGAATTCAGGATGTCCGCCTCTTTTATGTCTTTTTTCAAAGTTTTTACGTCCTTCTTCTTTCATTTTCTTTAATTCTTTCTGCTGTTTTTTAGTTAATATTGATTCAAATTCTTTCATATTCTGCAGACGAAGTTCGTGAGCCTCACGTTTCAAAGCACGAATTTCTTTATGAATTTGTGCTAACTTTTCCTGCTGCATTTCAACAGCCATTCTTGAACGTTTTACAGCTTCTGCTTCCATGCGTTTTTCTTTGATTTTTTCCATAATAGGTTTCATCTGTTCAATACCTTTTTGGCGAATTTCTTTTGCCTGAGCTTTTTGCTCATCAGTTAATTTCAAGCGATTTTCAAAATCTGTCTGACGTTTTTTAAATTCAGGATTAACAGGAGGTCTTTTCTTGCAGTTGCATTCTTTAGATTGAACTGTAGATTTTGTTGGAACAGCCTCAGGAGCTGCATTTGTTGCCGCATCAGCTGCAAAAGTTGCAGAAGCTGCAAAAATCATAACACTTGCAATAAGTAAAGCTTTTTTCATCATAATCAAAATCCTTTCTTTTTATAACAAATCTTGTAACTTTTCTGCCAATTCTTTTTTGGCATTGTATAGTCGTGATTTAATTGTACCTACAGGGCATTTCAATTTATGAGCCGCGTCCTCATAAGAATACCCGTATATTTCACACAGCATGACTGTTTGTTTAAATTTTGGTTTCAAAGTATTTATCGCCTCAATAATTCTTTTTTGTCTGTCATTACTTATCAAAGTAAGTTCCGGAGTAGGTTTCTTATCTTTTATAAGGTTCAGACACTCTTCATCTGCTACTGCGCTATCAGATACCTTTTTATAAGACGATTTCAGATAATCCTTTGACACATTCCTGGCAATAGTATTTATCCAGGCCTTAAATGAGCCCTGTTCTTTGTAATTTTTGGCATTCTTCCATACCTTTACATAAACCTCTTGTTCTAAATCTTCGTTTGTTTCTTTTGTAATAAGTTTTATAATACTTCTTACATTATTCTGGTTGCTTTTTATAAGCTGTTTAAAATCCATTAACTATTCCACCATTAAAAATCCGTACGAATCTACAGGAAAACCGTAATCTTCCGCACTAAGAGTTGTACCATACTTTATAGTTTCGGAAATATCCGTGTTTAAATTAATTACTCCCAGAGTCGTTCCGCTTAATAATATTGCGAATACGGCGCAGGCAGCTTTTAACTTTACCACATTATGTCTTTTGGCCTTGTAATACGGTCTTACTTCTTTCAACAAATCAGAAACTTTATCCATAACTTCCTGTTCTTTTTGGCAATCCTTGCAGGAATTAACATGTTCTTTTAATATTTCGTCATTGCCGAATGTAAATAAAGCTTCGTATTTAGTACATTTTTCTTTCATTTTCTGGTCCTTCTGTATAGACTTTGTTAAAGATTTTTTAACCTCTATACTAATGGAACGATTCAAAAATAAAAAAGTTCATTTTTTATTTGCAAATATTTTTTCTGTAATATATTATAACAAATATAGGGAACACTAGCAAAAATTTTTATTTACGGATTTTAACCCCTAAGGAATTATGTCACTAGCAGATATTTTAAAACGCACATGCAAGAAATTGGGCGAAAATAATAAACCGACTTATGTAGTAATGGCAATTGCTACCGTCAAAGGGATTTGCCGTCCGACATTTACCATGATGGATAAAACTGAAAATCCCGAAACCAAAAAATATACGGCCTTAAGAGAGGGATTGACAGAAGTAATCGCCATTCCAGCTTACTGGGCATGTGGAGAACTTGCAGGCGGACTTGCCAAAAAAGTATTTGCAAAAGATAAAGCATTAGCAAATCGTGCAGCCACAAACCTGATGTTTATGGGAGTATGTGTTGCTGCATTGTTTGTAATTCCGGGATTATGTTCGGTTGCTATAAAGCCTATTATGGATAAAATGGGTTTAAAAGCTCCCGATAAAAAAGACCAGCCTAAAAAAATGATACAGGAAGTCCCAAATACATATTCGCCGGTTTCGTTAAATCCGCTGCTTTATAAAAACAAATTTCCGCAGATGCAAGCATTCACAAGCAGACCGCAAACAGGTTTGAGGGTAGGTGGATTATGATAGGCGCAGTTCAAAAAATGCTTACAAGCTCAAATTTGGCATCTATTGCACAGAACACTACCCAGTCAGTAGCTATAGAAACTACGTTAAAATCAATAGGCAGACCGGGATTTATTCTTATAGATAACGATATAGATTCAGATACAAAACAGTATGCAGCGGCAAAAGAATTTTTATATCAGGCAACATGCCTCGCTGTTTATATGGCGTTAATTGTACCGGTATTTAAAAAAGGCGGATTTAAATTAGCAAAAGAAAAACTATTTAAAAATACAAATGGTTTTGAACACTTTGCAAATGTTAATGAATATCTGCACTACAGAAAACTTGCTGATAATCCTTCAATAAACAATAGACAGGCAACTTTAAGCAAGGAACTTATTACAAGCAAAAATAAGGTTAGCGATAAATATAATGAAACATTATTAGCTGAACTAAAAAAAGAACACCCGGAAAAATTTGCCTATGTAAAAGGCGCAGTTGAATTAAGCAATATAGTCGGTTCTGTTTTGGGTTTGGCAATACTTGCCCCTCAGGTAAGTCATGCATTTATTCATCCGGCGCTCAGATTTTTAGGCCTTGAAGATAAAAATAAAAAAGCACAAAGTCAATCTCAAAAAATAGATACTAAAGCATAAAAAAAGAAACTCTTAAAAGAGTTTCTTTTTTTTATTATTCATTAACAAAGCGGATTAATAATCCATTACCCAACCGTCATTTAAGATTTTAGCAAAGCAAGCATCATAATCACCATCAGTACAGCTATCAGCAGTGGCATTTCCAGGATCCATGGAGGAAGAAACAGAACCGTCATCATTTAAAAAGAAAGCAAATAAATCTCGTCCAAGTACATTTGGCCCTTGCTTACCATTTACATCAACTGTAATCATCCCCCTGCCGCTCAAACAAATAGCATAACCACTGGCAACAACAGCACAGGAAGCATCTCCGGAAACATAATCCCTAAACCTAATAGTACTCCCATTTATTGAAGTGTATGCATCACCAAAGCAATCTGTAAGATTATCTGCATTACATGTCTGCGTAGTCTTAAAATAATTAGTAATAAACGTACCTTGTCTCATTGCCGGAGTTTCACGTAAACGAGGGGTGTTACCTTCTCCTAATGCTGTATCTGCAGCTTGAGATACCTCAGAATAAGCTTTTCTCAATTGTGTTATATAACTTTGACGCTGATAATTTTCCATTAAGTTAGGAACAGTCATCGCTGCTACAACACCAATTATACCCAAAGTAACAAGAACCTCTGCCAAAGTGAATGCATTTTTCATACTTTAATATCCTCTCTATTATTAATTTATATATAATATATTACCATATATTACATTAATTTACAAGACATTATAAATTCAGTCGAACGCTTCGTGATTAATTGAGCTTTTAATTTTTTATTTTTTCTTTCTTTTTTAGGAAGTTCTATAGCATCTACAATACCCCAATTAGAGTTAATAGGTTGAAATTTTTCATGATTTTTATCGCTTATATACTGTGTCAAAGCTCCCAACATTGTAACTTTCGGCAATATTAAAAGTTCTACCCCCTTCAAATAACGTGCAGCATTAATTCCCGCAAGCAGTCCGCTAGCTATTGACTCAGTATAGCCCTCTGTACCCGTAATTTGTCCGGCAAAAAATAAATCAGAACGTTCGCGCGACTGAAGAGAAGCATTCAAGACTTTAGGGGAATTTATAAAAGTATTTCTATGCATAACCCCATATCGCACAATATTTACATTTTCTAAACCAGGAATAGACTGCAAAAGTTCTTTCTGACTGCCCCATTTCAAATTAGTCTGAAAACCGACAAGATTAAACAAAGTTTTTGCGGAATTATCCTGACGTAATTGAACAACAGCATAGTTTTCAACTCCCGTACGTTTATCCACAAGTCCGACAGGCTTCATCGGGCCAAACCTCAATGTATCAACTCCGCGTGAGGCAAGCACTTCTATAGGAAGACAGCTTTCAAAAAATTTTGCATCTTTTTCAAATTCTTTTAATTCTATTCTCGGAGCATTAATAAGAATATTATAAAAATTTTCATACTCGCACTTATTCATCGGGCAGTTAATATAAGAAGCTTCTCCTTTATCATACCTGCTTGCCCAGAATGCCCTGTCAAAATTGATACTGTCTTTTTCCACAATAGGTGCAATTGCATCAAAAAAATGCAAATGCTCATTTTTTGTAAATTCTTTAATTGAATCTGCTAATGAATCGGAAGTTAACGGGCCGGAAGCTATAATAGTACATCCATCGGGAATTTTTGAAACTTCATCCCTTATAACAGTTATATTCACATCATTTTCTATTCTTGCAGTAACAGTGTCAGAAAAAAGTTCTCTGTCTATCGCAAGAGCACTGCCAGCAGGAACAGAACATTCTCTGGCTATATTTATTAATTCTCCGCTCAAAAGTTCCATCTCTTTTTTCAAAAGGCCGGAAGCATTTGAACAATCAGAAGCTCCAAGGCTGTTTGAGCAGACAAATTCAGCAAATTTATCCGTCTTATGAGCTCCCGTTGTTTTTTGAGGACGCATTTCATATAAATTAACTTTTATACCTCTTTTAGACAATTGCAAAGCAGCTTCTGAACCTGCTAATCCTGCACCGATAACATTAACTTCCATAAAAATCAGTTTATATCGGACAAAATATAGTGTCAATTTTATAAACAATCGGGTGATTTTTTATATTTTAATAAGGTTTATTACTTTTTTGTAAATTTATTGTTATATTTGTAGTAAAAAACTTGCAAGTTTAATAAATATTAAGTATAATAAATACACTTAATACATTTATTACCTTTCTTAACTTTTGTTAAAATCCAGACAAAAAAAAGCAATAAGTGTAGAAAAAAAGTTTTTAAATATGTGTGTAGTTATGAAAATGTAAAGTAGGGACATGTCAGTAAAAGCAATCAATTCGTCAACAGATGTTGCTCACCGCAACCGCTCAAACAACAATCAGAAAAATCCGCATCAACAAACATTCACAGGCAGTTTTAACCCTGTAGTATTATTAATGGATGCAATAGACAGAGGCGGTTTTGCCGCATCTTTTATTGCTCAGGACGGAATTGGCATGGTTGCACCGAGAATTTACGAAGGGCTGAACAGAAACCGTAAGGAAGATGAAAACGGTAAAAAAACAGGTCCTTTGAACTGGGAATTTGCACGACGTGAAGGTATTCGAGAAATACTCAGCGGTCCAAGCGCGTTTTTAATCCCGCTCGGTATTCTTACTTTAGTTAAAAAATTCTCAGGGACAGCAAATAATGTCCATGTTAATCACATTGAAGCACTAGGACAAAGTTTTTCCGAGTATGCAGCTAGAAATCCGGAACAACTCAAAAACGCAGCCCAATTCAAAAAAGGATATTATGCACAAGTTTTTGAAAATGCTCTGCAAAATTCTACCGAGAACAGTTTCAGAGGAGAAGAACTTAAACGGACAGCACAAAAATTCGCTGACAATCTTGTTGAAATAGAAACAAAACGAGCAAATAAAGATAAAAAAGGTGCCAATAAACTTCAAGCACAGCTTGTTGAAGACTTTATGAATATCAGAAAAGCCCATGCCGCACCTTCCAGTGATGAATTAGGGGCTTCTCTCAAAGTTAAAAACAAAAAGGATCTTCTCGGAACAAATATCCGACGTTTAACTCAAAGTTTAACGGATTATACTGGTGATATTCTTAATAAAATTGATAAAAAGAATATTGCTTCAACAGAAATACCGGCTTTTGTTTCTAAATTCAATAAATACAGATCCGGAACAAGAGTACTTGCAAATCTTGGGATGTGGTCGGCAGTTGTAGGGTTCTATACTTTAATACCTAAATTATACAACCTCGGTCTTAAACATGATCCCGGTCTGAAAGGTTTGGAAGAACCGGCAGAAAATCAGAATGCAGAACCTGCTAAAGATAATAATAAAAAAGATGTTGCTTTTACGGGCGGTTTTGTTTCTACATTAGGTGAAGCAGCCGCAAAAGGCAACGGACTTGGAAAAGCATTAAAAATATTTGAATTTAACGGGGCTTCAATGTCAGTTCCGGCAATGTTAACTCTTTTGTTCGGCTTCTGCCTGCCGCCTAGATATACGAATGCAAAAAGTGATAAAGAAAGAAAAGAAATTCTTGTCCGTGATATATCAAGTTTCACAGCAATATTATTCGGAGCTAAAGCTTTGTCCAGAGGCTTCTCCAATGTATTTGCCAAAATTTCCGGACTTGCATTAAATGTTAAACCGCAAAATCACGCTAAAAGTATATTCCACAAAATTAAGAACTACTTTAGTGCAGGCTCAGGAATTGAAGTACTGTCAAGTGAACAAATAGTTTCTAAGTACAGTAATATTAATAACTATAAAGACGGAATTAACGGCTTCTTCAAATTCTTACAAGAAAACGGCGGAAACGTTAAAAAAGTATTGAAAATTGACAAAACAGTTAATGAAAATGCCGAAAAAATTCTAAAACAATTCAAGAATAAATCTCTTGAAAATGCAACAATAGAAGAAATAGAAGATGCATTCAAACAGGCTAAAGGCACAGAAGCTCTTGAAAATATTTACTCGGTATTTTCATCTAAAGATAACAAGTTTATCAATAGGGCTAAGACTTTCAACAGTGCGTTCGGTTTCGCTTCTACCCTTGTACTTGTACCTGCATTTATGATGTGGCTTGCAAGATATTGTGAAAAAATGACAAAAGATGCAATAGAGAAAGAAAAAGCGGAAAAAGCTCAGGTAAAGGTGCAGCAACCGCAACAATCAACTCAGTTTATTGCAAACAGCAAACCGACAATGGCAGGATTTCTCAAATAAAAAAAGCGGGTTTTGAAAACCCGCTTTTTTTATTTATTTTTTTATATACTTAGTCCTGAATTAAAGCATTAATATCAGCAACCATTGCATCCGGATCAAAGCCATGAACTTTTGCTCCTGCTTCTAAATTTTCAAAATGAGCAGCAGCGCATCCTATACAGCCCAAACCGTATTTTTGAAATACTTCAATGCTTTCAGGACACTGTTGAACAATATCCATAATGTTCATATCTTTTGTAATTTTTCCTGCCATAATATTTTCTCCTTATGTTGACTTAATTTTACCTATCATTAAAAATATTATACAATAAAAATAGAAGGAAGTATAAAGTATGGAATTTTTAAAAAATTTATTCAAAGATGATGAAAAAGTAATAGGTCTTTGCGCATTCAAAAAACGTGAACGAAGAATATATTCATTCACGCCTGCATTTTCTGAAACTAATCTTATTTACAAGACAAATTACTCACAAAATATCTTTTTAAATTAGCATTGGATATCTAATCTGTTAGCTACAGGAGAAGCTGAAGCTCCTAACATACGAAGGCCTTCATCATCAGCAGTTTTTGGATGATTCAGATTATAATGTCCCTGATTTACAGCATTGCTGACAAATTTTCTTGCAGCTACCGGTGTTTCAAAGTTATATCTTGTATTTATCCCGCTTACATTCGGATTAAAATGAACTGCTCCGGACATAATTCCTCCAATTTTCCCTTATACTTTAATAAAGTATTTTTGTTAGGAAAAATTGCCTGAATTTTATAAAATATTAAGAAATATTAAGCTAATAAATCTAAGTTTCTTGCCTGAGTTTCACTTCCGCGAACTCTCGGATGATTTAAATTATACTCATTATTATCCTGACGCGCGAACAAGCCCGTGTCAAAATTATTTTGAACACTTCTGTTTTGTCGGCCGTTTTCAAAAAAGTTAACAGCATTCACTCTAAAAATATTATTCGGTTGTATAGCATCAATTCCGTTCATAATATATTCTCATATAAAATAAAAATAATATTCACAGGTCAATTTCAGATTTTCAAATTATTGTTACAATTTTAACAAATTATTGATCACTTTCGTGGTGTTCGTTATCTTTCATCAACTTTGCGAAATCTGAAGGCTTGATGCTCTGAACAAACTTTTTAAATTCTTGAGCTTCTTCTTCATCTTTTGCGGAATCTGTTGAAACAGAGCCGTTTGAGATAACATTAGCCGTAACAAATATCGGAGCATCTACCCTGATTGCAACGGCAATTGCATCCGACGGTCTTGAATCTATCTCAAGAGTATTGCCTTCATCATTGGTTAAAAATAATGTTGCATAATAAGTATCTTTTTCAACATCGTTTATTTCAATTCTATCAAGCTTGTAACCTGTTTTTTCAATAATATTAATAATCAAATCATGCGTCATCGGACGTGCAACAGACAAATTTTCAATTTTTCTTATAATAGCACTTGCTTCTGCTGATCCAATCCAGATAGGAAGCGCTTTTCTATTTTCTTTATCATGTAAAACTACAATCGGAGAACCTGTTCTTGTATCAAGAGCAATCCCCATAACTTTCATTTCAATCATTTACAAACCTTTCGTTTACTTATATTTTATCTCACAATGTGCAGTCGGTCAAGTAAAAAAGGTAATAAAAAGGATTTACGAAAAAAAATATTTATGTTAGAATAAAATTATCCGCATGCAACATGCGCCCTTGGAGTAGTGGCCGAGTGGCTGAAGGCGGCACCCTGCTAAGGTGTTATGTGGGGCAACCTGCATCCAGGGTTCAAATCCCTGCTACTCCGTTTTTTAGTCCGCAAACTGAGAATCAGTGCAGATACAAAATTGAAAAACCGCCCACAGTGGGCGGTTTTTTGCATGTGATTTTTTATAGAGAATTTTTAAGCCTAAATTTCTGCCGATTCTTATCAAAA
>CALURJ010000019.1 GCA_944323145.1 Candidatus Gastranaerophilales bacterium
AAATCTTGGACATTATTTCGACTTCTTATACAAATATCTTGACAATCAGATAAGAATAATATACTATTAGGTCATATTAGGTCTAATCAGGTATTGTTATGCTTGGAAATTTTGATATCAAAATAAACAACCAAATGCTCACTATCATCTCTGAAATAGATGAATTTAAGGGAAGTTGGAAATTACTGGGACAAATGGCACCTGAAAAATTACAGGCTTTGAAAAAAGTTGCAACGATTGAAAGCGTTGGTTCTTCGAACAGAATTGAAGGTAACAAACTTTCAGATAAACAAGTTGAAGAACTTTTATCAAGAATTAATAAACAATCTTTTGCTAACCGTGACGAGGAAGAAGTTGCCGGATACGCAAAACTTGCGGATACAATTTTTGAAGATTGGGAAGTAATTCCACTGTCCGAAAATTATATAAAGCAGCTGCATAAAATTTTATTGGAGTATTCTTCAAAAGATGAAAAACACAAAGGAGAATACAAGAAAATTTCGAACGCTGTTGCTGCCTATGATAGCAATGGTAAAGAGCTTGGAGTTGTTTTTGAAACGACAACGCCTTTTGAAACACCTTTAAAAATGCAAGAACTTATTGAATGGACTAATAAAAATTTGGCTGATAGATTTTCTCATCCGTTAATTGTTATTGGAATTTTTGTTGTTAACTTTCTTGCAATCCATCCGTTTCAGGATGGAAATGGCAGACTTTCAAGAGCGTTAACCAATCTATTATTGCTCAAATCCGGTTACGCTTATGTTCCTTATAGTTCTACTGAGTCAATAATTGAAGATAATAAAGAGGGATATTATAGAGCTTTAAGGCAAACACAAACTACTTTAAATTCTGAGCCAAATTACGAACCATGGTTAATGTTTTTCTTGAAAACTTTGCAAAAGCAAAAAATCAGATTAGAGTACAAATTAGAACATACTGAAATTAAAAAACTTTCAAATCTTGATTTACCTGAAGTGTCTGCAAAAATTATGGAAGTTTTTGAAAAAAAAGATCGTGCAACAATTTCAGAACTATCTGAAATGACAGGTACAAATATTAATACAATCAAAAAACACCTCGCGAATCTTGTTGAAAACAATTATCTGATAAAACACGGTAAAACTCGTGGTGCATGGTATACAAAAAATTAAATTATGTCCAATTGATAAGTTTATCTTGAAATGCTTGATATTACTAGAATATAGAGCAATACTCTAAATAGGATAAAATACATAATGGGAAAATCTTGGACATTGTTTCGACTTCTTGTTCGCTCCACCATTAAAATTCAGAGGCTTGTGATAGCCTCTTTTTTAATACCAAATTCACCGCACTGTGCAGGCCTTCGCCGATTTAAGAGAATTTACTCGGTTCGATTTTTAGCGAATTTTACCAAGATTGCATCAAAATTCTCTTTGGGGGAATAAAAAGAGTCCTTTTTGTATGTTTATACAATTAAACTGGATAGTTTTTAAGATTTTCTTTTCTTCAGTTTATCTTGTATTTTCCATATAGCAAATAATGCAACATAAAAAACAAATACTCCGCCTAATGTAATTATCTCATAAGCCAGAAGTGATATACATTCAAAACGATATTCTATAATATCATGCAATGCAAAACATAACATTATAAATACATCATACCCAAATGCCAATAACAGAGAATATTTTCTACATGTTGAGTTTGTTTTCAATTCCTTCGCAACTTTAATCAATTCTGAATTAGGGAAAAATTTTGCAACGTTAACAAATAATATATGCAAAAGAAAAATTTTGATAATTATGTATAATACAATCAAGCAACAGGGAGCTATCCAGTTTGGTGCAATATAACAAGTTATAAAAAAATAAGAAACATTCCAAACATACATATACAAAGTAATATATTTAATAAATTTAAACATACATAAAAATCATCTTTTTTCATATATTAAAATCCCCCTAATTTATTTTAGTTTATACCTACATTTTACTATTGTAAAGTATGGATTTAATTTTCCTGTTTCTTGAGCATTACGCCCCATTTTTACAAAAGGATTCTTATCATTTTTATTAAAATCATATGTATCAAGTAATTCAACATCAACGTAATTTCCTCGAACTTTTGCAGACAATACATCTAAACTGCCAAAGGCATTATGTAAATTAGTAAATCCATTAAATCTAAATGAACCGGAAATTTCTTTACCGGATTTTAAGTCACATAGTGATCTTTTATAAATTGTCTCATTTCCTGAGAATTTGCTATTGCATTAGCTACATTACAATTTTGATGTAAAACGTAAGTGATAAAATTTCATTAAAAACAGAAAAGCAGAAAACAGAAGAATAAGACCAAATATTATAAAAGTATTTGCAATACCAAATGCCTGAGCAACAGTACCTGCAACAAAGTTGCTTATTGATGTTGCTCCCATAAAGCAAACTGTGTAAATACTCATAACTCTTCCTCTTTTGTCATCGTCAATAACTGACTGTAAAAGAGTACTATCAGAAGTAAATGCAGAAGTCATACCAAATCCGATGAAAAACATTATTATACATGCCATAGTAATATTATGATTAAATCCTAACTCAATAAAACCACTGCTTAAAATAATAGCTCCCGCACAGAGAATATATTTTAAGCCCTTTAAAGAGGTTTTTGAAGCTAAAAAAATTGAAGCTGATACAGCTCCAATTCCTGCACTGCTCATAACATAACCTAAAATCCGAGCATCCGAATGTAAAATCTCTTTTGTATAAACAGGCATAAGTATAGGATAGGTCAAAGCAATAAAACTAAATACAGCAGAGAATAAAAGGAGCATCAAAATTTCATTTGAGTGAATAGAATAACTCAACCCCTCTTATAGTCCTTCAATAATACTCTGATTTTTAATTTTTTCAGATTTTTTGTCTTCAAAATTCATCATCCAGACAAGAAAAACACAAGGAAGTATACATAAAAAATTTATCGCAAAACACCATCCCGCACCTACCGCCGATAACAATACACCTGCAATTGCAGGCCCCAAAAGCCGTGCCATATTAAAACAGGTAGAATTAAGAGAAATAGCATTGCTTAAATCCTTTTTATCATCAACAAGCAAAACATAAGTAGACTGCCTTAAAGGGGCATCTATAGCTGCAACTGTATTTAAAAATACCCCGAGAACAATTATATTCCATATTTTTAAATACCCGCTAAGAGCTAAAACAGCCATTAAAAATGCCTGCAGGGCAAAACATATTTGAATAAACATTAAAAGGTTATGTCTGTCAGTTTTATCCACAATAACTCCGGCAAACGGGGTTATAAGAAATAAAGGAATTGTATTAAAAAACATTATCGTTCCCATCATAAAAGGAGATTTTGTCATTTCATATACAACCCAACTAATAGCAACATTCTGAATCCAAATTCCAACCTGCGAAGTAACAAGACCTGGAAAAAATAATCTAAAATTTCTATATTTAAGGGATCTGAAAGTTGTTTTTAGGCTGTTCATTCAACTTTTCCCCTTCTTCATCAAGAAACCAATCTATAAGCGGTTTTTTCTCTCCAAATTCAAACTTAAATCCGTGTTCAAAATCAGGGTCAGTTAAAAATTCATAACTTATATTAAATGCAACCGGTTCTTCTTTAAATCCCGATGCTTTGAATTTTTCCGCTGAAATTTTATTGCCGCCGTCTTCCATTACATTTGCGTAATTATATCCTTTGAAACAGCAGAAAGGCACCTTAATTCTGCCGTCATTGCCCTGAGTCATAAGCCCGAATGTTCTGCAGATAATTCCCCTGTATTCATAAACAGAACAGACATTATCTATTAAAAAGGGGCAATCGTATTTAAAATTTTCGCCTTTAAATTCCGCTTTTTGTTTACGTATTTTGTTTACATTTTCCGCAACAATTCTTTTCTTTTCCAAATCCAATTGCCAGGCACCTATCATAAGATAATCCATTTCTATTTTTGAATAAGGAAACTGTGCATTTTGACAACACATCCCGCAGCCTTTTTGGCAGCGGATATAGGGCTTTTGCCGTTCAAAGAATTTTTGTAATTTTTCATCTATAAATTTTAAATATGCAATATAATTTTGAAGCATTGTTATATTTCTCCCTAATCTGCTGTTTTAAAAACAGCAGATTAGAAAAATTTGTTAATCAATTAAAATATTTTCTTTCTAAAATGACAATTTTTTGAGCCATTCCTGTATATCATTATCGGTATTGCTATCACCGCGGCTGTAAATTACAATTGGCTTAAGAACTTTTGCACCTTTAGCAAGTTTTGCCATGTCTTTATCAATTGTATATCCGCCGCCGCCGCCATGAGTAATAAACGGAACAATTGTTTTCCCTTCAAAATTGTTTTCTGCCAAGAATGTCATAACAGGCGGAGCCATAGTATACCACCATGCCGGTGTTCCTACAAAAATAACATCATATGGGGAAACATCAGTATTATTTATAGGCGGATGAATCCCTTTATCCTTCTGCTCTTTTGCCACTCCGTAGGCAGTTTCGTTATAATCAGAAGGATATGGGGTTACAGGTTCAATTCTGAATATGTCGCCGCCGACCTGAGAATGTATTTTTTCGGCAATGAATTTTGTATTGCCGCCCCATGAAAAGTATGCCACTAAAACTTTTTTATCCATAAGTCCTCCTTGATTGGCTGCTTCAGTTGAACTGCTTTGCATAAAGGCAAATCCCAAAACACCGCATATAACAACCAGCAGCGGTAAAATAATAAGTAACATTTTTTTCTTCATAAAATCACCTTTTTTATTTTGCCAAACCAATTATCATCTCAACAGTTGCAGGGTCATAATGAGAGAAGAATAAACTTTTTCCGGTATCAAGTGCTCTGATTTCATCAAGCTCTGCATCTGTTAATTTAAAATCAAATATATTAATATTTTGTTCCATACGCTCTTTTTTTACAGATTTTGGAATTACAATAATACCTTCCTGAGTTAAAAAGCGTAATGCAACCTGTGCTGATGATTTACCGTATTTTTCGCCGATTGAAACAAGAGTTTCATTTTTAAACATATTGTTTTTACCTTCCGCAAAAGGTCCCCAGGCCATAATTTGTGTGTTATACTTGTTCATAACTTCGCGAGCCTGTTTTTGCTGCTGGAATACATGGGTTTCAACCTGATTAACGGCCGGCTGTACTTCACAAAAATGAGATAAATCTACAAATCTGTCAGGGTAAAAATTGCTGACACCTATAGCGCGTGCTTTACCTGCTTTATATGCTTTTTCCATAGCACGGTAAGTTCCGTAGTAATCTCCAAACGGCTGATGAACTAATAGCAAATCAACATAATCAGTTTGCAGCTTTTTCAAAGATTCATCAATTGATTTTGCGGCTTTTTCTTCTCCTGCGTTGGCAATCCAAACCTTTGTTACAAGAAAAATTTCTTCTCTTTTTACTCCGGATTTTTTAATTGCATTTCCAACTCCTTCTTCATTATAATAAGCTTGTGCAGTATCAATTAATCTGTAACCGGTATCAATTGCATCTTTTACACATCTTTCGCATTCAGCAGGGTCAACCTGAAAAACTCCATACCCTAAAATCGGCATTTCAACACCGTTATTTAATTTGACTGTTTCCATTTTTATTCTCCTTTATTTAAAATCATAACACTTGATAGCTGCTATCAGTCAAGTGTTACCTTATAAAATTTGTATACTCGACTTCTTCCGGCTCAGGCGGATTTATACCTGCCTTTTGAGCAGCTTCTTTACATTTTAGATGATATGCAAGATTTTTTGCCAAAATTCTCATATTCTGCATACCTTCTCTGTCTTTTTTTACTTCTTCCGGATTTTGTCCGTGAACCATATTCCAGTATCTGCCTGAAATCACCGGCATCTGATTAATTTGAAAATACTTGTTAAGCTGGTCTAAAGTTGCAGTTGTTCCGGCACGTCTTGCTGAAACTATTGCCGTTCCGGGTTTATGTTTAAATGAATCATGACCTGACATATAGTCCACAAAAAAGGCTCTATCCAAAAACGTGACAATACTGCCCGCTGCAGAACCGTAATGAACGGGAGAACCTATTACATATCCGTCAAATTCTCTTGCATGCTCTACAAAATCATTAACTTTATCTTTAATTACACATCTGCCTGTTTTCCCGCATGCCCGGCAGGCACGGCATGGAGCTATCGGGTCTTTGCCGATATAATAAAATTCTGTTTCTATACCTTCTTTATTTAAAGTATTTGCGATTTCATTTAAAGCTGTATATGTACAGCCATGTTCATTCGGAGAACCGTTTACCAGTAATACTCTCATCTTTATAGTCCCTCCTGCTATTTTAATTTACCGTATTCCGTATCTGAAACTTTTTCAAGCCATTCGGTATTTGCACCTTCTGCGGGCACAGAAATTGCTATATGAGAAAACCAGCTGTCCTTTGAAGCACCATGCCAGTGTTTAACTTCTGCGGGAATATTTACAACATCACCGGCTTTTAATTCCCGAGCAGGTTTACCCCACTCTTGATAGTATCCGCGGCCTTCGGTTACAAGCAAAATCTGCCTGCCTTTATGGTGAATATGCCAGTTATTCCTGCAGCCCGGTTCAAATGTAACATTCGCAGAGGCTACACCATCCTTTGTCAGCGGATTTAAATAGCTTTTTCCGGTGAAATATTTTTCGTTAGCTATGTTATCTGCGCCTAAACCAAAATCGCCGCCCTTATAAACAGAACTTGTCAGTTTCAAAATTTCATCAACCTGTTCATCGGTTAAACCGTTGTGTTTCCCCACATTGATATGAGAATTTAACTGCGGTTCAACTCCTTTTAACGTTGATAAAAATGCAATTGTTGCAACTTCTCTTTCTTGATAAGTTAAAACTCCTCTTGCAAATATATCAGCAAACAAGTGTTCTTTTAAATACTGATCAATTGCAGGAGCAAATTCATATATTCCGCCTTTAATATGGCTTCCTGTAAGTTCGAATTGGACATTGTCGCCGTATGCAAATTTATCTGTATCTTTTGGAAAGACTTTGCCCTCTTCTCCTAATTTGTCCCCATCTCTAGATTCTACCACTCTTTTAAAAGTAATTAAACCATTCAGGCTTCTCGGGAATCCGCAGTAAGCATAAGCCTGCACAAGAATTTCTTTAATTTCATTAACGGTTAAGCCTTCATCAAGCCCTTTATTTAAAGCTTTTTCAAGATTACTTAAATCACCCTTTGCAGTATAAGATGAAATCATAACAATATTCTGCTGTTTTTTAGTTAAGACATCTTTTGCCATACATTTATCTCCCGTAAAAATTCCTGATACAATAATCAAAGCGATTAATGCAATGAACAAATTTTTTAAATTCATAAGACCTCGCAAATTCTAATTACTAAAAGCTTATAATACCATTATTTAAGATTTTTTGATTTTATAAAGACCTAATTCTGCTAAATTCTTATCTGATTCTCTCATAAAAACTTTAAAAATACATATTTTGAATTATAATATTAACAGGAGGTAAGGTGTGGAATCTAAGTATATTGCAATCAGAGATATTATCTTGAAACATATACCTGATGTAGGGAATTATCCGACATCAATAAACGGGGTAAGAATTGTACGCAGGGACAACCCGACCGAATTTTTAAGATGTTTTTACAATCCAAGCTGTATTCTTGTTCTTCAGGGAGTAAAGAATATGCTTTACGGAGAAGAAAATCTTGTTTACACCAAAGGGCAGTATGTAGTGTCGTGTACGGATATACCTGTATCAAGCAGGGTTGTGGAAGCGTCACCCGAAGAACCATTTGTTGTTCTAATCTTAGAATTAGACTCTAATATAATTTCAAATCTTATTTTAGAAACTAAACTTCAGCAAAATATCGAAAATGAAGAAAAAGCTCTGGCAATTTCCGAAACTGATGATGAATTACTTGATGCTTTTTACCGTCTGGCGCAATTATTGGATAAAACGGAGGCGGAACAGCAAATTCTGTCACCGATTATCATAAAAGAAATTTATTACAGATTACTGACAGGCCCGTTAGGGAATCAACTGCGTTTGATTAACACTAAGGGTACACGCTCAAATCAGATTGCCCATGCAATTTCTATCATAAAAGATAAATATGCAGAAAAATTAAATATGGATGAAATTGCACTGAATGTGAATATGGCACCTTCATCTTTTTACAGAAATTTCAAAAAAGTCACTCAGGTAAGCCCGCTTCAATATCAAAAACAGTTAAAGCTATATGAAGCACAAAGATTATTGCTGTCAGGAAACTTTGATGCGGCAACAGCGGCTTATGAAGTAGGATACGAAAGCCCTACACAATTCAGCAGAGAATACAAAAAAATGTTCGGGAATCCGCCGCTCAGAAATATAAAAGAATTAACAGCAGTATAACTAAAAAAGAGCGTTTGTCCGGTCTATCGACAAACGCTCTTTGGTTAAAGCCGGAACATGAAATTTACAACGCATTTCTAAATATCGTTTTAATATCATCAGCCGTCATAACTTTATATGCACTTTCTGATACAAAACAGGTTTCGGCAATTTTATCTAATTCTTCTGCATTTGTGACTCCAAGTTCGCTTAGTTTTGTTGTTGCACCTATATTTTTGAAGAATTCTTCAAGTTTATCAATACCTTCAAGTGCAATTTCTTTATCTGTCTTACCCTCAGGGTTAACATCAAATACATTGATTGCAAACTTTTTAAATTTAGGTAAACCGTAATCCATAATATGCCTGTAATAACTCGGTGAAATTGCGGCCAATCCCATACCATGGGTTACATCATAATATGCACTTATCTGATGTTCAATATTGTGAACTTCCCAATCACCTTTTTTAGAGCAGGACAATAGTGTATTTAAGGCAAGCGATGCCGCCCACATTATGTTGCCTCTTGCGTTGTAATCTTCAGGATTTTCAACACAAACATAAGCATTTTTTATTATATTTTTCATTAATGCTTCAGATAAATCATCCGAGACATTATCTTCATCTGATTCAGAGAAATATTGTTCCATAATATGACTCATCATATCACAAATTCCGCTTACCATCTGAAATTTAGATAATGAGAAAGTGTATTCGGGATTCAAAATAGAAAAATCCGGAAGCATATTAGGATAAACAACGCCTGTTTTAATTTTGACGTCTTCATTTGTAATAACAGAACCGCCGTCCATTTCAGAACCCGTTCCGACCATTGTAACTACCGTACCATACGGAATCATTTTTTCAGGGACATTATAGTTCATATAAAAATGTTCCCAAAAATCAACATCATTAGCAGCACCCATTGAAACTGCTTTAACACAGTCCATTGTTGAACCGCCGCCTACAGCAAGGATAAAGTCAACATTATTATCTCTTACAAGTTTTATTCCCTCTCTAACCTTAGTAGCTGTTGGATTAGGCATAATTCCTGAAAATTCTACAACATTTTTACCTGCATCTTTAAAAATTTTCATTAACTCATCATAAAGACCGATTTTTTTAATCGCTCCTTTCCCGTATGCAAGCATTACAGTGTTTCCGTAATGTTTTAATTCCTCTTTTAAATTTTCAAGTGCATTTTTGCCAAAGTACATCTTTGTAGGATTGTGAAATGTAAAATCGTATTGCATAATATCTCTCCTTATTAATCCAAATATATTTTAATACCTGATAGTAACTCTCAGTCAAGAGTTAACTATTTACAGGAATAAAATATCAATATTAGTCCTTAAAATCCCTAGCCTTTACAGTTCCCAGTTTGTGAATATCCTCATCAGTTCTGTTGCCGTAAATTGTAATTTTGACTAATTCTGTTTCTATATTGTTAAACTCTTCATCGGTCAATTCAACTCCTGCTGCGCCAAGATTTTCAACGACTCTTTCATCCTTTCGCATTCCGGGAATAGGTACCACATGAGGGTATTTATGAAGCATCCAGGCAAGGGAAAGTTGAGCAGGTGTAACACCTTTTTTGTCTGCAACTTCATGCAATAAATCCAAAAGCGGCTGATTTTTTTCAACATTTTCAGGATTAAATCTTGTGATAACCCGTCTTACATCGTCACCTTTATACTCTGTATTTTTAGAATATTTACCGCTTAAAAATCCCGACGCCATCGGAGAAAATGCGACAAATCCGATATTCAACTCCTGGCAGGCCGGAATAACATCTTTTTCAAACATTCTTTCCATCATAGAGTATTCGCTTTGAATTGCGGTAAGCGGAGTGACTGCGTGGGCTTTCCTTATCTGTTCTTCGGTAGATTGGGATTGGCCCCAGGCTCGAATTTTACCTTCCTTTATAAATTCGCCCATCCAACCCGCAACTTCTTCTACATTGCTGTCTAAAGGGACTCTGTGCTCATAATAAATATCTATATAATCAGTTTGAAGCCTTTTTAAAGAGTCATTCAAAGCATTAGTAACACCTTTTTTACTCAGTTTGCCTTCCGGAATTTCCTGCCCCGGCTGAAACACAGGAACAAATTTTGTTGTTAAGATAATTTTGTCCCTGAAAGGTTTTACAGCTTTTCCGACAAGTTCTTCATTTACATAAGGTCCGTATGCTTCAGCCGTATCAAATAATGTGCAGCCAAGATCATACGCCTTATGAATTAATCTTATTGACTCTTCTTCCGGCGGAATTGCACCGTAACCATGGCTGAACCCCATGCAGCCCATACCTACTGCCGATACTTCAATATCCCTAAGTTTTCTGTACTTCATAATAAAAATCCTTTCTTTTTCACTTTATAACAATATAAGATTTTAAGATTGCTTCAAGCTGACAATTACAAAACCTGTCCGTCCAGTCAAGCGGTTCAAATTTACCGTCAGACATGCACCAGCAGGTCATCATTCCGTAAAGTTCAGATATTATAATATGTGTCAGCAGCTCAACCGGAGTATTTTTTTTCAACTCGCCGTTTAAAACAGCAGACTCTAGAATATTCCCTAGCATTTCAACATCGTATTTCCACTTTTGTCCGTCTTTATTATCCGGAACATTAGCGGGATCTAATACATCTTTTGTCCATTGCCTGCAAACATTTATTCCGCAGGATTCAACACATTCCATAAACCGTCTGAAATAATGGGCTAATTTTTGTGTAATCTCCATATCAGCCATTTGTTCAAGCTCTGCAGCTATCTCATTAAACGGGGCTCTGCTTATGTCAAGAACAATATCTTCTTTTCTTTTAAAATAAGTATAAAAAGTTCCCTTTGCTACACCGGCTTTTTTAGTAATATCTTCAACATTTATTGCATCGAAACCGTTTTCTCTAAGAAGTTCCAACCCTGCTTTTACAAGTTTTCTTTTTGTATCCTGTGCGGAAATTTGCCTTTTATTCATATTTTACTCCTATTTACATATTTATAATAACACATTATTGACTTAAAGTCAATGACTTTAAGTCAATAATATTAAATACTTTTTTCTTCAACTGCAAAAAACTTTTGTAGTAATCCTGATTAACAAACACAGCTTATAATTGATATAAAATTAAACTTTATTGCCCAGCTGCTCAAGACCGGAGTGAATACCATCTATAACCTTTTGATACAGCACAATTTCATTTTCATCAGCATTAATAATAGCCTGAATTAACAAATTTTTGCGTTCGTCCGTACATGCAGATGCATTAAAGCCGAATTCACGCAAATCTATCTTTAAAACTTCTATTAACTGAAAAAAACTTTTTAATGACGGAATATAGCACCCGCTTTCAATCCTTGAAATATGCTGTTCTGTCAAATTTACCAAACGGGCAAGCTCTGACTGAGTGAGTTTCATTTTTTTTCGATGATATTTTATTTTCTGGGCCAAATAAGGCTTATCGTCAAAATGCATCATAATAATTTCTTTAAAATAATTATTCATAATGCATACACATATTTGAAGGACATTTAATGTGTAAGTCCATAAAAAAACTTAACATCTTATTGTATACACATATTATACCATGATAACATAACACATGCATATAGTTAAGTGAGGCATATTTAATGGGTGATTATTGTAGATTTTTAGAAGAATTGACAGAGGAGCTTATAGTTACCCCCCCCCCGAAAATCAAGACTACACCTGATATTTCAGTAATTATACCGGTTTATAATACTGAATCATATATTGTTGAATGCCTGAGATCGGTAATCCATCAGAAATTAAAAAATATTGAAATTATTGTTGTTGATGACGGCTCAACAGATAAAAGCGCCTCAATTATTAAAATGTTTATGCAATATGACTGGCGTATTAAATTAATTAGTCAGACAAATCAAGGGGCGGGGCGCGCAAAAAATAATGCATTAAAAATTGCTAAAGGAAAATGTATTGCATTTGTTGATAGTGATGATGTAATAGATTTTGACGCATTAGAAACCGCATATAACATCTACCGGCAAACAAAATCCGATATAATTATATTCGGAGCATACGGATTATATAAAAATAAAAAAACAAAATGCTACTATGATATAAAAAGAGTTCCCCAAAAATTTGTACAAAAAACTTTAACCCCAAAAGATATTTTTGACAATTTATTTAAAATTCCTGTTATTGCAATGTGTAAAATTTATGACAGGGAATTTTTAGTAAAAAATAATATTTTCTTTCAGGAGGTTAGAAAAGGCGAAGATCAATTATTCTTTATTAAATCTATAATTTTAGCGAAAACATTATATATAATTAACAAAAACTTCTATGGATACAGAAGAGACAGAAAAAATTCTCTAACATTTGCAAAACAAAAAAAAGACAAATCTGTAATAGAAAATTTTTACGCAATAGAAGAATTTTTGCAAAAGAAAAATTTTCAAAGTGAGGTTAAAATAAAAATTCTAAACAGGTATTTTGACAAATGTGTATCGTGGCTTGGGAAGTGTGAAAAAAATTACAAACAAGAATATTTTAATGAACTTAAAATTCTTTTTAATTACCTGCAAAAAAATTATCCTGAATTATTAAGTCATCAAATAAAATTATCACCATATAACTCATATCTGATTATCAAATTCAAATTGTTATGTCTTTTATTAAGGAGAAAACTGAATGGAAACAAATAGTATAAAAGTATCAATCATAGTGCCGGTTTATAACGTAGAAAAATATCTGCCGGAATGTTTGGATAGTCTTATAGCACAAACTTTAAAAGAAATTGAAATTATATGTATTAATGACGGAACAAAAGATAATTCTCTTCAAATTCTTGAGCTGTACAAAATAAAGGATAATCGTATAAAAATTATAAACCAGGAAAATCAGGGACTTAGTGCAACACGTAATAATGGTATTAAGACTGCCTCAGGAGAATATATAGCCTTTGTAGATTCTGATGACTGGGTTGATAACGATTATTTCGAAAAACTTTATAATGCAGCAAAAAAATATGACAGTGATGTAGCTATAGGCGACTTTTACAGACAGGGCAAAATTTTAAAATCAAAAAAATTAAAATTAACAACTACAGAATTTTATACAGATTCCGCTCAAAAAGCTAAACAGGCATTAGTTCCTAAATATAACTATGTATGGAATAAATTGTATAGAAAAACATTTTTAATAAAAAATAATTTCTTTTTCCCTGAAGGAAAATATTACGAAGATATGTATTGGACAATAAGGGTTTTAAAAGAATCAAACGGAATTGTAACTGTTCCCAAAACATTCTATCATTATCGAAAAGTCAAAGGCTCAATAGTTACACAAAAATCTATAAATTATCAACTTGATCGTTTTACTGCAGAAAAGGATATGCTTGATTATATGAAAGAAAATAATATACCTGTACTCGTTCCATACAAATACGGACAAAAAGAACGGTTGAAAATTTTCGGGGTTACACTATTTAGAATTGAGCATTATTATCCCAATACCACAAAATTCAAGTTATTTGGCTGTGTCACAATTGCAGCATTTGAAAAAAACTACCTGCAAAAAATAACTATGGAAAGAGAAATTTAATGACTATACCTAAAATAATTCATTATTTTTATGATGACGTAAATATCTGGGAGAAAAATCAAAAATCTCAGGTTAGAATGTGTATAAATTCCTGGTTAAAATACTGCCCGGACTACAAATTTATGCTATGGCACGACAAAATGCCGGAATTTCAAGAAATTCTAAAAAGATCAGAATTTGTCAGAAGAGCATATAAATTAAAATTATGGGCTTTTGTTTCCGATTATGTAAGGCTTTACGCATTAAACAAGTATGGCGGAATATATCTGGATACGGATGTTGAATTGTTAAAAAATTTTGACAACTTCTTGGAAAACAAATTCTTTATTAGTGTTGAAGGAGATATATTAAAAGGAGAAAACATTACAGAACCGGCTATTATGGGCGGTATTGCAAACCATCCGGTTTTTATAGAAACAATGAAAATATATGAGTCGGATGAAATTTTTGAAATCAAATACTGCATAGCTAACATAATCATCAAAAAAACGCTATTAAAACTATATAATTTTAATAAAATAAACTACAACACACCGGAATATGAAAAACTCGCTCAAAAATATTATGATAAAAAATTAAGTTCTGGTGCATTAGACAATTTCGATTTATACCTAAATCAAAAAATCTTCATTGATAAAAATAACGAAATAACAATTTATCCAAGTGAATATTTTTGCCCGACCTGGGATAGGTTTCAAGCAAAAGCTTTCACTAAAAATACAGTATCAATACACTGGAATCAAAGCTCCTGGTGGCATAATGAAGACAAAATGCAAAAACTATTCACTGGAAATATACAGGAAGAAAATAAAAAACTTGAACAATTATATTTAATTGCCGGTATACCCCTCGTTAGGGGATATACCCAATTTATATCAAAAGAAAAATTGGTAACACAGTATAAACTATTTAATAAATTGCCAATTATAAAAATAAATAAAAACAAAGACAAAACAAATTATTATCTTTTTAATATTTTACCGTTATGGAAAACAAAAAATTACCATTACGATAAAATGCATTATTTGTTCCAAACTATTCCGGTTATTAGAATAAAAGAAAAATACTTTAAATAAGCTTCATATATATTCTTGATTTTATATATTGATTTCATTATTATGTAAGTAGAAAGTTTGAAAAGATATGAAATCTATTAAAGAAGTATCACTTGAATCAAAAATATTAAAAAGACTTGAGAACCTGCCCAATTGTACAAAAATGGTTACATACCTGTTTGCGGATGAAGAACTGCAGGAAATGCAGGATTATGCAAATAATGTTTCAATAAAACGACTCGGCTACAACGACCACGGCCCCGTACACATGAGACAGGTTGCCGGCAATGCAATTAAAATGCTGAATCTTTTAAAAGACGCAGGAATTAAAACTTCACTAGAAACAGAAGAAGTTGGCACTTTTGAGGACAGTATGTGCGCAGTTATTCTGGCAGGTCTTATGCACGATTTAGGTATGATGATAGGCAGACAGGGACATGAAGATATGTCGGCGCTTCTGGCACAGCCGATTATTAAAAGAACATTAATGCATGTTTTCCCTGATGACCTTCACAAAAGAGTTATAATAAAATCACTTGCGACAGAAGCCATTGTCGGACACATGTCATCTAAAAAAATTCACTCAATAGAAGCAGGTATTCTGTTAATAGCAGACGGCTGCGATATGACAAAAGGCAGAGCAAGAATTCCTATGGCAATAAATACAACCCCGCGTGTCGGAGATATTCACAAATACTCTGCAAATGCCATCAACAGAATAGGAATTCATCACGGGCACAACAAGCCCATCAGAATTGATATTGAAATGTCTGGCGATGTCGGATTTTTCCAGATAGAAGAAGTGCTGCTTACCAAAATTGAATCAAGCCCTGCAAAACAATTTGTAGAACTCTATGCCGGTGTTGAAGGTCAGGAAAGCAAACGGTATTTATAAAAAAATTCTTCCACCCACCGTTTGGAAGTAACTATTACTTAACAAATATTACACCACTTACAAGTTAAAAATTAGATTTAATAATATACAATCATTACAACTTGATTTTTCCGGCTTAATCCTTAAAATAGAAATTATGAAAAAGATATTTTTAATTTTATGCATAATCCTGACAGGCACATTTGTCAATGCTGAAAATGTAGATTACGAACAAATATATAGAGAACTTGAAGTACCTGATTTTTCGTATGTTCATAACATTGACCCCGGAGAAATGTACGATATTCAGCACACCTCCTGGTCGCCTTACCCGCTATTCAGACTGACCTCGCCTTTATACTTTAAAGATATAATTATAGAACCCGGCTATTACCTTTTAACACCGAGAGAACACAAGGGAAACTGGTATATATTGTTTAAAGAACAAGGCAGGGTAAAATATATAATTCCGGTTTATAACAGGGAAATAGTACCGTTTGGCTTTTATGACGAAAACCTGCCCAAACCCAAACTGACACCGTCACAAAAGTTTCATATAAAATTTTTGGATTTTGTAGGTAAATATGTAAGAAGTTCCCAGCGTAAACCTGCGCCGAATACTTTTTTGGAAACTACCGATCTAGATAACAACTTTATATCAATAATAATTTATTGGGGAGATTACCGGTATTACATGGTCTTGCGTACCGTAAGGCTGTAACTGCCGTGGTCAATTTTAGAGAATCAAAAGAAAAGCCGCGGCTTTCGCTGCGGCATTGAGTATATGATAATCTATATTTATAATTTTTCAGCAATCAATGCATAATTTGTATAACCTTTTTTCGTAGGAAGTGAATATAGTATTTTTTTTACGGCAAATCCTGCAAACTCACATAAAAATTGCATTGATTGTACCGGCACAGGTCTTATATGTGTCAAATCAGTATAAAAATATTTTAAATTATTTATATTTGACGGGCTTAATGTTTCAATTATTATTACCCCGCCCGTTTCTAATTTTTCATAAGCCAGAGATATGAGGTCAAAAAGATAGTCAAACTTCAAATGTTCTACAACTTCAATCAAAGAAATACCGCTGAATAATTCATCAGTATTTTTTAAATAATTTAATGCATCAGTATTTATAATATCAAATCCTTTTTTTACCAATAAATCATATTCAAGCTTATTTATTTCAAGCCCCTTTGCTTTTACACCCGTATTCAGCAAAAGATTTAGGAACTCGCCTCTGCCGCATCCTATATCCAAAAAAGTTTTTTCCGGATTTTTAGGAATATATTTAAGATAATTTTTTTGTATTTTTGTTATTACTTCCTTATCGTAAAAAACATTTTCAAAAAGATAATAGTATAAATCCTTTCTCGTGTAGTTTTTAAATTCAGTTTTATCTATCTCTGAACGTTTGATTGCAGAAGGTAAAAGAGGATTAACCATCTTTTCTTTTACAAAAGGTTTTATTTGAAAAATATTTTTCAGCGAGAATTTTTTATAAGAAAGTTTAATGCTTCCTATATGCAATATTCGTTTATTGCCAAATTTCTCTTTATATATAAATTTTCTGCTCAAAAGCCCCCCCCCCCGGAAGTTACACATCACATAATATTTATCCCATTTTCTACCAAATTTAACTCCGTATTTCTGCCATGGTTTTGATGATGTAAAGTGTATTATCAACGGAAAAATTTTACTGCTAGTTTCTTTTTCATATAAATATTCATTTACAATAAAGTAATTATATTTCGGGTTAAGAAAATAAACATTATCTTTAAATACTGCATTAAAACAATCATTATCCATATACTTAACAGATATAGAATTCATTTTATATTCAAGCAGTCTTTCAGGTATATTGTCCTGTCTTAGTTTGTTCAAATTCAAAAGCATAACTCCTGAATTAAAATATGTCTGAATACCAAGACGAATATTATCTTTTTGTATATAGCAGGCTGATAAATCCTTTACCACTCCGGCATAAAAACTACTTAATTCTGTATTAAAAAGTTCACCTAAATCGTCCAGTATTATCGTGTCGCCGTCAATATATAAAACCTTATCCAAATCAACCAAAATATTTGGAATATCAAACTTAAAAAGAGCAGCCTTGGAAACGTAAACATGATTTGTGTTCAAATTTTCATACTTATTTTCATAAGTTAAAAGATTTATATTCAAACCTGAAAGATTGATTTTATTTATCGTATCCTTGCTCGCTTCAGATAAATCAACTCCTATAATATAAATATCATAAGTTGAGTCTTTTTTATTTTCATAAATAGACCGGATTGAAACACAAGTCGGCATTACATATTTTTCGTCACATATATAAACTATAGAAATATTATTGCTCATAGCCCAGATCTTTCTTTATTTCATCCGTAATTACATCAACACATTTTTTCCATGTAAAAAGCTTTGCACGTTCAAGACCTTTTCTTACGCATTCCGCTCTGAAATTTCTGTCATAATACATTTTTTCCATTGCATTAACCAATTCCTCATCAGAATAAGGATTAATCTGAATTCCGCAGTCACCTATCACTTCCGGCAAAGATGTTGTATTAGAACAAATTACAGGCAGCCCGCACTTCATAGCCTCTAAAACCGGGATGCCAAAACCTTCGTATAACGAAGGATACACAAACATTTCAGCTCCGCTGTATAATGCCGATATATCTTCATCTTCAACATAACCTATACGGAGAATTTTATTTTGCTTCTCACTCAAAGCTTCAATATTGTCATTTAATATACCATCAAAGTCCTTACAATAAGCACCGCCCAGAACAAAAATAAAATCATCCAAATTATTTTTTTCAACAAAACGAATAAAATTCTTTATCGCAAAAATTAAATTTTTTCTCGGATCCAGATTACACAAACTGAAAATATATTTTTTATCCGTCGGAATCCCATATTTTCTTTTAATTTGATTAATATATAAAGTATCATCCAGTTTGAAATACGATTTTCCGGTAGAAAGCGGAATAACCGTTATATTGTCAGGGTTAATTTTCGGAACGTATTTTATAAAATCCTGTTTTGTATATTCGGAATTCGCAAAATATTTATCCGTAGAATTAATTGTATCAACCAAATTATAAAACCAGGAATAATAGATATCCTTTTTGTAATTTTTTATAATAGGAATTACATCATGTAATATTGTGAACTTTTTTACCCTTTTATTTTTCCTTACGAACTCGGGCGCAGCGTACATTGGAGAAAAATAAACATCAATGTCATCTTTGGATGTAAAGTTTAGATACAATTTATTCAGTCTGTTCATTATTGAACATTGCAGTCCGGAAATAAGCACTGTTGAAAACAAATTCTTCTTTTGAGTACGTATTTTTGCAAGAAAATCCGCATAGCTGCTAAAAACGGGCCTATAAATTTTACACTTGCCAAATTCTTTATACTGGCCTATTACCTGACGGAATTGAATTATTTTGTCCGAGTACAAATATACATTAAACTCTTCGCGTTTGAGAAGTTCCAACAAGACATTATATGCTACAAAAAAAATACCGCTTCGCGATGAATTATTTGTCAAAATTTTACAAATAGGTGTAGCGTCATACAGCACATTAATCTTTTTCACTTAGCCGCTCCGGGAATTAAGAATTCTACATTTAAAGGTATATTAATCAAAATAATTACCATTTAATATAAATAATTTAACATTTAATAGTACTTTGTCAAGCTTTTTTCACATTAAATATGGTTAATTATACCTGTAATCTTTTTTACACTAATACTGAATGGATATTTTATGAACTCATTACAATTATTTGGCAGAAGACTTAAAGAGCTTAGAAAACAGAGAAAATTCACGCAGGAACAGCTTGCAGAACTTGTAGATTTAGACCCTAAACAAATTTGCCGTATTGAAAACGGTGGATGTTTTACAACTTTTGATACTCTTGAAAAAATCGCAAGAATTTTTAATGTCACAATATATGACCTGTTTTATTGCGGACATAAAAAACCAAAAGACGCACTTATAAAAGAAATGAACGAAGTCTTTCGAAAGGCGTCTGATGAAAATATTGAATTAATTTATAAAATTGTAATGGCAGTTGTAAAATAAGAATTAAGCATCTGAAGATTCGTCGACTTCATCCATATCCTCATCTTTTTTTATTCTGTCAACTACCATTTTTGCCATCTCTTTTGCAATAATATGCTGTGTTGTTTCAGGACAGTTTCTGAGCATTGTCATCGCTGTTTTAAGGGTAGAATCTATGTCGTACCAGCGCCCCTTTCTGTTGTCGTCAAGCCCGGAACCCACTGCATTTATAATATCTTCCACAGCTTCAAATTTTTCATTTTCAATATTATGCTCAATAATAATTTTTATCAGATTTAAAGCAATCTTAATTTGTGTTTCATCATCAGACTTTTCAAGTGTTTGAACTGCCTGTGACAGAACAGGATCTTTATCATACCAGCGTCTATGCTGATTTGTGTATTCTTCTTTCATAATGCCTCTCCTTTTTCAATAAAATTATTATGAGGGTTTTAAAGGAATATGTCAAGAGGCAGCGTGCCGTTCCACCCGACACTTAGGTTTTGCATTGAATTTTTTATGTCATTACGAGAATAGTAGGGTAGGATAAGCAAAGCACTCCCACCAATCATTACAATTTATGCAAAAATCCAAGTGTCGAATGGAACGGTTATCCTCCCTCTTTCTTTGTAAAGGAGAGGGGGGTGAGGTCAAATCAACAATTTCTCTCACACAATGGGCGATGTTAACCCTGTTTAAATGTAACCCCTTTATTGCCGCGCGGATATTCCCAGCCAAGAGAACAGCTTTCACAGGCAATTCTGCAGGCTCCGCATTCAAGACAATTCTCATAATTTACAATTAATTTCCGGTTATTTTCATCCCATTCATAAACTTTTGCAGGACAAATGACCGTACAGATTTTAGATTTGCAAATCCGGCAGCATTCCTGAACAGGTTGAAGATGAGAAGTGGTATCAGGGGTATATTTAACTGTATATAATTTATCTTCTATATCGCTCATTTTACTAAAATACTCCATAATAATTTAACAGCAGACCAGATATCTTTGAAAAGTTCAGATATATTCCTTTCAGTAAAAAATACTTTAATAAAATCCTTATATTTTTTACGTTTCGGAACACTGTCCACAGATGTAAACATTTCAAAGAACGAATTTATTTTTTGCGGATAATATCCTAAAAATTCGGAAGCTCTTTCGCTTATTCCGCTCATCAAATCCTTATATGTTCTTAAATCCTTCATTATAAAAGAGTCTTCCAATTCCTGCTGATATCTTGAAAGAGCGTGTTCGGAAAAATCCCCCTTACCGAGAGCTATAACAGCAGTTTCACCGGCAAGTTTGCCTGATACCATTGCGAGGTTTGTGCCTTCCCAATGAAGGTTATTTACAAAACTTGCAGCATCACCGCAAACCATTACCCCTGCACCAAAGACTATAGGAACCTTTTTAAACCCGCCTTCCGGTATCAAATGCGCGGAATATTCAAGCAATTCGCCATCTTTAATAAGCGGTGCAATCTGGGGATGTTCTTTTAATTTGTCCAAAAGTTCATAAGGCCTCAGACTTTTTTCTATAAGATCGCTTAAAGTAATACCCAACCCTATACTTACAGACTCCTTATTAGTATACATAAACCCGAGTCCGAGCATTCCAAGCATAGGCCCGCCAAAAATTTCATAAATACAACCCTCGTCAGAATTAACGTTAAATCTTTCGTTAATAATTTCAGGCGGAAGTTTTATTACCTCTTTCACACTGAGAGCAACATCATGAGGGGTTAAATCCCCTCTTAGCCCTATTTGTTTGGCAAGAAGCGAATTTACACCGTCAGCCAATACCACAATATCGCAGTAATAATCTTCCAACTCGGTTTTTACACCTTTTACACAGCCGTTTTCAACTATCAGCTCTCTGACAACCGTTTCTTCAACAATAACAACACCCTCTTTTGAAGCTTCTTCCGCCATCCAACGATCGAATTTTCCCCTTATAACAGAATAACTGACAGCATCTTCATGCTTTTTCTTATAAGAAATCACAGTGGCATCGTCTTTTCCCAAAAGCGCGTATTTGTGCTCAACTGTTTTTCTTTCAATTGGCGCCGTTTTTTCAAAATCAGGAAAGACTTCGCGCGTCGGTTGAGCATAAATTGCTCCGCCGAAAACATTTTTACTCCCTGAAAATTTTCCGCGCTCTATAAGAACAACCTGCTTGCCCGCTCTTGCAATTGTAACTGCGCAGGAAATCCCCGCAGGGCCGCCGCCGACAACTATAACATCAACTTTATTTTCTTCTCTGTCCATTAAAACCACCAAAATTCTTTACAACTAAAAATATACACCAAATTTTATTCATTGTAAAATAGTTAATATGATAATTACGGCAGGCAAATTTAAAGGACAAAAAATCACAGCACCTGATGAAAGTATTACGCGTCCGACACTTTCAAAAGTCAGAATGGGAATTTTCAACACCTTGCAGGCAATGATTGATTTTGAAGGGAGCTCTTTCCTTGATATGTATGCAGGCTCCGGTATTATGGGGCTGGAAGCGCTTTCACGAGGGTTTTCGCAGGCTTGTGCAATAGAAAAAAATTCCAAGGCTTTTCAAATAATTAAATCAAATTTTAAAAAATTTAATCCTGCGCCTGAACTCATCAAAGGGGACAGCCTGATAATCGCTCCCAAACTTAATGAACAATTCGACGTAATTTATATTGACCCGCCGTATTTTTCAGGTATTTATGAACAAAGTCTGAATGCAATAAGTCGGATTACAGGCAATATAGTTATACTTGAACACGTTACTGATGTGGATTTTTCAGGTTTTAAACCCGTCAAACAAAAAAGATACGGGGATAAATTTATAACGTATCTTTACAAGCTTTAAGGCAGACATTCAAAATAATGCTTTGAAGAATCATAAGGACACTCATCCCTCAATGCATAATAAATGCAGCCGATACCGTTTGCCCGCTGATTTGAAGTTAAACTGCATGGATTGCCAGCTCTCTGGGCCTGCCAATCCTCTTTGTATGTCCCGTCATCAATACCATTTTGAATATCTTCATCAGTCAAGCTGTTATCCGGTTTTGAACGATAATAAACAGCATCATTCTTAGAATTTATATATAATATAAAAATATCATGACCAAATTTATTCGGACCTTTTAAACCGTTTACATCAACAGCTATTTGGAAAACTCTTTCAATGATATAAAAATTAATAAAACTCCCGTCAGGCATTGCATAAGTATCAAATATTGAGGAGCCTGCAGCAGCAAGTCCGCTTGAAGTAAGTGTTTGTTTCCCGTTATAAGTTTTTATCGTATCAGGTTCTCTATGAACGAGATATCTTTTACGATTCTGCGATAAATTCATATTTTTTCCGTAAGCAGAAAGCAAGCTATTATACAAAACCTCGCTGCATTCACTTCGATTGACATAAACATAAGATGTTTCGTTATAGGAAACACAGTAATCAGCAAATTTATCAAGCCCCATTTCCTGCTTCGCCATCAAAACCGCCTGCGAAACAACTGATACTGTTTTCTTAAACTGACTTTCAAGAACCTTTCGTTGATATTTCCCGACAATTGAAGGAATGATCAGGGCTGCAACTACACCAATGATACCGAGAGTAATTAGAACCTCAGCAAGAGTAAAGGCTGTTTTTTGTTTAAGGGAATTTCTATTCACTTCCCTAATCAGAAAGGGGCAGTGAGAGTATTGATCAAAACCCATACTTACCTTCCATAATAAGAGAAGAAATTTATTTTTACGCGGACTCTGCCCGCCGATATCAGCTTGCCTCCCTAACCTCTTGACATCTGATCCTCCGGCAAAGCCTAGAGTGCCCCCCCCCCGAAGCTATCATTACATAATAATCTTTTCTTCACACTTTGCTCCTTATTAAAAATTATAAGTTATATATATTACATATTATAACTTACTTTTTATATTTTTACAAGCAAAAAATATCCGGATGAAGGTTCATCCGGATATTTCATAATATCTTTAATATTATATTTCAAAGACCTATTTAACCATTTCTTTGAATTTTTTACCAGCTGAGAAAGCAGGAACTGTTTTAGCAGCAATTTTCAAAGGAGCACCTGTTTGAGGGTTTCTTCCTGTTCTTGCAGCTCTTTTACGCGGTTCGAATGTTCCGAAACCAACTAAAGTAACTTTTTTACCTTTAGATACAGTTTTTTCAATAGTTTCTAAAGTTGCAGCAATGATGTCTGCAGTAGCTTTTTGAGAAACTTTTGCTTTCTTTGATACTTCTTTTACTAATTCTTCTTTGTTCATTATGAACCTCCTTTTACCTTGCGCATACAGCAATTGAAACCATTCTCTCTCCGCATGCTTTTTAATATCGACAGATTTATTATAGCATTTTATTTAAATTTGGCAAGTGTTTTTCAAAAAAAATTTTATATCCTTTAAATATACTCTGAATTTTGGGACATAAAAAACCGAAAACAACCTAAAATAAAGGGTTTTAACTAATTATAAGAATTTTCATTTACTCTGGCAAATTTCACGTCTTTATAAAAATATTGTAAAATCTGGTATGCATTATACCCTTGTTTTGCCAGATTATTTGCTCCATGCTGCGACATGCCGACACCATGCCCGTTCTTTTTAACATTATCATCAAAAGAAGGAACCGAACGCAGATATGGCAGTGTACTCCCCCAATTATTTGCATTAGTCTGACCGCCTGCGGATGCAGAATAATAAGCATTTATAACTTTCATATTATAAGTAAGTACAATACCTTTAGTCTGGTCAACCGCATAATTTGTATCTGCAGTTTCCTTAGAAGCTCCACCATAAGCCTGATCTTCGGGGGTATCTTTCAAATCATAACCGTATTGTGCACGTTTACCAAGGTTTGCGAGCGCATAACTTCTGGCGGCAATTGCTTGAGCCTTGTGAGCTTCAGTTGTCCAGCTCGATGGCATTTCAGAAGGGACAACTCCTTTAATATAGTCTTCAAGAGGGACATTATTTATAACGGTCAGTTTCCCGTTTTTGTTCTGTATCATTATTACACCGCGGTACCACTTGCCTTTGGCGCTGACAAAACCCTTATCAAAAGTTCTTACAACAATATTATCGGAATTAATTTTATAATATGTCCCATTATAAAGAATTGCCATAAGATTATGATAAGGTTTTATAACATAACCCTTCATAGCTTCTAAATCACAAATCGTATGATTGGTATTCGCATCAATAATCTTACCTTCAATTGAGGTACCGATAGCAGCAGAATCTACATCAGTCTGCAGCCCTATTTTGATTGCAAAACAGGGATTTATAAAAATTAAATTAAAAATCAGAATTGAAAATAATATTATAATCTTCTTCACAGTTTAATTATAACATATATTTAAATAAAAGTGTTTAAATCATAAGATTGATTTTTAATGTACTATTTTTTTGCGGTTTCAATATTTGCCTTAACTCTTTTTGCTGTAACTTCACCAAATTTCTGTCCGATTGAATAAGAAGTCATAGAACCGCCGACAAAAATCAAGCCTTTCAATATAGCTCCCGCTTTACCCTTTAGCTTGTGTTTTTCAAGATATTTAACAACAGGTTTAAAAATTTGTGTTTTAGATATGCCTTCAACGCCGCTTTTTACTGCAGAAGAATTTGCAATTTTGTCATAATTTTGCTTTATCATCCCTTCTCCTGCAAACATAGCTGATAATGCGGCTGTCTCTGTTATTCCCGTTTCAACTTTGTCATCCGACATAGCCGTTTTCAAAACTCCCGAAGCACAAATTAACGGATTAACATTATCCGCAGCAAATTGTACGGCTTTACCCGCATATTCAAATGCCTTATGTTCATTAGCCAGTTTTGAAAATACGCTGACAGCACTCCTTGCAGTATTTGCAACCATACCGTCATATTTAGAAACTTCCTGAACCAAACCGGCAGCTTGTCCCAGAGCAACAGTACTTCTGCCGACATCTCCATTCTGAGTTTTGTCGACATTCCTGCAAGCAAATATACATGTTGCCAGTGGACTATACACTATAATTCACCTACTTTCACTACACTACAATTATATAAAGTATTTTTTATACAAGAAATTGCTTTAAATTTTACAATTGTTACAAAATTAATGAACAAAAATTGAATTAG
This sequence comes from Candidatus Gastranaerophilales bacterium, assembly GCA_944323145.1. Classification (GTDB taxonomy): domain Bacteria; phylum Cyanobacteriota; class Vampirovibrionia; order Gastranaerophilales; family Gastranaerophilaceae; genus Stercorousia. Next base: position 26,115 of record CALURJ010000019.1, read on the forward strand.
CTTCGTTCTATTGATAATGGAGAAAAAACTGTTATAATATTAATTATGAAAAAATTGATTGTTATATTAGGCTTAATATTGTTTACAGGTTGTGTTCAGGCAAATGAACTCCCTAATGTTCAGCTGGATATAAGAGATTATGATGCTATTGAAATACCGGCAGGCACCTTCATACCTGTTATAAACACTCAGGAAATATCAACACAATACTGTTCTGAAGGCTACAAAGTAAAATTCATCGCAACTAACGATATGTATTTGCATGACACAAATATTGTACCGAGAGGAACTGAATTTTACGGGTATATAGAAAAAATTAACGCGCCTGTTGTCGGAACAAACGCCGCAATGAAAATTAAGATAACAAAAATGGTTTATAAAGACGGCTATGAAGTTCCGGTAAGAGGTTATCTTTACACCTCAAACAATAACATATTCGGAGGAGAGCTCACTCCGCCGGAAAAACTTTTGCGCATCGCACACCGCCAGCAAAGAGTAAAAAAAACAACGTTACAGATAAGACCCGGCAATGTACGTCAAATGGGAAAGCACACAGTAATTGAAACAGGTTCAAACGAAATAATCGTTCTGACCGACACGGCAATGATAACTCATACCTTAACAAATTGACTTAAATTTAATGGTAAAATAAAATAATATGTAAAAAGGAAGGTTAATATGGACAAAAAATTCGGAATAATTATATCTGCATTGCTTTTAGCCGCAGGCACAGCATTTGCTGCACCAAATTATGATTATAGCCAAAACTCGGCTGCACCGCAATTTCAACAGAATTTTTATCCTACACAGACTCTAAGCGGAAATCAAACACTTAAAGGGAGGGTCGTAACCGTGCCTGCAGGCCAGAGTTTTCAGGCTGTTGTTACAACACCTTTGAATTCGGCAAATCTTACAACAGGACAGAGTGTATCAATTGCGCTCGGTTCCGATTTTTATTATAACGGAAACCTCATAGCTCCTGCAGGAAGTGCTGTCACCGGAACTGTTTTAGAAGTTTCCAAAGCTAAACACGGAAGTATGAACGGCAAATTAATGCTCAGATTTACCCAAATCGTAACTCCTTACGGAATACAAATCCCGATTTCAGCAGTTATTAAAACAAATGACAATACAGGAGTTTTAGTCGGCGGTACCAAGATGGATGTTGCAAAAGATTACGGTAAAGATCTTGCCGTAGGTGCAGGCGCAGGCGCACTTGCAGGAGTTATTATTTCTCCTCTTGCGGGCGGCGATATTGGTAAAGGTACAGCACTTGCAACAGCAGTTGGTGCAGGAGGCGGACTTGTAAAATCAATCTGGGATAAGGGTAATGATGTTGAAATCCCTGCAAATTCAGCAATTCAGCTTGTACTTACCCAGCCGATTACTGTTAACCCATCAATGTTTAATACAAATTACTAAGTAAATCGGGCGATAATTTTATTTTTGTTTTAAAATAAAATTAATCAGACAGAAATTTTTAAGGGGAGATAATGTCCTTATTAGGAAAATATACAGACAATTTTATAGAAGATGAAGAAAAAGAAGAGAATACGGGTTATACACCGCCATCCGTTTTAAAAAACGATGAAGAAATAAGCCTTAAAAAATCTATACTTATTTCGGCAATTCTTCACCCGACAGCAGTAGGTGTATGGGGGTTAATTGTACTTATTCTCGGAATGCTCGGGATAACACTTACAATCTTTGATAAACCAAAACCGAAAATGAACGATATTGAATTTGTTCTTGTTGACAAGGAAGAAACACCTATCAATAAAAACACTCCTTATCGTGCGGATATAAATTCACGTGCGGGCGGACATCATGATCCGACCAGAAAAGTTTCTATGCCGTCACCGGCTCCGGGAGCACCCAAAACAGCGACACAACCCGCAAAACAGGCAGCTCCAAAAGCCGCTCCGGCACAAAATCCGCTTCAAAAAATTGTAAAACAGGTTACACAGCAGGCACAGACTCCTGCGCCTAAAAAAGCGGCTCAACAACCGGCCGCACCTGGGCCTAAAAAAGTTGAGCAGGCAAAACCTACTCCTCCGACAGCACGTCCGTCGCTAAAACCACCGACAACACCAAGACCGGTTGCAAAACCATCATCAGCGTTTAATGTTCCGGTGCCTAAAGGCGGAACAGCTTCAGGCAGATATACAACAGGGCCGATAAGCGGTTCAGGAACTTCTGCCAGAGGCGGAGCTTCAGGTGGCACTACATCCACAGGAAGCGGAAAATATGCTCCGGCACCTTCCCTTGCTCCAACAGGCGGATCAGGGACAAAACTTGCCAAAGGCGGCGGAGGCGGCACAGGCGGTATGGGTAATCCCGGCCCAGGCAATCCTAACGGAAGACCGGGTATTGATGCAATAAGAGAACCTGATTTCGGGCCTTACATGCGAGAATTACAGCGCCGTATAAAAATGAACTGGGATCCGCCGAAAGGCAACGAAAGCAAACGTGTTGTACTGCTCTTCAAAATTGCAAAAGACGGAAGGCTGCTTTCATGCAGTGTATTTAAATCATCAGGACTGCCGGGAGCAGATAAGGCAGCAATAAACGCTGTTCAGGCAACGGCTCCTTTCAGACCTCTGCCTGCAGAGTTTAAAGGACAAAGTATTGATATTCAATTTACGTTTGATTACAACGTATTTGGAGCATCAGGATATTAAGAAGATAAATCTAAAATCGTAATACATTATAAAAAAGAGGATAAAATTATGGGACTATTATTAGAATCAATCAAAATGGACTGGCCGGTATTGTTACCTATTTTAATTTGTTCAATACTTGTTGTCGGAGTTGTAATCAACAGATTTTCTTTTTACAAGAAAAACAAAAGAGATGTTGTCTTGTTCATCCCTAGATTGCAAAAAGAACTTGTAAAAAACAACCTTGACGGCGCGCAAAATTTAGCCGTACAATGCGGCGGCGTTATCGGGGAAGTAACAGAAGAAGCTGTCAGAATTTTTTCAGAACAGAAAAACGGATTTTCACGTTCATTTGATATTGCAGCCTCGCTCGCATCAAGAAAACTTGAAAGCCACCTTACTATATTAGGTACAATCGGCGGTGTTGCACCATTCTTAGGTTTGTTCGGAACGGTTGTAAGAATTCTTTTTACATTCCAGGATTTGGCATCGCAGGGAAACCAGTCAGCAGCAGTTGCATCAGGTATCGCATCAGCATTGATTGCTACGGCATTCGGTCTTGGAGTTGCAATTGTAGCGGTAATTTTTTACAACTCTTTCCAATCAATTGTTAAACGCTATGAAGATGATTTCCAGCTGATTAAATTGTTATTCTTAAGTTTTGTAGATTCCAGTGATGAGTCAACAACACCTTCAAATGCAAACATTTCATTATCTTAAAAAGAAAGGGCTTACGAAGGTTTCTAAATAGAATGTCGTAAGCTATGGTACAAAAAATGGCAATGAAAACCAATAAGGGCAAAGAAGCCCTTTTTACAGAAATAAATATAACACCGTTAACAGATATTTTCCTTGTACTGTTAATCATTATGATGGTTGTGGCTCCTACTTTCCAGTCAAATGATACATCCATTACAGTTCCCGAGATTAACAGCGGAATTGCTATCGAGCAAAGAAATGCAACCGTATCGGTAACAAAAGACGGTAAAATGTATTTGAACGGCAACCCTGTATCCGAAGAAAATCTTACAAACGAACTTGTAAGTTTAAAACCTCAGCTTGAAAAACCTGAAATAGTTGTTAAAGCAGACGAAAAAGTCAGAAGCGCAAAAATTATGGAAATAATGAATGCCGCACAGGATGCAGAATATAAAAAACTCATTGTTGCCGGCGAACCTTTGAGCAAAAAAGAACAGAAAAATTTAGAAGAAGGCAAAAAAGTAAAAGGGTAGAAAACCATTAAAAATAATTTGGAGAAAATATGGCACGCAACAGAGATACATTCAATGAAATAAACATAACACCTTTAACAGATATTTTCCTTGTACTGTTAATTATAATGATGGTTATTGCACCTATGCTTGACCAGCAGGGGTTAAATCTTACCGTGCCTGAAAATGTTGCTGAAGAACAGATTCAAAATAAAGAAACAAAAATTATGACAATAATGGTTTCTGCTGACGACAAATTTTACCTTGACGGTGCGGAAGTACCTTCAAACGAACTTGAATCTGCAATAGCTTCCCAGAAACAAAATTATCCGGATGGATTGCTAATCAAAACAGATGCCGATTCTTCACACGGTGCAATGGTAAGAGTTATGGACAGCGCAAGAAATTCAGGGGTCACAAGTATTTCGGTTGACCAAATTTAAACATTCCAGTCGGGATTGCCGTCCGCAATTTCAAAAAATTTCTCCATTTTTTCAGATACCGACAAATCTTTTCCCTGCGGGAAAATACTGTTAGGTTTTGTCATATCAACGTTTGCCATTGCGTCGAATTTGTTTATTTTTTCTTTTATTGCATCAAAATTAATTATTTTTACCATATCGCTCTCTCATATATATAAAAAATTTTGACTGCACAGGATTTCAAAATTCTTATTTTAATTTACAAAGTTAACATTTTTTGTAATTTTGAGTTATAATAAAAAAGTTAAAACTTATTGACAAAAGAGAGGTAATGAATGAATAAAAGTCAATCTGCGGGGATGTATATAGTATTAGCAATAGTTGTATTGCTTTTTATTTCATCGGTATTTTTATCAAGTCCTGCAACAAAGGTTACGGAAATTTCGTATTCAAATTTTTTGGAAAGGCTTGATAAAGGAGAATTCAAAAAAATTGAAAAAGCGGACGACTTTTTATTTGCAATTCCTAAAATCCAACCGGAACAGGAAGCTCCAAAAACACCAACACCTACAATGGATAACCCTTTTGGAGTCCCGACAGAAAAGGCGCCTGCTTTAAAATACAAGGTTTTAACTCCGGCGTTTGATCCTGATTTAATGAAAAAACTTGATGCCTCGGATGCAGAAGTTCAAATTACACGCGCATCAGATTCATCTAAAACTTTAGGAAATATTTTAAGCTACCTCTTACTGCCTATACTATTTCTTGTTTTCCTTGCTGTTATGGCAAAAAGCATTCAAGCAGGCGGTTCACAGGCAATGTCATTCGGGAAAAGCAAAGCTAAAATGCTTCTTGACAGCAAAGTTAAAACAACATTTAAAGACGTAGCAGGAATTGATGAGGAAAAGAAAGAACTTGAGGAAATCGTTGATTTTCTCAAAAACGGCGATAAATATATAAAACTCGGAGCAAAAATTCCAAAGGGTGTACTTCTTGTAGGCCCTCCGGGAACAGGTAAAACTCTTATGGCGAAAGCTGTTGCAGGAGAAGCAGGTGTACCGTTCTTCTCAATCAGCGGATCTGACTTCGTTGAAATGTTCGTAGGTGTAGGTGCAAGCCGTGTAAGAGATTTGTTTGATCAGGCAAAAAAACATCAGCCCTGCATTATTTTCATTGATGAAATCGATGCTGTAGGACGTCAGAGAGGCGCAGGTATGGGCGGCGGCCACGACGAAAGAGAACAAACTCTTAACCAGCTTCTTGTTGAAATGGATGGTTTTGATGAAAACACAAATATTATCGTAATTGCGGCAACAAACAGACCTGATATTCTGGATAATGCTCTTTTAAGACCCGGAAGATTTGACAGGCAAATTTACATCAATGCGCCGGATGTCAGAGGCAGGGAAGAAATTTTAAAAGTTCATTCAAAAAACAAACAGCTTGATACAGGGGTTGATTTAAAAACTCTTGCGAAACGTACCCCCGGTTTTACAGGTGCCGATTTGCAAAATCTTTTGAATGAGGCTGCACTGCTTGCCGCAAGAAATAACAAAGATAAAATTTCTATGGATGATATTGACAGTTCAATAGACAGAGTTATTGCCGGTATTGAAAAGAAAAGCAGGGTAATGACTGATGAGGATAAAGAACTCACATCATACCATGAAGTCGGTCACGCATTAATTGCAAGACTTTTAAAAGACGCTGATGAACTTCATAAGGTTTCAATAATTCCGCGCGGCTGGGCGCTCGGTGTTACATGGACAAAACCGAAAGACGAAAAAGTTCATACAAATAAAGCCAAGCTACTTGCCCAGATTACCGTATCTCTTGGAGGACGTGCCGCTGAAGAAATAATTTACGGCAAAGACAGAGTAAGCACAGGCGCATCTCAAGACCTTGTAAACGTTACAAATATCGCAAGAAAAATGGTCACTGCATGGGGGATGTCAGACAAACTCGGGAATATGGCTTACGGGAAAAATCAGGAAAACGTGTTTATGGGCAGAGATTTCGGACACCAGAGAGATTACTCCGAACAGGTTGCTTATGAAATTGACGAAGAAATGAAGCGTATTGTTGATGAAAAATACGAGGAAGCTAAAAAAATCTTAAACGACAACAGAGATATGCTTGAAGCTATTTCTAAAGAACTGCTTGATAAAGAAACTCTTGATTCTGCAGAATTTGACGAAATAATGAACAGAGTGGAAAGTGAAAGACAAAGTTAAATATATTCTGGAAGCGCCGATAAAATCGGCAGAAAAAATAATTGAAACAGATTGTGACATAATAGGTCTGAAAATCGAAGAAGAAGCCGACAAAGAAGTTTTAAAAAGGCTTCTTCCTCGTATAAAAAAGCCCGTAATGCTGAGATGCACAGGCGATGATACAACAGATAAAGAACTTATGCCGGAATTTATTGAACTGCTGGATAAAGAAAGCATAATAGCTTATGTAAATGAAAATACATACAAAAGTATTCTTCCCTTTGTTATAAAAGGGGGGCACAAACTCGTTATCCGTACACCGATTGACATTAACCTTGCTAAAGAAATGAATATTTTATGTTCTGATGAAGGGCAGTCTCTCGACAAAATAATCATAGACACAGATATCGGCGGTCTTGGCTACGGCTTTGAATACGGCTACAGCATTATGGAAAAAATAAAACTTGAAGGGGAAAACGACAAATATTTAAATATGCCTCTGATTTCATTTGCCGCGGAAGAAACAGCAAAAACAAAAGAAGCACGTGATGAAAAACTCGCAGTTTTTCTTGAAATATCATCGGCCTCGGGTGTAAAAGCAGCAGGGGCGGATTATATTGTTCTTACAAAGCAGGAGGTACTACAAACAATGAAGGAGCTTGAATGACAGAACTTTCAGGATTGCAAATTTTTAAATATCTTCCTGCTGCAAAAAAAGCGGAGCACACAAACTGCAAACAATGCGGTTCGCCTACCTGTATGGCATTTGCTCTAAAACTTGCCAAACATCAGACAGATATTGAAAAATGTCCTTTTGCACCTGATGAACTGAAAGAAATTTATGTTCAAAATTCCAAACAACCGCAGAAAACCGTTGAAATTAACGGGATAAAAATCGGCGGGGAGAACGTTCTCTACAGACATGAAAAAACTTTTATCAACAAAACAGCACTGGCAGTTGTTATTGATATGGCAAAACCCGATTGGGCGAAAAAACTTGAAAGAGTAAAAAACTTTGAAATCACAAGAATTAATGAAAAAATTAAAGTTGATTTAATTATAACCCGAAACGGCACTTTGCCTGATTGTATGACTTACGAAGATTTAAAACAACTACCGCTGACAGAAATTGTTGATGAAGATTTCTCAAAGACGTCTAAAGAACTTATCCATATCAGGGAAAAAGCCGTTTTAGAAAAAGATGAAAAATTTTCCAATCCTGTTTATGTTTATTTTAAACACACTGACAACTTGCATCTTTTGTCCGCAAAAGCAGGTTATTATATCTGCAAATACGCAAATATGCTTATTTTTGAAGATTTTGACGAAAATCTTATGACAGCACTTATCACGCTGAGACAGAATATTTTTACTGACCCGCAAAAGCCACTGCAGGTAGAATCGAAGATTTATGAATTTAACAATCCGGATGAAAATTCACTAATATTTATGACTACAAACTTTGCTCTGACATTTTTTGCGGTTGCAAACGAGCTTGAGAGCCTTCCTGTTCCGTCTTACCTCATTGTAATTCCCGCGGAAGGAATGAGTGTACTCACAGCCTGGTCAGCGGAAAAATTTACGGCAAAAATCGTTGCAAATACATTGAAAAAACTTGATTTTGCAAGCAGAGTAAAAAACAGAAAAATCATTATCCCCGGACTTCTTGCTCACATGAAAGAGGAATTGGAGGAAGAAATACAGGACTTTGAAATAGTTGTGGGCACAATAGAAGCCTTTGCAATCGGCGACTTTGTAAAAAATTTGAAATAATGCTAACAAAAAATTTTCTGCCCATATTTCTTATATACTAAAAGAGCAGAATATGAAAATTCAAAACTCGCAAAATCCAATAAATTTCAACGGTCTGTATTTTAAAAAAGTTTCCCCGCAAATTCAGGAAGCATTCTGGGAATGCCCTGCTATTCAAAAGCTCTCACTTAACAACGATGTATTTATATCCCAATTTCAACGGGAAGTACAAGAACCTTACGGAAAAATTCTTGAATACTGGTATAGATGCAAAATCGTTGAACCACGAAACCTTTTCCGGCCTGACAGAAAATTGATTTTTGACGGAATATCCGAAACAGCACTGGATTTATCAAAATATAAAAATCAAAAGGAAATAAACGATACTGTCACAAACGATATAGTTGAAGAAATCGGCTATATACATAATGTTAAAGATTTTATAGAAAATTTCTGCAAGGTTATAAAAAAAGATTTTGATATTTAAAAACTAAATTATATTCGCAAACGATAAAAAGTAATCGGAAATAATATTCACAAGCATTGGCAAAATCCATACCATTATTGCAGCCCCCAATACAGGTTTGAAAAGAAAGCTTAACTGAAAAACGTTAACCTGAGGAGCCGTTTTTGAAATTACCCCGAGAATTATATCCTGTCCGAGCGTTGCAAGAAGAATAGGAGATGCTATCTGCAAGCCCATATAAAGAACATTTGATGACAAATCTACAACATAATCCAGATTTACAAGCTTTGCCAGAGGGACGATTGTTGCATCCAGAGGAAATATTTCAAAACTTCTCATAAAAGCGTTTAAAAGCCAATAAACACCCCCGAGCTGAATAAAAATTAAAAGCCCGAGAAATGAAAAACATTTACCGACAATAGAAACCTGAGAGGAAGTTGTGGGATCCAAAACCATAGCTGATGACAACCCCATCTGCATATTCACCATATCACCGCCTGCGTCTATTGCAAGAAGTATCAGCTGTGCAACATATCCGAGCATTGCTCCGACAACCATGTTTAAAAATATTGAAAGAACAAAAGATTCCTTAATAATAGTTACGTCAGGTTTTACAACACAAGTTAATACAATAGAAAGAAGCAATGCCAGAGAAATTTTTACCATTCCGGGGATTTCCTTCCTGTTAAACACCGGAGCCATCCTGAAAAAGCCCAAAAGTCTTGCAAATATAAAAATACCTGCCGCCAGATAAGCATTCAGCATCGGAAACATTTTCATTAATTCGGTTATAAGTTCTTCCAATTAATTATCTCCCCAGAATTGTATTTGTTTCTACAAAGTCAGGTTTTGGCATAGGAGTCTGCGGACTCGGCAAATATTTCATTTTCTGCTGATTATCAATATACGGAACCTTACCCGGATTTTTCATTAACTCATTTATTGAAGGCTGATTTTTAAATTTATCGTTCATTTCATGTTCAAAAGGAGAAGTGTATTTATAATAATCAGCAGGCAAAACATAAGAATCATTTTTAGACACAAGATTAAATGCCATTGCAAAACCGTCTGTTACAAAACCTTTTAACATATTTATAAAACCTATTCCGCCCATAACAATTACAAGAAAAACCCCGAGAATTTTAGGAGCCGCAGCAATAGTCTGTTCCTGAACCTGCGTAACAGCCTGTAAAATACCCACAACAAGACCGATACCGGCAGCAACAAGAACGCACGGCATAGATATCGCAAGCATTAATAAAAAACCTTTTGCTAAATATTCAACTAAAACTTCCATTTTTTATTGTCCTCATGTTTATATTTCTTCCCTCTCATGCGGAGAGGGTCAGGGAGACGGTTATTTAATTATAGCTTGTTACAAGCCCCTGTACTATGAGCGCCCAACCGTCCACAGCAATAAATATCAAAAGCTTAAACGGTAATGATATAATCGTAGGCGACAGCATGAACATACCTAATGCCAGCAATATATTTGCAACAACAAGGTCTAAAACTATAAACGGTACAAATATAATAAAACCGATTTCAAAAGATGTTTTCAATTCGCTTATAATAAATGCCGGAGCAACCTGCCATACGGTAATTTCATCAGGACTTTTAGGAGCGGTACCCTTTGACATTTCGATAAAAAATGCCAGATCGCTTTCCCTTGTCTGCTTCATCATAAACTCTTTCAAAGGTTTTGAACCCTCGTTAATCGCCTCTATGACATTCTGATTTTTGTGATACGGCACAGAGCCGAGTTCATACATTTTTTGAAAAGTTGAACCCATTGTATAAAATGTCAAAATCATTGCAAGTCCGATAATTACGATGGAAGGTGGAACCTGCTGTGTACCTAATGCTGTCTTAAGCATTGAAAACACTATGACAAAACGTAAAAAGCTTGTCATACAACAAAAAACTAACGGCAGCAAAGAAAATACCGTCATCAATATTAACATTTGCAATACAGGATTCATATCCTTTATAATTGTATCCATTATAGTTTCCTTTTTTTATAGTTTATTTATCAGGTTTTTAAAGACTTTTTTCGGTTGATTAGCCTTATTTATATTCACAATAGAAGGCAAATCGTCCACACTTTTAGTATTTTCTGTCAGAACAGCTTTTTCGGAAGTTTCTCCGTTTATATCAAGCTTTGAAATAAGCGAAGTTTTATCAACGTCAGAGGCTACAAGAAACCTCTCTTTACCGGCACGAACAACATAAAGATTTTTACGCGGTCCAAGCCCTATACAATCTTCTATATCAAGAAATTTTGACTTTGACACGGCAGAATAAGAGAATTTTTTATACACAAACAAAGCCAGAAAAATTATTCCGACCATTGCCGCCGTATAAACTATAAAATTTAATAAGTAAGCACTACCAGCCATTTGTACCGCCTTTCAAAGTATTTTATATATCCTCGTCTTCTAATTCAAAGTCACTGTAGTCAAATTCATCTTCTTCATCTGCAGGTTTAGCATTTTGCGGTTCCTGAGCAGGTGCTTCAGACGGATTTGGAGAAGTTTCGTCAAAAGAATTATTAAATTCATCCTCAAAACCGCCTTGCGGGACAGATTCATCTGTCTGAGCCTGAGCAGGCATTTGAGCAATAACTTCATCAATCTTAACGCCGTATCTGTCGTTTACTATAACTAGCTCTCCGCGGGCTATTGGTTTATTTTCAACGCTTAATGTTACCTTGTTATCATATATAGAGGTCAAATCAACAACTAATCCTTCCTCAATTTTTTTTAACTCGCCGAGAGTAATTTTTACCGTATCAAATTGAGCACCCATCTCAACTTCAATACTGTCCCAGAGATTAGTATTCTCTCCTGCCATATTATCTTCTCCTCCTTCATTTTCCACCGGTATAACCAGTCCCAAATTCGGGTTTAAATTTATATCTTTCTCATAATCTTTAAACTTCATAACCATGTGATTGATGTCGCTGTTATCAAAAACAACAATGTCATCAACTTCAATATTTTTTAAATCTATAAGTTTGAACTTTGTGCTTCCGACTTTTACGGAAATATCAATAACGCTTGTTGAAAAATCGCTGTAATCAAACTTATCTTTTTGCGAAACAACAGTTTCCGGGTTTAAAAGCACTTCGGGTAAAGTTATTACAAACTTTGCGACTTCATTTTTTTCAATATCCTTTAACAAAAAAGTTAAATGTACGACATCAAAATTTGTTCTTTTTAATGTCGGGGGCGGCGGGGAAAGAAATTTTGAAGTCATATTAAACATATAATCATTAAATGCGGTTATAATTTTTGCTTCCAAATCGGTTAATTTATTAAGATTAAACCTTGAATTCGGTTTACCCAAAATTTTATCCAGAATAATTCCGACAGCTTTTTCGGAAGTACGGAAAAACATATCATG
>CALURJ010000020.1 GCA_944323145.1 Candidatus Gastranaerophilales bacterium
AAGCATGGTCAGCAAAAATAAAAAACAAAAAACATCTGATGATTACAAATTCGCTTATATAAATTTGAACTGGTGGGAAAATTTTAACGATGATATTCTTAACAATTATATACAAAAGGCTGTTTTAAATAATTATGACTTAAAAATGGCAACTCTTAATGTTGAAGAATATTATCAAAATGTAAAAGCCCAATTTGCAAATGAACTTCCTTCAGCAGTCGGAGGTTTCGGGCCGGCATGGTATAAAGCTCCAGGAAGCACAAGTACTGATGCGGCATTTGGTGTTCCTATCATTGTTCAATATGAAGCAGATATCTTTTTGAAAAACCATAATAAAACACAGGCCGTAAAAAAACTTTACGAAGGTTCAAAACTTGATGAACGCGCAGCTTATATTTCAATTGCCTCAGCCGTAGGCTCAACATATTTTAACATAATTAATCTCGACAAAATGGTTGAATTGCAGGAAGAAATCGTTAAAATCAGACAGGAAATTTATGATTTAATGGTAGCAAGCAATAAAGAAGGCTTAACATCTACTGCTGATACCGTCAGAGCGAATAAATCACTGGTTCAAGGCCAAACCGATTTAATTGAGTTGAAGAAAAACAGAGAGCAAATGTTACATCAATTGAGCGTACTTATAGGAGAAAGCCCTGAAAATGCTAATGCTCTTGAAAGAAATTCGCTTGACAATATCAATTACAAAATCGCCGTGCCCTCACAAATTCCTTCCGAAATCATTACTAACAGACCTGATTATCTGAAGGCTGAATTAATGGTTGAAAAAGCGGGAATTGATGTTAAAGTTGCAAAAAAAGAATTTCTTCCGTCAATCAATATATTAGGCGGAGCAGTCTTTAACGCAGGCGACTTGGGAAGCTTATTTACCACAAAAAATATGCTTCTGGGGCTTGCAGGCGGAATTATGACACCGTTATTCCAGGGCGGATCGTTAATCGCAAATTTAAGATTGAAAAAAGCTACTTATGAAAGAATTTTGCAGAACTACTATAAAACAAACCTGACAGCAATTCAGGAAGTTAACGATGCGCTTGTCGCCGCAAAACTCGACAAAGATAAGATGCTTCAAACAGAACATCAATATAATTTGGAAAAAACCGATTATGCATACAACGAACATAAATTTAATCAGGGAACAATTTCCAAACTTGACTTAATTCAATATCAGGAAAACCTTCTGACTATTGAAAAACTTGTTGCCCAGCAGAAAGTTGAATGCATGACAGATGCAATCAGCTTATACAAAGCAACAGGCAGCAAACCTTATGACTATGTAAATTAAAAATTATGTAAACTAAAATCACATATAATCATCACCTCTTTACTTTAAACGAAATTTAAAGTAATGTGCCGGAAATCCTCACTGTTTCCGGCATTTTTTTGTGCTACGCACGTTGATACATTAAGTTTTTACAAAAAACTTATCCCTCCCTGATTAAGAAGGGTTGGGTATTGATATTGCTACCCATCCTCTTATCCTTCCCTAATAAGGGAAGGAAGTAGTTAGTTATTGTAAATAGCCTATCTTCTTATCTTCATACCCTATTATCTTCTGAGGGCCAATCTCCCGCTTATAACCCTGTCAATTCCTGCAAGGTCTTTAATTATCTCAATATCTGCAAAGCCGTTTTGTTCCATTAAGGATTTAACATCAGCAGCCTGACCTATACCGAGTTCAAACAGCAAATATCCACTATCGTTCAAAACTCCTGAGGCTTGTTTGGTGATTTCTTCGTAAAACTCAAGTCCCTTTTCATCTTTTGTAAAAAGAGCTTCTGGGGGGTCAAATTTCACTTCAATCTGAATTTTTTCTTTTTCACAAGGCGGAATGTAAGGGGGGTTAGAAACAATTATATCAAAACTTTCACCCGGTTTTACATTTGAAAAAATATCGGATTTTCTAAAAATAGCTTTATTGAAAAGGTTTAGCCTTGAAGCATTATCAAGTGCCGTATTTAAAGCATCCGTTGAAATATCAAGCCCGATAATCTGACAGTCAGTATGTTTTGCAATCATACAGGCAATACACCCGGAACCTGTACCGACATCAAGAGCCATTTTAAAATTATTTTTATTGATAATATCAACAGCTTTTCTTACAAGAATTTCCGTTTCATCACGCGGAATTAAAACAGAAGGATTTACAATAAATTTTTCTCCCATAAAGTCCGCAAAACCTGTTATATGCTGTATCGGCTGACGGGTTTTTGCGCGCAAAAGCGCTTTTTCTTTAACTATTTCAAGTTTTTCGGGAGTTAATTTATTACCCATGATAATATCTTTTGTGCCGTAGTTTGCAAAATGTTCAAGCAAAAGTTTAACTTCAACATTTGCTTCATTAGGTTCAATACCGTTGTCTGTCAATATTTTCAAAATCTCTTGTAAAGTTGTCATAAGCAATCTCCTTCCTTCTCCCCAACGGCGGGAGAAGGTGCCTGTAAGGCGGATGAGGGGGAATAATTATTTAATATCCTGTCTATCTCATCGCGGGCTTCCAGTTTTGATGTCAGTTCTTTTTTCTCTATATTATATTTTTTGCATAAACGGTCGTAATAATAAAGCTGTTTTTTAGTCGGCGTTTCTTTTGACATTTTAACTTCACGTAAAAATGCGCGTTTTTTCTTTTCAAATTCTTTCTGCGCCTGAATTATAGGCTCCTGTTTTTTCTTGTAATCGTAGTATTTACGGCATTCTTTTAAATACAACAATGTTTCATCAAGAAATTTGTCATCATCTAAATAGTTTTCTAGAAATTCAAAATGCGGGTTATTAATTTCAAAATAGTATCTTTCATCATCAAGAAATTTATCTAAAATATCGTCAACGCTCATATCGGGCGATTTTTTGACAAGCGCGCGCAAAAAATTACACAGAGCAGACTTCTGTGTTTTTGTCATATCCTGATAAATTTGATTTTTTACCTGATACATACCGCTACCTTTTTTGGAAATAACATATGTCTTCTCATAATTGAAGACTAGAGGTTCAGATGTCAGGAGGTCAAGCCATTATCTGTGCTTCGCACAACAATTAACCTATGTAATTAGCTTGCCTTCCTGCCTTCCGTTCCTCTGATATCATTTTTTAAATAAATCTTTCACACTGAATTTAGACATATTTTCTTTATGGAATTCGACAAACTTTTTCGCAATCGGATTTGTTTGGCGGGAAACCGGTTTTTCAGCCTGTTTTTCTTCGACAGTGGTTTTGTTTTCGATTAACGCTAAATCTCTCTTATCCATAAAATTATTATACCTCTATATTTATAAAAAAGTAAGCCTTTAAAAAATTGACTTACTTTTATATAAAAAGTATATAATTTTACATTTCTTTACGATAGGTCGTTCCATAACGTATTAAGAGCTTGAAGCTCGCTGCGGGATATAGGATCATTCATAATCTGAGCAATTGCATCTCTATTTACATTAGTTAGTTTGTAAGAAAACTCTGAAGATTCATCCCCGCCGGCTTTGTGAGAAAGCTCATGTAGTGCAGTTTCAAGAGCATCCGTAAAACTTGCTCTGTCAAGGTAGCTTTTTTCTATCCAGAAACCTTTTGATTGACCGTTATCAATTATTGCTTCAGCCAATGTATCGGAATACATTCTACGCTCTTTTGCAGATGTTTTATCAAAAAGATAAATTTTTGTATCAAGTTCATCAGCCGTAAAATGTTTATCTTTCAAAGATGGTGAGAGCTTTTGAATAGCTTCTTTCAAGATAAGTACTTTCTTCTTTTGAATATCGTTCGGTACAACAACTTCATGCGCTCTTGCATCACCAATCAGATCTTTTATTGTAGGCATACCAATCTCGTTAAAGTTGGCTTTACATACTCTGTAACCTTTTAATATTAAATCCTCCACAACATCTTCTGAGGCGTTGGAATAAGCAACATATTTTTCGGGAAACTTAATATGAAGATTTTTTAATCCATTTAAATTTAAATAAAAGAGAAATTTATCTAAAAACTTATCCATTGGGCTTGGTGGTGTACATTTATCCCAATAATTTTCAAGAGATGTTAATAATTTTATCTTATCGTTATTGCTCATACTAATATCTACTGTCAGCCAATGAGCAATACGTTCAAGATTTGATGAAGTCAAAGATGTTCTGTCCCTGGATGGGTAAATAACATCTTTAGGAAGTTTTTCTTTAATATTTATTGCAATTCCATCCAAACCATCATAATCGTAACCAAATTCAAAACGCTGTCCTGCAATGTAAATTCCGCCTTTTTCACCTTTTGGCAAAATTTTAAGACTCATTAACCCGTTTTCAAAATCAGGACATTCAAAATGTTTGTTATTTGAATGGTAAAAACGGTTTATTGTATTTTTTAAGGCCTCAAGCAAATCCATATCATCTGTTTCAAATTCAATATAGTTGCCGTTATAGCTATCCAACTTATCAAGCGAATAAACCATAACCTTTTTATCTGAAAGATTACCTTCTGCAAGAGAGTATGTAAGTTTCCAGTTATCTGATGCAATTTTAACATCAGCCGCACCGCCGTCACGCAATAATTTTAATACAGATATTTTCAAACCTTCGCCATAATTACCTGCAGCTTTTCTATTATTGCGTTTTGTTGACTCACCGATATAAACAGCTTTATCCGGAGTATAAGTCGATTTGCCCTCAATTCTGACTTTATAACGTCCGTTTCCTGCCGGTTCAAAATGCAGTCTTACGCCATCAAGAGTCTGTCCGTGACCATCATAAAAATTCTGCATTATATCTCTTGCAATTTTATTATTGTCCCATCTGACAGAATCAGCGTAGCTTTCCGAAATATTTGTCACCTGATTATGTACGGGCTTAAAGTCTACACTTGGCATGTGCGTAATCTTAACTTCATCAGACATAGGAAGTTCAAAATCAAATCTGCCGTCCGGAGAAATTTCAGGCATATCAAGCCCTTTCATGCCTGCTCTGTTTGTTGTGCCGACATGAGATGGTAAAGGAACCGCATCCTCATAAATACGCACGTTTTTGCCTTTTGCAGGAGGAGTTAAAATATCATAACCGGGGTCGCATTTTTCTATTTTAGCTTTCAAATCGTTAAAAATCTTTGTACGAATTTCGTCCGGTGTAAAACCTTTTTCGAAAATATCATTTAAAGTATTTCTTGCTCTTTGGATTTGGGCATTTAAAGATTTGTTATCAATTGTTAGATTGTTAAAACTTTTCTCAAGAGTTTCAAGTGACTTTTTAACCGGTTCACTTTCTCCGAGAACTTCGGCAAGTTCTCTTTTGAGACTGCCAATTTCCCAACCATTACGCCAATGCATAACTGCACCGCCTAATACAGCAGCAGATAATGCCATGGTAATAGCAGCAGATGATGAAACATATTTCTTTGAGGACTTTTTATCATCTTTTTTACTGCCAATTTGGGCGCCGGTTTCGCTACTTTGTAAATTTTCTTTTTTTAAAGCACTGTCTGCAAGAAAATTTACATTTGTTTTTACAAAAATTTTGTTACTAACCGGAGCTACATACATTTTTAATTTTCCTTTCTGCTTAGAAATTAAAAAACTAAAATTAATTATATTTGATATTATTTTAACATTTATTAAGTTTATATTTAAAATATTAAATCTGTAACTTTGCTATGCGAACATTAAACACACTTTCCACGTCAACACCGTTTAAAATCTCTGTTATCAAATCATTAGGATTTAAATTTTTGTCGAACTCAGGCAAAATCCCGAGAACTTTTGTATTTGTATATTCCTCAATCAAACGCGGCATAAGCTTTATGTTTACGTCATCACAGTCCTGCGGATAGTTGCTCAAAATAACCCCGCGCATATTTATACCGGTTTCCAAGGCATGATTTATTGTAAGAAGTATATTGTTAATATTGGCAGCCTTGGCAGATACAACCAGAAGCAGCGGCAAATCAAGCATTTTAACCATATCTTCTTCCAGAAAACTTTTGCTCAAAGGGGAAGCCAGACCGAAACTTCCATCAACAATCAGGCATTCATTTACATCTTGAATTTTTTGAAAATCGCTGAGTATAATATTTTTTTCTATAACCGTATGCTCCGCTGCAGCCGCAAGTATCGGAGCCGATTTGTTTTTTAGAAGATAAGAAAAATAAGTTTTTATATAAGGATCGACAAATTTTACAAACGCAAGATCAAGAGATTGAATAAAACCGTTTTTTTCAACAGCACCGGTCTCCACAGGTTTGTAAACTCCCGTAGAGTACCCGAGCGACTGCATTGTACCGGCAAGCCCCGCCGTTACAAAAATTTTGTCAGAATACTCATCGGCCCCTGTAACAAATAAGTCTAGCATAAGCTTATAGTACACGGGACAATTGCGGTTGTAAAGAGTTTTTGCATATACATCTAATACCCATCACTTCCCTAATAAGGGAAGGATAAAAGGATGAGCATCAATCAATACCCACCACCAACCCTCCCTAATCAGGGAGGGAGTAAGGTATGGTATACGTAATATAAAAAAAGACCGGTTTGCGGTCTTTTTAAAAAATGATTTTTTCTAAAAGTGTGTGTGAGTAAATATATATTAATAAGATCTGTAAGACATAATTATGAGAAGAAAATGTTATCAAGTGTACTGAATTCAGGAGAATTAAATAAAGCTGCTATATTATCTTCTGTTTCAATATCTGTCATAACTTTTGAAACCTGAGTTACAGAAGCGCCGATTCTTTCATAAACCGTTTTTGAAGGCATACGGTTTTTGCCGAGTCCTGCCATTGCAAAAAGCTGTTCCAAATCAGCAGCATCTTCTTTCGGCACAATACCTTGAGATGATACAAAATTAACTTTTGCATACGGCTGTTCAAGTAACTTTTCACCTAACTCTTTTGTAGCTGCCTGCTGAGCATTTGCTTTAACTTCTTCTACCTGCTGTTTTTCACCTTTTGAAGCTCTCAAAGCTTCATAATAAGCTTTCAAAGCTGTCAAATCCTGCTGTTTGTTTCCTGTAATTTTTTCTGACATTTCCACTTCTCCATATTTTACTCACATTATATTTATCGGCAGGCAAAAGACAAAACTTTAAAATTTTTACCCGATTATTAAGAAATATTTACAAAAAAGGAGACAGAAAGATAAAAAGGTATGAAGATAGGCCATTAAAGCTGATGGAGGTCAAGAGGACAGTCTGCTGCAGTTATTCGTCATTGCGGACAGCAAAGCTAATCCGCAATCGCAAGATAGCTGCAATATGCAAGATGACTAAACAAAATGACCGGCTAAAAACTTAACCGGTCACCAAACCTTGTGAGTAAAATTATTGTTTTTTTTTTAAGAAATACCAAATAAAGTATTTAATGTTCCAAATTCGGATGATTTAAACAATGCTTCCGCATTGCTGGTTGTCGTAAAATCATCCATTAGTCCTGCAAATTCTACAACAGATTTTTTTATTCTGTCATAACCAGTCTGCGTTACTGAAATATTTTTTATACCTATAAGTTGTGCAAGCTGATCCAAATCTTCCATATCAGTTTTATCAAGTCTTACAGCCCCTTCGACTTCCAAACCTCTAATCTGGTCAGCCTGCTGTTTTGACCCTACATTAAAAGTAAATTCTGTTGATGAAGTTTCTGTTGTTGGAGCAGTTTGTTCTGTTCTAACAGATTTATCTGTTCTGCCTACGTTTAATGAATTCTGTCCAAAATAAACATTTTTCATTCCATCATTTCCATTAATTCTTGTCATTTCCTGTTCTCCGTTATTTTACTCACAATCTCTTAATCTATTTAATTAATTTTAATTGAATAACAATACTCTGTTCTCTTAAAATTCCTTTAAATTGATTTCCGTATTTATATAAAGTATTTTTATATTTAAAAATTGCGTGCATGGTATATATTTTTTACATATTTATTAACATTTTGTTACAATTATTCGCTTATGCCCGAAACAAGCTGTTTTACACCGCTGCTTAAATGTAGACCTTTGGCTAATAGCTTTATTACAGCGTTTTGCTAAGATTGTAATAAGAATAGTGGAGTGAGATAAATAAATAAGAAAGAGATTATGAAGAAAAAAAAGCAAAATTCTGAGTTAACTGCACGGGAAATGGATGTGTTAAAAGAAATGGTGAGCGGCAAAAGCAACAAAAAAATCGGAAAAACATTGTTCATAACTCAATATACAGTTAAGGCTCATTTAACCCAGATTTATAAAAAATTCGGGGTTACTAACAGAATAGAAGCCGCCATGAAAGCCAGAGATAAAGGAATTATTCCTCATCAAGACTCAGAACAGCCATAAACGCTTCCTGAGGAACCTCTACTCTGCCAACAGACTTCATACGTTTTTTGCCTTTCTTTTGTTTTTCAAGAAGTTTTCGCTTACGAGAAATATCACCGCCATAACATTTATCCAGAACGTTTTTGCGCATAGCTTTTATATTTGTTCTGGCAATAACACGCCCGCCGACAGCGGCTTGAATAGGAACTTCAAATAACTGGCGGGGAATTATATCTTTAAGTTTTGCAGTTAATTTTTGTCCGATATAAAAAGCACTGTCCTCATGGCAGATAACCGAAAGCGCATCAACAACTTCACCTGCCAGCATTATATCAAGTTTAACAAGCTTGGAGCGTTTATAATCCTTAAACTCATAATCCATACTTGCATAACCTTTTGTTCTGGATTTCAACTGGTCATAAAAATCGGTAATAACCTCACTCAGCGGAATTTCATATTCAAGCGAGGCGCGTACTTTGTCAATATAAGACATATTAATAAATATACCGCGTTTTGTCTGGGCTAAATCCATTAAAGTTCCTACATAATCGTTAGGAGCAATAATTTGAACTTTTACATAAGGTTCTTCAATATACTCTCTGTACTGCGCGGGAGGAAGATTTGCGGGGTTATCAATTTCAACAACCTCTCCGTTTGTTTTATGAACTTTATAAACAACCGAAGGTGCGGTTGTAACAAGCGAAAGCCCGTATTCACGCTCTAAACGCTCCTGAGCTATTTCCATGTGAAGCATTCCGAGAAATCCGCATCGAAATCCAAAACCCAGAGCACTTGATGTTTCCGGTTCAAAAGTTATACTGCTGTCGTTAAGTTTAAGTTTTTCAAGCGCCTCTTTCAAATCCGCGTAATCATCGTTATCCACGGGATAAAGCCCTGAAAATACCATAGGAAGAGCTTCTTTATACCCAGGCAAAGGTTCTTTCGCTGGGTTTTCAACAGAGGTTAAAGTATCGCCCACAAACCTTGTTAATTCTTTAATTGAACCCGCAAAATATCCTACATCCCCGCAGACAAGTTCATCAACCTGCATTCTTGAAGGGGTTTGATACCCTAGTTCGACAACTTCATATTCTTTTCCGGACGCCATAAATTTAACCCTATCGCCAAGTTTGATTTTGCCGTCCATAATTTTAAAGAAACACAGGGTTCCGAGATATTGGTCATAAGCACTGTCAAATACAAGAGCTCTTAAAGGTTTATCGGAATTGTCAACCGGCGGAGGAATTAAATCAACAACAGCTTCCAAAACTTCATCAATTCCTATTCCTGCTTTTGCGCTCACAGGAATTGCAAGAGAAGCATCAATACCCAGAACTTCTTCGATTTCTTCTTTAACACGCTCAACATCCGCAGAAGGCAAGTCTATCTTGTTAATTACCGGAATAATTTCCAAATTCTGTTCGATAGCAAGATAAACGTTAGCAAGAGTTTGAGCTTCAACCCCCTGAGTAGCGTCAACTATCAAAAGCGCACCTTCACAGGCCGCAAGAGAACGTGAAACTTCATAAGAGAAATCAACATGGCCGGGGGTATCAATAAGATTTAAAATATAATCTTTTCCGTCTTTTGCCTTGTAGTTCATACGGGCAGAATTAAGTTTAATTGTAATTCCGCGTTCCCGCTCAATATCCATGGAATCCATAATCTGATTTTGCATATCGCGTTGGGCAACAGTTCCCGTTTTTTCAAGCAAACGGTCAGCCAGAGTTGATTTTCCATGGTCAATATGGGCAATGATACAAAAGTTTCTGACATTTTCTCTGTATTTCATAATTTATATTATATGAGAAAAACATTGAACATCAAGCCGTTGTATTAACAGGCAGAGTGAAGGTGACAGTTGTTGTTTCATTTTGGACGCTTTCAAAAGTAATAGTTCCGCCATGGGCATCAATTATTTGTTTTGAAATGTATAAGCCCAAACCAGCATTAACACTTTTTTGTTCTTCGCAATAGGATGTAAATTTTTCAAAAACATTGCCGATTTTTTGCACATCAATGCCCAAACCTCTGTTTGTCACCGCAAAAATTATATTATTTTCATCGTTAGTAACGTTAACGGTTATCTCCTGATTTTTAAAACTGTACTTTATCCCGTTTGTCAAAATATTATTCACAACCCGCTTTATTTCATCATAATCAAAATATATATTATCTATTTGAGATCCATAAGAAACATTAATAATTAAATTTTTCTCCAGAGCAATGTATTTAACCTCATCACAACACTCGGAAACCAGTTTTTTAAAAGAATTAAGCGACTTTGTTATAAAAACTTTTCCGTTATCACCTTTGTATTTTTCAAGAATATTTGCAACAAGATTTTGAAGATATTTGGTAGAATTTATAACATCTGTAAGAATTTCCTTCTGATCATCATTAAGATTATCGCCGTATAATCCCGTCATAAGATTTAGTGCGCATAATTCCGCCTGAACAGGGCCTTTCATATCATGAATAACCATTGCAAGATAAGAATCTTTTGATTTGGAACGCTTTTCAATATCGCTGTGCGACTTTAAAAGACTGCAAATCTGAGATTTGACCACTTTAACATCAAAAGGCTTCTCAATATAAGCACAGGAGCCCAGATCAAAACTTTTTACTTTATGCTCCCTGTCAGAAAGTGCAGAAATAAAAATTATGGGCGAATTCGCATTTATCTTTGTTTTTTGTATGATTTGCGCAAGCTCAAATCCTGACATATCAGGCATCATAATATCAAGAAGAAATAAATCTATTTTTTCAATATCAACAATTTTAGCTGCTTCTTTAGGTTTTTGAAACACAAAAAGTCTTAAGCCCAAATCTTTCAGCGTTTCCTCCAAAAGCTCGGTATTTAAAGGGTTATCATCAACAATCATTACAGTTAAACCTTTTACCGATTTATATTTATTTTTGTCCTGCAGGCTTACGGGACGGACAACATTTTTCGGGGGATGTTCCCCGAATAATTCTTCTATCAAATCTTCATTAAGCGGATATTCAACAATATTTTTTATCCCGCACATATTTGCCGTCAAAACGTTATCTCTTGAAACATGTTTGCAGGCAAGCCAAATTTCCAATTTCGGATAAGACTTACAAATTTTTTTTATTTTGTTTATATCTTTAAAATCGGTTCTTATAATACAGAGTCTTTTATTTGAAAGACCTTTTACACCTTTAAGCTCTCTGACATCATTAACATAAACTACGTCTTGACTCGCTTTCGCGGATAACGGATTTTTCATCTCACTATGAATAATATATATAAAAATACGATAATCAATTACCCTTATAGGTATAATTTTGATAAAAAATTTTGTTAATGATAAAATTTTGTTATGGCAGATACTATTGAAGAATTAGTTACCCAGATTAAAGACAGGCTTGATATTGTCGAAGTAGTGTCGCAGGAAGTTATACTGAAAAAAAGCGGAGGCCACTATTGGGGGTGCTGCCCTTTTCATAAAGAAAAAACTCCGTCTTTTTCGGTTAACCCTAATTTGGGATTTTTTAAGTGTTTCGGCTGCGGAGTTGGCGGTGATGCAATTACATTCATAATGAAAACCCAGAATAAAGACTTTATAGAAGTCGTAAGAGAACTTGCAGAACGCTTCGGGCTTGAAATGCCTAAAAACTTCAAAAATTCCGAATCTAAAGGCCTTAAGGAAGAAATGATTAAAGCCTGTACAAAAGCTGCGGAATTTTATAATCTCAGACTTTTAAAAGACAAAGAACCCGACACCTCAAAAGTTTTGGACTACCTGACAGGCAGAGGAATTACAAAAGATATAATAGAAAAATACACGCTCGGCCTTGCTCCAAAATCTTATGAAACATTTTACCGGAAATTCAAAGATGAGTTTTCCGATGAAGTTCTGGAAAAAGCCGGCTTGATAATAAAAACCCGCGAGGGCGATTATATAGACAGGTTCAGAAACCGTGTTATTATACCTATTCAAAACGAATTCGGAGAATATGTCGCATTCGGTGCCAGATCCGTTGAAAAAGACCAGCAGCCAAAATATTTGAACTCCTCGGATTCGCTTATTTATAACAAAAGTAAGCTGCTGTACGGGCTTTATACGGCAAAAGACGCTATAAAACGCGAAGACAGCGTAATATTAATGGAAGGCTATTTTGATGTAATCTCAGCTCAGGCACACGGTGTGGAAAACGCAGTTGCGTCCTGCGGAACATCTCTGACGGCAGACCATATTAAACTTCTTTCAAGATACACACCGTCAAGAAAAATTTATCTTTCATTTGACACAGATTCTGCCGGCCAAAAAGCAACAAACAGAAACGCGGAACTTATTAAAGAAGCTTTTGAAGGACTCGGAAATATTAAACAGTTTGATGAAAGCTATATTTCAACAACAAATGGCAAATATGCCTGTGAAATTCGTGTTATCGCTCCGCCGGAAGGGAAAGACCCCGATGAATTTATACGTTCTGTAGGCGCAGAAAGTTACAAAGAATACATGGCTCACGCACCTTTATTACTGGATTTTCAGCTTAACAACATAATGAAAGAAAAACCAAAAACTCCGATTGAAAAAACAAAAACGGTTAAAGAAATTATCCCGCTTTTGAAAGAAATAAGAAACGAAATCGTACAATCAGAATACATAAGAATGATTGCTAACACGCTTAACATTGACGAAAACGCTCTTATGCGCGAAGTCAAAAAAGCGCAGAGTTTTGAGGCTGCAAAAAATACAAATATTGAAAAAATTGTTAAGAAAAATATACCAATTTCAGAAAAAGCGCAAAAAAATTTATTGAGCGTTTTTCTTGTAACCGACAATCACTTTTCATTTGATGAAATCAAGCAAATGATAGGCAGCACAGAGTTTACGAACGAAACGTTAATAAATGTAAAAACTACAATTGACAAATTAACTTGTACCGTAAATAATGTGAAAGAATTGGTAGAACAGCTGTATACAGCGTTCGCCGAAAAACCGGAAGTACAAAGCATTATCACCGATTTGATAACAACTTCCGAAACATTTCAAAATCTCGATGATAAGGATTTTGCAACGGCAATCAGAGAAAATATAAATAAAATCAATGAATGTCAGAAACAAAAAGAACAGGAACAAATCAGAAATTTATATAAAAGCGCAAATGATAATGATACAGAAGCCCTTAAAATTCAGATGCAGCTTAGAGATAAGATAAATAACAGATTAAAATTGGAGAAAATGAATGAGTAAAAAAAGACAATCCAACTCCTCTATTGTCAGCATTATGGACGAAGATAATATCGATTTGAATGATATTGATGATGAAGCAGCACTTTCTGCTGATGCAGACAGCGTAAATTATATGAATATGGATATCAGTACAGATAATATCGAAGATATCGTTACCGAAAAAATCGGTAAAAAAGTTAATCTGGAAGATATCTATATGACAAATCCCCACGGAGAAGAAAACGAAGCAGATTTGGAAGTTCCAAAAGGTATAGCTGTTGACGATCCCGTAAGACTTTATTTAAGAGAAATCGGAAGAATTAAACTCCTTTCAGCTAACGAAGAAATTGAACTTGCAAGAAAAATTCTTGAAGGCGGAACCCCCGGCGCTATCGCAAAAAGAAAACTCGTTCAGGCAAATTTACGTCTGGTTGTAAGTATCGCTAAAAAATATGTCGGACGCGGAATGCTTTTCTTAGACTTAATTCAGGAAGGAAACTTGGGTTTAATCCGTGCGGCAGAAAAATTTGACCACGAAAGAGGTTTTAAATTCTCAACTTACGCAACATGGTGGATAAGACAGGCTATTACAAGAGCAATCGCAGATCAGGCAAGAACAATCAGAATTCCTGTTCATATGGTTGAAACAATCAATAAATTGAAAAAAGTTACAAGACGCCTTGCTCAGGAACTTTCAAGAAAACCGACCGAAGATGAACTTGCTATTGAAATGAATGTTTCTATCCCGAAACTTCGCGAAATAATTAAAATAGCTCAGGAGCCGTTATCTTTAGAAACACCTATCGGTAAAGAAGAAGATTCAAGACTCGGCGACTTTATTGAAGACAAAGAGGCTGATGCTCCTATTAAAACCGTAGCATCAGAACTTTTGAGAGAAGATTTAGCAGAAGTTTTATGCACACTTTCACCAAGAGAACGCGATGTTTTAAGACTGCGTTTCGGTATGGATGACGGACGCCAGAGGACTTTAGAAGAAGTCGGACAACTTTTCGGCGTAACACGTGAACGTATCAGACAAATTGAGGCAAAAGCTCTCAGAAAACTCCGTCACCCGAACAGAAGCAAACGTTTAAGAGAATATGTAGAATCATAATTAAAACCCCTCTCATTAAAGAGAGGGGTTTTAATTAAATATTACTTATTTAATTTTATTTCCGTTTATTCCCAAAATATACTTTCAGCTATATTTTCTTTATTTATGTATAATGTAAGTATGAAATATTTTTTTATATTTATAGCCCTTATAATTATATGGTCTGTTTTTATTGAACCTAATATCCTTACTGTCAGCCGTATTAAAGTAAATGAACCATCGCTTAAAGGTTTAAAAATAGTCTTTGCAAGCGACTTTCATATAAAACCTTATGAAATGTACAGACTTAAAAGGATAATTAGAGCGATTAACAAACAAAATGCCGACATAATTATCCTCGGCGGAGATTATGTCAACGGGCATAAAAAGGGAAATTCAATGACAATCGACAAGATTGCAGAGCAGTTTTCATATCTTAAGGCAAAATACGGAGCTTATGCAGTAATAGGAAATCATGACGGATGGCAGGGAAAAGAAGAAATTATAACGGAACTTAAAAAAAATAACATAAATTTACTTTTCAACAGCAGCAAATGTTTTGAACAGTTTTGTATTGCCGGCGTTGACGATATGCAAACAGGAATCCCCGATATCAACAAAGCCTTAAAAGGAACTAAAACTCCAGTGATTCTTGTTTCACATACACCGGATATTATGCCGGATGTTCCGTATAATGTTAATCTTACTCTTTCGGGACATTTGCATGGCGGACAGGTAAGACTTCATAAAGCATTAACAACTCCTTCTGCTTACGGAGTCAAATATGCAAACGGTTTTCTTGACGATAAAGGGAAAAAAGTCTACACAACAAAGGGACTAGGAACAAGCATTTTACCGATAAGATTTAATTGTTTTCCGGAAATTGCGGTAATTACTTTTTACTAGTCAAAGTCGAGAAGCTCTTTTAAATTCACACCCAGAACATCAGCAATAATTTTTAATTTGGAAAGTGTTATATCTGTTTTTGCTGTTTCGACCATGGCTATAGTAGAGCGGGAAATCCCCTCAACATCAAGAAAATCATCCTGTTTTATATTTTTCTCTTTTCTGATTTTTTTCAAGTGTTGAGCAAATTTTTTCAGATATTCATTATCCATGTAATTTATTATCAACCATATTGACACTTCTGAAAATCAGCCATATTGACATTTAATTTTAATATTTTTTAATTTTATTTCCATTTTTTATTGATTTTTTTTATCACATATTGTATAATTTTTTTTGTAAAAAAGAAAAGGAAAAATTATATGGACAAAAATTTGCAAAAAGAAATGCTGGCATCAATTGAAATCACACGTGAAAGTATTAAAAATTCACTGGATGTAACACTTGAAAGCTACACAGAAGCTTTTTCAAGACTTGATCTGCTTACATATCTTCTGATTGGAAGTGAAAACAAATAAGTTTTTTACTCATAATGTAGCATTTTTCAAGAATTATGTTATTATATTATTAAAAATACTTTAACCAAAAATTTTTCGGAAACTTTTTTTGAAAAATTACATCTAATAAAATAAGTTGTGCAACAAAATGGTTAGAGGTATTTGGAGGACATAATTTAAGAATGAGAAACATTATGAAGAAAAGCATTATATTTTTCGGAGCATTTTTGTTCCTGTCAGGCTGGGTAGTCAGAGATAACGTATTTGCATACAGTCCGATTGACCTGTATGATAACGTATGGAGATTAATTAATACCAAATTTGTCGACCAGACAAACAACTCGCAGGATTGGGCAAAATGGCGCCACAAGTATGACAATCAGATTAAAACAAATGAAGATGCCTATGTAGCAATCAATACAATGGTTGCAAGCTTGAACGACCCTTATACAAAATTTTTGGATCCTAAAGAATTTGCGGAAGAAACAAGTTCTATCAAAGGTTCGCTGAAAGGTATCGGTATCCAAATCGGGGTTAAAGACGGCAAATTAATGGTAATTGCGCCTATCGAAGACACCCCTGCGGAAAAAGCAGGATTGAAAGCTGATGACGAAATCCTTGAAATAGACGGTGTAAGCACAAAAGGGATTACTGTTGACAAAGCTGCAGATAAAATCAGAGGTAAGGAAGGTACACAAGTTACTCTTCTTGTAAAACGTGCGGGAATGGAACCGAAATTATACACTATTACGCGTGCTGAAATTGAAGTTAAATCAATTTCACAAAAAATTCCGACTGAAAATATCAAAGTTCCCGATGACTTATGCTATATCAGATTGAGCTCTTTTATCAGCAGAAACGCTACAACTGAATTCGGAACAATATTAAACAACAACAGAGATAAAAAAGGGTTTATTATCGACCTCCGTTCAAACCCCGGCGGACTTTTAACAAACGCTATTTATATCTCGGATATGTTCCTTGACGGCGGAACAATTGTCAGCACGGTTGACAGGGACGGATACAAAGAAACTCAAAGAGCAGCTGCAGGAGTTTATACAAACAAACCGGTTGTTGTTTTGATTAACAAAGGTTCGGCTTCGGCTTCAGAAATCTTCTCGGGAGCAATGAAAGACAATCACAGAGCAATCATTATCGGAGAACAGTCTTTCGGTAAAGGTCTTGTTCAGGAAATCAACAAACTTCCTTATGAATCAGGAATTAACATTACAATCCAAAAATATCTGACACCTAACGGAACAGATATTAACAAAAAAGGGATTACACCGGATATTGAAGTAAAATTAACTGAAGAAGACGTAAAAAATAAAAACGATGTTCAACTGAAAAAAGCAATAGAAGTTTTGAGCAAAATGACAAACGGGCAGGAAATTGCAGCTCAATAGATAAACAAATTTTATAAGAAAAATACCTGTTTAATAAACAGGTATTTTTTTATTGTAAAATATTCTTATGAATAAAAATATAATCCTCATCGGCATGATGGGCAGCGGAAAAACAACAGTGAGTAAAGAGCTTTCCAAAACACTGCCTGAATACTCTCTTATAGATATTGACAGCGAGATTGAAAAAAGCACACAGAAAAAAATTTCGGAAATTTTCTTGAAACATGGCGAGCCTTTTTTCAGAATGCTTGAATCAGACAAAATAAAAAAATTCTGCACCGGCGAGAAAAAAATAATCAGTGCCGGAGGCGGAGCTTTCGAAAACGAAGATAACCGCAAAATCATGCTTGCAAACGGCACTGTAATTTATCTTAAAGCCTCAGCTCAAGAGATTTTCAACAGGATTAAAAACGAAACCCACAGACCGCTTTTAAAAAGAAATTTTTCTCTTGAAAAAATTGAAAATATAATGAAAAACAGAGAGAAAAATTACCTGAAAGCAAACCACACAATTGACACAACCGGAAAAACTCCCTATAATATCGTCAAAGAAATTCTCGGGGTAATCCATGATTAATCTGTCAGTTAATATTAAATCTGAAAATAAAAGCTATCCTATTTTTATAGAAAGTTGTACGGTTTCCGCATTAAAAGAACAAATTTTATCTTTTTTAAACGGGAAAAACTTTCTTGTTGTGATATCGGAAAAGGTTGAAAAACTTTACGGAAAAGAACTCGGCTTTGACAAATCTCAAAAATTTGTATTAAAAGACGGCGAAAAAGAAAAGAATTTCAAAAATTATAAAAGAATTCTTGAAAAAGCACTGAAAATGAAACTTACGCGCAATGACGCAATCGTTGCAATAGGCGGCGGCGTTGTCGGAGATATGGCAGGATTTGCAGCGTCAACTTACATGAGAGGTATAGGCTATATTCAGGTACCGACAACTCTTTTGGCCTGTGTTGACAGTTCTGTCGGCGGAAAAACGGCAATAGATACAAATTACGGAAAAAATCTCGTAGGCTCGTTTTATCAGCCCGATGCTGTTTTTATCAATCCAGGATTTTTAAAAACCCTTGATGACAGGCAGTTTAAAAGCGGTCTGGGTGAAGTTGTCAAATACGCTTTTATTGAAAAAAGCTGCAGGTGCGGCGAAGATTTAAACCTCACAAACTTTTTAAGCGAAAAAACTTCAGATATTCTAAACCGTGACGAAAAAACTCTTTCAAAACTTATAAAAATCTGCGTAAAACTAAAAATTTCCGTTGTTGAAAAAGATGAAACAGAAAGCGGATTAAGAAAAATTTTAAACTTCGGGCACACTTACGGCCACGCAATCGAAAAAATTACCAATTACAAAAAATACACACACGGTGAAGCCGTTGTTGAGGGAATGAAATTCTCCTTTAATCTTGCGGTTAAAAGAAATTTGATTGATAAAAACTACAAATTTTTTGCTGATGATGTAATAAGAAAATTCAATTTCCGTGAAATTCCCCTATTTAATCAGGAAAAAATGATTGAATTAATGCAGATGGATAAAAAGGCAACATCAAAACATATTGTCTTTATTCTTCCAACAGACTATTCAACGGTAGAAGAATTTGCTCTTTTGCCTGATGAAATAATTTAATACAATTTTTATTTATACATATCGTCAATATATACAGATTTATTATCGCTTGTATTCATACAATAAGTTATATTATCCCCTATATAATATCCGCCAGTATCATTTTTATATATTACAAAACTGAATAAATCTTTCCCCCTGTCATTAGGGCCTTTTTTACCATTTATATCAACCGCAAAAATAGCTTCCAGTCCCACATCATAAGCAATCAATAATGACCCGTCAGCCAACACATAGGTAAATGCCTTTTTATTCATAGCCTCTTCGTTATAACCATAACAACCGCCGGTATGATAAGATTTATATTTAGGAATACAGCCTTCTTCATAGGAATTTTTCGGACAATATTTTACGTATTTTATATGCTCTGCCATTTGTTTATAAAACGGCTGACATAAAGACCGTTTATTTCCGCCATTATAATAGCAGTCGATATATCCGCCGTTTTCGATTGTTACATATTGCATTGCCTGCAAAATTGTTGAATAAGTCTTTTTAAATTGAGCTTTCAACTGGGCTTCCTGATATTTCGCAATAACAGAAGGAATAGTCATAGCCGCAACAACACCAATTATGCCAAGGGTGATGAGAACCTCTGCCAGGGTGAATGCAGTTCGCCTAGCACCCTCTCCTATGGGAGAGAACAGGGGTGAGGGCTGATATATAGAAGATAAGAGGACAAGAGGGTAAGAAGGTAAGCTATTTTCTGTAAATGGCCTATCTTCATACCTTTTTATCTTCCTATCTTCTAATAAGACTCTCTCCCTTAAGCCCTCTCCCAAAAGAGGGAAAAGAGTTACGATACTACTTAGTGTCTTAGCGACATAGTATCTTACAATCTTTATATAGCTTGCCTTCTTGACCTCATGGCTTCCGTCTAGCCGAGAACTGCCCCCCACGAGTTCACATTTATTTACATATCCTTTCATTATCAGCGCCTTTCCTCGTTTTTGATTATAACAAAAATTTGTCAATCATTCAAGTTAGGAAAATTATGGTTTTTTCTTAAAAATTCCTGTGAATTTTTTCCATCCGTTTGAAAAGAAGTTTCCAACCTTGCTGGATGCATTTTTTACAAACGGAACAATTTTAGATTTAAATTTAAATCCCGTAAAAATCAATGCTCCGGCGGCAACAAGTCCGAACAACCACTTTTTCCATGCAGGAGTTTTGACAAGATTATTATTTTTTGACGGTTTAAATTCATCAACTTGCGGCTGTTCAAATCCGGGAACTCTTGGCGGATTGTCATTCAAAGGGTTAACAGGCCCCAGATTTCCAACATATCTCGGAGGCTGACCTAATACATAAGCAGGTGCATCAAAATCCAAAACACCGCTTTGTGCCAGTAAATCCAAATTATTTGCCCAACCTATACCCATAGTACCACCTTTTTACCTTTGTACACTTATTTATATAAAAAATATTTTTGCCGAAAAATTGCTTTTTAATTTTTTATTTGTTAAATTTTGTAATATGAAAGGGATTTTGAAAGAGAATAAATACCTTATTATTTTATGGGTATTGTGCATTTTAGGGCTTGTTTTGTTCTGCGGACATTATTCGGGAATTTTAATAGATTTCGGACGGGAAGTTTACTATCCCGAAAGAATTTTAGAGGGAAAAGTTTTATACAAAGATCTTTTTAATATTTACGGCCCGCTGGCTTACCAGATTAATGCAGTGTTATATGCAATATTCGGAGCAAAACTTTCAACACTATACGGAATCGGTGCTGTTTGCTCTTTATTGACGGTAAGCGGAATTTATTTAATCGCAAACAAGTTTCTTTCAAAGTTTTTAAGTTTTTCGCTCGGGCTTTTTACGATTGCTGTCGGAATTACTACTACTGCAATATTTAATTTTCATTTTCCGTATTCTTGGGCTGTTTTGTATGGTTTAATTGCATTTTTGTATTCGCTTTACTTTCTGCTAAATTTCACCGAAACGGGAAAAACTAAAAACCTTTGCATAAGCTCATTTTTAGCGGGAATTTGTATTACATGCAAATACGATTTTCTCTTATACGGTTTAATTGTCCTATTTTTTATCATAAAAGAGAAAAACCGGAAGGCTCTTTTGAGTTTTATCTGCGCGCCTGTAATCAGTTACGGAATTTTATTCATTCAGGGTTTAAGATTTTCCGATTTAATAAGTTTTTTAGCCGTTGTAAAATCCATGGCTAAAAGCAAGACTCTGATGTATTTTTATCAGAACAGCGGAATTTATTTTCACCCGAAAGTTTTAATTGCTGATTTTATTTTATTTTTAAAATTTGTAATTCCGTTCGGGGCAATTCTTGGCGGGGCTTATTTTTTTGATAAAAACAAATACGGTTCAATCGCATTGTCTGTTATCGGATGGCTTTCATTTTTGTGGTTTTTCACAGGCAATTTCAAAATCGCGTTCGGATTCTTACCCTTACTATTGCTAATATTTGCACTATGCAGTTATAAAAAATTCAACTTAAAACTTTTAATTCTCGTGTTATCAGCGCTCGCTGCAGGTGCAAAAGTTTTTTGGGTATTGCTTTTACAAAGTTACGGAACATATTATATATCAATACTTTTAACCGCTTTTCTTGCACTTCTTTTCGCATATATTCCGAAAAAACTTGAAAAAACAACCGGCATCTATTTTGTTATTGCCTGTATTTTTATAATGATTGTTAATTTTAACACTCTTAAACTAACGCAGTATAAAATTTCAACGAATAAGGGAACAATTTTTACACAAAAATTTTATGCAGAAAGTACAAATCAGCTTATCGAATACCTTAAAACATCAAAGGGAAACGCCGTTATTTTTCCCGAAGGAATGACCGTAAACTTCCTTGCAGAAATAAAATCCGATGATTATTATAATTCGCTCCTTCCTTTGTATATTGAAACTTTCGGGGAAGAGAAAATTATTGAACATTACAGAAACAATCCGCCTGAATATATTATTTTCAACAACCTCAATATGAAAGATTACTATTTCCAATACATTTGTCAGGACTATGCGCTTGGTTTTTGCGGGTTTGTAAAAAACAATTACACATCAGAAAAAATAATTGACAGCGGTTTCAGGTACATAATCTTTAAACACAAATAATTTTTTATGATAATATTTAATGGTAGAGGATAGACACTATCCATTCCCTTAGGGATAAAAAAATATAAAAAGAAAACAATATAAGGATAGAAAATGGAAAAATTTTATATTACAACAGCAATTGATTATGTAAACGGTGCTCCGCATATCGGACACGCTTATGAAAAAATATTGACGGATATTATTGCAAGACACTATACACAAAGATGTGATGATGTGTATTTTCTTACAGGCACTGACGAACACGGTATAAAAATTCAAAAAACCGCAGCAGCGCAAGGGATTACACCTAAAGAACTCTGCGATATGAATGCCCAAAAATTTAAAGACGCATGGAAGGCTTTAGATATTGATTACAAAAAATTTATCAGAACAACCGATGAAGATCACGAAAAAATTGTTCAGAAAATTTTTGACAAACTTCTTAAACAGGGCGATATTTACAAACATTCCTATGAAGGTTTATACTGTCAGGGATGTGAATGTTTTTTAAATCCGAAAGATTTAACAGAAGACGGTCTTTGCCCCGACCACCTGAAAAAACCTGAAGTTGTAAAAGAAGAAAACTATTTCTTCAAACTTACAAAATACAAAGATATTTTAATTAAATATATAAAAGAACATCCTGACTTTATTGTTCCACAATTCAGAGCAAACGAAGTTTTAAACCAGCTTGAAGATATTCAGGACATATCTGTTTCCCGCGCCAAATCAAATGTTCAGTGGGGAATTGATGTCTTAAGCGACAGCGAACAGTCTATATATGTTTGGATTGACGCTTTATCAAATTATATTACCGCTCTCGGATTTGACACGGAAAACCCTTCCGATACTTTCAAAAAATACTGGCCTGCAGATGTTCATGTTATCGGAAAAGATATTCTGAAATTCCACAGTATTTACTGGCCGGCATTTTTGATGGCACTTGATTTACCTTTGCCAAAACATATCTTTGCGCACGGATGGATTACAATAGACGAATCTAAAATGTCAAAATCTTTAGGCAACGTAATTTCGCCGACATCTGTGCTTGAAAGCTTCAATTTGGAACATCCTGATGCTTTCAGATACTATATGGCATCATCCGCTCCCTGCGGACGCGACGGAAACTATTCGGATGACGACTTTAAAGAAAAAGTTAATGCCCACCTTGCAAACAGCATGGGAAATCTACTAAACAGAACCCTTTCTATGCTTGTAAAATATTTTGACGGCGAGGTTAAACCGGAATTCAAGGGTGAAAATCCGCTTGCTAAAAAAGCACTAGGCACTGTTCAGATAGTAAAAAACCATTTTGATAATTTTGAGATAGCGGAAGCGTCGCTTGAAATTATTTCACTTGTAGATGCCGCAAACAAATACGTTCAGGACAATGCACCATGGACACTTGCCAAAGAAGAAAAAATGATTGAATGCGGTCAGGTGCTCACAAATGTTCTTGATATTATGTGCATAATCTGTGCACTTATTTATCCTTACTGTCCGAACATTACGGCTGATATGGCCCGCCAGCTTTCATTTAACCTTAAAACAAAATTGGATGATTTGACTGCAGACAACATAAAGACAGGTAAATTAATCTCAAAAGAAGATATCAAACCAGTATTTTTAAGAGTTGATTCTGAACTTGCGGACAAATCTCAAAAGAAATAAGATTAGTTTTATAATAAAAAAAGAGGCTTAAAAAAGCCTCTTTTTTTTATTCATCTTCCTGCTGTTTAATCAAGCTTCCGACAGCCGCATACATAGCTGCTGAAATCTCTGATGTTGATGTAAACGGGCCATAGTCTTTAATAAATTTTGCAACATCAAATGTATTAAGATAATTTTGTAAGGCAGCTGTTGATGCATCTGTCAAACCACCAACAAATATAAGGTTTTTAAGATAATTTTCAGCTTTTTCCTTAACGTCTGCCTCATCATAATCAGAAGAAGAAAATTCTGCTTTGTCGTTTTCTTCTTTTTCTTTTACTGAAACACCGTATTCTTGAGTTTGTTCTTCCTGTGCTTCTTGTAATTCTTCATCTTCTTCCACTGCAGCTGCAGCTGATGTGTAAGCTTTTGAGTTTACTCCTGTAATTTCCATATACCTATCCTTTCTGTAATTTTTTTACAATTGGTATAACGGACATTTATAAAAAAATCTTTAAGTTTTTGTGAAGAGATATTAAATTCTGGCACTCACCAACCATTTACTAATTAGAAAGGATTTAATATATACTTCATTTATATGATTAATTAAAGTTTTTTTATTTATATCCGTTTTAAAAGTATGCAAATTATTAACTTTGAGGCATCCTATGTTTAACAGTGTTAACAATCCTTTCGGAAACAGAGCAATCTCGTCATCAACCTCATCTGACAGCAACGGCAGACGGCAGAAAGAAGATCCCAAAGAAGAATTAAAAAAATATATTGACGAAGATGAGCCGGATGAAGTTTTAATCGGCGGCCAGCCTATTTTAACGGAAGACGAAGTTTTAGCCATGACAAATCAGTACATTGCCAGACTAAAAAGCGAACACGAAGACAATGAAAAAATTCAAAAAAAACTGGATAAGTATCTGGAGAATTTTGACGTAAAAAAATTTATGAAGAAAAATCCGAACATGACAAGTCCTGATTTTTATATGGTTATGTACAACGAAACAGAAGGCCTCGTTAAATAATTAAAGAGCTGTATAAAAGTCTTTTAAAAGTTTACAGTCATCTTCAATATTAGGGCTTTCACACACTATCGCGCCTTTTACATTAAATTCTTTCAGAACTTTTAACAAATCCTTATAGTTCATATCTGATTCTTCAAGATTAAGGTGCTGCCGCTCACCTTTTGCTGTATATTCAATTCCTGCAAGGTGCCCGTGGAAATTTTCGAGTGCATACTGGCCGATTTCTTTTCCGATTTTTTCAAGAACATATGAAAATTCGTCATAAGTATTATATTGCCCCGCAGTTCTTGCATGGAGATGTGAAAAATCAACACAGGGCAAAACCTGCTCAAATTCTTTTGAGAGATTTACAATTTCATCAATATCGCCCCATTGTGTAGCTTTTCCCGTTGTTTCAGGGCGGACCCAGACATTTATTTTTTCCCGCTCAAGAACATCAATTATGCGTTTCGTCTGTTTTTTAACCTGATTATAAACAGTCTGCTTATCCCCGCCCATATAAAAAGCTGCATGGTAAGTTATACTGAAAGCCCCTGCCTGCTGTGCTACGGAAGCCGTATCTATAATTCTCTGAACACTTGCATCAATCTTTTCTTCTTCTTTGGAGTTAAGATTAATATAGAAAGGGCCATGAGCTGTAATTACAAAATCTTTAGATTGTTCTTTTACAAATGCCCTGTGTTCATCATTCATTCTTACGCCGTGAACAAATTCAAGCTCCATTCCGTCAAGTTTCATTTCTTTTAGGACATCAAATGCTGCCGGATAACTTCCCTTTCCCGTTCTTAAGGGCATACCGGCTGTTATAAAATTAAGTTTGTCAAATTTAAATAAGTTTTGCAAGATAAGCTCCTGTTACTGTCATTAATAAACATATTGTAACACTCAAAATTATATATGCAAAGGCATAAAAAAACTGATGATTTCCAATCATTTCAAAAAGTTCAAGCGAAAAAGTGCTGAATGTTGTTAACCCGCCGCAAAAACCTACTGTTAATGCCAGTTTTAATGCGGGAGATATTTCTGCTTTTTCTATAAATAAAATATATAAAAAACCTATTATAAAACATCCGATAATATTTACACAAAATGTTGCGGCAGGAAGATTTATCTCAAAATATTTTGCCATATTACAACTTATAAGATATCTTGCAACAGCACCAATTCCGCCGCCTAAAAATATTGAAATTATATTCAGCATAAAAAAATTATAACATAAAGTTGCGGATTAATGGAATATATGAGGGTAAGGGGCGAGCAGCAAAAAATCCGAATTTACAACATGGTGTTTTGTGCTATCATGAAATTATGGCTATGAAAGAGTGGAGATTTAATAAATACGAAGGGCAGGAAAAAAGTTTAATAAAAAGACTTTTAAACTCCAGAGGGGTAACCTCGGATGAGGATATAAAAGAATTTCTTAACCCTCTTGAGATGAAACTTACTCACCCTAAAGCTTTTTCTGATATGGAAAAATGTGTTGAAAGACTTTCCCGCGCGATTGATAACGGTGAAAAAATTGTTATCCACGGCGACTTTGACGCTGACGGAGTTACATCCACATCTCTTTTATACAGAACTTTCAAACACCTCGGGGCTGATGTAAATTACTTTATTCCGGACAGAGAAAAAGAAGGCCACGGTTTTGACACAAAAGCTCTCGTACAGATTATGACAAAGGTTAAACCAAAAGTTATAATATCTTGTGACTGCGGAATTTCTGACGTTGATGCTGTTAATTTCTTAAACAGCTTTAAAATTGATGTAATAATTACCGACCACCATGAAGCTCCCGAAATTCTTCCGAAAGCTTACGGAATAATTAACCCGAAAGCGTCGGATGCACTAGATGAAAAACTATCCGCAAAACAAATTAACTCTTTAACTTCCCTTGCAGGTGTCGGGGTTGCTTTCAAAGTTGCACAGGCACTCCTTGAAAAATACAACAAGCTTGATTTTATTTATGACATTCTGCCTTACGTTGCCGTCGGAACAGTCGCGGATGTAGTTCCATTAATAGGTGAAAACAGATATTTTGTAACAAAAGGTCTGGAATTAATATCAAACGGAAAACACTGGGGGCTTTCAAGGTTATTGGAAAGCGCAGGTTATAAAGGACAAATTACATCAGAACAGATTGCCTTCGGGATTGCACCGAGAATTAACGCATCGGGACGTCTTGATACCGTTGATGCGGCAATAAAAGTTCTGATTTCCGATAACAAACAGGAAATTGAAATGTCAATTCAGACTCTTAATGAGTTTAATAAGGTTCGTCAGGAACTCTGCCAGAATATTTTTGCACAAGCTGATGAAATGGTTAAGGCCGAAAAGAACAGAAATCCTGCAATTGTTTTATTTAACAAAGATTGGCATATAGGAATTATAGGTATTGTAGCCTCTATGCTTGTTGAAAAATACTACAAACCTGCTTTTTTAATGACATATTCAGACGAAACCAAACAGTTCAGATGTTCTGCAAGAAGCATCGAAGGAATAAATCTTTATGATGTTATTTCAGCAAACGGGGAACTTTTTGACGGGTTCGGCGGACATGCTATGGCTGCAGGTCTTGCTTTCAGCGAAGAAAAATCCTCATTTGACACTGTTAAATCGGCTCTGTGCAAAACCGTTAAAGAAATGTCGCAGGGCAAAGATTTAAAACCTTTTATTAATATAGATTTAGAGTTGACGCCTGATGATATTACGGTTGATTTAGTCGAACAGATTTCTCAACTTGAACCTTTCGGAGCAAGCAACCCGAGTCCTGTTTTTGCACTAAAAAATTTACAGATAAAAGAAAAAAGACTTATGGGAGAAAATAAAAACCACCTTAGATTAACATGTCAGGCAGGAACTTCCGAATTCAACTGTATAAGATGGAAAGACGGTGATATATCCCTCGTAAAAGGTGATCCTTTAGATATTGCGTTCCATCCGCAGATTAACGAATATAACGGAGTTACAAGCGTTCAGTTGATTATTGACGACATTCATTCACCTTATCTGAAAGATGAAGAAGAAAATCAATTAAAACAAAAACTTTACGATCACCGCAAAAAAACAGATATCTTACCGCAGGTTAATGACTATGTTAAAAATTCAAAACAGAATATTCTGATTTTTGCGGAGAGCAAACCTGTTCTGGATAAATTAAAACCGTTTCAGGAACTTTTTGCCCGGACAATAACGCGCGACAATCTGCGCCCGTGTGATTCTCTAATGCTTTTTGATTACCCTGCTGACAGAGAAACTTTTGACAGAATTCTCGGTCAAACCAATCCGCTCTCGCTTCATTTCATGAACTATGATATTAAATATATGGATGAAGAAGAATTTTTGAAAACAGTCTGGGGTATGCTGAAATTTGCCTGCCACAATAACGGCGGAAAAGTTGAGCTCAGAAGATGCGCAAGTTTCTTAGGAAAATCATATAAAGTTTTTGATTTGTTATTCTCTATTTTTGAAGATACTGATTTGATAAAAATAAAAGAAAAAACAAAAGACTATTATATAGTTGATTTTACCGGAGAAGATGATATAACAAGAGTTCTTCATTCTCCGAAATACACAATTTTAACAGACCTTATTGCCGAGTGCGAAGACTTTCAGAAAACAATGCTGGAAGATGATGTATACACTCTTGTGTAAAACTGTTATTATAATCTGATTTTATAAAACCTGCCGGTTATCTGATTTGAACAGGCATTATCAGACAGACGTAATCTTCTTCATTGTTCGGTTTAAACATTGTAGCCGAAAGCGAAGTATTTAAACCTATTTTAACTTCATCCGCATCAATGTTTTTCAATGCTTCAAGAACAAATTTATAGTTAAAAGCAATTGTCAAATCTTCGCCTGCATAATCTATATCAATACTTTCTTCAGATTTACCGGAATCAGGAGTATCTGCCATTAATTTCAATGTATTATGGCTGAACTCAAGTTTTACAATACTTGTTTTTTCGTTAACCATAATTGATACACGTTCCAGAGCCGATATCATCTGTTGAACATTAACAAGAGCTTCTTTCGGGCTTTCTTTCGGAATAAGCTGATTGTATTTAGGGAATTGTCCTTCAAGAAGTCTTGAAATTGTTGTTGTTTTTTCTGATTTAATTATTATTTTTGATTTTTCAGTATAAATTTTAACTGTATCTTCATCAATAAAACCACTCATTTTTATAAATTCATTAAGAGTTTTTGAAGGAATAATAAGCTGTTTTGAATGGTTATCTTTATTATCAATAGTTTCTCTGACTCTTGCAAGGCGGTTTCCGTCAGTTGAAGCAATTTCAAGAACATTTTCCGATATGTCGCAAACAATACCTGATAAAAGGTTGCTGGATTCATAGCTTGCAGCAGCAAAACCTGCCTGTTTTACGGCTTTTACAAAAGGTCTGATTTCTATTTCAAAACCTTCAGCCTCATTTACCTGAACATTTGCAAATTCAGGCGGAAATTCCGAAGCAGAAATACCTATGATATCAAATTTTGAATTCTGACAGGTTATATTAACAGAAGTTTGTCCGTCAGCCATTTCAAAAGTAATAAGTTTGTCGCCGAGCTTTGAAACTATCTCATTGAGAGTTTTTGACGGCAATGTAATTTTTCCGTCTTCTTCAACCTGTGCATCTACAAGAGCTGTTACGGTAAAATCCAAATCTGTTGCAACCAGTTTAATTGTACTTTTATCAATAGTTTCAATCAAAATATTTAAAAAAACGGGCTGGAGAGCTTTCATTGAAGTAGCTCTTTCAACAATCTTAATTCCGTTATACAAGTCTTCTTTTTTTACGACAAATTTCATTATTTTACTCCTTAACTTATCCCTCTTTATGACTAAATTATATCTTAATAAAAAAACAATTAAAAGAATACTTAAACAAAATTTTACCTTTTAAATTACCTCTTCTAAGTTTTGAACAATAAATTTTCTATTATATATTATATTAATAATTATATATATAAATATAACAGTAATAATAAGCTCAAATTATTTGTAGAAAACCGGCTGAAACTATGATTATTATTAGATTTTCATTGTAGAATATTTTGTAGAAAATATGTATAAAAATGTTTTATTTTTGTAGAAAACTATTAATTTCAAAAATTTCTGTAGAAAACTCATGAATTTTCTACTGTTTTCTACAAAATTTTCTACTGATTTCGTCAAAAGAATCGCCGCCGAATTTTAGTAAGAATTCGTCAACCAGCACGCAGGCAATTCTGCTTTCCGCAATAACCGAACAAGCTTCAACAGCGCAGGTATCGGAACGTTCAAAATGAGCTTCGCATTCTTCCATCGTTTTTAAATCCACTGTTTTCAAAGGTTTTGGCATAGTGGGAATAGGTTTCATAGATGCGGTTACAATTAACGGTTCTCCGTTTGTCATACCGCCTTCAACTCCGCCGGCATTGTTTGAATGTCTTACAATTTTTCCGTTTTCGACAAACATTTCATCATGGAACTCGCTTCCGCGCATTTTGTATGAATGATGATTTCCTATTGAAACAGTTTTAACCGCAGGAATACTCATTACTGCCTGAGCTATTTTTCCGTCAATCATTCTGTCCCAGTGAACGTATGAACCAAGCCCTACAGGAAGATTTTCAAAAATTACTTCAAATTTTCCCCCTAAACTATCCCCTTCGGTTCTTGCTTTATCTATTTCAGAGTGAAAGTTTTCGGGATTTTTTTCCTGACCGATTTGAAGAATTTTTGATGAGCATTTTATATCAAATTGAGCTAAAATTTGTTTTGCAACCGAGCCGACAGCAACT
Source organism: Candidatus Gastranaerophilales bacterium (assembly GCA_944323145.1). Taxonomy (GTDB): domain Bacteria; phylum Cyanobacteriota; class Vampirovibrionia; order Gastranaerophilales; family Gastranaerophilaceae; genus Stercorousia. The sequence goes on from CALURJ010000020.1 coordinate 30,565, forward strand.
TCAATTGCTGTTTTGCGGGCACTGGAACGCTCAAGAATGTTTCTTAAATCCTTATGGTTATATTTTATGCTTCCTGCATAATCTGCGTGTCCCGGGCGGCATTGTGTGAAGGATTTTTTTTCCGTAAAATCTTCAGCCATTACGCTCATTATTTTCTGCCAATTTTCGAAATCTCTGTTTTGAATTACAAGAGTAACCGGCGAACCCATAGTTTTTCCAAAACGCACGCCGGAAGTAATTTCAACAGTGTCTGCTTCAATTTTCATCCTGCCGCCGCGGCCGTAACCCTGCTGACGGCGTTTGAGATTTTCATTGATTTGATTTATATCAATATCAAACCCCGCAGGTATTCCCTCTATTATTGCGGTCAAGCATTTTCCGTGGCTTTCTCCCGCTGTTAAAAATCTGAATTTATCCAACATAATTATTTTTTGTTTGCATATTTAAGAAATATCTGCTCTTTTGTCTGCATCATTTCTTCCGTAATCTGCCATTTTCCGTTAATCTTTTTTACTATCATATAAGTTTTCAGCTTATAAGTTTCACCTTTTGGCTGTCTTAATGAGCTTACTTTATAAGCCCCATTTCCTAGTGGAGTTACTGAAATATTTGTATAAGTATTTTTATAACCTCTTAATTTTGCACCTGCCTGCCCGATTTTCATCTGTTTTATATAAGTTGCAGTGTCGGTGTTTACGTTTACAAGTCCGCCGTCAGGTTTTACAACCTGTCTGATTATTTTGGCGCTTGGCGAATACATTGTTGCAACTGTTGGGCTGTATGTGTTTGCAGCATTTACATAACTGTTGAAGAAGTTTAAAGCTTCATGTGAATCATCTGCAAAAGCTTTTAAGCCTGCAGTCAAAATTATTGTAAATACAAACATTATTGATAATAATTTTTTCATTTTTTATTCCTTATTACTATACTACACATATATATAACGATAAAAATAAAATTTTGTTCATTTTAATTATATCATATAAACTTCGGATGTCATTAAACAAAATAGTTAGTAAAATTATTATATGGATTTGCAAATATTATCTGAATATCTGGATTATCTTGAAATAGAAAAAGGTCTTGCTGAAAATACTCTTGAGGCTTACAGGAGAGATTTGGAAAAATTTTTTGAGTTCTGCGGGGACATTGGTATTAAAGATGTGCAGAGGAATAGAATAAATTCTTATATTAGAGAACTCCATGAAAAACATTTTTACCCGACAAGTATAATGCGTAAAATCGCCTCAATCCGCGGATTTTTTAAATGGGCATGTACAGACGGAATTTTGAAAACAAATCCTGCGCTTACTCTGGAACAGCCGAAAGTTCCGCAAAAGCTCCCGAAAGTTATGACGGTTGAAGAAATTAATAATCTATTAAATCAAAATTTAAACAAGCTTCAAAGAGTGATTGTTGAGCTATTATACGGCTGCGGGCTGAGAGTGTCGGAGCTTGTAAATTTAAAAACAACAGATTACGATTTGAAAGGAAAGTTCCTTGAATGTACGGGAAAAGGCTCAAAAGACAGAATTGTTCCTATGGGAAAAAAAGCCGTAGAAGCAATAAAAAACTATCTGCCTGAAAGAGATTATCTCCTGCAAAAATATAATATTAATACAAAACAGCTTTTGATAGGCGAAAAAGGAAAAAAACTTAACCGTCAGGATGTTTATACTTTTATTCATGAACAGGGGAAAAGACTTCATAAATCTATATCTCCTCACACACTGCGTCATACATTTGCAACCCACCTGCTTGAAAACGGAGCGGATTTAAGAGTTGTTCAGGAACTTTTAGGACACAGCAACGTTTCTACAACCCAGCTTTATACTCACATAAGCAAAAAACGATTAAAAGAAGTTTATTTTGCAATAAACGGTTGAAGAAACTTTACTCTCCTGCACAAATAAATTAAACAAAGGATGATTTTTCTTCAATAATCATTATAATTATGGTATGAAGAAGTTAGCTGTTTTATTTTTAGCTGTAATATTAAGCAGTACAATGTGTTTCGGATGGGGTTTTAAAAAAAGCTCAAAAGATACCGCTTCAACGGAAGGCAGAGGGTATGTCGGAACTTTGCCCGATATTTCAAAGAGTTTTAATGCAAACGAACCCAAAACAACAAAACCGCTTTTTGAAGAATCAAAAGATTTCAATTCAGCAGATGAAATAAAACCTGTTCCGCGTGACAATCCGGCTTTTGTAAATATTATTTTAAAAGACAATAAAACATCTCCCTATCTGAATGATATTAACGAACTTCTGCCTCAGCTGGAAAACCTCCTCTCCTGTATAGAAGACAGAGGAAGCGTTCAGCTTTTTAACGCAAAAGCTTTTTTCTTTACGAAAACAGTAGAGTATTTAAGGAACAAATATGAGGGTACACCTGAAAGCAGCTATGTATCTTTCCAAAAATTGATGGAACTTTCTACGCATACACAATCGGTTGCAACATTGCGTGAGGAAGCTGAAAAATACAGGCCGTATATGGCTTACACAGGTGCTGGATATTTATATAACGACAATGTTATTGACCAGCAGCTTGAATATTTAAAAACAGAAATTGAAGATACAATAGTTGTGTTAAAAGAAGCGCATTAAAATTTTATCTTTCACTTTTTATTTAAAATCAAAAAATATTTTTAAAAAAGTGTTGACAAAAAATATTTTTTATGTTATAAAAAGTGTGGGGTAAATGTATATTTATAAGTCTTGTCAAATGACGAGACTTTCTTTTTCGCTACAAAGAATTTAGTTGAACAGAAGCATGGCGGGCTTTTATTATGGAATGGCAAATTTTTGTATTTCCTGTTTTTCCGTATAAAATAAGGGGTTTCACATAATTGTAAATATAATGTTACAATTTATTCTTTTTGTTAAAGTTTTTGAGAAATTTTACCGAGATAAAAAATACAGACAGAGCAATAGTTAATTGGAGGTAAAATTTTAAATGAATTCAAAAACTGACAATGTTATAGTCATGGACTGTAACACAATTGCCAATGGCATTATGCACGATATTGATGACATTGACAAAATGGAGAGAATGCTGAGCAGTGAATTGAGTTCTGCAGACTTGTTTAAAATAGATTGTGCTATCTTATCATCTCTAAGGAACACTAAAGATTTTTCAAGAGATTTACTTGAACAATTAGAATCAGGAAAATTTGAAACAGTTGCCGTAAAACCCCCGAAATCTTTTGAAAATGCAATGGCCGATATTCAACAGGAAGCAATGATTGACATTACTATGCCCCTTCAAAATATGTTTGATGAAATGGCAAATTATGTATCAGAAGCGTTTGTTTAAAAATTAAAATTATAAGGAGCAACAGAAAGATGAAAAATTTGCAAAACCCCATGGAGCTAGAAATTGATTATTCCAAAATCACACCTATTAATGATGTATGTGAAACAATTATGTTATCAGAAGAATTATTGAAAAAATATGAGATGGTTATTGATGAAAATAAAATAGAACAAATCATCGCAGAAATTCCGGAAGACCAACGTCATACATTAACATTTGAGGAAAAACTTGAATATGTAAGAAAAATTCTTTCATACGATGTTACAGAACCGATTAAAAATTTATTTGATGATGTTTTATGTTTCGTAAGTAAGTTTTAGTTAAAAAAAAGAGGATTTGTTAAAATCCTCTTTTTTATTTCTTTTCTTTGTCCGAACGCTCTCGTACTGAAAGTTTTATCGGAGTGCCGAAAAAGCCGAAAGCTTCCCGAAGCTTGTTTTCAATATAACGTTTGTAATGATCTTTCATTAAATCCGCGTTATTTGCAAAAATTACAATATGCGGAGGCTGAACTCCTGTTTGAGTTACATACATAATTTTCAATCTCTTGCCTTTTGATGAGGCCGGCGGATTGAGCATGTAAGCCTCTTTTATTATTTTGTTCAACAAACCTGTTGAAATACGTTTTGTGCATTCCGCATAAACCTTTTCGGTTTCGGTAAAAATACTGTGCAGACGCTGTTTGGTAACTGCTGAGATATAAATTTTCGGTGCATATTCCAAAAACGGAATATCATTTGCAAGTTTTTTATTGTATTGATTTATAGTATTTGATTTTTTATCTTCGATTAAGTCCCATTTATTTATAGCAATAATCAAACCTTTTCCGGCTTCGGTTATAATAGATGCAATTTTCTTATCCTGATCGGAAATCCCTTCTTTCGCATCAATTACAAGAAGTGCAACATCGCATTCCCTGATTGAGCGTATGGCTCTGTCAACTGCAAATTTTTCAACGCCCCAGTCAACTTTTGATTTTTTTCTGATACCGGCAGTATCCACAATAATAAATTCTCTGTTATTGTATGTTATTGAGCTGTCAATACTGTCGCGCGTTGTACCGGAAACATCCGAAACAATTACTCTGTTTTCGTTCAAAAGAGCGTTTACTATAGAAGACTTACCGGCGTTAGGACGTCCGACAATTGCAATTTTTATTGTTTCATCATCTTCTTGTCCCGTATCCTGTGAAAAATCCTCAGTCACCAAATCAAGCAAATCACCTACTCCGCCTGAGCCGTGAAGCGCCGAAATCCCGATAGGTTCACCTATTGCAAGCGAGTAAAAATCGTTAACCATCATTAAAGATTCGGGATTATCCGATTTATTAACCGCCAGAAAAACGGGTTTTCCTGATTGTCTTAAAATATTTGCAATATCATAATCAACCGGATTGACGCCTTCTTTCCCGTCAACTATAAAGATAATTTTATCAGCTTCTTCACATGCAATTTTTGCCTGATCGAAAATTGATAACATAATTTCATCTTCATCACCCGGAATTATTCCGCCTGTGTCAATTACCGTAAAAATTTTGTTCTGCCACTCAACATCGAAATAAATTCTGTCGCGTGTAACACCCGGCAAATCATGAACAATAGAATTTCTTGTTCCGATTAAACGGTTTACAAATGTTGACTTTCCGACATTCGGGCGTCCTACTATTGCTACAATCGGTTTTCTCATAGGGGTATTATATCATGAAAAATTTAGTTGGTTAAAACTAATTATTTAGCTATTCAATAACAGAACCTGTGGCCGGTTCTATAATTGGAGTCTCCGGCATTGAGGACGGTGTTTGTTCCGGTTTGTGTTTGTATCCGAACAGGTGCCACTTTTTGTGTACCGGACAAAGCACATCGTTTTGTTCCCCGTAGTACATTTTCTGCCCGAAGGGTCTTAATTTCGGATCACGCTTATAAAAAGCCTTATCATTCATGCAGTATTTTATTTCTTTTCGTTTCATTTTTGTAACGGTATTATATTTTGCTTTCTGTTCGGAACTCAGTATTGATTTGAATTCTTTGTCATATTTATCTGCGGTTTTTCGCATTTCTTTTTTCAAATTTTTAATAACATTTTCCTGTTTTTTTATTGCTGATTCGGATGCTCCGCTATGCTCACACATTTTCGAAAGAACATATTCTTCCTGTTGATATTGCTTAAAAAGTTTACCTAATTCTTCATACCGTTTTTGGTCAATAACATCTTTGCACTTTTGCTGGTCATTAGATAAGTTTAAAACATTATAAAGGGTTGCGCGTTCGTTATACATTGATGTTATTAAATCAAGGCATTTTGTGCTGCGATTGCATTCACACGCCTGATTGCTGTTTTCCATAATTCCGATTTCCTGTGAAAATACAGTTGTTCCGGATAAACAACAAAATACAACAATTATAAATAATTTTTTTAACATAATGACCTCTCCCTATAAAAAGAATTATTGCATAATTTTAGGTTAAATACAATATTTGTAGTAAACTCATTTTATGGAAGAAATGAATTTAAGAAATTATGCTTATATAGGTGATGCTGTTTGGGAACTTTATATCCGCGAAAAAACGGTGAAGTTAACTAATAATTCCACAAACCTTCATAAAATAACAACAGCAAAGGTGAAAATGGGATTTCAGGCGGAGATGCTGCATAAGCTTGAAAATATTTTGACGGAGGAAGAACACGAAATCTCCCGCCGCGGAAGAAATTTACCTATTCCTGTTGGGCGTCGTCAAAATCAATCGGAATATCGTCAGGCAACGGCATTTGAAACATTAATAGGCTGGTGGTATTTAACAAATCCTGAGAGATTATCATATATTTACAGCAAACTTTCTGATTATATGGATTTTGAAAAAAAAGACTAAAGGGGCTTTACAAAAAAAAATCAGCATGTAAAATATTTCTTGTGACAATAAAATAAAATTTCGCAAGAAATTGCGGGGGTTTAGCTCAGCTGGTAGAGCACCTGCTTTGCACGCAGGGGGTCAGGAGTTCGAATCTCCTAACCTCCAAAATAAAAAACCGAATGACATTAGTTATTCGGTTTTTTATTTTCTGAGTGTCGTGTATCAGGGAGTTTGAGAAAAAGTACTGCAAGTTTGACATGTTTAGTCGGAAAAATATTATAAGTTTTGGATTTTCTGTAGTTTTTCCAATCCCGAAATAAAATAAATAACCTGTGTAATATTATCAGAATTAAGAGTTGTTCTGGTTGCGAG
>CALURJ010000021.1 GCA_944323145.1 Candidatus Gastranaerophilales bacterium
TTAAAAATATAAATGAAAGCGAAGCGACTGACAAAAATCGAAAAAATTACAACGGATATCGACGGAAAGGGTAAAAACGGGAGCAAGCGTTCTTAAAAATATAAATGAAAGCGAAGCGACTGACAAAAATCGAAAAAATTACAACGGATATCGACGGAAAGGGTAAAAAAGAAAAATGAAGAATATTGTTGTTTATACAGATAAGAACGAATCAAAATTAGCAGATGTTCTGGCTCAAATTGATGACACAAATGTCAGAATTGAAAGCGCGGATAAACTCAAAGATTACGAAATGCTCAATCCCGGTCTTATTGTAATCGAAAGCGTTCCGAATATTAAAGATGTTCTTATGACAACAAAATTCAAAGCTCCCGCATTATTTATCGGGGACGTATTTAAGGGGACAACAGTCAGATCTGTTATTTTTGATTTTATAAAAACTCCTGTTGATAACATGGAATTAATCATCAGAGCAAACGCGCTTTTAAAATATAAAGAATTGAGAGATAAACTTAAAGTTGTTTCAACAACAGATGAACTTACAGGGCTTCACAACAGAAAATATATGCAGGAACGCCTTGATCAAGAAATTTCACGTGCAAAACGTTATGGCACAAAATTATCCTGCCTTCTGTTTGACTTAGACTTTTTCAAAGTTGTAAACGATATTTACGGATACGAATGGGGCGATGTGCTCTTAAAATCAATTGCTGATAAATTAAAACAGCTTATTAGAAAAGAAGATATTTTAACTCGTTACGGAGATGAAGAATTTTTATTAATTCTCCCTAACACATCTGAAGAAAACGCTTTTTTGTTTGCTGAAAGATTTAGACGCGACATAGAAAAAATGGAATTTATTCCGGCAGGCGAAGAAGAAAGACATCCGATAACGATATCAGGCGGAATTTCAACTTATCCATGCCTTGAAAATACTGAAGAAGACGCAAACACAATTATCCGATACGCAGAACACGCATTATACAATGCTAAAAAACGCGGAAAAAATAAGATTGTTCAATTCTCACAATTAAATCTGGGGGAATAAATGAAAAATATAAAAAGATTTGTCAAAAATTTAGCTGACAAATTTTCTGATAATCCGGTGAACTATACGACTTTAAATACTGATGCCGAAAGAAAGTTGTTCTACAGCTATATAACCAATCCTGGTTGTAAAACTTATTTGGAATTCGGCTCAGGCGGCTCCACATTTGATGTATTAAAAAAAACAGATGCAGAACTGTATTCTGTTGAAAGCAGCCGGGGCTGGATTAGACACATGAAATCGTGGAAGTTTATAAGGGAAAATATAGCATCAGGAAGGCTGCACTTTATTCATGCAAATATCGGAAGAACGGGAGATTGGGGTTATCCCTGTAATAAAAAACCCAAAAAATGTTTTTTAAATTACACAACTTTGTATGCTAAAAGTGCCCCCCCCCCGACAACAGTATTAATTGACGGACGTTTTAGGGTAGCCTGCCTTTTAAGTTTAATTTTGAATTTTGACAGTAGCGACCTCACAATTTTATTTCACGATTTTTGGGACAGAGAATATTATCATGTTATTTTAAAATATCTTGACATTATTGACAGGGCAGACACCCTTGCTGTTTTCAAAATTAAAAAAGATATAAATAAGGAAGAGGTTGCACAGCTATACGAGCAATACAAATACGTATACAATTAACCTTTCCTTTATATTCAAAACTTCAGCCGTCTTATCATTCAATAATCAGACATTAATAAGCATTTACGGCAATGCTTCCCAATATTTCTTTGACGAATCATCCGGATTCTGGTCTATAAGTGCGTAATATGCACACCCGAAACCGTTTCCAGCCTGACTTGAGCTTGCAGAACACGGGTAGCCTGCTAACACAGGATCATTAACATTACCGGATGCCAGTTCCTCATCAGTATAATGTCTTGACTGTTTAAAGGGTTTTAACATATCGTTGTCATCTACATAAAAGAAAAATATATCATGTCCGAGCAAGTTTGGACCTTTCGTTCCGTTAACATCAACCGAAAAAATTATATGGAATCCGTTTACTTTGACATTAAAACACATTCCATTTGCAAGAGCTTTATCAGGAGTTGTTTTACCTGAACCCAACACATCGGCATCAGCAGATTTATTATAATTACGTGAATTATTTTCATATTTACACTCGCCTATAACTTTCAAATTTGAATTGTTATAAAACAAATCATAAAGCTCATCAGCTTTTACAAAGTAACTGCCATCATATTCAGTGTATATTTGTTTCAAATTACCGCCGACATCGCTGTTTATCTTTGTAACAGTCTGGGCAATAATAGAGTATGCAGCCTTAAACGCTGTCTGAAGCTGCCTATTCTGAGTACGGTTAATAAGCGACGGTAAAGTCATTGCAGCTACAACACCGATAATACCAAGAGTTATAAGAACTTCCGCAAGTGTAAATGCAGATAAAGAGCTTAAAAGCCCCCTCCCCGAATTTATATTGCTTAAAATATCATTCATACTAAGCTCCTTTCAAAGTGTTAAAAACTGTATCAATTAAAACATACTTTTCTTATTTTACAATTACTTATGGTTCACCCCGTAGCCGAACATTGCAAAATCGTATTTTACAGGATCTTCAGGGTCAAATTTGCGCAGGTTTTCCGTTATTTCAAGAACCGATTTAAAATCATTTGCATTTCGTGTCAAAAGTCCCATTTCGCGGGAAAGTCTTGCCACATGTGTATCAAGCGGAATTAAAAGTTCTGAAGGCTTCATAAAATCCCAAATTCCAAAATCTACAGGTCCTTTTCTAACCATCCACCTAAGATACATACACATACGCTTCATAGCGCTTCCTTTACGCGCATCAGGAACCATAAACTTAAACCCCTGCGCGTTGTTATCTTTTACATGAGAATAAAAATAATCCGTTACCGGTATAAACATATTACCTTCAACCGGATTTTCATATCCGTATTTAAAAAGATTTTCCAAACCTTCGTTTTTTGAATACAGCTCCTTCATTACAATAAAAATCTGCGCAAAATCTTCAGGCTTTCCGAAACGGTAGTTAAAATCCCCGAGAATTTTGGGCTCAAAATTTAAGATAAAATTATACGGCTCATTCTTTGCGATTTCAAAAAGAGTATCAAGTTTTTTCAAAAAAACTTCACGCCTGCCGTAAGCTACAAGAGAAGCTATAAATCCGGCTATTTCAATATCCTTTTTTTCGGTAAACCTGTTTGGAACTCTAACAGGATCATCCTTTATAAAATCAACTGTTTCATAAGTTTGGGCAAGTTTATCAATTTCCGTTTTAGTTATCATAACTTGAATACTAACATACAAGCGAATATTAATCAAATTTGTAAAAACTGATCATAATTATCCCTTGACGTATATAAAAATAGAATAATTTGCAAAATGGTGAAACCATTACAAACGTCAACCGTAGACTCGCTAAATGCGAGCAAGTAAGACGGGAGAAGTAAAGAGGCATGTAATATTCTCCCTCCCTGATTAGGGAGGGATTGGGGTGGGTATTAATTGAAACCCATCCTAACCTTCCCTAATTAGGGAAGGGATTTTTTCGTGAGCTTTGCTCACCAATAATAGCATACCCTCCTACCTTCCTATCTTCCATTAAAAAATTATTATTTAGTACGCTCAAAACGCATATTAAAAAAATATTCCTTTAATATCTTATCACACTCTTCTTCCATAATCCCGCCGTAAACTTTCATTTTTGAATTAGCAAGTTTTCTAACATCTATAACAGAGCCTAACGCACCATAATTTTTATCATAAGACCCAAAATAAACTGCTTTTATTCTTGCGGAAACTATTGCCCAGGCACACATCGGACAGGGTTCAAGAGTTACATAAATCTCGCAGTCATCCAATCGCCAACGGCCTAACTTTTGTTCCGCCTCACGTATTGCAAGAATTTCTGCATGCGCCGTCACATCATTTGTTGTTTCTTTCTGGTTAAAAGTTTCAGCAATAACTTCCCCGTCTTTTACAATCAACGCACCGACAGGGATTTCTCCTTTTGATTTTTTTGCAAGTTCTACGGCGCGCTTCATTTTGCAATCTCCTGAACATTTGCAAGATGAAGGGTTACCTCAACACAAAATCCGCAGTTTTTGTCGCTGTGCAATGCTATTTCACCGTTCATAGCTTCCACCAAACCTTTTACAATAAACAGTCCCAATCCCGTTCCGCGTGTTGTTCTTGTTGTATTGTCATCAAGCCGGACAAATTTTTCAAACAATTTTTTCAACTTTTTAGGCGAAATAACCTCACAGTCATTCTTGACAAAAATCTTTGCACAATCGTCTTTGACCACTCCGTCTACAACAATTTTTGAACCTTCCGAAGCATATTTTGCCGCATTTTCAAGAAGATTTACAAAAACCTGCAGCAGCCTGTCTTTGTCGCCCTCTACAAGCGGAAAATCTTCACCTAGATTAAAAACAATCTCCATATTCCGTTTGTTTTTAATTAAAATCCGTGATTCTTCAAGAATTTCCGGAATCCAAACTTCCTCAATATTTGTCCTGAGGCGCATTCCCTCAATATCTGGGATAGTTAGCAGATCATCAATCAAACGTTTCAGACGCTCAGACTGTTCTTTTATTATTCTCAAAGACTTTTGTCTGGTTTCTTCATCAATTGTTATATCCTGACGCATAAGCCTTGATGTGTATCCTTGAATACTTGTTAAAGGTGTTCTGAGTTCATGGCTTACTGTATCAATTAAGTTTGAACGAAATTCGTTAAGCTGTTTCAATTCAATATTATTCTTTTTCAACTGAATGTAAGATTTGTGAATTTCGGTCGCCATACGGTTAAATTCAAATGCAAGGAATATAATTTCATGCGGGGTAAAAGCTGTAGTCAAAAGCCTTATCTGGCGTTCATAGTTACCTTTTGAAATTGCAATAATCCCTTTAAATAATTGTCTTATGTTGATATAAAGATAATATGTATAAAGCCCGACAACAAAAATAATAGCAAATGTCGCAAAAAGACAGGATAAAATTATTTTTAAACTGTTATTGGTAATCGCCTTTTGAGTAACTTTTTCAGTTGTATTTACAATAATCGTAATTTTAGGTTCGTCTTTTGAAACATAAACAAGAGGCTGATTTTTTACATCCCCGAATATGACAGGAACATCTTTTTTAAGCTTTGCAGGCAATAAGGAAACCGTTTTTTTATACGTATCTTCCGTATAATTATGCTCCGCGAGCAAATCTCCGTCATCTGTCAATACATAAATTTGTCTTTTGTCATCAGCAAGTGATCGAAATAATTCATCCTTTATGGCATCAAGTTTGAAAGTAGCGACAAGATATTGATTTTCATTTATTTTTAATGGAATTGAAGCTTTCTTATTAATTTTGTCGCGTTTTTGAATTGTTTCAAGCTCTGATTTATCAACTATTTCCAAATTTTCACAGTCATCAAGCTGATTAATAACAGATTTCAAATACTGTTCTTTTGCACGCTGTGTGGGAAGATGTTCTAATGAAAATACAATCTGTTCAAGGTTGCTTACAATTGTCTTATTAAAAAAATCAATCTCGTCCGAAACCATATTTGCAATAAGAACGGCTGATTCTCTAAGCTGATATCTCATTGACTGCTGGTTAATATTATTGATAATAAAACCGCTGATTGACATCGGAACAATAACAGCACATACAAATACAATAATAATTTGTTCAACAATTTTTAAATGTTTGCCAAACATAAAATTACCCTTCTCCGAACGGAGTTAATTTGTAACCGACATTTGTAACCGTATGCAAATATTTGGGGTGTTTTGTATCAGGTTCAATTTTGTTACGCAATCCGCCTACATGAACCCTCAACATCCTGACATCCTCGTTGCTGTCGTATCCCCAGACTTCATCCAAAAGCGTTGCAAGAGTCACCGGATGATTAAAATGCTGCATAAGACAATACAAAATCTCAAACTCAGTAGGCGTCAATTTAACTTTTTTGTTTACAACAACTGCCTCAAGAGTTTCCGGAGAAATCTCTATATCACCGGCATTTAAAACTTCATCAGAAAGAGAGGATTTATCTTCATCAAAAACCTGATTTCTTCTGAGCAGAACTCTTATTCTCAAAAGTACTTCCTGAATATCAAACGGTTTTACGAGATAATCATCGGCCCCGCAGTCAAAACCTTCTGTTTTATCGTCAATAGTTCCCTTTGCAGTAAGCATCAAAATCGGAATTGCAAGTTTTGCCTGCCTGATATTTTTGCATACATCAAAACCGTTCATCTTCGGCATCATAACATCAAGCAAAATCAAATCATAAGTGTTATTTAAGGCTTTATTAAGCCCTTCCATACCGTCTTTGGCAGTATCAACAAAATACCCGCTTGCTTTTATATCAAATTCAAGAAGTTCTCTGATTTCGTCATCGTCATCAACTATTAAAATCCGTTTTTCGTTCATTCGAACACCTTTATTTTCATTAACTCATAACCCTTTTTTTATAGTATAAAAATTTTCTATTTTTTTCAATTAATTATAAAGAAATAAAAACTAAATAAAAAATAATAAATCGCCACATTTCACTATTTTATCGTTATACCTAAAGGGGATTATTTCCGGCGAAAAAAGATTTAAAATTTACATATAACACATTGGTGGAGTAATTTAACATGTTAATGGGAAATGATTGCCATGATTGCAGCAAGTACAATCGCTTGGAAATGAAAAATGTGAATAAGGACATTATAGCGTGGCTTGAAGATGTTATAGAAGAAAATAACAGCCGAATCGAAAGAAAGGAATGGAAAAGTAAATATAACAGCTATGTGGTTTACGATTACGAGCCTTTCTGTACCGACGGATTTGAAATAAATCTTGTAATAACTTCACACAACGCGGCATATTTGAATTTCATAAAGTATTTGTACGATGAAAAAATAAGCACAATAGAATATTTAAACAGCTGCATAGGCGTATAAAACAAAAAACAGACCGGTAATTTATCCGGTCTGTTTGCGAATATAAATAAAATTTTCTATTAAATTGTTCTATTCTGCAATTTGTTCAGCATTTTCCTGTTCTTTTACAAAGCAATCTTTGCAATAGACTTCTTTTCCCGGAATAGGTTTGAAAGGAACCTGAGTCTGAGCACCGCATTTTGAGCAGACAGCTTCATACATTTTTCTGTGGCGTCTGTTGTTTTTTCTGCGTGCTTTTCTGCATTCCGGACATCTTTTGGGCTTGTTTACCAAACCTTTTTCTGCGTAAAATTCCTGTTCACCTGCCGTGAAGACGAATTCTGCGCCGCAATCTTCACAAACAAGTTTTTCATCTTGGTACATTTTTCTTCTCCTGATTTAAATTGGTACTTTAAAGAAATCTTCTGCAAAATTCCTTTAATTCATATAATTATACACTATTTTCGAAATTATGCAAGCGCAGCCCTGAAAATATGTAATAATCCACAAAAATTTTATACTAAAATCAACTTAACTAAACACTGGTAGAAAGTGATGGGGCAATCGCAATAAACTGACGTACCAAATCAGAATCCCAGAGTTTTCCAGCGCCGTCTTTTAAAATTTCACAGGCTTTTTCAACACTCATTCCTTTACGGTAAGGTCTGTCGGAAATCAGCGCGTGGAAAGTATCTGCAACCGCAACAATACGTGCGGCAAGCGGAATATTTTCACCTTTAAGATGTTCAGGATAACCGCTTCCATCAACATGCTCATGGTGATATTTAACAATAGGAATTAAATTCCGCAGAGCATCGTTCGGCGCAAGCACTTTTTCTGCCCCGATTACAGGGTGCTGTTTCATAATTTCCCATTCTTCCCCTTCAAGTTTACCTGGTTTTTTCAAGACACTTTCAGGAATACCAATTTTACCTACATCATGGAGAAGTGCACCGAGTTTAATTCTCTGAACTTCATCTTCAGGAAGATTAATAGCCCGCGCAAGAGCTTCCGAATACCTTGAAACGGATGTAGAATGACCTTTTGTATAAGGGTCTTTCGCATCAATTGCACCGGCAAGAGAGTTGGCAAGCTCCATAAGGTGATTATGCGAAACAATTTGCTCATTATTAAACTTATGCAGAAGTTCTTCGCCAAAATCAATTCCGAGCTGTGAATGACGTTTCGCAACAACTTCCGCAAATGAGTTCAATGCTTCATCATCCCAGAAATTGTAATCGGCAGAGCTTACAATAGCAGACATGCCTTCTTTGTAACCCTTTGCCTGAGATATATACATTGCCTGTTCAGCAAGGATAAGAAGCTTTTCCTGATCTTTGCTGCATTCGGGGTATGTTGCAATTCCGACTGAAACCTTAACAGGACCGACATCATCCACAAAACAGCATGACAGACAATAAGTAATATATTCTGCCAGATATTTGGCATCGGCAGTACTTGTATCCGGAAGAATTATTGCAATCTCATCCCCGCCGTATCTGCCGGCTTTGTCTGTGCTTCTGATATTTTGTTTAACCTTTTCCGCGAGAAGTTTAATAACTTCGTCCCCCTTTGCATGCCCGAGTTCTCTGTTAATCTTTGAAATATTATTAACATCAAGCATGATTATAGAGAGGTTAGACTCATTTTCTTCAGCTTTCTTCAATTCAACGGTCAAAACTTCCTGAAAACCTCTATGGGTATAAAGCCCTGTGAGTGTATCCGTGTTAGTATATTTATTAGTCTGTTCCAAAAGCTCCATATTCTGCATAAATAAAGCACAATAATTAGCGATAAACGAAAATAACCCGATATGGTTTTCGAGTGAATCTTTTCCGACAACCATAACGCCCTTGCATCCGTTGATTGAATTAAGCGGGAATATATATGCAGCAGAAGCAGGTAAATAAGGAATATTTAAAAATTTATTATTATCCTGAACAACAGGAACCCCTGTTTTAAAACACTGAATAATAGGATTGGCATCATCAGACAGCAGCAGTTTTGAAGAATAAGTACTGCCAAGTGAATTAAACAGTTTTATATTAATACATTTTGACTGCTCATGAACAATACCGAAGGCAGTAAACACACTGCCGATTTTCTCCAAAAATAATTCATGGACGGCAACAAAAAGTTCATGCACGCTGGTTTTGCCTTCAAGTGCACCGTTGAGGCTATATACAAGTTCCGAATAATCAAAAACACGATGTGCATTTGCTGCTGTGTTCATATAACCGGCATACATCCTGTTTGCTGTTTTGTTGGTATTAAAATTATTAATGCGTGCGACAATACTTGACGTACGGGATGCAATAGGATTAGAAACTTTTTTTTCTTCTTTTTTAGCGGGGTTTTCAGCTTCCGTTGTTTTTAAATTTTTTAAATCAGTTTTTTTAAGCGTATTAAGCTTCTTAGAAAGCGGATTGGTTGCCGATCCGCCGCCCTTTTTCACATCTTTCGATTTTATTTGTTCGGAAACTTTGTCTTTATTTTCGTTCAAAATTTACACCTGCTAACACACTTTGTTTATATAAAACATCTGACAAAAGAATTTTGCCTGATATTCTCTGCGAGTTTACATTCCTTAAACTATTTTATACTACACCGCCGTAAAAACAATACGCCATTTAGACGGCATTACTGCTGTTTAAAGAAACAATATAATCATAAATCCTTTTTTTAACACACACAAAATTTACTACATAAGTAGTATAACTCAAATCTTTTTATTTCTCAAGACATTATTCATTAATATTTACATTAGGAAATTTTTTATTATACCTATAAATCTTTTACAACACACTTGAAATTAAAAAAAATAAGTTATAATGTAATATATAGGGAAATCGGTCAGGTTCTGACCAACCCAACCGATTTATTCGCCCCTATATGATTTCAGAGATAAAATTAAGTAAAAGTCCTATCACACGTAGGGCTTTTCTTACTATTTCCCTATTTATCATAAAAACCTCCTTACTCACCCTATATTCGCTTTATAGTTCGTGTGCACTCCGGAGGTTCGGGCGTTTTCCCTATATATTATTATACACAAAATTTAAAAAATAAATATTATTAAAACCATTTAATAAGCGGTCTGATTTCACCGCACTCCAGTTTATATTCTTCAGCCGCGGGACTCCTCAATACAGAGTTAATCTTAAGACGCTCTTTTATGGGATTCTGTAGAAAAACTTCTCCTGTTTCACGGTCAAAAACTTTGCTGTAATTTAAGCCTAAATTAACACAATAAGGTAATTTTACCTTTTCCTCATCTTCATCAAACCAGGCAAGGCCATGGACTCTGCAAACTATACCGCGGTATTTATAAACACAGCATAAATGGTTTATTAAAAACGGACACTGATAAAATTTAGGATTTTCAGATTTCAGGCGTTTTATATTCTCTTTGACCTGTTTTTTGACATCAGGCGGGAGTTTCATATACCCTGACATAAGATATTCCGCCTCAAGACGTGAAAAAGGATATTCACCGACTTCACAGCAGGCGGAACATCCCATTTTGCATTTTATAAATTCGCATTGCTCTTCAAAATATCTGCTTAAACGTTTATCAAATTTTTCAAGAAATTTTTCATATCTGGCAAGCATTATCTCACCTTTATAAGTGAATACTTCCTTCCGTCTAAAATTATATCAAAATCCAGAGTTTCATCAACTTTAGGCATTTTGCGTTCTCTGACGATAACAACCACATCCCTGTCATCAAGCATCTCTCCGAACTTTGCCATCTCGGCTTTATCGTCCTGAGAAATAAAGAAAACTTTTCCGCCGTAATAATACAGAGCCGAATACTTACGTTCATCATTCAAAATTACAAGTTTTTTGTTGTGTTCTTTTGCATATTTTGCAAAATACATTAAGTCGTTCTGCCCGAATTCGTAATCCATATTGTAGAAAAGCTTTGTACCGAATGCCGAAGTAATTAGTACAAGAAGCACATAACAGGCAAATACTCCGATTTTTTTGTTAAATGCCACGCACAGAATACTTGAAATTCCGAATACCCAAACGAGAATTATGCAGAACCATTTTATCATTAATACATCTGCATAAGCCTGGGCAGGCAGAAAATATTTCATAAAACATGCAACAATGCCCGAGACAATGCAAACCCCGCCTAAAATATAAACAGAAAGATTTACAGACTTCTGGTATCTGCCTTTGAACATGTAATCTTCCCATAAAAATGCCATAATACAGGCAGTAAAGAAATAAACCGGAAGAATATATGTGATAAGTTTTGTACTTGATGCCGAGAAAAACAACATAGTTACAACAAACGCAATCACATTAAAATAAAGAAATTTATGCGGAGTATCCAAATCATTAAGAGAGAATTTTTTAAGATTTGTAAGTTTTGCTATCCCTGCTGAAATTGCAGAGAATATCCAAGGAACAAGCCCCCACAAAATCGTAATTATATAGAAATAAAAAGGCTGTTCTCTGTCAATCTGGCTTGATGAGAAAAACCTGTTTATATGATGTTTCATAATGTACTCGTTAAAGAACAACGGGTCATGAATTTTAAACATAACAATATGCCATGGCAAAACAATTAAGAAAAACAGGAAAAATCCCGGTAAAATATATTGCGGCCTGAAAACCTGTTTAAAAGTTTTATTAGCGATTGTGACAAAAAACATTACCGCAAAGGGAACAATAAATCCCGGTAATCCTTTTGCCATAACAGCCAGACCAGAAAAAATATAAAATAACCACCAGAAATATTTTTTATTTTTCTCTTCGACAAACTGGGTTAAAAGTCCGAACATTGCAGAAAAACCTATACAGGTTGTCACAACAATATCCAGAATTGCGAATTTGGCAAGCATTACAAATTCTAACGTTGAACCTAAAATTATTGCCGATATAAGACCGTATCTTTTCGAAACGATTTTTCTCCCGATAAAATAAAGCAAAAATACAGATAAAGATCCGTATAGCGCAACAGGAAATCTTGCGGTAAACTCATTAACTTTTCCGAAAATCGCAAATGACAAACATTCGCCCCAGAAATAAAGCGGCGGTTTTTCAAAAAAATAATCGCCGTTCAAATAAAGAGTAAGAAAATCCCTGCTGTGAAACATATCACGCGCCATTGCAACATATCTGGTTTCATCAACATCCATCAGCGCATAATTGCCTATGTTAAAGAAAAACATAAAGTAGCAAAACAGCGCTAACCCAAGTAATATAAACAATTCATTGTGTTTTTTTACAAAATTTATAATTTTTTCCATAAGTTCTCCCTAAAATCACACTTGAATACTTTACCATAAATATGCCTGAACAGCCACATATATCAAAAACACTTGAAAAATTGTTAAAATATGTTATAATAAAAAAGAAGGGTGCGGATGCGTCAACATCCGCTAAAAAGCCCCATTATGGTTTTATTTTAGAACTAGCAGTATTAAAAGAATTATTGCTAGTTCTTCTGTATTAATAACCACCTTTACCACCTCCTTTCCTCTGTCGGTTTAACAAATTTGTAGTTTGAGCCGCAGAGTTATGGATATGATAAAAAAGGGCTTGCCCTTCAATTCAATTATACAGGATATATTATTAAAAGTCAAACAGATACTCCGACTATTGCTTTTTTGAAAAAAATTATTTAAAATATTTTTATGATAGAAAAAGCTAAAAAAGAACTTGATAAACTTCTTGAAGGCAACAAAAATTTTGTAAACGGAACACCTTCAATAAAAAATATGGCAATAGAAACTTTGAAAAAGTTTGCGTTTCATCAGGAGCCTTATGCGTGTGTTTTAACATGTTCTGACAGCAGAGTTGTCCCTGAGATAATTTTTGACTGCGGAATCGGTGAACTTTTTGTTGTCAGAGTTGCAGGTATGACGACAGGGCCAAATGTTGTTGAAAGTGTTGAATACGCCGTTAAAAAACTTCGCGTGCCGCTGTTAATACTTTTGGGGCACGACGACTGCGGTGTTATGAAATATGCTAAAGAGCACTATCCTGAGCCCATGAAAGATTTTTCATCAATTTTAAAATGCGTATATCCTGTTTTAAATCATAAAGAAGATATATCATGTCATAATTATTTTGCTCAGGAGCATACAAAATGGGTAAATGATTATTTGATGAAGCATTCGGTTACAATAAACGAAGCCGTTAAAAACGGCGATTTGGAAATTGTTAACTGCCATTTTGACCATTCAACTGGCTTGGTAAATATAATATAAAAAGGCGTTAAAAAAACGCCTTTTTTGTTTAATTGCATGAATAATCATTTCCCCAGAGTTCATCGTACTTTGCCTGATTTTTATCATGCCAGCGCCTTGATGTACGTCTGTCAATATTTCTGATGTCTTGATTAATCCGTTTTGCAATTAAAATCATGCTGTCACGATTTTTTTTATACCTGAATTTATTTTTCATCTCATTGAATTTTCGGCGTATAATACCGCTTTTCAAAACTGAGATTACAACTGCGGTCATAATTCCTGTTACAGCTATGAATTTTAAAACTTTTACGAGTTTACCTTCGTTCATAGTTTTTCCTCAATTTTGACTTTACCCATTTCCTCATATTCTTCGACAGAAACGGTATTCGGAGCCTGTGCTTTTTCTTCCAAACCTCGTTTCAAAAGTTCGGGTTGTTTTTTGTGAAGCTTATTATCCGCTGTTACTATATCAGAGCCGAGTGAACATTTAATAAGTCTTATGGTTTGTTCCGTATAAGCTCCTTTTCCGTTAACAATCTTTTGTGCATCATAACTTGCCCAGTCATCAGGAAGTTTGTCTATGGTTGTGTAGCCTGTTCCGCCGTCAAGACGTTTGTCAATTTCGTTTTCCAAAATATTTGTGACATATTCTTTTTGTGATTCAAAATGACATGGCATAACAATTTTGTTACCGATAATTTCTTCGGGGTCGCGTTTTTCATGTTTTTTAAGAAGGTCTGCTGCAACCTGTAAATGGCCAAGTTCAAATGCAAGAAATTCTTCCCAAATATGTTCAAGCTGTTCATCAACCTCATCTTTGTAGCAGTTATAGTATGTGCACACTTCAGTAAATTCATGGAGAAGAAGCTTTTCAAACGGTGTTTCTTCAGGGTCAATTAATGATTCATACATTGTAACGTGTTCTTCTTCAACGTCGCAGATTTCACCGTAGGTTCTTCTTAAATCGTCATTTGCATACATCATACCGTGTTCTGCGTAGAAATTATGTGTCTGCTGTTCGCCGGAAACAAGAGTATAAATATTTACTTTTGTCTGCGGAGAAGCAGTTTTTCTGTCATAATGATTACGTAATCTTATACCGTTATCATTGTGGTGGTTTTGTGTAGGACGGCTGATTACAACATCTGTCATACCCTGCAAAATATTATCCGGCAAAATCCCGTCCATCATATATGCCCACTGGCTGTATCTGTAAAGATGGTCAAAATCTTCAAGAAGCCCGAAGTTGAAAGTTTCTTTAACGTAATCATCCGGTTCGTTTTGTGCAAGCCAGGCTGTCAGGTCAACTGCAACCTGTTCATAACCCAATGTTGTTTCAAGAACTGTCTGACAGGCAGGAGTCATCCAGTTTACTGTTGTCTGCTGCATATCTTCGATTCTTCTAGAAAGCGCTATAATTTTTTTCACCTCGGGATCAGCACAGTTTCTTGCAAAATTATGCTTAAAGTTCCAGGCTTCAACTTCAATTCCGTTCATCAAAATCTGCCGTGTTCTTGAATAGCAGTCAATACTGTGTTTATCAAACGGTCTTTTAACAATATCATGCCAGCTTCTAAGCTGTTTTTCTAAAGGTATTCCCTTTTCTTCCAATGGATTAAATGTCATTTTTATTCTCCTTGTATTTTGGAAGATAGGAAGTTAAGAGGTTATGAAGATAGGCTGTTATCGGTGCTTTACACAAATTTTTTAAGCTTACCTTCTTATCTTCCTACCTTCTTATCTTCATTATTACCTTTCCAGCGCATAGGCAAAAAGTTCGCCTGCGCGCCTGTTGTATTCTCTGCCGTCATCACCTGCAAACAAATTTTCCCAGTGGCTTAGCGCTGTCCCGTCTATTGAGTAGGACGGATTTGTCATCATAAGATGATGTGTACTTGTGTCGTAACGCAAAGGGAACAAATCGTTCATCTGCATAAAACTCGGCAGTTTGTCGCTTGCCAGATAATAGCCGAAAAGTGCGGAATTAATCCGGTTAAGCTTCTGTTCGTATGTAAGACCGCCTTCGTTATTGTCGTTTGTGACTTCAACACCCGGGGCGTAAATTCTTGAATATTTTAACTTTTCGGATAATTCTCTGACCTCATTAAAATTGTCGCCTGTAATAAAATCAGTGCCGGCATTAAGCCCCATATTAATGTATCTTTCAAAATCGTCAGAGCTTTTTTCACCTACAAAACTTATATCAGTTTTGCCCGAACGCGTTCTGATTTCGTGCAGAATATACTGCATCTGGCCGTAATCGGGCAATGCACCCACGCCTGTATAATTTCCCATATCATATCCGCCTATGTGTTTGGCAGAATCTATAAACATACATTCAAATCCCAAATCCATAAGTTTAACACATTCGTTAATGTATATTTCTACATGTTCGGGATTCTTCCAGTCGAAAGTTACGTCATCTTTATAAGGTACTGCAACTTTCATCTGGTCTGCAGAAATAACATGCCTGAAACCGACTTTTATACCTCTAAAATGCGCTAAATCCACAAAAGCTTTCAATTGTCCTTCCGGTAAAATTTTATCAACAATTGAATAATCAATAATGTTGTCGCTATAGCTTGTATTAAGACGTAAACCATATATTGAATTCTCTTCTGCAGGCCCTTTTTCGTAAGCGTCCCCGAAAATATTCTGCCAGATTTGGGATAAAATTATACAGTTTGCAAAACTTCTGGCAGAAGGAGGAATTGCGGGCAAAAGCTTTATACAGCTTAAAATACCTTTGCAGGTACAGCCATTGTCCATATATGCGATAGCTCTGTCATTTATTTCTATATAATTTGCAAGCCTTCCCCAATTATCCCCGTAATTCGGAGTTTCAATACTGTCAGGGAATTTTTCGTAAAAAATTCCGCCCTCGGAAAGGGTTACAATAATTTCTACAGCCTCTTTAACAGACAATTTCAAAAGGTCGGCAGGTACAATATTGCTGAGCCATCGTTTGTTATATGCATTACCTATCCCGTGAAAGGCAATGTAATTTGAATATTCATCCCGTTTAAGCTTTATATTTTCACCAAGTGCCTTTAAAAGTTTATTTACAGCATTATGTTTCATAACATAATTACTTATAATTAATTAATACTATTTTTTCATTGCCTGAAAAGACAATTTAATCATAAAACATTGCGGTTATCATATCAGGCTCATCAAGTTCTTTTAAAAATTGAGCAACCTTTTGTAAACGCTCATCCATATCAAAATATTTGTTTCTGTAATCCCTCAATGTTCTTTCTATTTCTCCAAATTTTTCACTATAACCGCACAATTGCATAGCCATATCTAATTCATTACGGTCATCATAGCCTCTGCCAAAAGGCAGTTCAGCTTTTTCCGATGCCATAATAAGTTTTTTAAATATATTTTTTCTGCCCCCGACTGCCGCAACATCATAAACAGCCGCAGTTTCATCATCAAACGAATTTATAAACACTCTGCAAAGTTTTGCAAGATTGTTATTACCATAGGAACCTGTGTCAATCAGTTCATCCACAATTTTAATTTCATCACCGTCAGCCGTAAAATTATTAGGATTTATAGTATCAAATTCTTTTCCTGCTAAATTTAATGTTTTAAAATCCCCTGCAACTTTATCATAAGCTTCCTGAGGCAGGCTTGAAAAACGTTTTAAATAAACATCCGTATAATACGCCTTCTTTTCAGCATCCGACATTATCCTTCTCGGCAATCCTGCAGGCAGGGCATCTTTTGTCTTGAAAGCATTTCTCATAATCTCCACATCACCGATTTTTGCAAGTACACCGCCGTAATAAGTTTTCAAATTCTCGCCAATTCTGTCTGCTGCTAATTTCAACTTTCCTAACGCAGGAACAGAAAATCTTCCGACCTTAAATACATAATCATCATCAATGCCGTAAACAACACCGTGTACCCCTTTGCCTTTTTCATTGCTCTCAATCATATTTTCAACTATAACTTTACTAAAGCTGTCTGTCAGCTCTTGTTCTTTAATCTCATTTTTAATTCCGCTTGAAATATATTGTTCTAATTTTCGGCTGAATTCTGATTTATATCCGCAAAAACTCGGTGAATTGCTGTTTACCTGCATTGTTACTCCTTACATTCTGCACACAATATCTATAAAACATCTGATAACAAAAAAATGCGCAAAAAATGTTTTTAGTGTTAAAATTGTTTAAGAAAGAGAGGTAATACTATGATTAATGAAAAACTAGAAAAAGCTTTTAATGTACAAATAAACAAAGAATTTTATTCAGAATACCTGTATCTTTCAATGCAGGCATATTTTGAAAGATTGAACCTTAAAGGATTTGTAAACTGGATGTCAGTACAGGTTCAGGAAGAACGCGCACATGCTATGGGAATGTTTGATTACTTAAACCAAAGAGGCGGAAACGTTCAGCTTGAAGCAATTGAAAAGCCTGAAACTGACTGGACTTCTCCACTTGATTGCTTTGAACATATTTTAAGACATGAAGAATATGTTACAGCTTCAATCAACGAACTTATGGATGTAGCTGACGAAACAAAAGACCGCGCAGCAATATCTTTCCTGAACTGGTATATTAAAGAACAGGTTGAAGAAGAAGATAATGTAGGACAAGTTCTTGCGACATTAAAACTTATCGGCGATGATAAAAAGGCTTTGTTAATGCTTGACAAAGACCTCGCTACAAGAACTTTCGTTGCTCCGGTAATAGGATAGTTATAATTGATATACTTCTCCCTCGCCCTTTTTAGGGAGAGGGCAGGGGTGAGGGTAACTATAATTAAATTTCAAAAAGTTGAAAACAATCAGATAAAAGAACTGGCAGATTTAGCTTCATCCATCTGGCATGAATACTGGACTTGCCTG
The DNA here is from genome assembly GCA_944323145.1 of Candidatus Gastranaerophilales bacterium. Lineage (GTDB taxonomy): Bacteria > Cyanobacteriota > Vampirovibrionia > Gastranaerophilales > Gastranaerophilaceae > Stercorousia. Next base: position 18,039 of record CALURJ010000021.1, read on the forward strand.
CTTTCACCCGAACAAATTGACTATATGGTAGAAAATTTTCAATCCGAAAACGCAATAAAAGAACAGATTGAAAACGAAAACTACACATACTATTTTATTAAATCCGACAATGAAAACGGAGGCTATTTTGGAATTTCCGATAAAGCAGATTATCTTTTCCTATCAAAACTATACATAAAAAAAGATTACAGACACAAAGGAATCGGTACACAGGCCTTTGAAAAAATAAAAAAACTTGCAGACAAAAAGCCAATAAGACTTACCGTCAACAAGTACAATAAAAACACAATTAAAGCATACGAAAAATGGGGATTTAAAACAATTGACGCTGTTGTAACTGATATCGGCTCCGGCTTTGTAATGGATGATTATATAATGGAATATAAAAATAATTACCCTGCAACATAAAAAGATAAGCTCCCGTAGTTTTACGAGAGCTATTATTGTATAAGAAGGTGTGTAGAAAAATTCTTTTTATCAGGCCTACGATTTTGTATAAATGGCCTTATGTTTGTGGTCATGTTTATCATGATGACAGTTTCTGTATCCTATTCCGGCCCTGTAACCTGATATGAAATACATAAAAGGCAGTGCAGGCTCTATCCACTTAAATCCGGATAAAATCCCAGCCGTTGCAATATCATCAGCGTGGAGGGCAATATCTATTGCCTCAGGCCTGCGCTCGCTATATAAGTTTTTCCCGTGAGATTTTTCACCGAACATCGGATTAACAACTTTCTTGCTTATATAATTTGCAATATAACTCCCCCCGATAATTCCGGTAGCCGTAATCCCCGTAAGTATAACCGCAAGTTTTTTCATAGGGGTTAAGGGTTTAATAAGATTTGCTTTCTCAAATTTTTCGGAAAGAAAAAGGGCTGCACCCGCACCGACATTACATAGGAAAATATTGGCAAGATATTGGTACAAGCCCTCTTTGACCTTGTTAGCGGTCCCTTTTCTATTGTTTGTATGTGTAACCTTATCGGCAATTATCCCACCCGTTACCCCGCCGGCAACAGGGATTAAACCGAGCAGCGACAGCCTTTTAATCTCAGAAAAAATCTCCTTTGAATTAAGATTTTTCTTTTCAGGCAAAATAACGCTGAAAAGTTCATCTTTCTCGGGAGATGTAGGAAGTTTGCCAGTTAATACTTCAATTTGCTTAACGGAAAGTTCTTTTATTTTTGCAGTCTGCAAAGCATCTAAAACTTCTTTGTCCTTTACCACAACCTTTTTAAGGAAGTTGTCAACAGCCTCAGTCTGAACCTTTTGAAGCTCAGTTATATGAACCCTTTCCATTAACCCGCTAAAGATTTTTTTACCTCCGACTTTCAATCCTCTTGTACCCAAAAGAGAAGCACCGATCGTCGATGATATAACTATCATATTCTTGTAGAATTTTTGTTTTTTATCCTTTGTTTTTTTAGAGTGAGCAAGAGAATCATAAATCCCGAAACCTCCGCCTGCGCCAATAAGCAGGGCAGGCATTTTTTTATCTAATTTATTCAAGATCATCGGTTGATCTATATATTTTCCAATAGTTGAAATTTTCATGTATTTTCTCAATTGTTAGGCTAGCCTAACTTTAAACTAAAAAAAATTGTTTGTCAAGGGGGGGGGGGGGAATTTGCCTATTTTTGTAGCTGATTTTTAATAATATTTACTTTTTTATATTGTATGATAATATTATATACAAAAGGGTAAGCCCTAAATTTCTCCGCTTTCTACGGACAGACTAAAAATCGGCATAACGTTGGAAAGGGGGTGATAGAGTTGATATTCAGTGTAACTGAAAAAGCGTTAGTGCTTATCTTTCTGATAATACTAACGCTTAAACTCAAATAAATTGGGCTTTTAAAGAGAGGACTGCAATCCTCTCGCCCTTTCTTTTATTATTACATATGTTTCCTTAAATTTCAAGTGCAATATTAAGAGATTTATATCCCAATATTAATACAGTTTACCAATTTTTTCCTTAAGTTCCGATTTTACACAGGCTGTTAACTTAACCATATTTTCAAAAATCTTGTCGGGCACTATATGTTCCATTTTACAAGCAATATCAACAGCTTCCGGCTTACCAGCCCCAAGAACGGTCATAAAAAACTCGGCAAGATTTTCATGCTTTTCACGAATTTTCTTTGCGATTTTTTCCCCTTCTTCAGTGAGGGTAATTTCAGAATACGGAGCGTAATTTATCAGTTTTTTCTCCGCAAGAGAATTTAAAGCCCCCGTAACTGACGCTTTCTTTACACCAAGAGCCGAGGCAATCGCAGTAACCTTTGCCTGACCCGTATTTATAATCTGATTATAAATTTCTTCAATATAGTCCTCAAGACTGAAAGAAAGCTTTTCCATTTTATAAACTCCTGATTATTTTTATTATATCTTCCGGTTGATTTGCAATAAAATCCGCACCTTTTAAATATTCTATTGTTCTAAATCCCCACGTAACACCGATGCATGGCAACTGTGCATTTTTTGCAGTTTGTACATCAACATCCGAATCGCCTGCATATATTGTTGAGTTTTTATCGGCGCCTAATTCTTTCATAGCCTTTAAAACTCCATTTGGCGCAGGTTTCTTAGGAACATCATCATTCTGGCCTATTACACAGTCTATTAAATCCCCAAAATATTTTTTACATAAATCTTTTACGGCAGAGTCAAATTTATTAGACACAACGCCGATTTTCAGGCCGTCCTTATGTAATTCTTCCAGTATCTTTAAGATACCATCGTACGGTTTAGTGTGATTGCACATATTTTCAGAATAATTTTTCTTAAATATTTCAAGGCATTCGTCAATATTTGTGCAATTTTCGGGCACTGCGCGTTCAATCAGTTTTTTTACCCCGTTTCCCACAAAACACCTTACCTCATTGAGCGTACGCTCAGGGTAGCCGAATTTGCAAAGCGCAAAATTTGTTGATTCTTTCAAATCTTCCAGCGTATTTAATAAAGTTCCGTCCAAATCAAAAATAACCGCTTTTATCATAAGTCGATTTTACCACAGAAAAAATCATAAAAATGATAAAATTGAAGCGGATATTTCCTTACTAAATTTTCGAGAAATTCAATATAGTCTTTTTCAAGGCGTTCCAGTGTTTCATGGCGTGTCCCGGTAAATTCAAACTTTTTCAAATGTATTGCATATTTTCCGTCTTTTTCTCTTGTACAGGCTATAAAATAAATTGGAACATCCATAATAAGAGAAAATCTAAAAGCTCCAACGGGAAAATTAGCCCTATGCCCTAAAAAATCGGAAGAAAAAACAGCATCCGCATTATGAGCCGAAATTCTGTCGCCGGCTATAAAAATAATTTCACCTTTATCAAGTTTGTCTTTTATATCAATAGAAGTTGTCAAATCAATATCTTCAACAGGATAAACATTTATAGGGTCATCAGGTGCAATTTCTGAGAGAAAGTTTTTAAATGTTTTACACTGATTAACCTCAAGAAATATATTAACTTTTATCCAATCAATTTCCGTTCCGGATTTAAAAAACACTCTCATGGCATTAGTATTTCCGAGATGAGAACACAAAAAACAAACACCCTTTCTTTTATTAAAATCATCAAACAAGATTTTTTTATCATCTTCATCAGCAAAATAAATATTTTGAACTCCGAATTTATCAGTATACATTTCCATTGTGTCAATGAGAGTATATGCATAATTTAAAAAATGTTTAAAAGCCTGTATTATACTGCCGCTGCCGGATATAATTTTTTGAAATCTCTGCGAACATTTTCTAATCTGCGGCGCGCTCAGAAATGCAAAAAGAGTAACGAAAAACACTATAAACTGCACAGGTTTTCTTCCCGCGAGTTTATATATATACCACAGTATCATCAGCCTTTTATGTCCTGCGGCCTGTTCTTTAACTTCATACCATTTCATTTATTTCAATCTCGTTTTCATTATGTAACGCGTATTTGGTTACTTACACTGCACTTCAAGCAGTGTATAATCATGAACTCCAATATTTTCATGTTTTCTGTGGAGTTTCAATCCTGCTTTTTCGACCAGTTCAAGCATTCGTTTCTCCGTATACATTCTGCTCTTTCCGTTTGCCATACAGGTAAAATACAAAGAAATATGTACAAGAGAATATTGAGCGCCTTCAAAAATCTGTTTATCGGTAAAAGGTTCTAAAATATAGATTTTCGTACCTTCAGCCATAGAATTTTTTATATTGGTTAAAATAGATATAATCTGCTCTTCCGAAAAACAATCCAAAAACTGGCTCATAAAAACAGCTCCCGAAATTTCAGGAAGTTTAGATTTCAAGACATCAACTCCGTGAAACTTCAGCCTTTCATTAGAAAGGTGCTTTTTGGCCTCTTCAATGTTTTCCGGCAGATCAATCATATTGACAATACAATCTTTATCAAATTCAAGACATGCACGTTCAAATTTACCGGTATTACCGCCGATATCAAAAATCTGCCCCAATTTATCTTCAAAAATAATTTTCAGAGCTTCTTCAAAACATCTGTCAGAATAAAAATGGTCAAACCCGAACCAGCTTTTTTTCATTTCGTCGGGCAAAAACTGCAATGCATTATATATTGTTTCATAATCTCCTATAAATTTTCTGCACCCCAGAGGTTCAGATGTTTCATAAGAGGACGCCAGTTCAGAAGCACCGAGATAGCATACATCTTTTACAAAATTAAAATTAACCTTTGTCATCTCATTGTTCAAAAAAGCCGAAGCAACAAGAGTATTAACATATTTCCCTTCGGTTTGCAGTACCAGACCGGAAGCACATGCAACTTCCAAAAGAGTTTCTACAGCATATTTAGAGACATGACAATGTTCAATAATTTCTTCAACCGTTGACGGATTTTCTTCCAAAAATTCTAAAATTCCGAATTTAAGCATTGCACTAACCGCCTGAAAAGTTAAAGGTGCAAACGCAATCTTTTGAGCGTCTGCAAGGGCCTTTATCTGCGGGGATATATGTTTTTTTTCTCTTCTGTATCTCATAATTCCAACTTCTTTCTGTCCTGAATACATATTACACTAAAAATATATGAACTCAAAAGCCCTATTGCCAGAACCGTTCCAAGGGAACTTACAAGTTTGAACCCTGCGCATGCTAATAACGCAAATGAAAATACACTTGTTAAACATGACATTAAAACAGCGTCTTTAAATTTTTTTGCACCTGCAAAGCGGAAAACCGAATAATCAAGCCCGAAACCTATTATCAAAAATATTGCAAGTATATGGAAAAAATTCACAGGACACTTAAATATACCAAGAGTTCCGAAAACAAAGAGCACTGCAAATATTGACGGAGAAATAATTTTGAAAGCAGATTTAAAATCATAAATTTTGGACAATAATAAATACAAAAGCACGAATATTGGAAGCAGCAGCCCGAGACAAATTAACCTGCATTTCCTTATTTGTGCGGATATATCACGCTGAAAATTAATTGCTTTTATTCCGTTGATTTCTTTTCCGCTAAAATTATATGCAATAACAATTGAAGAATTTTCATCTATCAAAAAATTATTTTTTAAAAATACAAAATTCTCATCTGCCGTTAAAAAATTGTTTCCGTAATTTTCCGAAATAAGTTTTGCCCTTTGCTGCGCAGGCAAAAATTCTGCATATTCATTCAATTTATCCTTGTAAAGCTGTTTTCTGAAAATCTGATTTTCTCTCTGGCGTTTTTCCGAAGGAACATATTTACTTAAAGATTGAAAACTTACCCCTTCCTCAATCAACTTATCCTCAACCGCCTCTTCCTTTTGAAGAATATCCTGAAGATTTTCGCCTCTAACAACAAAAATAGATAAATCTCCGTTTGATTCTACAAGCTCACCGAACAATTTTTCAGCATTAATCAAAAATTTAGGCGGTACATACATATTTTTTATGTTGTCGTCAAAAGTTGTCCTGAAAATTCCGATTAAAGAAATAAAACAAACCGCACAGAGTATAATTTTTTTGTAATTTTCAGGGATTTCAAAATGCTTCACATCACGTTTTTCAGCCGTGATATGTTTACAAAGCAAAGGATAAAATAAAATAACTATCAAATATACTGTTGTCAACCCTGTTATTGTAAATACGGATATCTGCTTAAGCAATATAAAATTCGCAAATAAAAGAACAACAAAAGCACTCACCGTAGTCAAAAGACTTACGGTCAAACTTTTAAAAATCTCTTTAATCGTATTCTGTCCTTCATCCGAAACGAAATAATGAAGCGAGTAATCAACGCATATCCCGATTAAAGTCGTTGAAAAAACAAAAGTCAAAATATGAATATCTCTGAAAAATAAAGATGTAACCGCAAATCCCGTAAAAATTCCGGTACATATACTTATTGCAATAGGGATAACGGGTTTTAATGATTTAAAATACCAGAATACAAGACCTATAACAAACAGGGTTGACAGTATACAAATCAGATTAATTTCAAACATCGAGCGTGAGCTCGCATAATAAGAATGGACAGGAGCCCCCGTAAGATATATTTTCACGCCGTCCTTTGACAATTCTTCCTGCGTCTCGACAAGTGTTTTAATTTCATCATTCAAAATTGTCGGCGAAAGCGCAAGGTCGTTATCGACAGTAAGCATAACAAGACTGTAATATTTTCCGTTATGTTCAAATGGTGTAAAATCGGAAGTTCCTCCGTTTTCAGACAAATTCACGACAAAATCCGTCAAAAGCAAAAACGGATCCTCATCAATTGAACCGATAGGCTGCATAATAGGATTGTACAGAGCTTCAAGAGAATTTTCTTCCACTGTTTCATATTGTTTTGCTTTCAAAAGACCATAAGTTTTTGCCGATAACAGATTGTTGTGATATTTTTCGTAATCCGATATAATTGCCTGTATATCAGCGTTTGAAATGTGCATTTTTTCTCTGTCAACTTTACTGTAAAAAGTCTTGGACACTTCCTCCGAAGTTTCAGGCGAATCGCTTTCGACAATCACGTTAATTCTTGCCGAAAACCTTGTGCTCAAATCAACCAGAACATCGTTATTCCCGCCGAACAGAGCTTTCAGAATATTAGTTTCCGCGCCGGCAGGTCTGAACAGAACTAAAAGCCCTAAAGCCAAAAGTACCGTTATAAAAAGTATTCTTGAAATATTAATCAGTTTGTTGTGCATTGTTGAAAAGAGATTTCAGTTGTTCCGTTTTTAATAGTGGATATTTTAATAAAATCTATATCAGATTTACCTTTAATAATTATATCATAAAGCTGCGAAGCCGGAGCTGAACCCGCTTTAGGTTTCAAACCCACAGTCCATACGTCATTTTCTTTTTTAAAATAAAGATTAAAATTTTTATCCAAGTATGCAAAATTTTTATTAGATACAGCCTTTATAATTTCATTCATCTGCTTATTTTTTGCAGATGTATAAGACACTGTTGATTTTATAGGATAAAGAGTTTCAAATATTGCCCCTTTATCTTTTATAAATTTGAAATTCCCTCCAGATTTTAAAACAGTTGAATCCAGATATTTTTCCTGCGTAAATTTGCATGACGCATTACCGAGCTGCGGCATGCTGTTTGAAATATTTTTGCTTGTAGACTGGTGGTTAAAAACATCATCAGAAGCAAAACAAAAATTTATTCCGCAAAAAATTATTAATAACAATATCAAAAATCTATTCATACTTCTCCAATTGTTCCACAAATTTTACAGGGGCGCTGTATATACTTTCACCTGTTTTCGCATCAATACAAATCTGCATACTTTTTGCTTTAAAAATAAGTTCATCTGATTTTGCATCAAAAATTTCATATCTTATAATCAAAGCCGGTTCATATTCAATAAGAGTTGTAACTATTTTCAATTTCTGGGAAAACCTTGCAGACTTTATAAATTTTAAATCCATTGTCGCTAGCGGATACGCAATCCCTTCATTCATCATGTCAGTATAAGTATATCCTATTTTAGAAAGCATATCACATCTCGAAGCTTCAAGATATTTCACATAATTTCCATGCCACACGACATTCATCGGATCAAGGTCGTAAAACGGAACTTCCATATACATTTTTGTTGAAATCTTATTCATAAAAATATTATAAAACAAAAGTTCCGGAAGAAAAAATTTTATCACCGTCAAAAAATTTAAAATCAACCGAATTTTCTTTTTTTACAAGGCCTAAACACACACATACATCGGGTTTTATAACAGAAGAAAATTTAATTTTTTTAATTTTTTCGGGTATAAAATCAATTCCGAACGAATCTTTAATAAACTCTTTTACAAAAAATAACTGTACAACTCCCGGAAGAATCGGGAAATTAGTAAAATGACCTTTGAAAAAATTACTTTCGTGCGGAAATATCAATGAAAATTCCGCATAATCAGGTTTGACGGAAGATGTAATAACATTGGGATAAGTCAAATTTGTGCTAAAAATTTCTCTTATTCTTCTCTCATCAATTTTACCACGGTCATTAACCGGCAGGTCAAATAAAAATCTCCATCTTTTGCAGCGAACCGGAAAACCTTCTGATTTTGCATAATCTTTTAATATTTTAATCAGCTCCAACTTCCCTTTTTCCCGCAAAATATTACATCCTCTGCTTTTCAGGACAACTGCCGCGCAAAGTTTATCTCCGATTTCCAAACAATAAGATTTTTCGACCAGTTCATTTTTATTTAAAATATTTTCTATTTCATTAAGAGAAACCCTTTTTTCCTGAATTTTTACAATTCTGTCATTGCGGCCTTTTACGATAAAGCCGTCATCTAAAAATTCTAACCCGTCGCACAAAGGCAATTCCGGCTCATCAAAATACGGTGATTTTATTTTCCCGTTTTCATACTTTACGTTATCAAAAAATCTTAAATTATCTTTTGATGATTTTCTGTAAGCCATAACACCTGTTTCGGTACTGCCGTAAATTTCAGTTACAGGACACATTTTTTCAAAATATTCGTATACATCATTTTGAAGCTTTGCGCCTGCCGCAATAATCATAAGCGGCGGGTATTTAAACGTAAAATTATATTTTGCAAGTTTTTCCATAAAAGATGGGGTTGTAATAAAAATGTATTTGCCGTAGTCTTTCAAATCCTCGGGGTAAAAAACTCTTTCAGGCTCAACAAAGCATCCGCAGACTTTTGGCAGCATTATCATAAATGTTGCCCCGAACATGTGCTCAGGGCTTACTGTCGATACAATAACGGTATCTTTTGAGATATTAAAACAATCAGCCATATCAAGCGCTTCTTTGTATACAGCTTCATAACTCTTTTTAATAACTTTCGGCTCCCCTGTAGAACCGGATGTATAGAAGATTAAAGGCTCATTATTTTCTGTCATATTTAGCTCTCAAAATTATTCTTATGATATATTCTACCCCGAACATCACACCGAGTGCAATATATGAAATACAGGCGTTATATAATGTCCAAATTTTTTCGGACATAAAAACTGTCGCAATTGATATTGAAAGGTTTATAAACAAAAAAACACACCAGACATAGGTGAGTCTGCGTGTATAAATTCTTGTAAAATCACTTAATTCCCCGCCTTCCATCTTTTTTGCAATTTTTTGTATAACTGTTTCCCTGCAAAAAAGCGATGAAAAAAATACGCAAAAAATAAATGAATTAACAATAACCGGATAAAATTTTAAAACATAAACCTTGCTGAAATGGAAAAGCAAAACAATACACAAAGTTCCTAAAAACGGCAATAGAGGTTTAAGTTTATTCATGTAACCTGCCTTCCAATCTTCCGGCTTAAAGAAGCTGTTCAACGGCAGTAACAACATCATCAATAGTTTTAATCTGTTTAAAATTTTCCGGAGAAATTTTCTTTTCCGTAAATTCCTGCAATTTAACAGCTAAATCAACAGCATCAATACTGTCAAGTTCCAAATCTTCAAACAGGTTTGCATCCGGCACAAGTTTTTCAGGCTCGATTTCAAAATCATCAGCCAGAATTTCTTTTAATCTATCAAAAATCTGTTCTCTCGTATATTTTGCCACTGCATTAATCCTTTTGTTCTGAGCCGTTACAGCTTCTTATATAATCAGCTATTGTCTTAACAGAATAAAAATGTTTTTTATTTTCTTCTTTGTTTTCGCTCAAATCCACATGATATTTTTTCTTTAAAGCCATACCGAGCTCTAAAGCGTCGATGCTGTCTAAGCCGAGCCCGCTTACGAATAACGGTTCTTCGTCTTTGATATCATCAATTGTTATGTCTTCTAATTCAAGCGATTCAATGATTAAAGTTTTGATTTCATTTTCCAAACACATCTTAATTCACCTACTAATATTTATAACTTAATTAATTAGTAAAGTCAAATTAATAATCAACTTATATAGCAGTTTATGTTAAAATTCACTAAATACAATCTCTGTGAAATTGATTCAAAAGTTTTACACACCTTCGTCACTCTGAACTTGGTTCAGAGTCTCATGTAATTTTGAGATTCCAAAATAAATTCGGAATGACGAGAAGTATTGGTCACTAATATCCAAAAATATGTTTAAATAGCAGGTCCACCATATTCATTATAAAGTTTCATAACATCATCAGGGATTTGCTCTTTTCCACCTAACGCCTTATTTATTAATTTTCGATAAACTTCTGCTACAAATTCCAAAGGTGATTCAGGTGCATAATTAGAAACTCTATTAGCAGTTTGTTGTTTTTCTTTACTGTTTATAAAATCATTTGTAATATCTGATACTTTACCAAAACGTTCAATGCATTCTTCTGGTTTAGTCATAGATGAAAATTTATCTTCACCTATTTTAATACGATGCTCTAAATGACCGGTTTCATGATATATCGTCTTAAATATATCACCTGAAGGATAACTCAAACATATATCATCGCCCGAATAAAGACAAGTATTTACAACATCTACAAGCACATTTGTTTGCTGATCTGTTGATAGTTTCTCTATTTGTTTCAAATCAGGCAATTTTGAATGTGCTAATAAAGTTTCTTGTATTCTTTCACTTTTAAGCAACTGTTGTAATTTAGCATAAGGAGCATCATAAAAACCATCTATTGCATTACCCATAGATACATAATCTTCATACAATTTAACTTTATCCATCAACGAAAAGCTTTCTGGATTTTCATTAAATTTATTTAAATTTTTTAACAAATTATCAGAAACTTCTCCACAATGATAGAATGGATATAAATCAAGTTTTCCATCTTTATTTTTATATAAAATATTATTATCTAAATCATATTTAATATAATTTTTTATATTTTCACCTAAATTTTCAAAAGTTTTTTTATTAATATTTAAAATAGCCCCATATTTAGGAACTGTAATATCATTGACCATACATGCTAAATATTCTCTATCTTGAGATACATAAGCTATCGTATCAAATAATTTAGCTTTGCCTTTCCGCACATTATTGATATTTGTAAGTCCTTCATTTACCCAATTCATTACATCCAAAGGCATACTATCATCATAATTTTTTACACCCAATTTTGTTTTGGCAAATTCTATTGCTTCCTGAGTCGTCTTAGCAGGAGTAAAATCGATATGTTCAGCAAGTTTTGTAACTTCTTCTTGAGCTGCACCAACTTTTCCGCGAAGCAACAATGCCGTAGCTGTCAAAGCTGCAGCTATACCAAGACCAATACCCCATTTTTGCCCGTTGGACAAACCTTTTTTCTTGCCGTTAACCTCAACACTATCTTGGGCATAGGGCTGTGTTGTATAATTAGGATTTATATTTTTATTTCCAAAATTTATTCTATTTACAGTATTTGCATTCGAAATACTTAGGGGCTGTATTGACACAAAAATTCCTTTCTACCTTGTATATATTTATAAAAACACAAAGATAAAAAAAATTGCTAGTTAATTAGTAAAACAATTTTAACAAATTTTTATAATATCCGTAACTCTGAACTTGGTTCAGAGTCTCAAGTAATTTTGAGATTCCGAAATAAATTCTGAATGACAAGAAATTCCATATTATATTTTAATTTTGTGTAAAGTCAAATTTGATTTTCTCAGAAATTTCTTTTCGCAGCTTAATTTCGGATTTTTCAGAAAATTGTGAAAGCTTAATAGGTTCTGATTGGCTTATGGTATATGTTATAACCCTGTCTGATGCATCATAAATCGGACGTCCTTTTCGCAAAAACGGATAGTCACAATCAATTTTTACAGGAATAATATCAGCGCCCGAGGCAATCTGTAGTGCCGCTGCACCCTTATGGATTTTTAAATCTTCTCGGTCGACTGTTCTTGTGCCGGTCGGGAAAATAATTATGTTGTAACCATCTTTTATCGCCTCAAGACAAATTGCTTTAAATTCGTCCAGCTCAATGTTATTCGGAATATAAACATTTTTTATAATATTTTTCATAAAAATATTATTCAAAATTTCTTTTTTAGCAAGACATAAAGAGTTATCAAAAATTCCGATTAAAATCATAATGTCAATGAATGTAGGATGCGTAGAAACAATAATTTTGCCTCTCATCTGCTCTATATTGTTTGTTTTTATTCTTATCAAACCGAATAAAACAAAAAGCTGTGTATAACCATGCCAGAGTTTGTGAATTAAATGTGAGAAATATTCTCTTTTCTTATTGCCTTTAAAAAATATTCCTCCGGCAGGCAGAAATACAAAACTCAAAATCAAAGACCCGAGCCCGAAAATCGCAAACAGCATTACGACAAGAAAACCGCGGATAAACTTAATCATTTACCCTCTCCATAATATACAAGGGACAAATATAGCGTCCGCCTTTCACAAATTCCGAAAAACCGGCAGGCGGCAGATTGTCAGAATTCGGAACAATCCGAACATGTTCGCCGTCACCATGTGTGTCTATAAGCATTGAAATACTTTCAAACCTGTCAACGGATTCTGCGTAGCAAAAAAGAGTTTTTTCTCTGTTCATTACAGCATCCAAAAGTCCCGCGGAGAAGCTTTCCTCTCCGGCAGCAACGGAATTATATGAACAATGAAGATTATTTAACAGAGAAAAAAGCCCGATTGTTGAATTGTGAACGGAAAAACTAAACCCAGCCGGCGAAATCTCGTTTTCTTCATGCTCCTGTTTAATAAGCTTTACAACACGCTCCAATTCCCCATAACGGGAAGCATAAACCAGTCTGACATCTTCGCCGTCATAACACTGCAAAATCGTACTTAATGCAATCTTACCGACGGGAGATAATTTTCTCCGCATCATCATGGGAATTTGCGACAGGTCAATATTTTCACCTGTTGAACAAGAAAAAATTTTTATGTAAAATTCCAGACTATTCATGGTAACATATTATCATGAACGGGATTTTTATTACAGATGCAAGCGCAATTTTTGCAGACCATTTAACCGCTGATGACACAGTAGTCAAAGGCAGTAAATTTTATTTCGGCAAAATTGAAAGAGAGTTTGACCCGATTGATAATCCCAAATACGACCTGCGCTGTAACAGAATTCTAAAATACCTTGTTGATAAAATTGATTTGTCGAAATTTAAAAAAAATGAAATCGGGATTGTTATAGGTACGACAAATTCAGGCATAGCTGAATTTGAAGCCACTGAAAACAAACATCACGCAGAACTTGGCAACCCCGCTGAATTTTTAAAATGGTATCTCGGAACAACAAATTACACAGCAGGCGTTTCTACAGCCTGCACATCAGGGATTAAAGCATTTTCAACAGCCGTAAAACTTCTTGAAAATAATATTTGCAAAGCCGTAATCGCAGGCGGAGTCGATACTCTTGCACCTATGCCGACATACGGATTTCACGCGCTTGAAGTTTTATCACATGAAAAAACAAACCCCTTTTCAAAAAATCGTTCCGGAATAAGCTTAGGCGAAGGCGGAGCATTGTTTCTATTAGAAAAAGGAAAAGGCAATGGTATAAAAATTCTCGGTATCGGAGAAACATCAGACGCATATCATTCCGCAACCCCCGACCCTGAAGGGGTTCAGGCATCAATTGCAATTCAGCAGGCACTGGATGCAGCAGGTTTAAAAGCCGATGATATAGATTACATAAATCTTCACGGAACAGGGACTGTTTCAAATGATTTGATGGAAGCAAATGCAGTTTATAAAATATTCGGAAATAAAGTCCCCGCAAGCTCTACCAAACCGCTGACGGGCCATTGTCTCGGCGCTGCCGCAAGCGTTGAAACTTATATATGCTATGAGATTTTAAAAGGTCAGAGAGCCTTACCAATCCACGAATTTGACGGTGAGTATGACGAAACACTTCCAAAAATAAATCTTGTCGACAAAAACACTTCAAAAAAAGACATAAAAACCTGCATGTGCACGTCTTTTGGTTTTGGCGGTACAAATGCGGTAGTAATACTAGGCAGAGGGTAGAAAGGTATGAATGTAAGCGATTTACAGGAAAATAATTTAGAAAATGTTCTTCCGCATGACAGACCGATGATTTTGATTGACGAAATTCTGGAAATTGATATGGATAAAAAATTCGTCAAAACGTCAGTCACAATTCACGAGGATAAAATATTTTTTGATAAAGCAATCAACGGAATATCCCCGCTTGCCGGAATTGAATTTATGGCGCAGACTATCGGATGTTATTCATATTACAAAAACGGCCAGCAAATTCCTCAGATAGGTTTTCTTCTCGGCACAAGGCTGTATGAAAATTCTCTTGACAAATTTGAAAACGGCAAAACTTACACTATGACTGCACAGGAGCTTTACGGAGATAACGAACTTGTGTCATTTGAATGTTTAATTTATAATAATAATGAAAGTTCTTTACCTGTAGCAAAAGCAGTAATTAATGCATTCCAGCCTGCTGATGCGCAAGAATATATAAAGGAATTATAGGTGGTTGATAACAAAAAAATACTTGTAACCGGTTCAAGCAGAGGTATAGGCAGAGAAATTGCACTGTATCTGGCAAAAAACGGGTTTGACATTGATGTTCACTACGTCGGCAATCAAACAAAAGCTCAAGATACGGCAGATGAAATTAAAGCACTCGGCAGAAACGCTAAAATTTTGAAATTTGATATTAAAAACAGGGAAGAATGTGCTTCAGTTTTGTCTGACAGACTTTACTACGGAATTGTCCTGAACGCAGGGATTGCAAAAGATAACGTTTTTCCTGTTCTTGAAGGCGATGAATGGGATGAAGTTATTGATACAAACCTTACAGGATTTTACAATGTCTTAAAACCTCTTGTAATGCCTATGATTTCAAACAGAATTAAGGGAAGAATTATTACTATGTCATCTGTTGCAGCACTTTCCGGAAACCGCGGACAGGTCAATTATTCAGCATCAAAAGCTGGGATTATCGGTGCTACAAAATCCCTTGCACTTGAACTTGCAAAACGCGGAATTACGGTAAACTGTGTTGCCCCTGGAGTTATTGATACAGACATGATTAAAGACGTTCCGCTTGACGAGATTAAAAAATTAATCCCTATGAAAA
Source organism: Candidatus Gastranaerophilales bacterium (assembly GCA_944323145.1). Lineage (GTDB taxonomy): Bacteria > Cyanobacteriota > Vampirovibrionia > Gastranaerophilales > Gastranaerophilaceae > Stercorousia. The sequence continues at coordinate 33,490 of CALURJ010000021.1, forward strand.
GATTAGGTCAAACCCGTGAAGTTGCAAGTCTTGTAAATTACCTGATGAGCGAAGATGCTTCATATATCACAGGACAGGTAATTTCTGTAAACGGAGGGCTTTACTTATGACAAAACGTGTAGTTGTAACCGGTATGGCTCTCACAAGTCCTTTAGGAAGTGATATTAACACATCTTTTGAAAGCCTTGAAAAACTGGAAAACTGTATAGAATACAACAAAGACCTTGACCAGTACGAAAGATTAAACACAAGACTTTCTGCACGTACAAAAGGTTTTGAAATCCCGTCAAATTATAACAGAAAAGTTACAAGGACAATGGGACCTCTGTCAATAATGGCAGTCAGAACAGCTGAACAGGCGCTTGAAGATGCCGGATTACTCGGAGATGAAATTATTACAAACGGACAGACAGGCGTAAGCTACGGTTCTTCCTCAGGTTCGCTTGATGCAATAATAGATTTTTACGGAATGCAGATTGACAAAGTCGTCAGAGGACTTAATTCCGGCTCATACGTTAAAATGATGCCTCAGACTGCCCCTGTTAATATTTCACTTTATTTTAAAACAATAGGACGCCTTGTCCCCTGTTCTACAGCTTGCACATCAGGTTCAATGGGTATCGGATATGCCTATGAAACAATCAAAAACGGTTATGAAACAGTTATGATTGCCGGCGGAGGCGAAGAACTCCATGCAACTGAAATTGCTATCTTTGATACACTTTATGCAACGAGTTTGAAAAACGATACACCGAAATTAACCCCATCGCCTTTTGATAAAAATCGCGACGGGCTTGTCCTCGGAGAAGGCGCGGGCACTTTAATTCTTGAAGAATACGAACATGCAAAAAAACGCGGAGCAAAAATTTACGCAGAAATTATCGGTTTTGGAACAAATACAGACGGCACACATATCACAAACCCGAACAGAGAAACAATGAAAATTGCTCTTGAACTTGCACTTAAAGACGCAAACCTTACACCTGACAAAATAGGTTATGTAAATGCACACGGAACAGCAACTGTTCAGGGAGACTTAGCAGAAACCTGGGCAACTGAACAGGTATTCAAAAGATTTGTTCCCGTAAGCTCCACAAAAAGCTACACAGGACATACCTTAGGCGCCTGCGGGGCAATTGAAGCAATTTTATCAATAGAAATGATGAACAGAGGCTGGTTCCACCCGACCCTGAATTTAAACGAAATCGACCCTGAATGCGGTAAACTTGATTATATTCAAGGGCAGGGCAGAGAAATAAAAACGGATTATGTCATGTCAAACAACTTTGCCTTCGGCGGAATTAACACGTCATTAATATTTAGGAAGATATAAAAACACTATTAAGCATTATAACGTTTAAAAGATTTCTCAATATTTTTTGAGATTGTATTTTTGACTGTATCATATTCTGTTGTAAGAGATGAAATTTCTGTATCCAGATTTTTCATCTTCAGGTCAAGAGTTTCTTCTTTAGAATTCAGTTTTTCTTTCTCTGTATTATATTTGGCCTCTGCTTGAGCAATATAAGTTTCATCAGCAATTTCTTTTATGTACGAATCTGTTGCATAGTTTGCCTGATAATAATAACCATCATCTTTAATTTTTGAGATATATAACTTGCCGCTTTGAAGCATCTGCTGCAAATAGTCTTTGTCACCGATATTATTGTCCTCTGTCCAGCCACTAGTGCAAATCTGGTTGAATAATGTATCGTAAAATGTTGCCTGACCTAAATCATCACTAGCCACAGTACCTAATTTAAATATATACTGATAAAGTATGTTATCTGTTGCTAGATTATTAACGCCAGTGTTATTAGTTAATCCTAATCCTACTGAAAATACCTGATTTCCATCTGTGTCCTTTTTAGATACACCATTCATATAATCCGCAAAATATGTAATAAATGCTTTGGCCATATTATTGACATTTACACCTGCTTTAGGCTTAGAATGCTTCCACGCATTACTTTCACCTTGAACAAAAACAAATCCTACATAGTTTTTATTTTCAGTGGTTGCATTGTTATTTGTATTACCATTACCAACATGTGTAGCATTTGTTCTTTTTCCATCACTGTCTTTTACTTCCAAACTACTGACTGGTAATCCATTACTATCAACAGGAGTAAATAATTTTTTAACTTCACTGTATGCATAATCCAGTGCTTTTGATGTAACCCCATCTCCCAAATCCAAAATTTCTGCAAATTGAGAATACATTTCATCTATAATTGTAGATAAAATTTCCTGAGCAGATATCACCAGATTTTTATGAGCATTTCCTCCTGTTTTCTCGTTTCCAAAAACAATATATGTATCATCAGAACTTAATAAATTACTAAGTTGTAAACTAACTACTGTATCCCTTCCATCAGAAAGTGAAACTTTTATCTCTTCTCCACGACTGTTATTTGTATGTAATTCAAACCAAGGCCCCGAAACATCCTGTGTATTAACATTTGATAAAGAAACATCTATAGTCTTACCATTTTCACTTAGCAACTTTATTAAATCATTAATGTTACCATTTTCTGTAACAACCGCAACAGTAGTATCCCCGCCAAAACCTGCCCCCTGATTATATG
>CALURJ010000022.1 GCA_944323145.1 Candidatus Gastranaerophilales bacterium
ACCATCAGCAAAAGAAAAAATCGAAAAAGCAGGCGGAAAGGTTGAGTTAGTATAATGGCACCACAAATGAAAATGCCGACAACTGATGATTTATTATCAATGTGGAATGCTTCCGGATTGAAACAAAAAATATTGTTTACCTTCCTGATGATTGCCGCATTCAGATTCGGGGTTCAGATGCCTTTATTCGGTATTAACAACCAAATTTTCCAAAATATTGCTCAGGGTAACAACATAATCGGATTTTTAGATTTGTTCTCCGGCGGTGCTCTTGGAAAAGTTTCAATATTCGCATTAGGTATAGGACCTTACATTACATCATCAATTATCGTTCAGCTTGTTTCTGTTGTTATTCCTTCTCTGGAAAAACTCCAGAAGGAGGAAGGAGAAGCAGGCAGAAGAAAACTGTCACAGTATACTCGTGTATTTACGGTTGTGCTTGCAGTTTTCCAATCATTAATCTTTATGTTATATCTGCACCATCTACCTGGTGCGGTATTGCCTAACGTTAACCCTGTAATGTTCTTTATAAGTTCAATTGTAGTGTTAACGGCCGGTTCTGTTCTTGTAATGTGGATTTCTGAACTCATTACGGAAAAAGGTATAGGAAACGGCGGTTCTTTAATAATCTTTATCGGTATTTTATCGGGAATTCCGATTTATGCATCAAGAACAGCACAGATTGTTGCAAACAATTCTATGATGCAGTTGGGCTTGGCAGTTTTACTTTTAATTTTCTTTGCAGCAATGGTTTTCATTGTAATAATGCAGGAAGCCGTAAGAAAAGTTATTATTGTCAATCCGAAAAGACAGGTCGGAAACAAAGTTTACGGCGGAATGAATTCATTTATACCGTTTAAACTTAACCCCGGCGGCGTTATGCCGATTATCTTCGCAATTGCAATATTGCTTTTCCCTTCAACTGTTTTAAGTCTTGTAGGGCAAGCTAATTTCAAAAGCGAGGCTGTTAAAAGCGTTGTTATACAGTTAAACCAATTTTTAAGTCCTGACGGTATAACTTATTACGTATTATATTTCTTGCTGATTGTTGCATTAACATTTTTCTACGCATCAATTATGCCGAATATGCAGCCTAAAGATATTGCAGATAACTTAAAGAAATACGGTTCATCCATTCCGGGTATAAAACCCGGCAGACCGACAGCGGAAGCTCTTGACAGAATTTTAACAAAAACAACATTCATCGGAGCTATGGGACTTGGTATTATTGCACTTGTTCCGTCACTTGCAAGTTATATCACGAATATCAAAACCTTGCAGGGTATCGGTGCAACATCATTAATAATCATGGTCGGTGTAGCGCTTGATTTAATAAATCAGGTTAGAACACACCTGTTGGCAAGAAATTATGAATCCTTCCTAAAGGAATAAGCATAACAAATAAAATAAATAAAAAAGTAGTCCCTAATGCTTAGGGGCTATTTTTTTGCTAAAAATAATAGCTATTTAGTTGAATGATAACCAATGGAAAAATTTGTATTATATAAATGTAAATCCTCAACTCTTCTGATTGCTCAGTATTTTAGCCCTGACTCATATGATCAGGGCTTTTCTTTCTTAACATATCGACAAATAACGAAAAATAGTGTAGAATAAATCTAAAGAAAGAGGAATTTATGAGAGAATTAGTTGAAAAAGACAGAAAGATTACGGTTGTTCCGGCAGACTTTAAATGTGCTAATAAAGGGAAAATAATTGAAGTTGAGCCTCGATTTTTTACTATAGAACTTGAGTATGAACCAAAAGGAATTATGAGGCACAATTATTGTGAATTTTATACACAGACTACGCATGGAACCCTCTATTTTGATTCTTATGCAGAAACTATTGAGGGGAACAGGATTAAAGTTGCAAATCCTGCAAAACACAGGTTTTTGCAAAGACGTCAATATACACGTATTAAATATGTGTATGATTTGGATTTGAACGGAGATAGTGTTGCACATAAAATAACAACCCTTGATATTTCTGCAGGCGGTATGAAATTCCGTACTAACGAAAATATTAATATTGAAGGGAGATATTCAATTGTACTCCCGCTGTCAGAAGAACAGTCCGTTGAATGTTTCTTTGTCCCTATAAGAATTGAAAAGAACGAAAACGGCGGATACACACTTTCAGGAAGATTTGAATACAACGACAGCAAAGACAGAATGACGTTAATCCAATACTGTGCAAAAAGAAGCATAGAAATCCGTAACAAATGAGCGTGCCGCTCAACCCGCAACTCGGGTTATGCATAAATTTGTGCAGTCTTAACTAAATAAGAGCGCAGCCGCTCCGGTAAATGTTCCCTCCCTTGGGGGAGGGTTAGGGAGAGGGTAAAACAGGTCAATGAGCCTTGTAAATTTATTAAGAAAAAAAAATAAAAAGCTTTTGTTTACTACACCGTCACATTCACAAAAGTTTTTTATTTTTCATAAATTCAGACAATTTTATAAATATGATATCTCTGAAACCGACGCTTATGATCCACAGACAGCTTTGCAGAAGGCGCAGGAACAAGCAAAAAAAATTTATGGGACAAAAGCCACATATTTTCTTACAAACGGGTCTACAAGCGGTATAATTGCTTCTGTGCTTGTCTGCACACAAAAAGGGGATAAAGTATTGATATGGAATAACTCTCATCCATCACATCTTAACGCCGTAAAACTTGCAGGCTGCGAACCGGTATATTACACTCTTCCGCTAATAAAAGAGTGGGGAATTCCTGATAAAACCACGCCCGATGTAATTGATATAAAAGGGGTTAAGGCTGTTATCGTAACATCGCCGACTTATGAGGGAATTGTTTCTGATATAAAAGCATTGAAAAAAGTTTGCGAAAAAAATAATGCATATTTAATTATTGATGAAGCCCACGGTGCACTTTATCCTTTTTCGGATAAACTCCCTGAAAGTGCCGTAAAAATTGCGGATTTCACGATTCAGTCGCTTCACAAAACAGCAGGCGGACTTAATCCTACTGCTCTTTTGCATGTAAATTGCGCTTTAAATGCAGAAAATGCTCTATCAATGATTAACACAACCTCCCCTTCATACCCGCTTCTTGCAAGTATTGAGGCAAATATAAATTTTTTAAATTCAAAAAGAGGAAGAAAAAAACTGGATACTCTTATTGAAGATATTAAAACTCTAAAAAATACAGTACAAAATATTGAATTTAGCGGGGATGACATAACTAAAATTCTTGTAAAACATAGAGGCATGACAGGATATGAATTGTCAGAAATATTATACGAAAAATTTAATATTGAGGATGAAAAAACAAATAACATTTCAACCATGCTTTTATGCGGAATTGGTACGGATGAAAAAAGTTTATGCAGACTTTTTAGGGCTTTAAATAAAATTTGATATATTTCTAAAAATCGCGGAATAAATTCGGATAACATGAGTTTTACCTGTCATCCCGCACTTGATACGGGATCTCATTGAAAATTATAAAATAAATTCGTAATGACATGATATTGTATAATTTCATTCTAGATAAATATTACAAATTGTAACAAAATATTCCAGAATTATTAAAGTTTTCCTGTAAAATTGCCGATAACCAATAGTGAAAGTTACTAAGGAAATCGAAAGGAATTATCGTCAACTATGGGAATGGCGGCAGGACAAGCTAGATTATTATCAATCACATCTCGTATGTCTGATAACGAGCTTAGAGCCCAGATTATCAACAATCAGAAGATGCGTCTTGCAACAGAAAGCTCACAGGTAAGTGAAGCTTATGTCAGCGCTTTGAACCAGTCACAAATGATGTTTACTAATTATGATGCAGATAACAATACAAGTTATCAGCAGTTGACGTTTAATTCATTAACAACATATAACCCGTACAACAACCAGTACGGCCTTGTTAATGCATCAGGTCAAATTCTTGTATCAGAAAGAGATGCATCAAACTTCCAGAATGCAAATGGAGAGCTTGAAACATTCCTTGGTTATTATGGTTTGGAACAAACTACTACATACTTTGATAACCTTAAGAACGAATATTCAAACTTAACATTAAAAGACGAAAACGGGAATACTATATGGGATCCCGCAGCAAATAACTATCATATCCCAGTAATGGCAACTGATGCTATAACAGGCGCAGTTACTTATACGGATTCAGGTTATACAGCAGAAGAGCTAAGAGATATGTTTATGGGGTATAACGGGCATAGCGGCTATGATGCAGCGATATCGTCATCTGTTTACAACGGCTACCTTGATTATGCCGAAAAGTTTGATAAGGCATACACAGACTATGCTTCGACCATAGCTGATCAAATGCTGGAGCAATTAAAAGGCTTAACTGCTACTGGAACAAGCGGAAGCCATACAGAAAGCAACAAAACATTATCTGATATATTAAGTCATTTTGAGGGACGCGCAGACACTGATACTCTAAATGATACAGACAAGGCATATTTAAATGCACTCTATAATCTTATAGTAGGAACAAGCAATTCTGTAAAATCAATATCTGTTGCCGGCAGAGTTGATGTTGGGACTTACTTTGATACACTTGAAACAACATTAAACGGATTACAAAATGGTAATTATACAACTACATTTGGCGGAACAGACGGGGACTTTAATAAAATAGATGAGAACACTGTAGTTATTGATGATTCATTAAGAATTACCAGATCCGGAACGCCAGGACTATATTCATATACAGTTGCTCTTGTAGAACCAGCTACGACCACAGATGCAGAAGGAAATCCAATACGTGATGGCGAAGATAATTACGTTTATGCTACAAATGATGATGGCAGTACAACTAGTGATATTGCTTGTCTTGACAAAAATGGCGGACAGGTAAATTATAATGGGACAAAATTCGATCTTAGCAATATAGAAGAGATTTTTAACCAAGCCATTGATGCAGATGGAGATAATACAGCGCCTAAACCTTCAATAACAGCAACAACACCTATGACCATGGCAGATATAAAAACTACTGTAAAAGATATAATAAACCAGTTACAAACAGATATCTACGGCTTATGGCCCATTGATGATTCAACATACGCATATAAAGAGGATGGCAACGAAACTGATGCACACAGAGATTATAGAGAAGCCGCAGCACAATTTTTGGCAAACCTGCTCGGTGGTGAAGCAGAAACAGTAACGGCCGCTAGCGGCAACAGCGGTGCTGAAACCGTTAAAATAAAAGTTGGCTCGCAAACATATACAGTTGACTTAAATTTAATAACTAATATTGCAACTGATCAAAATGCCTTAATAGATTTTATAAATAACGGCATTGCAGCAAAAGATGCAAGCGGTGGAAATACAACATTAAACCCTGATACTGCGGCATTGCAGGATTTGATTGATGCTATTGTGCTTAACAACGTAATGAACACATACGGTGAACCAAAAGTTACATGGATTGACACAAATAATCCAAATGAAAACGGTGAAGCAAAATATACCTGGTATTCAAATCTCTTTGAACGTATGCAGCAAGGCTACAAAACATTGCAGGACGGACTTGCATCAAGCAACGAATGGATTCAGTTTGCCCTTGAAAGCGGGATTGTCACAATGGAACAGGTTGATTCAGAAAACAACTGGAATGCCATGAGCTATTCAAACTGCAGCGATATCACAGAACAAACAAACGATAAAGCTGTTGCTATAGCAGAAGCAGAATACAACGCAGCAATGAACAAAATTGAAAATAAAGATAAAAAATACGATTTGGAACTAAAAAATATTGATACCGAACACAATTCACTTGAAACCGAATATGAATCAATTAAATCAGCAATTGATAAAAACATTGAAAGAACATTTAAAATATATAGTTAAAAAATAAAATCGTTTCCGCGGTCATGAGGAATAAAGATCCCGCAACAAGTGCGTGATGACAGACAAAACTCATGTCATCGCGGATTTATTCTGCAATCTTTAGAAATAAAGCTCCCGTATCAAGTGCAGGATGACAAACAAAAACTCTTTTTATAAAGATATAAAGATTATGTAAGGAAATCTTAATTTCAATGTTTTTTCGTTTATAATTTGAATATAGATAAGATAAATGGAGATAATTATAATGGAAACAGTTAGTGAAATTCTTTCAAAATTAGAAAATGCAGACAACACAACAAAAAATGAATTAGAAAATGAATTAGTAAATATCGGAACATCTGTTCTTCCTCAGCTTGTAGATGAATTACAGGTGGTAAGAGGTATCAAAAGAGGTGTTGTTGCAATGACATTGATTAGAATTGGTGACGCTTCTGTTAAATATTTGAAAAAGGCTGCAGAATGCAACAAAGATTTTCAATGGGTTGCAGAATATTTAATCAGAGAAATCAAAGGCTCTGTTGCAGCTTAGTTTAAAGTTTATAAAAAAAGACTCCTTTTAATAACAAGGGGTCTTTTTTTATGCTAAAATTATGATTATGAAAAAGGGGATATTGTTTTATATAACACTATTTTTGCTAATTCTTGCATATTCAACTGCTGCAAATTACTTTGATTTTGATCTCTGGGCAAGGCTTATTGCAGGCATGGGAGTAGTAGAAGGCGGTCATGTTTTAACTGAGGATTTTCTTTCTTACACACCTGTCCATACCTGGTGGGATCATGAATGGGGATCAGGCGTAATTTTTTATATATTTTTAAAATTTTTAGGCCCCTACAGTCTTATAATTCTCCAGACAGTTCTTATGTTTTCAATCTTTTTTACTGCATCAAGAATTATAAAATTAAGGACAGAAATAAGCCCGTATAATATAGTATTCTATTTTTTTACAATAATGGCTGCGATGGGAACTTTAAATAACCCTATACGCTGTCACATGTTCAGCTTCCTTTTATTTACTATTTTTATATATATTCTTGAAAAAGTCCGCAGAGGGAATAACAAACTGTTATTGCTTATACCTTTATTAACTATTTTCTGGAATAATCTCCACGGCGGCGTTGTATCGGGCTTAGGGCTGCTTATAATGTATGCTTTCGGTGAATTTCTTAATAAACAAAAATTCGGGAAATATTTAATTACTTTAGTTGTCTCCTCATCACTACTTATTATTAATCCATGGGGATATGAATATATAAAATTTCTGTTGATGGCAAATACAATGCAGAGAACATATATTATTGAATGGTGGAGTATATTTTCAAAATTCCATATGTTTAAGCATATTATATTTAAATTGTTTATGTTTGGCATGTTGATTACAGAAAGTTTGAGCATATTTAAAACTATAAAGCAAGAAGGGATTAAAAACTGGTATAATAAGGCAGATAAAGTTAAATATATTATACTTTTATCAACAATATATCTGTCGATAAGCCATGTCAAACTTATGCCGTTCTTTCTAATTTCAGCACTCTGTTTTGCTTACGAAGATTTTTATAAACTTATCGAAAATATCAAGCTCCCAATCTGGAAAGATAAAGCCGTTTATGCAGTTTTATTATTTATCTCATTGTTCACATTTTTATCAAAAGATTTTTCAGTTCCTGCCGGCATGGGCTATTACCCAGTAAAAGAAGTTGAATTCGTTAAACAAAATAATCTTAAGGGAAATATTCTGACAAATTTTGGGCTTGGCAGCTATGTTGCATACAAACTTTATCCGAATAACCTCATATTTATGGACGGACGGTATGAGGAAGTCTATTACGACTATATGGTTCCCATGCTGAAAGAATTTTGCCTTGCTTATCCGCACTGGAAGGATATTCTGACATATTTCCCGCCGGATATAATAATAATTGAAAAATACTATCCTGTGTTCAAAGAGCTTCAAAAAGAAGAAAACGGATGGAAACTTGTATATCAGGATAAAGCATTCGGAGTTTTTCTTCCAAAATCAAAGGCTGACAGAAAGTTTACACAACCGGCTGATGATTTGAATTATTATAAAAATACACTATTTACTACAGGTATAAATTTTAAATAATAGTATAATTAAAATATGGACAGTAATCTAAAATATACATGTTTATTCGGCGGCGGAGCAATCAGAGGGGTTTCCTATATAGGAGCTATAAAAGCAATGGAAGAACTTGGTGTTGAAACAGACACTTACGGCGGATCTTCCGTAGGCTCAATTATTGCAGCACTTCTGGCTGTCGGCTATACTGCCGAAGAACTAAAACAAATCTTTTTAAAAGTTAATTTTGAATTATTTAAAGATATTTCAATAGGTTTGGGCCCCATTTTTGCAATTAGCAAGGGAGAAGTGTTTCTTGAATGGGTAAGAGAACTTATTGAAATAAAATTCTATGGGGAAAATTACAAAAAAGGAGCCAATAAAGCGGTTACTTTTAAAGATATAGATAAAAATCTTATTATTATAACAACAAATCTTTCTAATTTTGAGTGTAAGGAATTTTCCCGTTTTGAAACACCCGACTATGAGATTGCCTCTGCTATAAGGATTTCTTCCTGTATGCCCGGGCTTATGAAACCCATTGAATACAATAACACGCTACTTGTTGACGGCGATTTACAAAAAAGCTATCCTATGTGGCAGCTTTCAAAAAATTTAAATACAAAAGATACAAGAATTCTTGAATTCAGGCTTGAAGGAGATTATGATAAGAATAATCTTTCTGGAATTGACTATGCAAATGCTGTTTACAGCTGCATGACTGCTATGTCAACTTCTTTTATTACAAGTATATACGGAGATAAAGATAAATATGATTATATTGTCTTAAACACCGGAGATATTTTGATTGTTGATTTTAATATGAATGAAACAAAAAGAAATGAATTAATTGAATCCGGATATAATCAAACAATGAATTATTTCAGACAGGTTCTTCCTTGCAAAAAGCTGAAAATTAAAAAGAATTACGAAAAAGTATTGAACTACACTCAAAAAATCCAAAAATTGCTGAGTGCAAGAAAAATATTTAAAGCAAAAGTTGAACTAGGAGATTTATTTATTGAACTATCAGGCTTAAATTCAATCATGGACTCCAATGACTGCAATGAAATAAAGGCTTTTAAAGATATGTTTCTAAAAAATATTAAATATCCCCCTCTTTTCGGAGCAGCTAAATTAACAAATGAAACCCTTGTAAAAACTGAACTTACAAGAATTAACAGTAACTTTAAGGATAAAATTGCAAGCTTGGAAGAATATATAAATAAATTTCCGATAAAACAAATTTCTTGACATCTTTAAATGTTTAAGTTAATATAAATTTGCTTAAAAACTTGTCCCTATGCTAAGAAACAGGTTCTAAGCACTTTAAATATACAAATAAGCCCTGGTGGCGGAATCGGTAGACGCGTCGGACTTAAAATCCGGTTGGAGTTAAATCCAGTGCCAGTTCAAGTCTGGCCCAGGGCAATTTTTAAAGAACTCAAAAAATTTGAGTTCTTTTTATATTAACAAATGTTAATATTTTATAAAATCAGGCAATTTTTGCAATATTATATACTTTATATATATAAAGAATATAATATTGGTATAATTATGGTCGATAGTTCAAACATTAATAGCGGTACATCATTTTTTAACAAAATCGGACAGGCTTTTAAGAGAGGCTGGAATAACGGTAATCTTGCAAAAGGAATTACCGCTGCTGGAGCTACTGCATTTACAGTAGGTGCTACAGGAGCCATGATTCATGATTTGAACAACAACAACGGCTGTTGCGGCGGCAGTATCTTTAGCGGAATGTTTGGTGGCGGCTGCAATTATCCTGCAACAATGGGAATGTTAAGCGTCAGCCTGTATGGAATGAATATGGGCGGATTCCCTATGGGATATACAGGAATGATGGGAATGACAATGCCGGATGCAGGAATGATGTATGGCGGCGTTATGAGCAGCCCCCTAACAGGCGGTATGGATCCATACACATTCGGACAACAGTACTTCCAGCAGATAAAAGCACAAATGCCGGAAACAACAACTCCAAGTACAAATACAGCAGCTACAAAACAAAATAATGAATACGCAGGGAAGTGGGATGCTTCTCAAGATACAACCAAGGGACAAAGCTTTGAAACAGCCACAAATGGAATGCAGGACAAAGACGGAAAAGTTGTTGAAGGTAAATCATTCACCATTTCAAGCGCATCAGACGCGGAAGGATACAGAAAAGACGTTTCCGAACTGGCAAAATCATACGCAGCACATATAGACAACACAAGCGGTAATAAAGATCAGGTTCTTAGTAAAGAAGAATATATTAAATATGAATTATCAAAACTTCCTGAAGATGCTACAGATGAGCAGAAACAAAATATAAAACTTGCTGCCCATTATGCATTTTCAAAAATGGATTTAAATCAGGACGGTAAAGCAGATTGGAAAGAAATTGCCGCAACAATGGCTACCTTTGATACTAATGAAAAGGGCAAATTGGACGGAAAATTTGACTCAAAAGATATGAGCAAATGGTCAGAAGCTATGACAACACAAAGTAGTGCAACATTCTCACAAACATTAATTAAAAACTATAAACACTTATTCGGAGATTACAGCAAATAGCCTGTCAAAATCTGACCAATCAAAAGATTTAGTTCTTGCAAAACTCAAAAGTTCCTCGCTTTTGAGTTTTTGTAATTTCAAATATAAATCATCAAAATTTTCATGAGCATCCATAGAAATTATTGGAATTGAGGCATCTTTAGCCAATTTTTCAACTTTTATATCATAGTTTATAGCGCATGTTTTAACTCCGCTCTTTATAGCAGCTAATAATGCATGAAAGCGCATTCCAATAATATATTCCAAAGATGCAATTCTTTCAATTATATTATCAGTGACTATTTCCGTTTTTATATCTGAATTAAACGAATGCAAAATACTATCAAATCTTTTGCATAAATCTAAATCAAGTGCCTCCTGCAAAGAAAATATTTCAATTTTCTTATCGCTAAAATATGTAATAACAAATAATGCAAGCTTATGAAGAAGGTTATAATTCATTGTCTTAAAATCTCTGAGCTGAATACCAACGGAATTAGCTTTGATTGAAGGTTTTATATTAACTGAATAAATTGGGTCGCAAACAAGCTGAGCTTTTACACCGTTATCATTTAGCAATTTAAGACTATTTTCATCTCTGACAGAAACATAAGAGCATAATTTTAACAAATTCATTACAATACAGCGTGCTGATTTGCTGTTTATAGGCCCTATCCCCTGCGCAAAAATAATAACTTTTTTATTAAATAAAAGTCCAATAGCAATAATTAAAGAATAGTAAACAAGACTTTTTAAGCTTGTAACATCTTGCAAAAGGCTTCCCCCACCCGAAATCAGAACATCAGTATTTTTAATTGAAGAAAATACCTTTCTCAAATCAAAACTTTTAATAGAATTTACAAAATAAGTATTTGAGGTATATTCAGGGTTTGAAGAAAAAACTGTAATATCCACACCGAGAGATTTCAAATGCTCTACCAGAACAGAAAGTATAGCTTCATCTCCAAAATTCTTAAAACCATAGTAACCGGATATAGCTGCCTTAACCATTGTTACTCCTATATATTGAGTATACTTCATCTTTATATGGAATTGACTTTATTGCACCTATCCCTTTTGCCTGCAACCCCGCAAGAATTGAGGCAAATTTTGTAGCTTCAAACGGGGTAAAACCATGCGTAAAAGCGTGAAGGAAACCGCCGTTAAATGCATCTCCGGAACATGTAGTATCGACATAATCAGAAGTATAAAATTCGGTAAATACAATATTTCCGTTGTAACCGGTGTAATATCCGTTTCTTTCTATTGATTTTAGAACAATTATAGAAATCCCCATATCCCATAGTGACTTAATAACATTTTCATAAGAATCAATTTCAAGAATATTTACGGAATCATTTTTAGTATTCATAAACATAATATCAACGTAGGAATTAATTCTTGCAAATGCTTCTTTGGCATCGTCCGGAGTAGTCAGACGTGAATGATAATTGGGATCATAAGCAGTTGTAATCCCATTATCTTTAGCGAGCTTAAAAACAAACTCAACAGCTTCATCAGCCGAAGGCGAAAGTGACTGGGTAACTCCTGAAGCATAAACTACAGATGCATTTTTAATATAATCTTCATTAATATCGTCAATAGAAAGTTTTGAAGGTGCTATTTTTTTTCTGTAATGAACAACTTCTTTTTCACACAAAGAAGGACGAGAAATTATATACAAACCGTTTGCTTCATTTGTTAATTTTATCTGAGAAGTGTCAAGCCCCTCTTTTTGCCAGCTTTCTAATAAAAATTCCTTGAACGGGTCATCCCCTATTCGGGAAATAAAACCTACTTTCGAGCCCATTCTAACAGCAGCAATCGCAGTTGCAAGAGCATCACCGCCATAACTTTTATAAAGACAGCTTGCCTCAGACATTTTTGCATTAGTTGACAATTCGACCAAACTCTCACCGATTGCCACTATATCTAATTTTTCATCCATATATAATCTAACCTTTTAACTCTTTTAAAACTTTTTGCACTCTCTGTGTAATTTCAGTTAATGAATAATTTTCATAAAAGTCACGTCCTACCCCTACAACCGAAGCACCTGCGTTTATATAAGACTTTATTTCATCAATTTTAACATTCCCTAAAGGCATAATATTCAAAAACGGCATGGGCCTTAACAAATCTTCAACATACATAGCACCGCCCATTGCTGTTATCGGATAAATTTTAATAAGAGGAATGCGGGCTTTCCAAGCATTGTAAGCTTCATTTGCTGTTGATGTTCCGGCAATATAAGGGATTTCTTTATCCTTTGAGATTTTCACCAGATTCATTGAAAAAACAGGCGAGGATAAAATTTTTGCTCCGGATAAAATAGCTGCATCAGCCTGCATTGACGTAATTATTCCTCCGGCACAAACATAAGCCGATTTTGAAACATTTTCAATAACTTTATAAATTGAAGGATTTTCAACATTAATTTCCAGAGCCTTAACACCGCCTTCAATAAGTGCATTAGCAATATCAAGAGCCCTCTTTGGATCCCTGCTTCTCACTATTGGAAAAACTTTTTCTTCAGATAAAAGTTTAATTAAATTTTTTGTCATAATCTATCCTTTTTCCATAATTTATTATATCATAAAATAAAGGGATTAGAGAAAATGAAATTATTCAGAGGAAAAGCTTTCTTTTTAAAAACAATATTTTTTCATATATTTTTGGTTTTAATTATATCTTTTGTATCTTTAAATTTTTGGGAAAACTCTATTTACGATACAATTGTAAACTCTGTAAATGCAACAAAAATTGGCTCTGATGAAATTTCTCTTATAGTAATTGATGACAAGTCAATTGATAGTTACAGATGGCCGTGGGCAAGGTCATTATACGGAGAAATTTTTGATTATTTGCATAAAACAAAAGCAAAAGTAGTTATTTTTGATTCAATTTTAAGAAGCCTCGACAAAGAAAGACCTGCTTCATCAGACAACTATTTTTTTGATGTTGTAAAAAGAACACCAAACTTTATAGGCGGCTATATGGCTTCAACCTCGCAGTATGAAAATCCGCAGGAAGGGGAAACATACGACAGCGAATTTCATAAAAAATTTGCAATTGATATTTCAGACAAACGAACAAAGAATAACGCGAGATACAGCATTTACAAGAGTTTAACAATATTCCCGCAGCCATATTTTGATGCTCAACAGTATGTAGGCTCTGTTAACTTGAATTTAAATCCTGTAGACGGAGTCTTAAGAACTTCAAACGATTTAATAAGCTATAATGACAATTTCTACCCCTCTCTTGCTTTAAGCGCATATCTTCTGGCAAATAATACAGATAAAATTACACTTACAAATAATCATATAATCGTTGATAAAACCGGCTTAAAAATACCTGCCGTAAAAAAAGATGGCGACATTACGCACTACATAAAGTATTATAAACTTTATGATAACTCCTCTTATTCACACAAAAATTACTCGGCAATTGACATAATAAATTCTAACAGGCTTATGAATGAGGGGAAAAAGCCTATAATTAATCCGTCAGAATTTGATAACAAAATAGTTCTTGTCGGAGCAAATGCTCTGGCGGTTGAGGATGTTCTTGAAACATCAATCTCCTTAAGCCACCCCGGTGTTGATATTCAGGCAACAATTTTAAATAACTTTCTTGATAATGAATTCATGGTTAAGTTGTCAACTCCCTTAAATATCTTAATAATAGTTATTTTTACAGTTGTTACCTTTGCTTTAATCCTTTTAATGCCGTTTCTGGCGTCACTTCTTACCCTTATCATCGGAGCTGTTTTATACATTATATTATGCGTTTTTTGTTTTAAACATAACCTTGCGCCAAATGTCATAACCCCGCTTGCCGTACAGCTAAGTACCATGATATTCGGTTACTCATACCGATTTATTGTTGAAGGAAAAAATAAGGAAAAAATTAAAAATGCAATGGGAAAATATCTTTCTCAGGACATAATGAAAAATGTTGTACAAAATATTGATGATATAAAACTTGGCGGGAAAAAAGCCAATGTAACGGTTTTGTTTGCGGACATAAGAGGCTTTACAAGCATGAGCGAAAAAATGACCGCGGAAGAAGTTTCTGTTATTTTAAATGAATACTTTTCTGAAATTGAGCCAATAATTACAAAATATAACGGTGTAATTAATAAATTTATCGGGGATGCAGTTATGGCAATTTTCGGCGAACCAATACAGGATATAAATCATCCCCAAAATGCTGTTAAATGTGCCTGCGAAATGTTAAAAAAGGTAGACCAGCTACAGGATAAATGGCTGTTTGAAGGAAAGCCGAAAATTGAAATCGGAATAGGCATTAACACAGGAGAAGCCTTTGTCGGAAATATAGGTTCAGAAAAACGTCTTGAATACACTGTAATCGGCGATATGGTAAACCTTGCAAGCAGAATTGAAAGCTATAACAAGGTTTATAAAACAAATATGTTAATAAGCAGTTCTACATATTCTTATGTCAGCGACATTGTAGACGTTATTAAAATAGCTGATGTAACTATCCGTGGTAAAGCAAAAAAAATGGATATTTATGAGGTTTTGCGCTTAAGTGATTGAAAATCTTGAACAACTGAAAAAAGCTATAGAAATTGAAATTCAATATAAATATATTGATATCCACGGTAAAACACAGGCTTTTTCAAGTTTTATTAAAAACGAAGCAAAAAAGTATTACAAACTTTCTAAAAAAAATCCCAAATGGGCAGTGCTCGTAGAAACATTTGAGCACTATCCTTTTGCTAACGTAAATGAGCGGAGAAGAAGCATTGACAGTCTTATTAAGGTTTTAAAATCAGAAACATCTCCTAAACAAACCGCTTCTTCAAAAAATTTGCAAAATAAAAGGCCTGCTAAAGATACAGATGTTATGTACATCAAGGGAGTCGGTCCTAAAATAGCATATAAACTAAACAAATTAGGGATTTATACTGCAAAAGATTTAATGCTTTATTTTCCTAAAAAGCACATTGATTATTCTTCAAGAACACTGATTAAAAATCTTAAAGAGGATGAAACAACAACTGTTTTCGGCTATATTACGTCTGTTTCGGCGTTCAATACAAGAAACAAATTATCAGTTGTAAAAGTTACTGTTGCAGATGAAAGCGGCAAGTTGGATTTAAGCTTTTTCCAATCCAAGTCAAATCAATTCATGCTCCAGAGAATAAAAGCACAGTTTCCCAAAAATGCAGGCATAATGATATCCGGAAAAGTTAAACGCAACAGTTATGATAACAAATTGACTTTTGATAAGCCAAACTATTCAATTATGACGGGCGAATTTATTGAAGACAAAAATTCAAACCTGAACCTTGCACGTATAGTACCTATATATACAGTCTGCGAGGATCTGAGTATAAAAGTTCTGAGACGCGCAATATATAACGCTATACAAATCTATAAAGACGAAATAGAAAATATAATCCCCGATTTTATAAGAGAAAAGCTCGGAATTTTAGATAAAAAAACTGCAGTTGAGCAGATACATTTTCCTGAAAGTATTGAACTTTTAGAACAGGCAAGGTTTTCGCTTATTTTTGAAGAACTTTTTATAATACAGCTTAAACTTGCAAGAATAAGAGAGGAGAATTCACACAACCACTCTTCAATTGCATTAAAAATTAAAGATAACGGTCTTGTAAGAAAATTTATTGACGGGCTGCCGTTCGAACTTACCGGCGGGCAAAAAAAAGCTGTTAACGAAATTTTAAACGATCTGAATTCAAATGTACCTATGGCAAGGCTTTTACAGGGTGATGTTGGCAGCGGGAAAACAGTTGTGGCTACAATTATGTTACTTGCAGGAGTTGAAAACGGGTATCAAGGAGCAATTATGGCGCCGACCGAAATTCTTGCCCAGCAGCATTACAACAATCTTATAAAATGGCTAACGCCAATGGGGCTGAGTGTCGGACTGTTTTTAGGAAGTCAAGGCAAAAAAGTTCGTGAAAAATTCCGTACGGATTTAAGAAACGGGCAAATGAATATCGCAGTAGGCACACATGCTCTTATTCAGGAAGGTGTTGATTTTAACAACCTTGGAGCAATAGTTGTTGACGAACAGCACAGGTTCGGGGTTAAACAAAGAAACGTCTTAAAAAAGAAGTCACAAAATCCTCAAATGCTGACAATGACTGCAACCCCAATTCCAAGAACTCTTGCACTGACAGTTCATGGCGATTTAGATTTAACAATTATAGACGAGCTTCCAAAAGGCCGTAAACCGATAAAAACTTCACTTGTAACTTCTCATAGAGGAGTTTACGAACTGATACAGCACGAAATTGAACAGGGACGTCAAGCATACGTGGTATATCCGCTGATAGAAGAAAGCGAAACACTGTCAGCCAAAGCTGCTACAATTGAAGCCGAAAAGCTTCAAAAAGAGGTATTTCCTCAATTCAAAATCGGGCTTCTTCACGGGAAATTAAAAAATGAAGAAAAAGAAAAAGTCATGGCTGACTTTAAAGAGAAAAAATACGACATTCTTGTTTCAACAACGGTTGTTGAAGTGGGCGTAGATGTTCCTAATGCAACAGTTATGCTGATTGAAAATGCGGAACGCTTTGGATTGTCACAGCTTCACCAGTTAAGAGGAAGAGTCGGAAGAAATGATTTACAATCATACTGTATTTTGTATACTGCATCAAAGTCACAGGAAACTCGTGAAAGGCTGAATATTATGGCGCAAACCAATGACGGTTTTGTAATAGCCGAAAAAGATCTGCAATTGAGAGGCCCGGGAGAATTTCTCGGAACCCGCCAGAGCGGTTTGCCTGACTTGATTATATCTGATATTGTAAGAGATGCCAAAATTCTTGAACTGGCCAGGAATGAAGCCATTGATTTTGTAAAAAAACATAATATTGAAGATTATCCGGCATTAAAAGATGCGACATCTACAAATGTTTTAGGTAGTCTTGATATTTAATTATTAATTATTTGTAAAGTTTTGTAAATAGGAATTTGCATCAAATAGCAATTATTTAAAAATTATATACTTTATATATTTAGAGTATAAAAATAAGGAATATTACTATGTGGCCGTACAGAAGTACAACTATTATCAACAATAATATCGGTTTTATGCCTCCAAGAATTCATCACCATCATTGCGGCGGTTTTGGCAACGCTTTTAATTGGATGGCAGGCTTCAGTTTGGCACAGAACATGATGAGCGGAATTTTTTCTTCATTCAGGATGCCTACATTTATGCCGACAATGCCTTATTATAGTTTTACAGGTACACCTTACACTCCTGCAGCATATGGACAAACCAGTAATGCAATGTCTGCAGCAAGAACAACTCTTGACAGCTTAGGTTTTACAAAAGAAGCCGGTTATAGTGTTTCTATGGGTGAAGACGGTAAATTAACTTACACATATACAAACGGTTCCGAAACTATTACTGCAACAAATCTAAAAGAACTACTTGATAAACAGGCGGAAGCAAGACAAACTGCATCAGCAGAAGATGATGACAGCTGGTATCAACCGGCGAGTGAAAATGGCGGCGATGATCCTGTAGAAGATGTAACTGATATAACAGCAGCAGAAGGTGATACACTGACTGAAGGACAATATAATGAACATGCTCAGGGGCGTCGACAGAAAGTTGACAGATCACCTGAAGGTTGGTACAGATCAAGTAGAGTATTAGATAACAAATTACATTTCGATGAAAATGAGTTGCGCGAACATAATGGTACAGGTACAGCAGTTGATTATGTATTTAGCAAAATGGGAGAAGTCATAACTTTTAGAAATTGCGATGAAAATAAACTGAAACAGGCACTTATCGACAAAAATCCAAGTGTATTCGACGAAAATGGGAATCTTAAAGAGAATGCTGATATAAGCAAACTTGATCTCCCAACAGTTGATTGGATAAATAAAAACTGCACTAAAGCAATAACACAGGGCGCACAAAACGGCAATACTAGACTCGCAAAAGCTGAGGTTTCAAATAACAGAGTTAGTATGAAATATGAATCTGGAAACACTATTTATAAAGAGGGCTATGCCGATGATATTATGGATAAAGACGTAGTCTTTGTTATTGGTGGTCGTAAATATAAATTACTTTCAAAGGGCAAAGGTGAATATGTTGACTATTACCAAATAACTAATGGACGACCGAACCATTACAGAGATTTTAAATTAGTAGATCCTAACACCGGACGCTTCAATCCAAACACTGATGGAGGTTTATGGACCGACAGAGAATATTTTAACCTGATTTCTATTGATGGAACAGATGCACCGCTAGCCAGAGCAAAAATTTCAAAAAATGAGCAAGGTCAGGTAATACTAAGCAAAGGTGGCAAATTTGCTCTTATGGATGATGTTATGAGCAAAAATGCTCCTCTCAAATAAACAAAGTATTATTAATACTAACAGCACCTTAACAAGTTAGTTAAGGTGCTGTTGCATTATGTGAGATGGGAACTTAATTTGGGTATATAATTATTACCTCTTTCTTATATATATTTGTAAAGAAATGTAACAAACACATAATATATAAGCAATTATTTAAATAATATATACTTTATATATATAAGAGAGAATAAATAAGAGGAACTGACATGGGCTACTATGGCATTACAGGTTGGTCCGGAGGCGGTCGAAGACCGATAAACTATGGTTTAAAAGCCGGACAATTCAGAACAGGTAAATATAACGTATTCCAAAACAAAACTGTTATAAACAATAACATTTTTGCAGGCGGATATATGGGCGGCTATAATTACGGCTATTATGACCAGCAATGTTGTGGCAGCGGCAGTTCTACTCCTAAATGGATGAACTGGATGATGGGCATCGGCCTTGGAACTTCCCTCTTAGGCGGTATATTCAGCTTGTTTGGAGGAGAAAAGACAGAAGGCGGCGGAGAAACACCTGAAGCTAAACCCGAAACGGATGAATTTGCATCAGCAAAAACACTATATCCTGATTGGAGATTTGCAAAAGAAGGCGACACTTATTATGCTGTAAAAGGAGAAACACAGCTTACAGGGACTTCTGTCAATGACTTGCTTGGTCAAATAGGACAAATTAATGATGAAGATGAAGAAACAGGGCCTAAACAACCGGAAGTTGTTGAACAGGGACCAAAAGCCCCAGAACAGCAGACTTTAACTGAGCTTGAAAATGCTTATCAACAAAACGCAGATGGTTATTCACCCGTCAAATTTGACGGTGCTAATTTCGCCAATATATTCAATAATCTTACAGGCGTATTTGATTATGGAAAAGATAAAAACGGCAATGAAATAGGCGACTTTGCTAATGCAAAAGCTGATTTGAATGGTCAAACAACATTCAAAGAAGGCAGTGAAATTACAATTGGCGGTAAAAAATACGAAATTCTTAAATCAGAAGACGGATTTGTATATCTCAAGGATGCTAAATCAACAAGAAACGGAGATCAAATCTACATACTTGAAAAAACACCTTCAGGCGGATATCAGTTGTCCCAAAGAAGCTTTACAGATACAACAGGATTTGGAAAAGCCGCATGGTAAATACAGCATTATACAATCTGGCAGCTCTCTGTTATTATCTGAGAGCTGCTTTATTATTTACAACAATATAAAGAAATTGTATAATCATTTATGTTAATAGAAAGAAGGTTGAAAATGGGAAATTTAAAAGTTGCAGTGGGTTCAGACCATGGCGGATTTGAGTACAAAGAAGCTGTTATTGATTTTTTGAAATCAAAAAATATTGAATATACAGATATGGGTACTTACACTCAAGACTCTTGCGACTACCCTGTAATTGCCAAAAAAGTGTGCGAAAAAATACTTGCAGGAGAAGCAGATAGAGGTATACTGATTTGCGGCACAGGTATTGGCATGTCTATTGCCGCAAACAAAATTAAAGGAATAAGAGCCTCTGTATGCGGCGATACATTCTCAGCAAGAGCAACAAGAGCTCACAACAACTCAAATCTTTTATGTCTCGGCCAAAGAGTTATCGGAGAATCTCTGGCCCTTGATATTGTCGATATGTGGTTGAAAACGGACTTTGAAGGCGGCAGACATCAGAGAAGAATTGATATGATTGAATAAGATTTTTTTCTTGCAGAGGCTAATTTTTTGTGCTACTATTATAGGACACGGTAATTAAAGGAATTTTTATGACAGAAGAAATTGATTCAAAAAAACTTGCCTGTGTTATTGCACGAATTCTTGACGATAAATTAGGTAAGGATATAACAATTCTCAATATAAGCAATGTTTCTTCACTCGCTGATTACTTTGTAATAGTTACAGGCGACTCCACACCGCAGGTTAAAGCTTTGATGAACGAAACAAAAGAAAAAATTAAAGATCTCTTTTCACGCTCGCCTTTAAGAGTAGAAAACGATTCGAGAAACAGGTGGAATCTTCTTGACTACGGCGATGTTGTTGTTCATATACTTCACAAAGAGGAAAGAGAAACTTACGCAATAGAAAAATTCTGGAGCAACGCTTTTAGCATAAACGAAGATGAGTGGCGTGAAATCTCCAAGGATTATTCAAAATTTTAATAACGTAATCAGCTCCGCATAAATACGGAGCTTTTTCTTTATTTGAATAAATCAGCAGGATAACGCATTTTCTTGTTACATTTCTAAATAGTATTGCAAAATACGTGAAATATTGTACAATAAAAGCAGATATATTATACAAAGAGAGAAAAGCAGGTTAGGATGAGCACAGATATTCAAAAGCAAATAAATGACTTAATAATGGAAATGGCTAAAGATCCGCAAAATATTGAAAATTACCACAAACTTGCGGAATTATATCTTAAAATGGAAGATTACGACAAAGTTATGTCCGTTCTTGAAAGCCTTTTGACAATTAAACCGGACGACGTTCAGGCATTGGTAGGTATGGGCACAATGTGGTTTTATGAAAAGGATTTCAGAAAGTCGCTTTCATACTATAACAGAGCTCTTGAAGTTAATCCTAAAAATTTCTTAATTTATTACAATATGGGCAATGTTTTTGCAGAATGGAAAAATTTCCCGAAAGCTCTTTTCTATTATAACCGCGCAATTGATTTAAACTCAACAAATCCTGAAATTTATAATGCTATAGCCCTGCTTTATCAGGATAATGAAGATTATGTCGAATCAAAGGCATACTATGAAAAAGCTCTGTCGCTTGATCCTGAAAACATTACAGCCCTTGTTGATATGGGTAATGTTTGCTTTAAGCTGTTTGACTATGAAACAGCACTGGAGCTTTATAAAAAGGTTTTCGCGTTAAATCCTGATAACAAAATAGTCGCAATTTGTATCGGTAACACGCTCACCCTGATGAGAGAACGAGAAAAAGCATACAACTATTTTGAAAAAGCTTTAAAAATGGAAGGCGACAATTACAAAGCTTACATCTGTTATGCAATTGCTCTTTCTGAATTCGGCGAATATGATATGGCTGTAGAAATGTATAAACGAGCCGAAAATATTAAGCCGAAAGAAATTGATGCGCAAGTCCTTTTGGCAAACCTTTATACAAACTTTAACCATCTTGATATGGCAATGGATTTGTACAAAGAAGCTATAAGATTGAAGCCGAATAGTGCCGAAACATATATGCTGCTCGGCAACGCACACTATCTTAAAGGCGAAATAGAACAATCAATAGGCTCCTACCGTTCTTCAATAAATATTTCACCGGAAAATGACGAATACAGACTTGTTTATACTCAGGTTTTAGATGAATATATAGACCAAAAAAGAAACGGAGAGCCTGTATAAATGTTCAAAGAAAATAATTCCCCATATATATTAGAAAGACTTGTTGCAGGTTTTTCGTACCTTACTATGGGTATGGCAGGCTTTATCTGGCTTATTATAAGCCTTTTTACAAAAGCCGGATTAAAACCGTTTTTGCAGTATCACATATTTCAATCAATATTTATATCGCTTGCTTTTGCGGTACTCTCAATTTTTGTAGGATGGCTTTCGAATATACTGAGTTTTATTCCGTTTATTAATAAAATCGTTGCACAGATAACATTTTTGCTTAATATGCCTCTAATATTTGATTATTCACTTATTCAGGCAGTAATATATCTTTTACTTATATATCTTGCTGTTATGGCTTTTGCAGGCAAATACAGCTATATTCCCTGGATTTCCGATATTATTGATCAAAACGTTTCAAGATAAATAAAAACCCTGCAAGGAGATGCAGGGAGCATGTGCACTAATGAAAAGATTATGAATTATGATATTAAGATTTTTCTGTTTTTGCAAGAATTATGGCGTTTGATAAAGGTATACCGCCGGTCATTTGAGGCTTATTAACCACTTTCCCGTTAACATACATTACGGTTGAACCGCCCCCATCAAGGTTAATCGCCCCGACACAGCCTATTGACTGCATAAAATTAGCAAGTTCCATCAATGTCATACCGATTGAACTTCCTTCACGTCCGTCGACCGCAACAAGTATAATATTATTATCAGCAGTATAGCCCACCGCGCTTCTTGGATTTCTTCCGCCAATAGCACCTAGTTTTTGGGCTGTCATATCTACATAAACCTCACCGTCCTTAACAAGATAGGGACCGCCGCTGATAATATGCTTGACGCCTTTCCATTCCGGAGTAGTGCTTATGGACAATTTGACATCCTTTTTATCAAGCAGTGCATATAGCATACTTTTAGGGCCGGAAATTACAAATCCGTCCTGAGGGATTTCAATCGCGTTTGCGGAAGCTTTTGTTATTTTATTATCAATAACCTGTAATCCAACTCCATACTTTGGCGCAGCAGGTGAATATTTCCCCCACTCAGGAGTGTATATAAGAACATGAGTCGAAAGCATCCTCGGTTGGTTGATATTATCAACTTTCACAGTCTTACCGCTGCCGCTAATTGATGCGTTTAACTGAACTCTAGCAATATCAAAACCATCATCAAATATTCCCATTGCAACCCTGTCATAAATAGGGCCTGTATAGAGTTTCTCATTTATCATCAATGTTCCCAGAGGAACTCCCGTTTGAGGTTTAAAATATGTACCGTTTAAAGCGACTACGGCATTATTGTTTTTAGCAATATTTGAAATTGTCCTCCTGCTTTTTAAATTAGAAGTTGATGAAAGAGCAGGGGTAAGTTCCAAATTCTCAGCAAGCTTCATATCAACTTCAACAACATTTATCCTTACAGGCCTTCCGTTATAATATTTAGTCAGTTTAATGTGCTTTACACCGTCAGTAACATTTGAAATAACAGCTTTTGGATACTTTGTCCTAATTAAATCATCAAAATTCTTCTGTCTAACCTCAGGTGAAATTTCATTAAGAATTTTCTGTTTCAATTGTAATTTATCAAAGCCAGGTGCTGTTACCTTTGCAACTTTTAAATTACTTGCATGAATCGGCAGCAGCGCCTGACACAAAACTAATACCCCGATTATAGATATATTAACAGCAGCTTCTGTTAATCTTCTCAGCTCATAATTTTCATCATAAAATAACGTATCCATAATGTCACCTCTTATGTTAAGTAACCGGATACCTTTTTTATTTGTGAGTGGGGTGGGGAATAACACTCAGAGAAGGACTATTTTACTTTTTAGGAACGTTAATTTCTTTTTCTTCTTTGTGACGTCCCTAAAGAGGAACGTCCCTCTACTACTATTGTAACATATTTTAACAAAAAGCTCAAGCGTACACCCCTCAAGAGTTGTAAAGAATTTACAAAACTAAATAAGGTACAATTTACACTTTCTTATAGATAAAGTTTAATAATTTTAGCAGCTTCCTCAGAAGGCATTTCAACGTCAACTGAATTTATCTCTGAAGGTTTATTTGAAGCACGTTTTAAATCAAAATTTAAAAATGATCTTCCGTTAAAATCTCCGTTACTCAATGTTAACCTTGCTTCTTTTCCAAAAACTTTTTCTTGAATAAACAAATTAACATCGCCTGATCTGGAGCCGAATATCCCCAACTTATTATTTGTTTTGGCTCTGTTTTCAGTCAATTTAAGAAATGCACTGTCAACAACTTCAGCTATAAGCCTTTTAGTTGAATTACCGGAGAATGAAACAGTATCAGTATTTAAACCATAATTTAAATTTGAAATATTACTCTTATTTTGAGTTGAATGAGTTGAAAAGAATGAATTTTGACGCGTAAAAGACGCGAACGGGGTACTTGTAATTTTTGTAATCATAATTTAATATCCTTCTAATTATACACAAACATTAAACTGAAAACAAAATAAAATGTCAAATAAAGCTAATCAACATCAACCGGTTCTCTGAGGATTTTTTCAATAGCTTCACGCGCGGTAAAAACAAGCGCCTCAGGGACATTGGCAATAGTTGTAAACTGGCGCAGAACATCAACAACACGCTTAAATGAACGGACAATATCACCTTCACCCATATCAATTTGTTCAGTAATAGTTTCCCATTCAGCTCCTTCAACCCAAAGTTCAATTAATGAGCTAAAATACGGGTTTATGTACATGGGTGCATCCACCAGATATTTGTTTTGAACTTTTTCAACCTTTCTTCTGATATTTCTTATCAAATTCAAAGTTTTTCTAACCGGTTCAGATATCGGAAGATATGGAATATCAATTCGCAAATCTTCCGTAGTTATTGCACAAACAACAGCAGCAAGCTGAGCGGGTGTAAGGTTTTCCAAAATATTTGAAAAAATAATTTCCGCAATAAATAGTTCGTTTTCAGAGCGAATTTGAGCTGTAGTGACTCCGCGTTCCGTCGGATAATCGTCAATAAGATATCCCATTTCAATCAAAACATTCCTGTGAGCCAAAAACTTATTCCAGAAAATATCTCTCTGTCGGTCAATTTCTTTTTCAAGTTTTTTTAAACGTACAGAAAAACGTGAAAGTACTTCAACATTTTTTGAATGCTTTTTATAAAGTTTGCAGTTATCACATGGATAGTTATGCATTTTAGTCAAAAGAGCCTTTGTCTCTTTACCGAATTGAACAGCTTCTGGTGAAAGCGGTCTGTTTTTAGCCCGTTCTTGTTTACAAATTTTTTTGTAAGTCTGTCTGTTTTGAACATATATATGACGAATTTTATCATACTCATATAATTCACTGTCAGAAAGCTTTGACGGACAGATAAATTTTCTTGATAATATATCATTTTCAAGCTGTTCTTTTGCTTTTAAAAGCGGTTGAAGGCGAGAACCCGCCGAAAAATATCCAAAACTTTTTAAAATAAGTTCTTTCGCCTCATCAAGACTAAAACGCTGAAGTAAGTTTAGAACCATTGAATAAGACGGTGAAAATCTGCTTTCTAAAGGGTTTGCATCACTCAATACAAGTTCTGCGACCTCTTCAGGACTCTGGAACTGTGTTCCGACAATTACAACATAACCGACTTCATCCATACCTCGTCTACCCGCACGTCCCGACATTTGAAGAAATTCACTTGCCGTAAGCATTCTGTGTCCGCTGTCGGTACGTTTGCTTGTCGAGCTTATAACAGTAGAACGAGCAGGCATATTAATTCCCGCGGCCAGAGTCTCCGTCGCAAACACAACTTTTATCAAACCCTTTTGAAAAAGTTTTTCAACCAGATTTTTCCAGGCAGGTAAAAGCCCTGCATGATGAGAAGCAACACCCTGATACAAATAATCCAAATGCTTATTATTATATAAATGAGGATTTTCAGCAATATATTCATCAACAAACTGCTTTATCTGAGCCTGTTCGCCCTTAGTCACGAGTTCGAGCGATGCACACTTTTCCATCTGCTCATCACATTTCTTTCTGGAAAACGTGAAATATATAGCAGGCAACATATCATTTTCTTTTAAGTTTCGAACAATATCCTTAACAAAAGAACGCTTATTCTGCAATTTTTTACCGAAAAGACGCTTTTCAGGACGAATCTTTTTATTAAGCTGGCCGCTCGGTGTCAAAAGAGGAAGCAGTTTTGTTGGCTGAGAACTGTCAAAGTAATAAAATTTTAAAGGAACGGGTCTGAAATCAGTATCAACTAGTTCTGTTTTAGAATGAACCGTATTAATCCAATCAGTAAGTTCATCAGCATTCGCAACAGTTGCAGAAAGAGCAATAATTTGGACATTGGTCGGACAGTATATAATACTTTCTTCCCACACAGTTCCGCGCTGTTCATCGTTCATATAATGCACTTCATCAAGAACAACATAACGCACATCTTTCATGTTATCTGCAACAGCGCCAAAATTAGTTCCGTAAAGCATATTTCGAAACACTTCCGTTGTCATTACAACTATTTGAGCATTACGATTTATTGATGTATCGCCGGTTAAAAGGCCAACCTTATCCTGTCCGTATTTTTCTCCGAAATCATAGTATTTTTGGTTAGACAAAGCCTTTAAAGGAGTCGTATAAAATATACGCTTACCCTGTTCAAGTGCCCGATGAATTGCATGCTGTGCTATAACAGTTTTCCCTGCACCTGTAGGCGCACATACAACTACACTCTTGCCGTCATCAATAAAGTTGCAGGCATCTTTTTGAAAATCATCCAGCTCAAACGGGAATTCGTACATGTTTTCTCCTTAATATTATTATGCCAAAAATATTAATATTTGTAAAATATATTAATTATCTTCAGCAAATAATATTTTTACGTGCATTATATAAATGCTTGTTAACACCACTATATATAAGACAAAAGGAGTAAACAGATGAATATAGGATTAAACACACACACATCAAATCAACCGAATTTCGGAATGGCAATACATTCAAATGAAGTTGTTAATAAAGCTCTTAAGGCACGAATTAAAAAAACTTCTGAATTAGAAAAACTTAATAAAATAGTTGAACAACAGGCAAAAAATGATAAAGTAGACATAAATCTTATGATTATGCCTGATGGAAAAACTTTAACTGCTAATGTATATTCATTAGATAAAGATGATTCCCTAACCTTTGCATTCTTTAAAAATTATAGAGAAAATGCTTTTACAAAATTGTTCCAAGGTCCAGTAGGATTTATTGAAAAAATCGCAAAAATTGCGGATAAACAAGCTTCGAAAATAAGGCTATTTGAAGCTGACACATATGAAGACATTTTCAGAAAAATGTAATAATAAAAAAACTCCCTTTTGGGAGTTTTTTTATATCTTATCAAATCCTGTATATTTTCTTAAGACTTCCGGAATAATTATTGTTCCGTCTTCTTGCTGGTAATTTTCAACGATTGCTGCAAAAGTTCTCCCTACAGCTAATCCCGAACCGTTGATTGTATGAACAAACTGAGTCTTTCCAGTTGCTTTATCACGATATCTTATATTAGCGCGTCTTGCCTGATAATCACCGTAATTTGAACAGCTTGAAATTTCTTTATAAGTTCCGTATGACGGCATCCAAACCTCTAAATCCCAGCATTTGTTTGCAGAAAAACCTATATCGCCGGTTGACAATGCTTCACGGCGATAAGGAAGTTCAAGCAGCTGGAGCATTTTTTCAGCATCTTCAGTTAATTTTTCATGTTCCTCTTTACTTGTTTGAGGAGTACAAAGTTTTACAAGTTCAACTTTATTAAATTGATGAACCCTTATAAGTCCTCTTGTATCTTTACCCGCAGAACCTGATTCACGTCTGAAACACGGAGTGTAAGCAGTCATATATTTCGGCAAATCATCTTCTGACAGTATTTCATTTGCATAAATATTAGTAACAGGAACTTCTGCAGTCGGAATTAAGTATAAATCTTCGTCAACACATTTATACATATCCTCTTTAAACTTTGGCAGCTGTCCCGTTCCCGTCATAGTCGCAGCATTTGCCATAAATGGAGGCAAAACTTCTTCGTAACCTTGCTCGGATGTATGATAATCCAAGAAAAAGTTTATAATAGCACGTTCAAGTTTTGCACCTTTACCGCGATAAAGAATAAAACGGCTTTGTGAAAGTTTTACGCCACGTTCAAAATCTACAAGACCTTTTTCTTCACACAAGTCCCAGTGAGCTTTATATTCAAAATCAAATTTTCTTGGTTCTCCCCACTTATAAACCTCAATATTATCATCTTCAGAAAGACCTATAGGAGTTGTTTCATCGGGAATATTAGGGATATGGAGCAGAATATCACGCTGTTTATTGTCAAGTTCCGTCTGCTTTTCTTCTAATGCTTTAATATCATCTCCGAGTTTGCGAACTTCTTCCTGAACAGCATCAGTATTTTCTCCATTTTTTTTCATTATACCGATTTTTTGCGAATCACTTTTTCTTTTGGCTCTTAATTCATCAACCTGAGTCTGAATTTTTCTTCTCTCAACATCTATTTCCAAAACCTCATCAACAGACAGATCAGGATTTCTTCTTTTTAAAAGTTCATTTACCTTATCAGGGTTCTCTCTAATCATTTTGATATCAAGCATTTTTACCACCTTTACAGATTTACGTCAGAATTTTTTATAATACTAAACGTAAAAGTCAATCTTTACTAAACGTATAACATTCATATTCTAGTTTAAATAAAAGTTATAATCAAGATTGTAATTGTCTGTGTACATTTGTAAAGAATTATGGATTTTCTTGACACATAATGTATAATATTGACAAAGGGTATGTGTTTATGATGTTTAAAAAGCTTGTTCAAAAACTTAATATTGATAGAGAAAAAACATCAAATGCGGCTATAAATCCGATTGATGTGGATTTTGACAACAGAAAAAATGATTTTTTAAGCAAGTTGACAAAAAATGCACTAAACATGTATGAAAGAAAATGTGATATTAAAAATTTTACAAAACTTGCTCTTTCCGATCCAGAAAATACATCACACAACGAAATTGTAAATGAGCTTTTTTCTAAAGGAGTTATTGACCCTGAGGATGATGAAAGGCTTCTTGAACTGTCAGATAATACAAGGTTTTTAAGAGATTTAGGGCTAATTGACTGATACTCAGCCCAAATTACTGATTATTTCCTTAGTAAATTCATCAGTTGTTAAAACACCCCCTAAATCCCTGGTAAACTTATATTGAGAAAAAGTTTTGAACAACGCTTGCTCTATTTTGACAGCATAAAAACTTTCCCCTATATATTTAAGCATTTCAATCGCAGATAATAGCAATGCGGTAGGATTTGCCTTATTTTGCCCTTTTATATCCGGAGCAGAACCATGCACAGGTTCAAATACAGCATAATTCTCCCCAATATTAGCTCCCTGAGCTACACCCAACCCGCCTATTAATCCCGCACATAAATCCGACACAATATCACCGTACAAATTAGGCAGTACCAGAACATCAAATTGAGCGGGATTTTGCACAAGCTGCATACATAAATTGTCTACAAGAATTTCCCGTTTGTTAATCTGCGGATAACCTGAAGCAATATTTCTAAAACATTCCAGAAACAAGCCGTCAGAAAGTTTCATAATGTTTGCTTTTGTAACAACACAAACTTCTTTACGGTTATTTCGGACAGCATAGTCAAAAGCAAATTTACATATCCTTTCAGAAGCTTTACGCGTAATCACCTTAATGCTTTCAGCCGTATCGTCATCAATTTTACGTTCAATGCCCGCATATAGATCTTCAGTATTTTCCCGCACTACAATAATGTCAACATTATCAAACTTTGTCTTAACATTCGGCAAATTTTTGCAAGGGCGCAAATTAGCATATAAATCAAGCGACTTTCTGAGCTGAACATTAACCGATCTAAATCCTTTGCCAATAGGAGTAGTTACAGGAGCCTTTAAAGCAATTCTATTTTTTTTTATCGACTCTAAAACCCTTTCAGGTAAAGGCACCCCCTCTTTTTCTATAACATCTTCACCCGCAGTTTGAACATCCCAGTCTATTTTCAAACCGGAAGCATCAATAATCTTTACAACCGCCTCAGATATTTCGGGGCCGATTCCATCACCATTAATCAATGTTATCTGTTTCATTGTCCCTCACAATATGCAATTTACGCACAAACTTTTCAAAAAAACCGCAGTTTGTAACAGTCAAACTATCCTCCATATAAACGACACCGAGTCCGAGTGCTGTAAGTAAGGGGCAGGATACACCCTCTGCATAATTTTTACAATCAATACACTGGTCATCATCTTCAATATATATTTTGCCGTCACTGCAATACATAAAAGCATTATACACTTTCTTAACATGTTTGTAAATAAAGGAATATTTAACATATCTTAACATTTTATTATAAATAAGCAATTTTCAAAGAAAAAAATTTTTTATGTAATTAAGGTTAGGTTAGAAATAAAATTAGGCAGGTTAACATGGTAGGTATTTCAAGAATATTGAAAGCTGGCGGAAGGTTGTTATTTGATCCAAAATTTCAGGATATTGCAACAGATACCATTAAGGCTTCAAAAAAATCTATGGGATACAAAAATATCCATAAACAAATTGGTGATGCCTTTATTAAAGCTGAACAAAAAACAAAAGATACAAAGTTACTGCAAAGCATGGGTAAATCTCTTACAAGCTTATTTCCAGACATCTCAAAAAGCTGGAAAGCTGCATCGGGATTTACGGGTAAAAGTAAGGCAGTATTAGGCCAATTAGGGAAAAGAATGCCATTATTAGGCGTACTTTTGTCTGTAGGAATCGAAATCCCTAATATAATTTCTGCATTTCAAGATAAAGGCTTTGGGGGCGGTCTTATTGAAATAGGGAAATCAACAGCAAGACTTGCAGGAGCCACGGCAGGTTTCATTATCGGTGCGGGGTTAGGCGGCTTTGTCGGAGGTTTTGTCGGCGGCTTTATCGGCGACTGGCTCGTTAGTAAAGTTGTAGGCAAAAGCCACTCAGAAAAAAAGGCTGAAGCAGAAGCACAAGTTCAATCTACAATGGAACAACAGCAACATACGGGAGCAATAACGGCAAACCCTTACGTTCAAACAGGAAACAACGGAATATCAGGAATAAATTATGTACAACCCACAATGACGCCTCAACAAATAATGGCAATGCAGCAAATGCTATACAGCGGCGGCTTTGGCAATCCAATGGATCAAGATTTTATGGCAATGACATCCGGAATTAACAGACTAAATTACTTATGTTAAACAAATAACACGTATAGTGTGAGGCACAATACATATATGATGCAAGGTCAAAAAAGGCTTTGCATCTTCGCCTAAAAAAACAATATATTAAAATATACTTTACATTTCTTTACAAAAAACGCAATTTTTATAGTAAGAAATTTTTTATATATATACGGGGAAAATAAATAAATTATTAAGGGGAATTTATGGCTGGAACAGATAATATTCAAGCCCAAAATTTAACAATGGCAAATTGGCTGTACGGCGTACAAGCACCGGCTCCAGAAATTACAACCGGACAACAGCTGCAAGGCTTAGGCAATGAAGCTTTGTTTGGAAGTGCATTCATGCTCGGAATGCCGCTTTTAGCTGTTCCTTTTAAAAAGCCAATTAGCGCATTTCAAGGAATGGGTAAAGACGGCAGAAGCTACATGGAGGTCTGGAATGACTTATCTGCGCAGGCAAAAGCCAATAAAGCAGCACTTAAAGGAGATAATATCTGGCAGTCATACAGGAACAGAAATTTATACAATAAAATTACAGGAATAGGAACAGAGCTTCCATCCTACGATCCAAATCAAGATCTTTCAAAACTCAAACCAAAACAACTTTTAAAATATCAAAATACAGTAACTAAAAGTGCATATTACAGTGATGCTAAACGTTTGATTGAAGAAACCAAACAAATGCTTGAAAATGCTAAAAAGAACGGCACAACAGTGTCAAGAGAAACATTAAAAGCACAATTCAAAAAAATAAGTGAAGCAGTACGTTCAGGCGATGCAAAAGTTAATGCAGCAATGAGAAGTGGCGTACTCAAACCAACATCATTATTGGGTAAAGCCAAACATCAGATTAAATTAAAAACCGGCGGTTATAAAGTAAACGGGGCATTACTCAAGACGGCAAGAGGTGCATCTGCCCTTAAATGTGCATCAAAATGCGTAAAAGGGGCAGGATGGATGGCTGCAATAGAGGGAGTTATAGAAATTCCTGACATCATAGCCGCATACCAGATTGATAAAGAAGAAAAAGCAAAAGGCAAAGCCTCAAACAGAGGAAATAAACAACTTGCAAAATCTGCAGTTAAAGTAGGATCCAGCGTTCTTGGCTATGCTGCAGGCGCCGCCGCAACAGGAGCAATTGTCGGTTCAGTATTCCCGGGCATAGGAAATGTTGCAGGTGCTGTTATAGGGTTTGTCGGAGGACTTATCGGCGGATTTATAGCAAGCAAAGTGGCTGGAAAAGCGATGGACGCTGCAACCGGCGAAAAAGATTCTCTTGACAAATCAGAAGCAGAATTATATGCAGAAGAACAAAATAAGGAAGCTGCTAAAGCAGCAAAATCAGATGTAAAACTTGCAACACTAAGCACAACAGCTCAAGATGAGCTTTTGGCAGCTGTCGAACAAAGTATTAACAATGGCAATGAAGCACCTGAAGATGTAATAGAGGCATATAACTATGTAATTGCCGCTCGTGAAAATTCCGAACAACAAGGCACAGGGGAATCAAAAATTTTGGATTTACTTGCAGGAATTATGAATTGCTAAAGAGTTAATTTAAAAATAAAAAGCCGGAAGTTATACTTCCGGCTTTTTATTTTTAAATTGAAGAAATATTAAAATCTCTTTCTGCACGACTTGAGGATGATTCAAATACAGCCTTCAAAAATCTTTCTATAGTAGCTTCCATTGAAGAAATTTCACTTTTTAAAGCCTTATAATTTTCTTCTTTAACATCCCTTAGCGCGTTTTCAAAAATCTCGTCATGATACATATCAAATCTCCTTTAATGACTTTGCAATCACCTGCAAAAACTACTTCACATATTCCCTCTAACGGTATTTTTAAAAACTTTCTTTAACAAATTTGGCAATATTGTTACAAAATTTATTATTTTATGATTATTTCTACAAAATAAAATAACTTTAATGTAGAATATTAGAATACAGGGGAAAAAGAATGGCAACCGATTTTCTAACAAGTTACGATTATTATTCAAGCAGACGTGATATGGAAGTCATATCAAATATTGTTGAGTCTTTAAAAAAAATTTTGGAAGAAGATAAACTTCAAACTCAGCCTTTATTTTTAAAAACATCCGAAAATCTTATTTTGAATATTGCAAGAAAAGTTGTTCAGGAGAAAAAGAAAACTTTCTTAATAGGCATTACAGGTGAAAGTGCTTCCGGTAAAACGGTTTTTGTTGACAATACGATAAAAGCCTGCGTTAAAGAAAAAAAAGAAGGCATATACACTGTAATACGCTGTGATGACTATTACAAAGATACTTCAAAAGAACTTTTGGCAGCGGGCAGCTATGAAGAATTATTCAAAACAGGCTTCAGCTTCGATACTCCTGATGCTATTGATTTGGAATTAATGAAAAAACATCTTATGAAATTAAAAGCAGGAAGAGAAATTGTTTCTCCCAGATATGATTTCGTTACCTGTGTATCCGACCCTGCAGGAGATGTCAAAAAGCCTGCCAAAGTTGTTTTAACAGAAGGATTGTATGTTTTAAACGAAGGTATAAGAGATATTATGGATGTAAAAGTATATGTCTATACCCCGCTTGAAGTTATCAAAGAAAGATGGTACAAACGAGCTGCTCTGAGAGGAAAAACAGGAGCGGCAGCGGATTTACAGTTTCAGGATGTAAACAAAACCGCACAGCAATATATACGTCCTGCATACCAGATTTCGGACGCCGTTATTAACGGAATGGTTTCCCAAAAATATATTCAGGAAATTACAGACGAAATATTTAATACATTAAAAAATATAGTTGAATATTAATAAAATAAAGGAGCCTGAAAAATCAGGCTCCTTTATTTTTTAGTGATTAATCATGCAGGGGCATTTTGGCTGCACAGGCTGCAAGTAAATTCTTTCACAGGTATCGCAGGTTTCGTTAAAAGCCCTTGTACATGTTGGACATGTATTTAATGTTACACGTGTACATTCGTCACATTTAACTTTTTTAACCTTACACTTATTACAATTTTTAAATCCTGTAAAAGGATTAAGGCTAAAATTAGTCTTATTTTCACCTATACCGATATATGGCAGCGGATTAAGATAAGAAATATAAGGCATAGGGTTTAAAGACTGAGCACCTTCCCACGCAGCAAATGCTCCTTGAGTTGAAAATGAAATAGCACCAATCAATGCTAAAGTAATACATAAATTTTTCATAAAATACTCCCATAAATTTTTGACAGCTACAAATCTGCCTACAGATTTATTTTAAACTTTATAACTTATGGTTACTATAGCCTAAATAACAAGAGAACTACCCGAAAGTAGTCCTCTTTTAAGATTAAATTTTAAAATATATGAATTAAAGAGCCTGCTGAACTCTGCAAATTGAAGCATCATCAAGCAATATTACATATACTTCTTCACCGGCTTTTGCGTGGTATTTCAAGCCCGGAGTTACAAGGCCTG
This sequence comes from Candidatus Gastranaerophilales bacterium, assembly GCA_944323145.1. Classification (GTDB taxonomy): domain Bacteria; phylum Cyanobacteriota; class Vampirovibrionia; order Gastranaerophilales; family Gastranaerophilaceae; genus Stercorousia. Next base: position 34,959 of record CALURJ010000022.1, read on the forward strand.
TAACTAAACCGACAGCAGCACCAACCGGAGTACCGATTGCAACACCTGTACCGATTTTGTCAGGGCTTGGGATAAATGCGAAACCAACACCTGCACCGGTACCGATTGCACCGCCTGTTACTGTGCATAATGCAAGCTTACCTGCAGTCATCCATGGGCCTTCTTTTAAAGAATAATCTTTAGAGAAAGGTTTTGCATTGAAAGCGAGTTCTTTTCCGTTAGGAAGAACAACCTTTGTTAACTGAGGATAAACTCTTGCATTTTTGTTAAACCATCTCTGATCTTTAATTTCATTGATTTGTGCAATGAATTTTGTTCCTTCAGGAATAACAAGTGTACCTTCTTTAGTGTAAATAGCTTCCGGTGCCACAAAAGTAACAATGTCACCAGCTTTATGTTTTTCAGATTTAAATTTTTCAGTGAATGCAACAGAAAGAACGTTTCCTTCAGCAATTACACTTTCAACATTGTTTACCATAACTTCATTGTTAGGAGCGTTTCTTTTAACATCAAGGTGTTCAACTCTTGTTTTGCCCAAGTATTGTTCTTTTACAAGGTCTAATTTTTCTTTTAATCTTGCTAAAAGAACAGCTGCTTCAGCTCTTGACAAATTGTCATTAGGTCTGAGCTCTCTTGAATCAGGATAGTTTACGTAAATACCATAGTTGATTGTTTTAGCGTAAACTTTTTTTGCCCATCCAGGAATAGCTGCAGCATCTTTAAACTGATTAAGAACAGAAGTATCAGCATTCATATCTTTTGTAATATGGCTGATAACAGACTGAGCCTCAGATCTTAACACTGGTCTGTAAGGCTTAAATGTGTTGTCAGGATAACCATAAACCAAACCTAATTGCTGTGAACGCAAAATATTGTTGTAATCAGGATTGCTTGATGAAACATCTTTAAATTTGTTTGAAATATTAACGTTAATATTTTCATCAGACAGAACTTTCAACAAAGCATTAACAAATTCGACCCTTGTAATAGTTTTTTCAGGATTGAAACGATCTCCTGATAAAGTCATAATATTGTTATCAACAACAATATTAATTTCCTTGCT
>CALURJ010000023.1 GCA_944323145.1 Candidatus Gastranaerophilales bacterium
CCCACCAGTTCAAATTTATATAAGCGAATTTGTAATCATCAGATGTTTTTTGTTTTTTATTTTTGCTGACCATGCTTTTGAATTGTTTCGGGGCAGCAGTAGAAGCTTTTGCATTTTCTTCAACTGCAAAAACAGGCATGGTGTTCATGCTTATAATACTTGCCAGTAATGCAATAGATATAACCTTTTTCACTTTTTTTAATTTCCTCATTTTTTCCTCTTGCTTTTTTACAATTACTATGTTAGCATAATATTGTTGTAAATGCAACATATTTTTTTTACAACATAGTATATAAATAATAATATAAATTATAATAATGAGTATGAAAACAAAAGTAGATTGTAATAAAGTGCATTATACAGACAGCATATATTATGAACTTGAACAAACTTCAAGGTTAATGAAGAAAATTACATCTCAGCTTTTTACAAAGTTGGAAATAGATATAACCATGGATGAATATGCTGCGCTTGATACTATATCAATTAATGCAGGAATATGCCAGAGAGATTTGGCTAAGTTTATATTAAAAGACAGAGCTAATACCGGCAGAATATTAGATTCACTGGAACAAAAAGGATTTATTACACGATTTATTGATACAAAAAATAACAGACTTGTCAAAAAAATGGGAATCACGGAAAATGGATTAAAAGAACTTAACATGATTGATTCAAAAATAGAAAGATATCTGAAAAGCTTAACCAGAAAAATAGATCCTGCAGATGTCGATAGAGTGCAGGAAACCCTTAAATCTTTCAGAATAGAATTGGAAAAAGTTGTAGAGATAAATATATAATTAAATAAGAGGTAGAAAATGGAAGAAAAAAATACAAACATTGAAGAACAAAATGTTCAGCAGGGAGAGGGAAAAAGGGAGCACAAACCGTTTAAAAGATACATAGCCGGTGCTGCTATAGCTGTTTTATTAGTCGGCGGTGCATATTTTATACATGACTTGTTAATGTATCAATCAACTGACGACGCTTATGTTGAAACAACAACAGTTCAGGTAGCCCCGAGAGTCAGCGGTCAGATTATTGAATCTTATGTAACTGATAACCAGATAGTTAAAGAAGGTGATCTTGTTGCCAAAATAGATCCTGCTGATTATGAAGTTGCATTGGCTCAGGCTGAGGCAAGATATGAAAGAATTTTGCTTGACCAAAAAAATGCGAAAGCAAACTTTAAGGCAATGCAGACAAATATTGATGTTGCAAAAAAAGATTTAGACAGATATACAAAACTTTATGAACAGGGTGCTGTTTCAAAGCAGACTCTTGATACTGCCCAGGCTAAATACGATTCTGCACAGGCAAACTTAACCCAGGCAGAAGAATCATTGTTATCTCAAGGCGGAAATAAAGTTGCCGATGCAGACTTAAAAGAAGCAAAGGCATTAAGAGATAAAGCAAAACTTAATTTAAGCTATACAAATATTTATGCACCTCAAAACGGAACAGTTTCTTCAAGACGTGTTGAAAAAGGTATGTACGTAAATGTCGGCGCTCCTTTGTTTGTAATTGTTCCCGAAAACGTATGGGTTGTTGCAAACTTTAAAGAAAACCAATTACGTCATATGAAACCCGGTCAGCCTGTTGATATTAAAATCGACACTTATCCCGACCATGTATTCAAAGGCAAAGTTGACAGTATTCAGAGAGCATCAGGCGCTAAATCAAGTTTATTCCCGCCTGAAAATGCCGTAGGTTCATTCGTAAAAATTGTACAGAGAATACCTGTAAAAATTGTGTTTACGGAAAAGTATGATACGGATAAATACAATGTTGTTCCCGGTATGTCTGTTGTTCCGAAAGTTAGAGTAAAATAAGTGAAATGTGAGGAGTGAAGAGTGAAGCGACTTTCACTTCACTTTTTCACCCGTCACTCTTCACTCTAAAAAAGGATTTACAATGTCAGAAAATACAAATACCGAAGTGGTAAACGAACAAGAATGGACACCCAAAAATAATCCCTGGCTTATCATTATGCCTGTAATGCTTGCAACATTTATGTATGCACTGGATGAAACAGTTGCAAACGTTGCATTACCTCATATTGCCGGTTCATATTCAGTTAGTAATCAGGAATCAATATGGGTTTTAACCAGTTATTTAATGGCAAGCAGTATTGTTATTCCGATGATTGACTTTTTTTGTAAATTGCTCGGACGTAAGAATTTATTTATGGTAGGGGTATTTGTGTTTACATTAGCTTCATTTTTGTGCGGAGTGTCAAATTCTATCGGTATGATTGTAATAGCACGTGCGATGCAGGGCTTTGGCGGCGGTTGTTTGATGCCTATGGCTCAGGCTATTACTATGGAATGCTTTAAGGGAGAGGCAAGAAACAAAGCTATGGCTGTTTTTGGTTTGGTAGTTGTTGTTGCTCCTATTTTAGGCCCTGTTATGGGTGGTTATATCACGGAAAACTGGTCATGGCCGTATATTTTCTTTATTAATGTACCTTTTGGATTTTTCTGTATAGCGCTTGCCAAAAAGTTTTTGGAAGATCCGCCTTATGCAAGAAGGCAGAAAAATGTTCATCTTGATAAATTTGCTTTCTTGTGGCTTTGTGTGTGGCTTGTACCTTTACAGATTGTATTTGACAAGGGTAATGATGCTGACTGGTTTAATGCTCCATGGATTTGCTGGTTAAGTGCGATTGCCGTTACTGGATGTATTTGTTTCTTTTATACACAGATTAAAGGAAAAAACCCTCTCATCAAACTTGATGTTTTAAAAGATGCTAATTTCTTTTGCGGAACAGCAATGCTTATTTTGTTAAACGGTGTTTTACTTGCGTCATTAGCAATACTCCCGCAATTACTTCAAAATATGATGGGGTATGACGCATTTACAAGCGGTCTTGCTATTATGCCCAGAGGTGTTGGTGCATTTACTGCACTTGCGATTTTCGGCGGCCTTGGCGGACGTTTAAGTTATAAGACATATGGTATTATAGGTCTTTTTTGTATGGGGCTTGGCGGATGGATACTCGGAAGTTTGAATTTGGAAATCAGTATGATGAATATTGTTATCCCTAATATTGTATTCGGGATAGGTCTTGTGTTTACAATGATGCCCATTACAACTTTGTCTTGTATTACATTAAGAAACGATCAGATGACTAATGCATCGGGTTTCCAAAACTTGCTTAAAACTATCGGCGGAGCAATTGGAACATCTCTTGTTGCAACAATGATTTCAAGATTGTCACAGGTTCATCAGAACGGACTTGTAAAGTCTATGCATAGTACTAATACAATTTTTGTAGACAGATTAACATCTTATGCTTCGTCTTTTGTTCATCAGGCAGGTGATATGATGAATGCAACATATATGGCAGGAAAAATGCTTTATAACGAGCTTATTCAGCAGTCAACCCTGTGTGCTTATATGACAACTTTTAAAGTTTTTGCAATTGCATGTTTTATTTTAATTCCGTTTATGTTTTTATTAAAGAGTGAGAGAAAAGCTAAAATGAATTAAGTGAAGATTAAAAATAATTTCGCTTCACCCTTCACGCTTCACCCTTCACTTTATAAAAAGGAAAATTAATGTCCGAAATAAATCAGCAAACAACCGAATGGAAGCCGTCCGTAAACCCTTGGATTATGGTAATACCTGTAATGCTTGCGGTATTTATTTATGTTCTTGACGGAACAATAGGCAACGTTGCATTACCTTATATGGCAGGAAGTTTTTCTGCAACAAGGGATGAATCCATGTGGATTTTGACAAGTTATTTAATTGCGGCAGGGATAGTAATTCCTGCTGTTGATTTTTTCAGTAAGGTTTGCGGCCGCAAGAATTTTTTTATATTAAGTATCATGATGTTTACAATAGCATCAATGCTTTGCGGTATGGCAAGAAATATTGAATTTATGATATTTGCTCGTGTTTTGCAAGGTTTTGGTGGCGGCGGAATTCTGCCGATTTCGCAGGCAATAATGATTGAAAGTTTTCCGAAAGAAAAGCGCGGGCTTGCAATGTCAGTGTTTGGTATGGGGGTAATTCTTGCACCGATTATCGGGCCTGTTCTCGGGGGTTGGATTACTGATAACTGGACATGGCCGTGGATATTTTTTATAAATGTTCCTTTTGGCTGTATTGCAGCTCTTTTATGCCACAAACTTATTGAAGACCCGCCGTATGCAAAACGGCAAAAGAATGTAAAAATAGATGTAAAAGGTTTTATTTATTTGACAATCTGGCTTGTTACGCTTCAAACCGTTCTTGATAAAGGGAACAACGATGACTGGTTCGGGGCTGTATGGATAAGATGGACATTCAGTATTTCTGTTATTGCATGTATTTTGTTTTTTCATTCACAGTTAACAAATAAGAATTCACTGGTTGATTTATCTGTTTTCAAGGACAGGAATTTTTCTGCGGGGACGATAATTCAGGTGGTAATTCAGGCGGTTTTATATGCTTCTCTTGTAATTCTTCCTCAATTTTTACAAAGTATGATGGGTTATACGGCATTTTTAAGCGGAGCCACGATGATGCCGAGGGGGTTCGGGAGTATGCTTGCGATGCTAATGACTGCAACTCTTTCAAATAGAATAGATAACAGGTTTTTAGTAATGGCGGGATTGGGTTTAATTGGCGGATCAACTCTTGTTTTTGGTACTTTAAACCTTCAAATTTCCAATATGAATATTGCAATCCCTAATTTCTTTATGGGAATGGGAATGGGGCTTGCAATGGTTCCTATTATGAATTTGTCGGTTGATACTTTGAAAAACGAGCAGATGACAAATGCAACAGGTATTCAAAACCTCTTGAAAAATATCGGAAGCGCAGTCGGAACATCTCTTGTTGCAACAATGCTCACCAGATTTGCTCAGGTGCACCAGTATATGCTTGTCGGCAAAACAAGCGAACTTAATCCCGCTTTTATTGAGCGTGTTCAATCAACTGCCGGAGCATTGGCGGGATATGCAGAGCATACTGTTGCACAATATATGGCTCAGTATTCTTTATACGGACAGCTTATTGAGCAGTCAAACTTGTGGGCATTTATAGATTCTTTCAGAGTTTTCGGTATGCTTACCCTTGCTGTTATTCCGCTGTTACTGTTGATGAAAAAGATAAAAAAGAATACTTAAAAATATTATTTAATATTCAGTAAAATCATGAATGTCACTATAATTCCGAATGAAATTATACATGTAATACCGACTAAAATCCAGTAAAGCGAAAACTTTTTCTTATTTGTTTTGCAGACCATAACGGATGACTGTTTTTTCAGTTTTTTAGGAGTTTTCGAAGCGGTTGTTTTGGGTTTTGCAGCTTTTCTCGGGGACGCTGACTTTTCTTTTTCTTCTTTATAGCGTTCGGCAAGCGATTTGTTTTTTTCGCCTGTGAGCATAAGTTCAGTGTCATATTGAAGTTTCAAAATATCCTGACTTTTGCCTTTATAGTAAACACAGTAGCTTATTGCGGTTTCAAATGCGCGTTTAAGGCACTCAAGAGCCGTTATTCCGTCTTTTTTTACGGAAGATGAATGAACCGCCGAGTTTCCGTGTTTTTTTAAGAAATACAAATCCGTAATAAATTCCTGTTCTTCGGCTCTGCCAGTTGAGCAGTCTTTTAAGGTCGCAAGCATGTCATCGAATGTAGCTTCCAAAGTTCTTTTTTTGCCGAGAACTTTTTTGCAGACGTGTTCGCCAAAGCGCCTTGTCTGGGTCATGCATTGTTCAAAATACTCATCTCTATAAAGTCTTTCGGCATCAGAAATTATTTCAAATAAATTCTTATCAACCTTTTTTAAAAAATCAAAATTTGTGGTCATATACATAATCATATCACATCAAAAAAGCGGATACAGTTTATGTACCCGCTTTTTTATCAAAATTTTGAATCCTATTTAGAAATTCTTCCCGGAACTACAACTCCGCCTTTCAAATTCTTTTTATAGAATTCTACGTGCGGTTGCAATACGCTGTCGAGAACTTCAGGGAAAGATTTGTTTTCGCTGATTTTTTCAACAATTTCCTGATAAACTGTTGCAAATGCTCTTAATTGGGTTAATGCACCTGCAGCTTCAGGAGTTAAGCCCATGCCCGATGTTTTTGCAGTTTCAAGGAAAAATGCGCCTGTTGATGTATAAGATTTTGTCAACGCTTCAATATAGCTTTCGGCATTTTCTCTGCAAACACCGTTATCCTGAGGAACTGTTAATGCAAATGCGAATTTATTTGCAGGGTTAAAGTGAGCTTCTGCTGAGTGGTGCATTGCATCAGGGACTTTTGCAACCTGTTTCAGGGTATCTTTAACGGATTCGTTCTGCATTTGAGCATGCCAGTAAACTGTGTTTTCAAAGATTGAACCCATGTATTGATGAACTGTTGTTAAAATTCCGTTCATTTTAGCGTGAGCCCAGAAAATACCTTCTTTCAATGCATCATTAATTTCTAAATCGGCTGTTAATGATTCTGTAGAAATTTCCTGAGCAGAATTTAACATTTTTACCATATCTTCTTTTTTCATGCCTGCATAAGCGAGTGTGAACAAAGCATGGTCATCAAATGCCGAAAAACGTCCGCCTACATCATCATGAATGTATAAGTCGCCGAGCCAGCCGTTTTCGTTGGAAGTTCTTCTGAGTTCGCTTTTTTCAGCATTACCGTCAGTTACTGCGATAAAGTGTTTGTTAGCGCATTTTTCAGCTTCTTCCTGTGATTTTCCCTGAGCTTTGTATGCATCAATTAACATATCAAGAACTCTTAAAAATCCGTCTTTAGTTTCAAAAGTTGAACCTGATTTTGATGCGATAAGGTAGTTCGATGAAGTTACATCGTTTCCCAATCTGTATAAAAATCTTTCCAAACTTGATGAATCAACATCAGAATAAAATTCCACAACGTCATGGCAAATATTTAAGCCGTTAATAGATAACATGTGTTCAACTGTGTGTTTTGAACCGCCGATACCCATTACGCTGAGTTTTTTTGCAGATGTTTGGCTTTTTAATTTATCTGCAAGTGCATAAATTTCATCAACTCTTTGAGCCTGTTTTTCAGGAAGATTAACCCAGTTTAAAAACTGACCTTCTTTGTTTGCTCTTGATGAAAATTCTTTTACGAAGTCTGAAACTTTTGATGTATAACCGCTAAAATCCATACCTGTAAATTTTACGGTTACGCTTGAATTTTTTGTCAACATATTAACCTCTTTCTCTAGTAAAATTTTACACTGATATTTTACTATAAAAATATAAGTAATTAGACATAAAAAATAAAATGTTTCCCCTCCCTGATTAGGGAGGGGAAAGGGGTGGGTATCAACTATAATAATGTTTTAATTAATTATTTGACAATCATCTAATCTTGGAATATTCTGTTATTTCAAGGGAACAGAGAATAAGGATTAGGATTTATGAAAACGGTTATTGTAGGCGGCGGAGCATGCGGAGCAAGTTGTGCGGCGCGCTTAAGAAGATTGGATGAAAAAGCGGAAATAATAATTCTTGAGGCAACTGATGAAATATCAATTGCAAACTGCGGGCTTCCTTACTATTGCTCAGGGGTTATAAGTTCTCGCGACGATATGATTGTTGCTAAACCGCAGATTTTTTCAGGACTGCTTAATATAGAAGTTCGTTTGAATTCTAAAGTTACCTCAATCAATTCGGACAAAAAAACTGTAACCGTAAACAATGATTACGAATTAAGCTATGATAATCTTGTTCTTGCTCTTGGTGCAAGCCCTGTTAAACCGCCTATTGAAGGTATTAATAACGAAAAAATATTTACTGTCCGCACATTATCAGATGCAGACGGAATAAAAGATTTTATTAAATCTAAAAATACCCGAAAGGCTGTTGTTATAGGCGGCGGCTTTATAGGGGTTGAAATGGCCGAAAACTTCCTTGAAATGGGCTTAGATACCACCCTTGTTGAAGCGGCGCCTCAAATTCTTGCTCCTTTTGATACTGATATGGTTTGTTTTGCACAAAATGAGTTAAAAGACAGAGGATGCAAATTAATTCTGAACAACGGGGTTAAAGCTTTTAAAGATGACGTTATTGAGCTTTCATCAGGAGATAAAATTCCTTACGATATTGCAATTCTTGGTATCGGGGTAAAACCTGATACGGAAATAGCAAAAAATGCAGGTATTTCTCTCGGTATAAACGGAAGTGTAAAAGTTAATGAATATATGCAGACTTCAGTTCAAAATATCTGGGCAGGCGGGGACAGCGTTGAAGTTATTGATTTTACAACCGGTAAACCTTCTTTAATCCCTCTTGCAGGCCCTGCAAACAGACAGGGAAGAATTATTGCGGACAATATCTGCGGGAAAAACCAAACTTATAAAGCTTCTCAGGGAACCTGTGTTATAAAAGTGTTTGACAAAACTCTTGCGGCAGTCGGTGAGAATGAAAAGCAGCTAAAAAATTCCGGCACTAACTATTTAAAAAATATTGTTATGTGCAACTCTCATGCCGGCTATTATCCGAACGCAAAATTTATGACAATAAAACTTTTGTTTACACCGGAAGGAAAAATCCTCGGTGCTCAGGCAGAGGGCTATGAAGGGGTTGAAAAACGTATAGATGTGATTTCAACTGTTATGAGATTGAACGGAAAAGTTCAGGATTTGATAGATTTGGAACTCTGTTACGCCCCGCCTTATTCAAGCGCAAAAGATCCGGTAAACCTGCTCGGTATGTCGTCCCAGAATATTTTGGACGGACTTTTTAAACCCGCATTTTATGAAGATTTGAAAGACGCTGTAATCATTGATGTACGTCCTTCTTCGGCTTATCAAATGTCTAATATCGAAGGTGCAATTTCAATTCCGGCTGCTGAAATCAGAAAACGTCTTGACGAAATTCCAAAAGATAAAAAAGTGGTTCTTCATTGCAGACGCGGTTACACAAGCTACGTTGCAGCAAGAATTTTAAGCGGTTACGGGTATAGTGATATTTACTCATTCTGCGGCGGAAAACTTCTCTATGATGAGATTGCTAAAGAAAAACAAATTAAACTTGTGAATGTATAAGATTTTACCCTCTCCCTTAATCCCTCCCCCGGGGGAGGGAAAATAAAAGCCTTCCCTAATCAGGGAGGGAAATGATATATATAGGTTTTTCATACAAAATATGTTATAATATATACGGGGTGAAAAATGATTGATTACGATAGTTTGTTTGAAAAAATTCCGCGAGTAAAGAAAATTCTTGATGACGGGAAAAACAGTATTCTTTATCATTATACAAAGCCCGAAAAACTTTTGAGTATTCTGGAATCGGGTACGATAAGATTTTCAAACGCTCTCTATCTTAATGATAAAGAAGAAGTAACTTATTCTTACAAACTTATCTGCACTCTCGCGGATGAATTGCCCGAGTTAAATCAGTCGCTTTTAAAAAAGATTAAAGAACATTTTTACACAAAATATATTAATATAATTAACGGTTCCAACGATTTTGGTTATAAGTACGAATATTACACAATCTCTTTTTCCACGGAAGCTGATAACCTTACCCTCTGGAATAACTACGCAAAAGGACAGAAATACACAGGTTATAATATAGGCTTTTGTAAGAAAGATTTGCTTTCTGATATGGCTAAAATCGGTTTTGACTCTGTCTACGGCAACATAATTTATGACAGAGCCAAACAAATTACAATTTTAAAACTTATTTTTGAAAAATGGAACAAACAGTATGAAAAACTTTTAAAAAGCTCCAAAAAGAATACGGCTGAAAAACGTGTTGATACGGTTCTTGAGCTTATTGATATTTTAAGCATAATAAGTTTGTTCTTTAAAAATCCGCATTTCAAAGACGAAAAAGAATACAGGATAATTTTTATCAACAATTTCGGGGCAAATTTTGCAAAACAGACAAAAATCTGCGAGAAAAACGGCCTTTTTGTTCCGTATATTGAATACAAATTTTTGAAAAAGACAGTCGATTCAATAAATATCGGCCCGACTTTCGATGAAAGTATTTTTTACACAAGCACCTGCAGAATGCTTGCAAATTTCGGGTATGAGAAAAAGACCGTAAACCGCTCAAAAATACCTCTGAGGTATTAAAATAATTCCCTCCCTGATTAGGGAGGGGCAGGGTGGGTATTGATGTTACCCATCCTCATATCCTTCCCTTATTAGAGAAGGAAGTTAATTATAACTGTCTTTCAATCCACTGCATAATAATATTAACAACATAATCCTGCTGGCTTTGTGTAAGTTCAACCCCTTTTTGAATTTTATGCCATTTAAAAAGACATCCGCGGCAGCAGGTAGCTGTTGCATGCTGTGCTATAAAAACTGGATGTCCTTTCATAGGTGTTTGCTTCCCGTCATTCGGGATAATGGCTGGTGCAAGCCGTTTGGAAATAAAATCACAGGCATGACGCCTTATTGTATCAAGTCCTTTTTCGTTGATATAATCAATCTCTTTTTGTTTAAGTTTGAATTTGCTTCTGAATTCTGATTTTGCGAGCCTTTGGAAAATATCGTCCATATTTTTTGCCTTTTGTAAATAAATGTAACATGTATAAGATATTTTTTAAAGTTTTACTTCTAATTATCCGTAAAAGCATGTGTAGAAGAAAAATACAGTAATGTAAAGAAATGTGAAGTTAAAAGATTACTTCTCAAACCCTGTAAAATCAAGGATTTTTTAGGGACATACATGTAAAAATATTTTATATGAGGCAATTTCCGATAAAAAAATGTTTTTACATGGATATAGAGAAGTATAAAAGTTTAATTTTCATGCAAAAAATTTGAAAATTAATAGAAAGGACTGACTTATGGGCAGCTACAGTGTGCAACAATTAGATCCAGGCTATATCAGCAAAGTAAATCCGCAGCAGGTACAAAAATGGGTTGAAGACGGAATTGTAAAACAACAGGGAAATTCCTACTTTGTTGTTTCAGGAACGGGTATATCTTTTCCTGAAAGTTGTTTTGTAACAGGTGCTGACGGCAAGCCGCAAACTTATCGGCTTGACGCAAAAGGACTTATTGTCGAAAGAAATTCTGTACAGCAAGAACCAAAAGGTGAGGTTGTAAGTACAAGTACGGAAATTTCTATACCTACCAATATGCTTGTTGAAAGAATGGGACTTGCACAAGATGAAACACTGAAGGCTGAATTTTTAACATATATGGTTGAGCAGCAAAAATTAAATGTTGATCAGGATGGTAATATAAATTTTCAAAATATGTCACAAGAGGAGATAAGCAAAACTTTGGGAACAATGATGAAAGGTTTTGCAGCATCTCATCCGGAAAAATTTGTTGATCCTAATGCTGAAAAATATGTGGAGTTTACTGCTGATTCTGATGCAGGAGCAATTCAGCAATTGTCACAAGGCGAAAATCCGGCCATTGCAGAACAGCCGGAAGTTGCAGTAGACGGCTCAAAGAGATATGCTGTGCGCAATGAGGGTGTTTTAAAAGAAGAATTATCAACACCTGTTGGAGAAATTAAGTATGAAGAAGCTGCACAGGGAAGATCTGCATCTATTGAGGCTACTTCGGTAACAACAACTACTACTAAGGAGGGTGTTATTGATGTTCCTGAAGGTCTGCGTGATAGCAAAAAAGCCAGAAAGCAGGTGGAGGCTGATGCCCGTGAAGGTTATGCAAAATTATTGGATCAGGCAAATTCTGATCCTGATTTAAGAAATGCAATAGATCTTTATATTGCGGAAAGAAAATATAACGGAAAAATTGAAAAAAGGATGGCTGAACTATCTGAATATTCGACTACTATGGGTGGTACTAAGGAAAAAACGACCAAACGTGATGATGCAGATATTGTACAGCTTTATATAAATAAATATGCAAATGAAGAGGATAGAGATGCATTAAACGGTTTAGTTGAAAGAATACAAAATTCATCTGATCCGGAAGATCAAAAACTTATTATGGATGCACTTAAAAAGTCAAATATTCTTGGCTTACCGGATAATTTTGAGCAATTAACACCTGAATTGAGAAAAAAGGGTGCACTTTTGGCGATGTCAGAAGCTTGTGGCTTAGATTCAAAATCTCTTTTGAAATTGATGGCTACTTATGATGTAATGAATGAAAGATCTCCCGAACAAGTTTTGAAAGATGATGAATATTTTATTAAAGAACAGGCTGAGGATTTTACTAGAAATAAGCAGGTTCAGCAGGATGTACCTAATACAACAGTACATTTCTCTAAATCGGGAAGAAAAGATGCTCCTGAAGACGGTAAAATTCATAATGATATAGGTAAGAAAGGCCGTGCATTGGTTCAGGCATGTCCTGAGATGTTATGTGATGAAATTACCGATCCTTCAAAATTTAAAGAAGGTGAAGACGGTTATTTTAAAACTGAAATTAATGGTCAGACAAGATATTTTAAATTTAATCAGGATAAATGGAAAACATTTATGGGTATATGCTGTGACCCGTCTACTGCAACTGATGACGCTATGAAGATTTTATTCGGTGATAATGCAACGGCTAAAGAAAACTTTATCAAAGATTTAAATATGACCCTTCAAGAAGGCCGCAGTGTACTGGATATGAATTTGCCGTCACCTTATGGTGAAACAGGTACATTGAACTTTAAACAAATTATCGGCAATAGTAATGATACAGTCGATAATAGAGAACTGAATGCTTTAAGAGATATGGTTGAGTCTGCCGGATACAGCGTTGACAGAAACACTACAGCTGGTAAACGATTGTTGCATGTCGTGAAAAATGCAGGCATAGGAACCGGTATCGGTTTATTAACAGGCGGTTTGGGTTCACTTTTTGGCGGTGCACTACAGTTTGCAGGGCAAACTGCTGCGCAAACAGTCGGTTATTCGGGCAAAACGTCTGGTCAAACAATAACTGTAGGCGGCCAGAGCGGAAGTGTAGAATTCACTTATACTGGTCCTGATATGCGGGATCATACTACTAATGTTCATTACACAACAGGTGACCAAACAATCAATGTTGACGGTCAGGAATATTCGGGCGATGTCAATGTTGACGGTCAGCATTATGGCGGTTCGATGCAAAACCATTGGGAAACAGCAAAAAATTCTGGTATCTTAGGTGGTATTGGCGGTACTGTTCATGGTCTTGCAACAATGAGAGGCGTTAATGCGCGAGGCCGTAATACAGATGATGTATTTGATTTAACAAGACTGGTTTCAACAGAAGGCGAACCGGATACCAAAAACCTTTCTATTGAAATTCCTCAGTTTACAACGGTTGAAACAAGACGCGGCGAAAAGGAAGTTGGCTTTGACATTGCTAAACTGCCGGCTGTTAGATGGCAGGGACCTGCTGCATATCATAAAATGTACAAATATGAAGATGGTACCCCTGTCAGCGCTTCTGATTTTGCAAAAGCGTATAAAAAGCAAATCAACGGAGAAATGACAAACAGATATTTCTATGTATTCCCTGAATTGGAAGTCAACGGTAAAAAACTTGTTCCTGTTGACAACTATGAAGAAGAATATAAAAAAATCAGAGAAGGCGTAAAAGGTAATGTCGCCGGTGTAACAATTAACCCGCAAGGCAAACGAAAAGTAACAATAGAGGGAACAATCCGTTCTTAAAAAAATATGATATATACAATATTAACTTTTGTAAAAACATGATGAAAAAAAGTAAAGAATGTATGAAAAAAACCGTTTATATACATGTAACGTAAAGTGTTCATGTGCATAAGAAAAAGAAACAGGTGAAACCTATGAAGACACAAGGTATTAATAAAAAAAGAGTAATAGCATTTGTATTAAGTTTCTTACTGATAATGCAGCAGTCTTTGGCTTATCAGGCTTTGGCTTCAAGTATTACAGATGCAGCGGGAAATCCAATAAAATCTGATAATGGCAGTACTAATAACGGAATTTGGAATATGTACCCCGATGCTGTAAATGGTCAAACGGGTTTTAAACAGTTTGGCGAAATTGACCTTAGTCAAGGTGATATTTTGAACTTTATGTATACCTATCTTATGCAGAAGGTAGAAGGTGATGCCGGAAATCTACATTTGCAAGATAAGTGGGATGCTATTGATACTTTTGTGGCACTTGTTAATAATGGTGTTAATATAAACGGTATCGTTAATGCTTTAAGAAGTATTAATGAAGTAAAAACAGACGGCAATTTAATGATTATATCACCGAACGGTATGGTTGTCGGTGCTTCCGGTGTTTTGAACGTCGGCAGTTTGTCTGTTATTGCTCCTACTCAAGATTCGTATAATAAATTATCTGATTCTTTAGGTTTGCCAAAAGATCATCAATATCGTATGGACAATGTGGTTATAAATCAAGGCACTGGTGAAATTACTACATACAATAAGGATTATACAACAAATACAGCAGTCACTACCAATAAAACATTGGATACATCTGTTTTGTCATTAAAGGGTGATGGACAAACAGGTGGTAATATTGATATTCAGACAGGCGGAAGAATTGCTGCCCGCGGTGATGTTAGTCTGCAAGGCGGACAGGTTGATGTTAACGGACTTGTTGTTGCAGGTTTAGGCAACAATCAAACAGGTGCTTTGACAGGCGAAGCTGCTGCCAATGAATTGTTTGATGCTTTAGTTAATATAGATAATATGGGTTCTGCCAATACATTTGTTAATAACAACGGTAACATTGAAATTAAATCTGTTACCGGTACTTCTGTTGGCGGACAGGTTAAAAACTACGGCAAAGGCAACATCACAATCACTAACACAGGTGCAAATGGTGTTAATATCGCAGGCGAAGTTTCTAACCCCAACGGAAATTTAACCGTTACAAACTCTGCCGGAGAACTTCTTGTTGATACTACAGGTATTGTTAAAAACAAAGGTACAATGACATTTACCAATAACGGTTCAGGTAAAGGCATTAAACTTAACGGTACAATTACTAATGAAGGCACATTGATTGCCACAAATGAAACAGGGGCTGACGGTTTGTTAGTCGGCGGTACTGTTACAAATAACGGAACCGGCGATACTACTTTAACAAATAAAGTCGGTTTTTTGACAATTTCTAAATCTTTAACAAGTTCAGGCGGTGACCTGCTTGTTGATAATACTGGTTCCGGCGATTTGTTAGTGAGCGGTACTGTTAATAACACCGGTAATGCTACATTCAAAAATGCAACAGGCGGTGCTTTGAATGTTACCGGTTCAATCACTAATACAGGAACTTTATTGGCAACCAACAGTGCAGCAGGCGGATTGTTAGTCGGAGGAACCGTAAATAATACCGGAGATGCTACTTTAACTAATACTAACGGTGCTTTGAATGTAAGCGGAGATTTAACAAATACCGGTGATTTGACAATGACAAACAGCGGTAACGGCGGTTTGGTTGTTTCCGGAAACATTACAAACGGCGGTACAACATCTTTGACTAACAGAGCAGGCAGATTAGATATTCAAGCCGGCGGTGTATTGAATGCTAACGGTTCAACATTAAGTATTCTCAATGAAAATAACGGTACAGGCTTGACCATTGCAGGTACTGTTAATAACAAAGGTGCTGCAACTATTACAAATGACAACGGAGATTTACTTGTAAGCAATGGCGGTAAAATTAATTCTTCGGGTTCATCTCTTAGAATTACAAATACCGGCAGCAAAGGTATGAATATTGCAGGTAATGTTGAAAACACTAATACTGGAGCAACAGTTGTTTTAAGCAATACAAACGGAGCATTACTTGTCGATACAACTGGTATAGTAACCTCAAACGGGGAGTCTTTAAACGTTGTTAACACCGGTGCAGGCGGAATGACTATTTCCGGTCAGGTTAATAGTACTAATGGTTTTGGCAGAGTAGAAAATGCCAAAGGGCAACTTATTCTTAATAAAGATGCTGAAATTAACTCATCAGGGAATCGTCTTGCAATACAAAATACCGGTGATGGTGGTATGCTTCTTGCCGGTAATGTAAATAATACAAATAATGCTGCAAATGTTACTATAAATAATACTAAAGGCCAGTTGCTTATTGATACTACAGGTATTGTAAATACTAACGGTGCATCTTTAGGCGTAACTAACACCGGCACAGACGGGATGGATATTAAAGGCAAAGTTAAAAATACCAATGCAGGTGCAGATGTTAAATTTACAAACAGCAATTCTGATATGAAACTTGGCAGTTCTGCTGTTGCTAAAAATATTGAATCAAATGCAAAAGTAACTATACAGGTTACAGACGGTGACCTTCTTAATAACGGCGTAAGCAATGTATTAATTGCAACAACTAACGGTGCTGATGTAGACATTAATGTTACAAACGGCGCAATCGGTGAAGAAGTCGGCCCGAATGACGGAGTTTATACAGGCGTTGGTACAAATGCCCGCGACTTAACAAAATCAGTTAACATCGCTGTTGACGGAGATGTTAAAGCCGTAAGCACAGGTACAGGCTCGCTTATTAACCTTGCAAGTATCGACAAAGATATGAAAGTTGATCAGATTAAAGCTGACGGCCGTGTAATCCTTCTTGCTGATTCTGAAAATAAAGGTACAGAGGAATTCAATATTGTAAACGGCGGTGAAGCTGACAAAGCTCATCCGAGCGTTGAAGGTACAGGTATTTCAATTATCGCAAGCGGAAATATCGGAGAAGCCGGTAATGCTTTGACCTTCAGACAAAACGGTGCTGAAAACATTTTCTACGGCGATGATGCAAGAAACCCTCACGTTCCGACAACTGTTGAGGAAGGAACATCAGGTGTTGATATGCTTGCTATAAAAGATATTCATATCAAAGGAATGGACGCTGATGACGGCAGCAAACTCGACACAAATATCGGCGGATTGATTTCAAGAGAAGGCTCTATCAATGCTGAATTCTCAGGCGATGTCTATGTTCGTGAAACAACAGCCGCAAACAGAATTGATTTAACTACACGTGGTAAAAATATGCATATCGAACATCTTGGCGAAGTTCCGACATACGCAAACGATTACTACGGCGAAAATAAAAATATTCATCCTGAAAAAGCAAAACTTACTGCACTTGACCTGGGCAGCTATTGGGATGAAAATGAAAATCCAGAATATGAACACGCAGCTGATTCTACAATCGTTGTTAAAAACGGTACCTTAAGAGGTCAGGGCAATGACGGCAACGGCAGATATGATCAGGACGGCAATTGGGTTCATGAACAAGATTTAACTCTTGTTGCAGATAACGCTTACGCAGGCGGCTACTACTTCAATATGGGTAAACACCGCGGAGAAAATGGAAATAAGTTTAATCCTTCTACAGTAGTTAAAGATGATACAACAGAGAAATTAACAAACGCAGCAGATGATAATGATTCAGATATCTCAATCAGAGCAAAAGCTGTAAGACCTGAAGATGTTGAAGCAGTCGGCGGTGATCCTGAAAATCAGACTTCCGAAGGCGGTAACGGACGTAACTACTATTACGGCGGAAGCTCTCAAGGCGGAGATGAAGGATATGACGGCGTAAATGGCGGTAACGACGGCGATAAACAAGGAACAGAAGAAGATGATGATAACCTTGTAGTTCCTGAAGAGGAAGAAAATGAAGTTCCTCTCGACACTGATACCGATACAGATACTGACACTGACACAGATACCGACACGGATACGGATACGGATTTAGATTCTGATACAGATACTGATGTAGATAATGACACAGATGATGACACAGACACAGACACAGATAACGATACGGATACGGATACGGATACGGATGTAGACACAGACAACGATACAGACACAGATACCGACACGGATACGGATACTGATACGGACACTGACACGGATTCTGACGCAGATTCTGACACAGATACCGACACGGATGTAGACAGTGATACTGATGACGATACAGATACAGATAATGACACAGATGCGGATACAGATACTGATGTAGATACAGATAATGACAGTGATACAGACAGTGATATCGATAACGACAATGACGATGATACGGATTCTGATTCTGACACGGATATCGATAATGACGATGACACAGACAGTGACAACGATACCGATACAGATACAGATGCGGATACTGACCCGGATCCGGAACCTGAACCGGAACCTGAGCCGGAACCGGAACCTGAACCAACTCCTGATATCAACTACGACTTTGGTAAAGAAGTATACAAACAGCGTGTCGTAAGTGACAAAGTTGATTCAATAGATAAACGTCAATATATGAGATTTGATGCAGAAGACAACCAGAACCCGATTACATTTGATTCAACAATCGATGGAGTTGTATCAATAACAGATATCTCAAGAGGCGGTGTATCTCTTAAACATAATAAATCATTGAAAGTCGGAGATGTTGTTCCTGTACATATTCAATACGGAGATCTTACAATTGATGCAAACGTTAAAATCGTTTCAGCAAGCGATGTAAAAGCCGGAGGTAAGTTCATAGATCTGGATCAGGCAACAGCAAACAAATTATTATACTTAAGCTTGATTGAAAAAGATGAACCGATTGTCCAGACAATACAGAATATATCAACAACAACAGTTGATGATTAATAAGTAAAAAAAGAGGTTAAATTATTTAACCTCTTTTTTTATTATAAACTTTCTTCTTTGAGATTGAAATTTTCAACGTTAACCTCTCTTAAAAAATCAATCCAACAGTTGTAATAATCCGCCAGAGCATAAGTATATCCTGCAACAATTGATCTGTAGGACTGTTCCATAACTATAAGAGTTGTCAGGGACGATTTACCCTGCGCATAATTCTTTTTGGCAACTTTTATAAGTTCGTTGGAATTTTTAAGCAGATTATCATTGTAATAATTCAAATTTAATTTGGCTGTCAGAAATTTTTCATAAGCGCTGTGCAAATCATTTATAGCTTTGTTTTCAACTGATGTGTATTTTAATTCAGCCTGATTTACCTGCATTTTTGCATTTTGGATTTCAGGTTTAAAGGTGTAAAAAAGCGGTATGTTAACTATATTTGCGCCTGCATAAGCGCCGTTTGTATATGACCCTGATTCGCTCATCCCTTTTGTCATAAAACCGTAACCGCCTTGAAGTTCAATGTCTGGAACTCTCTGGCGTGCCACATATACAAGATTTTTCTTTGCAATATCAATTTCCTGTTTAGCAATTTTTATATCATATCTGTTTTTCAGGGAATTTTCCATTATTAATTCAAAAGGAGGCAATTTGTCGCGCGGTTTGGGGCTTAACAGGGCTATAAAATCATCTTTATCGGAAAAATTATCATCCTGTGCGTCATATTTTATTGAGCCTTCATTTTTAATATTTATAGCTTTATTGAAATTGAACATTGCGCTTTTAACGTTTGCTTTTTGGGTATTAACCTGAATAACAAGCTGATTTAATGCGATTTCGGTTTGAATTACATCAATTTCTTCAACTTCGCCGGCTGCTACACGTTTTTTTGCTATTTCAAGAAGATCTTGCAACAATCTTTGTCTTGATTCAAGAACTAAAAGAATTTCTTTTGCCAGAACAAGGTTTACATAAGCTTCTCTGACATCCATTTTTAAATCAAATTTAATGTAATCAAGATTTTGTTTTGTAAGTTCCAAATTTGCAAGAGCTAATTTTTTTCTTGCATCACGTTTTGCAATTTCTATAGTTTCCGACAGACCTGCTGTCTGCGGGTTGCCTTTGCCTATATCACCGATATTAAAAAAGGTATTAATCTGTGGGTTTTGCAGACGGTTAGAAGCTTTTACCTTATTTTCGGCTATTCCGATATCCATTTTTGAGGCCTGATAATCAATATTGTTTTCAACGGCAATATCAAGCGCTTCCTGCAGAGAGATTTTTTTTATTTCACCTGCATAAACCGAAGGGCAAATGAAAATTATCAGCAATATTAGAATAAACTTTTTCATACAAATTCCCGACTGATAAAATTATATCACAATATAAATTCATTTTTTATGTATAATAATAAAATAAATTATTTAGGAAGGCGGTAGAAATTATGTTTGAAATTGATAAGGAAAAATGTATACATTGCGGCCAGTGTATCAAAGACTGTTCTGCAAATGCTTTAGAATTTAATGATGAAAAAATTCCGGTTATAGATGAAAATAAATGTTTTAAATGCCAGCACTGTCTTGCAATTTGTCCGACAGGCGCGCTTTCTGTATGCGGAAAACATCCCGAAAATTCCGATAAAATTTATTTCCAAAACCCTGAAATGATTTTGAACTTAATAAAAAGCAGAAGAAGTTACAGGCACTATAAACAGCAAAATCTTGACAGCACAAAAATGGACAAGCTGAAAAATATGTTAAACTGGGTTCCAACAGGGTGTAATTTTCATAAACTTCATTTTGCTTTTATTGATGATATAGAGGTTATGAACGAATTCAGAAATTATGTAAACGGCAAAGTCGTTGACGCTCTGACCAAAAAACCTGTAAAAGCTATTGTAAATAAATTCAACAGATACCTTAAATCATTCTTAAACGGAGATGATATTATTTTCAGGGGTGCACCTCACATGGTTGTTGTATCAACCCCTGTTAATGCACCGTGCTATGCTGTTGACCCGATGATTGCATTGAGTTACTTTGAACTTTACGCTCAGAGTATGAATGTCGGCACATGCTGGTGCGGTCTGGCTGAATTTTGCCTGATGATAATGCCCGAGTTATCGGATTATCTTGAAATCCCGAAGGGTTACAAGGCATCTTACGTTATGCTGTTTGGCGAGCCTGATATAAAATATGCCAGAACAGTTCAGCCTGAGCCGTTTGAAATTATATCGGTTAAAAAAGGCGAATTTAAAAAACTCGGCTTTAAAGACAAAATGTTAAGATATTTCTGGAATTTGAAATAAACAAATGTGATAACAGAAGATAAGCTTTTCATAAACGGCTTATCTTCTGTTATTTTGCATATTTTCGCTGCATTATGATATTACCGTCCTCGTCGTAAGCGTTTTCCCGCAGCCAGTGCGCAATCAGTCTGCCGTTAGGACTGTAGATAAAAGTTTCTTCTTTGCTTACCCTGAGTCCCATATTTACAAGTTCGCCCATTGTTGTATATTTATATGATTTGTACGGGTAATCAAGCCCTGTTTTTTCTTCCGCATAAATTAATTTGCCCTCATGTGAATAATACCATACGTGGTATTTATCTCTGTCATACATTACGGCATAAGTTCCGTCCGAAAAAAATGCAAGGGTTCTGTCTTTTAATTCCACATTTCCCTGTAGTGCATAGCCGAGATTTTCTCTGTTTTCACTGTCGGTTAAATATTTTGCAACAAGTTGAGGGCTGAGTTTTTTTATCGGGTTTTCTAAAAGCTCTTTTCTTGCGGAATCAACATCGTAAGTCACTTCTCCTGTCAGTACGGTTTGAGCGTTTACAGGCAGGATTAAAAATAACACTAAAAAGAGAATTAATTTTTTTAACATGTCTATATTATTAACGATGGTTAAATGTTTTGTCAATTTTTGTACTAAAATATTAGAGTATAATTAAAAAAAAATATAAAAGGATTGGAGAACTATATGGAAAGAATTATTCAATATGAAACATCTGGAACCTGCTGCCGTTTGATGCAGGTAAAAATTAATGATGAAGATATAATAACTGATGTTGACTTTATAGGCGGCTGCAATGGGAACCTTAAAGGGATAAAAAGTCTTGTAAAAGGCATGAAAGTCGATGATGTAATTTCTAAACTTTCCGGCATAAAATGCGGGGATAAATCGACAAGCTGTCCTGACCAGCTCGCTCAATGCCTCAGTCAAATTAAGACAAAAGTTTAAAAAGCTTTTATCCAAATACTAATCAATCGGGTAATTGCCTTATAAATGAAAAGAGTATTAAATATAATTAAATCTTTTTCATACTTCCAGCTATTCTTAATTCCAACGGAGCCTTGCGGCTCCTTTTCTTTACCACGTTTGCCGATATTCATCAACTTTTTTTATTTTAGCCAGAGCCTTGCGGCTCCTTTTTTTGCAGCGTAGCCGCTGCACCCGCCAATCAGGTTTTGAATAAATTTATAATATCTACTCTAAAGAAGGAGCGTGCCGCTCCACCCGTCATTTAGATTTTGGATTAAATTTATGCGGTTTAAACTAAAGAATGAGCGTGCCGCTCCACCCAACACAGCTCACGAAAAAATAAATACATTCCCTTATTAGAGAGGGAAAGGGCGGGTATTAACTTTAATAATATATTTATGTTAATATTAATAAAAAATAGAAAGGGTTTATATGAAAAAAATTATTTTGACATTATGTTTTGTTTTATTGAGTTTTCCTGTATTTGCAGGGAATATGAAGCCTGTTTTAAATGATAATCAGATTATTTATTCGCCTTCCGCTAAAACATGGAATGCAGACGGAATTTTTGAGGATGGAATTGCTCTTACAAAAAAGACATCTCCCGGCACCGGGAATTATTCTATATATTACAATAACAACAATGAGGTTATGCTCGGTTCGAATTACGAATTTTTATATAACGGGCGATTGATTGCGTGCCACAACGCGGATTTAAAAATTTTTGAAGTTGTTTATAACGGGAAATTTTTTGAAGAAAAAGAGTTGACAGAAGAACAGATAAAAGAAATATTCCCTGATGCGGAAATTATCAAAATATCTCAATTTGCAGATCAAAAAATAACTGTTAAAAAACCGGCATTTCAAAAAAAGAAATTTTTACTTTTGAATGATACTGACAAATATTTCCATAAATACTCATTTAAGCCGCAGAGTGTAAAGTTTTCTCCCGTAGGCGGGCTTTTTAGAGCTTCGTCTATCGGTAAGATAACATTTTCACACTTCGGTCAGGATAAATATATAATTTATGTAAAAAATACCTTCAAAAAATAAATTATGATTTATTAGAATTAAGTTTTTTAGATATCCTGCAGGAAAGTTCGCAAATTATAAACGGCAGGGTTAAAAGACCTGCCATAGCCAGTCTTTCCGAGTAAATACCCTTTTTTGTATGAACTTCTTGCGGTTTTTGAGGGATTTTTTTTACAGGGGTAATGCCTGTTAGACGTAGGGGCTGTATTTTCATAAAAATATTGTTAAATATATTTTAATTTATTTCATTAGACAGAGGGGCAGATATTTAAAATTTTTCTTTTTGTATTATAATTAAACTTATGATTTCAACTGAAAAATTAACTGTCAGATTTGGCAGTCAGACTCTTTTTGAGAATGTAAGCATAAAATTTACCCCCGGAAATTGTTACGGCGTAATCGGAGCAAATGGAGCCGGCAAAAGTACGCTGTTGAAAGTTCTCTCAGGTGACATTGAACCGACTTCCGGGGAGATTCATATTTCTAAAGGGCAGAGGATTGCTGTTTTAAGACAGGATCATTTTGCATTTGATAATTACAAAGTTATTGATACTGTAATTATGGGGCATAAAAGGCTTTATGATGTTATGCAGGAGCGTGATGCGCTTTATTCAAAACCCGATTTTAATGATGAGGACGGAATAAAGGTTGCTCATCTTGAAGAAGAATTCGCTGAACTTGACGGCTGGCAGGCTGAAGCTATGGCTGCGTCTTTGCTTTCAGATTTGGGAATAGCTGATGAACTGCATTATGAACAGATGTCTGAGCTTTCGGGCAATGAAAAAGTCCGTGTGCTTCTGGCGCAGGCTCTATTCGGCAACCCTGACATTCTTTTGCTTGACGAGCCTACAAACCACCTTGATTTGAATACGATTTCATGGCTTGAGGAATTTTTGATAAATTTTCCGAACCTTGTTATTGTGGTTTCGCACGACAGAAAATTTCTTGATAACGTTTGTACACACATTGCTGATATTGATTACAAAAATATTCAGCTCTATACGGGAAACTACTCTTTCTGGTCGCAGGCAAGCCAGTTGATTAAAAAACAAAAAGAAGAACAGAACAAGAAAACCGAAGAAAAAATGGAAGAACTGAAAGCTTTTATTGCCCGTTTTAGTGCAAATGCTTCAAAGGCAAAGCAGGCAACTTCCAGAAAAAACATGCTTGATAAATTGTCGCTTGAAGAAATTAAACCTTCTTCAAGACAGTATCCTAGAATAAGATTTACATACAACAAAATCCCCGGTAAAGATGTTTTACAGGTTAAAAATTTGTACAAAACCAATGAGGACGGCGAACTTTTAATAAAAAATTTAAGTTTTGAAGTTAATCAGGGGGAAAAAGTTGCATTTATAGCACGTGACACTTCAATAATTACAAATTTATTTGATATTTTGGAAGACTGCGTAAAATCTGACAGCGGAGAGGTTTTGTGGGGTGTAACCGCAACACATTCATATTTCCCGAAAGATAACAACTTCTATTTTGAAAATAATTTAACTATAATGCAGTGGCTTGCACAGTATTCACCGGATCAGCACGTAAACTTTTTGCGCGGATATCTGGGCAGAATGCTTTTTTCGGGCGATGATGCTGATAAAAAAGTTAATGTCTTGTCAGGCGGCGAGAGAGTAAGATGTTTGTTTGCCAAAATGATGATAGCCGAAGCAAATGTAATGATTTTTGATGAGCCCACAAACCACCTTGATTTGGAAAGTATTACGGCATTAAATAATGCAATGATTGATTTTCCGGGAACAATACTTTTTACCTCACAGGATTATCAGCTAATCCAAACAGTTGCTGACAGAATTATTGAGATTTCGCCGAAAGGTTACATCAATATGCGCAGCAAATACGATGAATACCTGAAAAATCCTGTTGTTTTGAAAAAAAGACAGGAAATTTACGGTTAGATAATAAATTTTTTGCATGTACTGTTCTGAAAATACCTGCGTGATGTATTTCTTTTCATGTAACGAAATGTAAATGATAATTTAAAAAAGGCTGAAACTCAAGTATACTCTTCATAGGATAGGATAGGATAGGATAGGAAGGTGACTTGTAAAGTTTTTCCAAATAATTCCGATATTTCATGTATAACCAAAGGAGCATGAAATCAATGGGATTAGCAGCGGGACAAGCGAGATTACTGAGCATCACAAGCAGAAAGTCTGATTGTGAATTCCAGTCAATGC
>CALURJ010000024.1 GCA_944323145.1 Candidatus Gastranaerophilales bacterium
CATCTGCATTTCTTATCTTATATCATCAATTTTTTTTGTCAAGTGATTTATTTTAAAATCTTTAAATTTCTTAACTTTGTCTGATATTTTGAAAGTTCATTGTGCTTTGTTTTCATTTGGAGCACGTCTTTGATTGTATGCAAAAGAAATTTTAAAGTCAAGCACTTTTTTTCATGTTTTTGAGATAAAAATTTATTTAAATCGCTAAAACCTTTATTGCACGTGCTTTTATGGCGTTTACAAAAGTTAATAATCTCTCATACACATGTTTTTAGACGCATATTTATATAAAAAGTTCCATGTTTTTTCATTTTTTTGAATGAGTTTTTTTGAACCTTAATAATATATACTCGTTATAAATAAAAGATTAAATTATATATAATAAGGAGAAATTGTCATGACAAAAACTTTTAAAAATTTAGCATTAACTCTTGGTGTAGTATTAGCATGCTCTATGGCAGCTTATGCCGATGGGAATGCTTTTACCCCTCTAAACTTTGATGATACTGTTTACGGAAATCCTGCTCCTGTAAGAACATCTTCTACTACAAACACAATACAGGCTCCTGTATCAACATCAACAAGCTCTGTTGAAGAACCCGCAGGAAACACAAAAATGCAAAACGCAATTATCCAACTTGATAACGCTCAAGTAGATGTTAGAAATGAATTATTGAATTACAAATCAAAATACGCAGATGTAGATGCTCAATATAAAGCTGTTAAAGCAGAACGAAAAGCTTTAGATAAACAAATTAAAACAATTGAAAAAAGGTTAAAAAAGATTGACAAACAAAAAGAAAATATTAGAAAAAATATGATGTAAGAAAAGCATGCTTAAAAAAAGGACTTGTCTGTTTGACAAGTCCTTTTTTTATTTTTTCATTTTTCATTAACAAGCTTAATACATAAAGCCTTCCCTTAGCATGGAGGGGAATATTAATGTCCCTAAAGAACTTAGCGTCCTAGCGTCTAAAGAAATCCCATCACACAATAGAGGAAGTATCTTCAATTAATTATTTCCGTTATATATTCTTATATAATTCCAATAACTCCTAAATACTTTTTTCACATAATTTTGAGTTTCAGAATAAGGAATTTGTTCAACAAATTCATCAGTGTCGTTATAGTGCAGAGTTGTTTTCCATCTCTGAATAGAACCTATGCCGCCGTTATAAGCTGCAACTGAAGAAATATCATAACCTTCCAGATTATTTCTTAAGAATTCATAATAATAATTTCCGAGTTTTATATTTTTTTCAGGATTAAACAAAGATGACGGTATGAGCATGCCGAGTTTAAATTTATTATTTATCTCTGCAGCTGTCGACGGCATAAGCTGCATAAGCCCGCTTGCTCCCGCAATACTTTGAGCCAGCGGGTCAAAATAACTTTCCTCACGTGTAAGTGCGAGCATTAAAGGGGGGTTATTACCCGTTTCATCGGCATATTTTTTTATTTCATCATAATAGATAACAGGATATACAAGACGCCAACGAAGGTCATACTTGTCAGGTTTATCCGAAATTTTATCCATAGCTTCTCTTGCAACAACCATAGAATGCGGATAATCACCTTTCTTATATAAAACCCAGCTTTTTATAAATTCATCTCCGCCCGCGAGTTCATTAACTACATCATAATCACCTAAATCAACGAGCTTGACTATTATATTACTACGCGTATATTTATAAGGATAAACAACGGGTTTAAAATCAATATAACTTGTAATCAGAGGATCCTGAATACGGCTTAACCTCAAATAAGCTCTGTAAGCATAATAAGTATCAGGATATTTATCTATAACACTTTTATAAAAGCTTGTATATTCATCATAATTATTTGTTTTCTCCGCAATTTTACCGAGCCAGAACATGACCATCGGTGCGGAAGCTGAATCAGGGTATTTCCTTAAGTGATCCATGCCGATTTTTTTAGCTGCTTCATAATCTTTTGATTTTATTTTCGAGAAAAAGATATTTGAAAGCGCATCTGCTGCAAATCTTCCATCAGGATATTTTATATAAAGATCTGTATAGCACTTTCCTTTATCATTTTGGGAAGAATTTGCACATTTTAAACTTAACAAATAATCCCTGCCTTTGCCATGCGAAAGAGTAAGCAGCCTGTCAACAGCCTTTATCTTTGAGTCCGATAACTGGTTATAAATATCAATGGCAGAAATAATTTCATCATCCGTAACATATTGTGAACGGTTCTGGAGTCCGTTTTCGGTTAAGTATTTTGCTCTCTGGTAATTTTTTAATGCAAAAGAATTCTTAACATCCAACGCCCAGCTTTCTGTTATATCAACTTTTGATATAAGATCTTTTGCCCTTTCATATTCTCCGAAAAGATAGCATGAATTTGCCATCATTAAATAATCATCTTTTGAAATAACATCACCAAGTTCAAGCCAGCTATTTACAACATCAAGAGCCAAAACTCCCGATGGTGCTTTTTTTAAGTAATGCCTGAAATGATTTTGAATATCGTCTTTCACAGAAGACGGAAAAATTTTTGCATCTTTGTACTTATCCTTTAAAATAACTCCCAAATAATATTCGGAAGCAATCGCATAATCCGAGTCAGGTGCATTGTGAATAATATATTCAAAATATTTTTTAGCAAGCTGAGGTCTTTCCTTAACAAGTTTCTGCCCCGCAAGATAACGTGTACGCA
The DNA here is from genome assembly GCA_944323145.1 of Candidatus Gastranaerophilales bacterium. Classification (GTDB taxonomy): domain Bacteria; phylum Cyanobacteriota; class Vampirovibrionia; order Gastranaerophilales; family Gastranaerophilaceae; genus Stercorousia. The sequence continues at coordinate 2,683 of CALURJ010000024.1, forward strand.
AACTTAATTTATGGCTAGGGTAATTATTAAATAAAAGCTGATATTGTTTAAGCTCCGATTTATCATCACCGAGCATTTTTGCACACTCACCGCGGTGATATATTGCTATAGGTTTGAGATTTGAAAACAGAGTAACTTTTGAAAATAAGTAATATGCGTTCTGGTAATTCCCTTCTTTAAAATCCTCTAACGCTGCTGTGTAAATTTCATCAGTTTTAGAAGGGCTTTGATAAACAGACACAAAAATTCCGGCACCGGCAACAACAAACACGGCTAATACGCCTGCAATCACTCTCTTTTTCATATCCCACTCAAACATTACAATTACAGCATAGCAAAAATATGTTTTTTGTTCAAGAATTATGTAAATAATAATTTTCTAGTGAAGTTTATAAAGAAACGTAACATTAAAAAGTAAGTTATTAGTTCACATTGGATTTTATAATATAATATTTAAGTAAAAATCAGGAGGGCAAATGTACGGAATTATATTAGCAGGGGGTTCAGGCAGCAGATTATGGCCTTTATCAAGAGAGCTTTATCCCAAACAGCTTTTAAATCTTAATGCGGATAAAAGTCTTTTACAGGCAACTTTTGAAAGACTTAAATCCTGCATGCCTGAAGAAGACATTATAAGCATTACAAATACAAAACATGCTTCAAATGTAAAAATGCAGCTTTCCGAATTAACAGACAACCCTGTTGTGCTATCAGAACCAGTTGCAAAAAATACAGCTCCGGCAATAGTTCTTGCATCTAAATATATTATGCAGAAATCAAATTCAGACCCTATTATAATTGTTGTTCCTTCAGATCATTTAATTCAAAATAAAGAAAAATTTTTATCAACCGTAAAAAAAGGGAAAAAACTTGCTGAAAAAGGATATATTGTAACATTTGGGATAGAGCCGAATTATCCCGAAACAGGCTACGGTTATATAAATACATCCGAAAATTTTGATGAAGGATTTAAAGTAAAAGAATTTGTTGAAAAACCGGATGTTGAAACAGCAAAAAAATATTTGCATGCCGGAACATATTTTTGGAACAGCGGAATATTTATGTTCAAAGCATCAACACTTTTTGATGAAGCATTAAAGCATGCCCCTGAAATTGCAAAACTTGCAGAAAAATTTGATTTTTCAAACAGCAATGAAATTCCGTTTATAGAATTTGATAAAATGCCAAACATTTCAATAGATTACGCAATCATGGAAAAATCAGATAAAATCGCTCTTGTAAAACTTGAAAGCGACTGGAATGATTTAGGGTCATGGCAGTCTATATATGATACAAGCAATAAAGATAAAAACGGCAATGTGTTTATTGGTCATGTTTTAGATAATGATTCTAAAAATTCATTTGTTTATGCTTCATCCAAACTTGTTGCAACAATAGGGCTTGAAGATACGGTTGTTATTGAAACTGAAGACGCTGTTCTGGCTTGTAAAAAAGATAGAACCCAAGATGTTAAACAAATATTTGAAACATTAAAAAAACAAAATGATGATACTCACCGTATACATAAAACAGTTTACAGGCCATGGGGATTTTATACAGTAATTGCCCAGGGCGAGGGCTTTTTAACAAAAATTATACATGTCAATCCAGGTCAAAAGCTTTCCTTACAATCTCATAACTTCAGAAGCGAACACTGGGTAGTTTTATCAGGTACTGCAAAAGTTGTTCTTGAAGGCAAAGAACTAATTCTTTCTCCGGGACACAGCGTTGATATTCCGCTCAAAGCAATCCATTCACTTCAGAATCCTTACACAGAGGATGTTGAAGTGATTGAAGTTCAAATGGGTAATCCGTTGATTGAAGAAGATATTATAAGATACGAAGACATGTACGGCAGAGTTTAAATATTTGTTAACACATTTTGCATTGTCTGGCAATTATTCATATTCATCTATTTTATATGCAGTATGAATATTACATATAATTATTATCAATATAACAATTACCCGAAATCATCTCCTTCCTTTGGAAGAAGCGGAAGAAATTACATGACCAGAGAAGGTCTTGATATGTCAACAGTTACATGTCCATTTCGAAATGATGTAGAATGGCTTAAACTGGCCGATTTCGAAATTGAAAATTTTAAAGATAAAGACAGAGTTAACATTATACAATTTGCAGCAGCAGACGGCTCGGAAGCATACACACAAATTATGTCACTGCTAGAATGCGGCGACTATAGAAATACCAAAAAGTTCTTTCCGATTAAAGCTTACGATATTGATGAAACAATTGTAGAAACTGCCAGAAGCGGTTTGATAAATCTTCATCCGGCAGATAAATGCGAAATCGCTGATAATTGCAGGGATTTTTACAGATATTTTTCAGAATCTTCACAAAAATTACATATCCCAAACAACTTTTGCGACTTTCTTGATGAAAATTACACAACCTATAAAGTAGCCGACAAGTTAACAAGTAAAGTTATATTTAATCAAGGTGACATGTTCAAAATTATAGAAGCAATAAAAGATAACTCAAATACAATTATTCTTGCAAGAAACATGCTCGCATACTTTCCTGAACACAGAATAAAATGTACTATAGATACATTGGCAGAACGTCTTAAAACCGGGAGTCTGCTTATAACCGGAGCCCTGGATAGAAATAACGTAAATTATTACATAGAACAATCAGGGTTTAAAGAAGTCATGAAATATGTTTTTAAAAAAATATAATTATAAATCTATATTTTTTAATTCCATATAATATCCGCAATCAAGCAATTTAAAAAACTTTTCCGATGCATTCGGAGCAAGAGCCATTGCCCACTCCTTATCAATATACAATCCTTCAACAAATCTTGCAAAAAGCTCAGCTGGTTTTTCATAATATTTTTTATATTTATTTATACGGGCAGAAATTCTGGACTGCTTCCTTGTATATGATTTCAACCTGATATATGCGGCAAAAGCTTCCGGCATATCAAAATCCTTTTCAATGTTATCAATAGTATAAACTTTTACTTCACGCTTAAAAAAGCCTCTTTCAATAACCTTAACCCTGTCATATTTTAAAAGGTAGCGCGCTTTTGATTTTTTAATATATTTGTCAAACTCCTTAAATTTTTTTGAACGCCGAAAATCAGGGTAATAAAGTTTAATTATCTTGTCATAATCATTTATTTTTTTCTTAACTCTGTCCTTGTGTTCATAAAGTTTTATACATAAAGAATTTTCATCCACAAAATTTGTCACTTTAACCAGTTCTTCAACAAAACATTTTTCATCCGTTTGGAAAAGAGCTTTCAAAGTCCCGCCGTTTTTTGCCATATCAGGTTCAATTTTTGAGTGAATATAATGGGCAAATTCATGTAAAAGAGTCGGTACAACCCTGTTTTCAGGAGTATTTTTTGAAATATCAATTCTATTTTTCAAAAAAAATCCCTGATGTCCGCGGGCCTTTGTGCAAGTATTAACGGAAAGTCCGAGAGATTTAAAGTATTTAATAAGTTCTTTTTTCTCAGGTCTGACTTTATATGAAATACAACTGTTCATAAAAAAATTATACAACAATATACACTAAAATATCTTATACGGATTTAAAATATTATTCGGGTCAAATATTCTTTTAATTTTACGCATATAATCAAGCGCAGCAGCATTTATTACCTTGTGAATATGTGCACGCTTTTCAGATCCTATACCATGTTCTCCCGACAAAATTCCGCCGAGCCTTGCAGTCAAATCATAAATTTCGCTCTTTGCAAGTTTATAACGCTTATATTCGTCTTCATCCTTATAATTTATAGGTATCTGAGGATGAACGCTTCCATCGCCGACATGGCCGACCATACAAACGTCAAGCCTGTATTTTTCGCAAATTTCACGAATTCCTAAAACAAGTTTTTCCAAATTTTCTCTTGGAACAATAACATCGTCAGTTGTAACATTCGGTTTTAATTTTGCACATGCCCCCATTGAAGATCTTCTTGCAGTCCATATTTTTTCGTATTCCATATCATTATGCGACACCTGAATAGCAGAAGCTTTTGAAATATCAAGAATCTTAGTAATAACTTTTTCCTGATATTTTATAGCAGATTTAAATCCGTCTATTTCTATAACAAGAGCAGCATCTTTATCAGTTAAAAGTCCTGTCGGATAAAATTTTTCAACCGTTTGAATTGCATTTTTATCCATAAAATCTATCGTTGCCGGAAAAATCCTTTGTTCAATAATAGAATTAACTGCATGCACAGCATCTTTGACCGTATCAAAATACGCCATAATAACTTTTTTACTTTCCGGTTTGGGAATAAGTTTCAAAGTTGCTTCAACAACAATCCCGAGAGTCCCTTCCGAACCGACAAATAAACTTCCAAGATTATACCCTGTTGCATTTTTAATGGTATTTGATCCTGTCTGTAAAATTTGTCCGTCAGCCATTACAACTTTTAAATCTATTATGTAATCTTTTGTAGTTCCGTACTTAAAAGATTTTGCCCCGCCAGAAGATTGTGCAATACTTCCGCCGATAGTCGAAACTGCAAGATTTGAAGGATCAGGCGGATAAAACAATCCCAATTTCTCAACTTCTCTCTGTAAATCACCGAGCACGACTCCCGGTTCAACAACAGCAGTCATATTTTCTTTATTAATCTCTATTATTTTATTCATCTTTGAAAAATTCAGAATTATACCGCCATGCTGAACAACACATGCCCCTACAACATTTGTACCTGCACCCCTGCAAATTACAGGAATTCTATATTTATTTGCGATTTTAATTACAGCTTGAACTTCCTCAACCGTCTGTACAAACACAACAGCATCTGGAAGACTTTCTATCTTTCGTACATTTGTTGCATCCTGAGCATAAGCGTACCTTTCCTCCAGTGTTCCCAGAACGTTAGATGAGGGTAAACTTTTTTTTAAATCAGAAATTAATCTATTCTTCATCAACATAAGATGTCAGCTTTTCTATATTAGTTCCAAGTCTGGATAACATTTTTTCAATTTTATCCACTTTTCTATTTAACACCATATCATCTTTTTCTTCAAGTGTCGATAAAATTTTGTCAAGTTTCATTTCAAGATCGTCAATACGTTCTTCTTGTTTAACAAATCTTGACTGCAAATCATCCAGAAGCTGCGATTTTTCCGGAATAATATTTTTCAATTCATTTATATTTTCTTTTATTATCGAAATTTCAGAAGTTTTATCGGTTATACTCGAAATATTTTCAGTGGTTGAATCAATCCATTCCCCGAGGTACATCATAACCTGATGAAATACCTTGTCAGCATTAGCTGAAGCAACAGCCATTGAATGAACACTGTCAAGTTTTCTTTCAAGTCTGTCCGAAATCTGCGTTTTATCAAGATCATTAATTCTGTCTTCAAGTCTGTATACAAGACTGCTGAAATTGTTTAATCCGTCATTTAAAGCCCTATAAGACTCATCTGAAGTTAACAGCAATTTATTTGTTCTTGAACTGATACTCAAAATATCTTCATTAAGCTTTTCAATATCACCCTTCAAATCAACAATCTGATCCTGAGTAAGAGAAGATTCCAAACCTTCAACAGAATTAACAATTTTTTTGATACCTTCGGATAATCCTTCAAAATCAGCCCCTGCCGATATTTGATTTAACGCCAATCTTAATTTCGCAATATCAGATTCTACATCCTGCAAGGTGTACGAATAATCAAAATCGTCATTTGAACTTGCAATCTGGTGAAGTTGTGTTTGCACCTGAATAAGATTTTGTTTAATTTCATCTGTCTTTTCTTCAACAAAATCTTTAATTTCTTCTGTTTCTTCCACAAAAGAAATTTGATCAAACAAAGATACAAGAGCATTCATTATTGAATCTTTAAGATCCTCTGAATTTTTCTCTAAATCAAGGTTATCAAGCTTAAGTAACAAATCGCGTAAATATTTGTCAATAGCAGCCGATTTTTCATCGGACGAAGCCTCAAAATATTTTCTCTGTTCAAAAATTAAATCTTTTATATCATCAATTTCATCAAGCAAATCAGAATCACTGTTGCCCATTGCTAGGATATCAACTTTTTCATGTAATGCAGAAAGCATATCTGAAAGTTTATTTTCAGTATCTGTAACACTTTCGAGAGAATCTAATATCTCATCATTTGCATTTGAAAGAGCAAAAGCATCAACTTTTTCATGTAAAGCTGAAAGCATTTCCGAAAATTGAACATCAGTTTGTTCAAATCCTGATAATTTTTCCTGAACAGAACGTATATCAGATGTCAAAGAATTACTTCTTTTTTCAGCTTTTTCATCAATTGCATCAATCGAACTCAATATTTCATCCGTACCATCTGACAAAGAAAGAATATCAATTTTATCATTAAGTCCCTGCAATAATTCATTATCGTCAGATTTAGAAGCTAGAGATTGAACATAATTCTTTATATTATTATCTAAAACCGAAATTGCAGCAGTCTGTTCTTCAATAGAATTTTGAATATCATCTATCTTATCAAGCTTAAATGACATTTCCTTAATTGCCTGCTCGCCTGAATTATTTGAAATTAAATCAAGATGAGCTTTTAAATCACTCAAATATTCATCAAGCTTTTCATCCAAAGAATGAGTAAATGCCCCGGCACTTTTTTCCAATGCGGAATTAAGCAATTCAATATCACCCTGAATTTTACCGCAGACATTATCTTCTATAACACTTATTTTCTCAAATGTTTCTTTATATGCCTGTTCCAGTTTTGACATTGACTCTGAAACTGAAACCAGTTCTCCGTTAACATCCACACCCAAATTCATAAATGAAGTTTCAAGCTGAGATTTTAATTCATTCAGCAATTTCCCGAAATCAAATTCGTGGAATTCTTCAAGACCAGTTTTTAACGGATCAAAAGCACGCATTATTTCTTCGGTTTTACAGTTCAATGCATCAGATATATCAGTATTAACAAGCCCTATTTCCTGTTTTAAACCGGATATTTTTTCTTCAATTCCGGCAATAAACTCTTTATTAAGCGGCAAATCCTCTTCTGATTTTAAATTTTCAATATTATTAAGAAGATTTGACAGCTGCTCATCCATAGGAGCCAGAGAATTTTTTATCAATAATTCAATACTTTGAGCATGCGAAGTATCCAGATTTTTAATATTATTAATAATATTTTCTATACCTGTGTCTATAACAGACATTGATTCTGAGAATTTCTCATCAGCAGCCACTTTGACAGATTTCAAAGCGTTGCTCAATAATGACAATTCACTTTTTACATCTGTTATTTCCTCCAGCGATGAAGCAATTTTAGCTTCTGTATCGGATGTACTGTTTTCAACTATCTGCACAAATTCCGATAATTTTCCCTGAAGATTTTCCATTCTTTGTTCATATTCCTCAGAACTGTGAGAAAGCGCAGCTTCTAAATCCAGAAGTTTTGCAGTTAACTTATTGTCATTTTCCGCTTTTAAATTAACAGAATTAGAATCCAATTCGCTTATGTAAAGTTTTAAACTTTCAACAGCATCATTAACCTGCTCTCTGAGCAATCCCATATTATCGGATATATTTCTTATTTCGCTAAGATGTAACGAACTGTCATCTTTTATTTGTTGAATAGATTCTTCATGGAAAAGCTTTACATCATTTGAAAATCCGGCTAACATATCCTTCAATGATGTCATACTGCCAACAATGTCTTCTGAAAAACCTTCAGACAGAGCATCAATTTTTACAGAAACACCATTAACAGCATCATAAACTCTTTCAATATAATTCTGTGACAGACTTTGGATTTCAGTCTTAAGTTCATCAACATTTCCCGAAATATTTCCAATATTCGCCAGCAAACTCTGAGAATTTTCAGATTGCAAAGTATTAAATTCTTCACTGAGTGCAGTTAATTTTTCGGAAATATTTTCCAGAGATGATTTTACACCGTCAAATCCCAAAGATATATTAAATGTATTTGCATCACTTTTCTGTGCAAAATCTTCTTTAACGGAATTTATTTGGTCAAGCATATCGCTTAAAGACACTTTTAAATCCGAAACATTGATTTTAACAGTATCATCCAGTTTTTGCTCTATCTCATCTGTTATCAAATGGAGTTCATCTGAAACCTTTTGAAGAGTTTCAACAGAATTTTTTGAATATAAATCCCTTAACAGTTGAATATTAAGAAGTAAATCTGAAAGCCCTGAATTAAGATTCTCAAGGTTTTCTCTGTTTAAAGCTTCTCTTTCATTCAGGTTATTATTCAATTCTGCTTTTAAACTATTAATTTCATTTACAAGATTTTCATAATTCATTTTTGAATTATTTTCAAAACTAGCTTTAACTTCATCTAACCTGCCGGCTATATTTTCAAACCCGGAAGAACAATCTAAAGAATCAATTTTTTCTAAAATAGACTCAATCTGCTCTTTGTTTGCCTCTGAAGTTACATGCAGAACACTTGAATTATCAAGAATTTGCTGAATAAATTTCTCAAAATCCTTTCTGAAACAGCCAAAATCTTCCCCGGTAACAATGTTCGGAAACATATTTTCAAATTTTATAAGCTGTTCCGAAATGATATCTTTGTTAATTTCAGAAGAATTCTCAATAATTTCTTTTAATGATGAAATTATATTTGCGAAATTATCAATTTTTGCTAAAACAATTTCAGAATTATCATTTTTCTGTATATTGTCGTTAATTAAATCTATTTTTTCGCAAAGTCCCGTATAGTTATTATTTGAAGAAGTTTCAAATACAGCCGACAGGTCATCTATTTTTGAAGACAATTGTTCCAGATCATAAGAATAATCCTGCTTTTCTATTGTATCCAATTTATCTAATATTGTGCTGACATCCTCTTTTGACGCCAGAATTTCAGAAATATTAGAAAATAAAGTTAATAATTCGGAATTTTTTGAGTTTATTTCATTGATTGAAGACAAAATAAAATTAGAAGAAGATACAATATTTGATAATTCTATTTTTATTTCATTGCTCTGTTCCGAAAAGTCAAGAGAAGTAATTTTTTCAAGAACATTTTTCACTTCGGTGTGCACCGATGCAATAGAGGCCTCAAACGCATGTGATAAAACTTCTATAGCTTCAAGTTTTGTACCGAGTTTTGCCTCGCTGTCAATCTGAGCTGAGGATATAGATCCGTTAATCTCTCCGATAAAATCTTTTATTCCAAGTATGTTTTCCTGAACAACAGATTTAAAAGTTTCAATATCAGAGGATATAGCACTTTCCACAGCCTTAACATCTTCTGATAAATTCTTAAGAGCTTCCAGTTTTTGCTGTTCACTCATATGATTTGACTGGACAAAAACATCCTGCTGTTTTTGAAAATCATCGGTCATTTTTTGAGAAAGCTCATCAAGCAATGACTTTAAACTTTCAAAATTAACTCTGGAATTTCCTGACAGAGTTTGTTCTACAGTATCAATTTTAGATGAAATACCCTCTACAGAATCTAAAATCTTTGAGGAATTTTCCAAATCCGTCATTGCAGACTGCTTAAATTCATCCCTGAAAACTTCTATAGAGGATGCCGTATCTGCTATGCCGGCTAGAATCTTTTCAGAATTAGTCTTTGCAATTTCACTAAAATCATTTTGAAGGCCATTCAGGTTTTGCGATACTTCTTCAATATAATCCCTGACAGCTTCGTAGTTAGAATTGGCATTGTCTTTAGCTTCCGCAACAAGAATTGAAATATTATCAGATACTTTATCAATTGACTCAAGAATTTCTGCGGGTTCAATTTTATTACTTTCTGATAACAAAATTTTTAAATCAGAAAGTTCTTTTATCTGGGTATCAATTTTACCTTCAAGCTGTTCAACAGATTGAAAAGAACTATGAAAAATATTTTCATTCGCAGAGGCAATTTCCTCTTTCATTACCTGCATAGCAGATATAACTTCGCCGAGTCCTGCTTTCAAATCGCCGTAGTCATCCTGAAAATCCGAAGATATACCGTTTCTTAAAGAGATAACGTCATTTGAAATACTTGCAATATTTCCGGAAATCTCATCTAACTTGCCCTGATAATTATTATTTAGCAAACTGCCAACGTTGTTTAAAACATCATCCAGAGCATTTTTCAAAGAAGAATATACTTCCTGCCTTTTAGCATCTAAATTTTCAAAACTTCTGTCCAGAGTTAATGAAAGATTATTAATTTCTTCCGATAAATTAGAATAATTAAGCTTTGAGCCTTCTTCAAAAGACTCTTTCAAATCATTAATTCTGCTTACTATGTTTTCGAAATCATCTCTGAAATCGAGAGCTTTAACAGTTGTAAGGATATTTTCAATACGCTCAGTACTGTATGAAAGTTCAGAGTTTAATGCAGAAGAATTATCAATAATCTTCTGTACAAAATCAGCTAAATCCTGTTTAAAGCCTTTAAAATCCGAATCTGTCACAATATTTTGAAACGACTGTTCAAGGTTTTCAAATCTTTCTGACAACTGTGAGGCACTCTGGGATGAAGACTGTGCTATAATATCGCGCAAAGAATCAAATATTCCTTGGAAATGCGAAATTGACGAAGGCAAAGCTTCCATGCCTGCTGAAATATTATCAATCCGGTTCTTTATATCTGCCAGCTGCTCGGAATTATCTAAACCGCTGATAATTGAAACAGCATCTGACAATTTATCCTCAAGACTCTTAAAAGAATTATCCAATTCAGAAGATACTCCGGAAAGTTCTAGAGATATTTCGCTTATTAAAGAAGACATTTCCTCTTTATTAAAAGTATTTTCTCCCAAACCTGCTAACTTTGTATCTACTCCGTCTAGAACATCTTTTTGTGAAGAAATTAAGCCCGAAAAATTTCTGAGGTTAGATGCCAGAGAATTAAAGAAATCTTTCAATTCGGAAGTTTTTGCAAGTTCATCTTTTACAGCAGAAAAATTATTAAACGAATTTTCTAGTTCATTAAATTTTTCAACCGTAATGCTGTGTTTTTCGTCAACAGATTTCTTTAATTCGGAGATATAAACCCTTATTAAATCCGTAGCCTCGTTATCATCGGCCATCATGTCAAGTTTATTATTAATTCCGGTTAAAACTCTCTCAACTGCCTGCGTATTGCTCTCGTTTTCTTCACGCATTGAGTTTATAATTTCAGCAATTTCATCAACTGTTAAAGCCATTCGTCTTCACTTTCTTAAAAAATATCCCACTGCATTTTATTTTAGCAGAACCATAATAAACTATGCAAACTATTAACTTTTAATATTACAATTGTAAAGATGGAATGTTTCTTTTTTTTATTAAGTGATATAATAGTATTTAGACAAAAAAGTGTAAGAGGTGTAGATGAGCTACATAGTAATAAATAAAGATAAATGTAAAGCATGCTATTTATGTATTGAAGAATGCCCCAAAAAGTTGTTAAAAGTGAGTGAAAAAACAAACAGCTTGGGAAATCATATCGTAGAATTTAACGACCCTAATCATGAATGCCTTGGTTGTGCAATGTGTGCAACAAGATGTCCTGATCTGGCAATTACAGAAGTCTATAAAGGATAAAAAAATGACTACAGAATGTTTAACCAATAAAAAAGTTTTGACAAAAGGGAACTATGCCATAGCACAGGCTGCAATCCTTGCAGGATGTCAGTGTTATTTCGGATATCCTATTACTCCGCAGAGCGAAATCGGAGAATTTATGAGCGGGAAGATGCAGGAATTAAAAAGGGGTTATGTATCTGCGGAAAGTGAACTTGCCGCAATTAATATGACTATAGGGGCAGTTTCAACAGGCGTAAAAGCAATGACTTCATCATCTTCATGCGCGGTTTCTTTAATGCAGGAAGGTTTGTCTTATGCAACTGCTGATGAACTTCCTGTTGTACTTGTAAGTGTAATGAGAGGCGGTCCGGGACTCGGGAATATTTATCCGTCGCAAGGCGACTATTTCCAAGCTACTAAAGGCGGCGGAAACGGAGATTATCATCTTATAGTGCTTGCACCGTCAACAGTGCAGGAATGTGTTGATTTAACTTACAAGGCTTTCTATCTTGCCCAAAAATACAGAAATCCGACCGTTTTACTTGCAGACGGGCTTTTGGGACAGATGATGGAACCTGTCGAATTTTACGATTATCCGTATCCCGAAATTGATACATCAAGCTGGGCATTAACAGGCGCAAAAGGAAGAGAGGCAAGAATAATACGTTCGTATGCGCCGTTAGCAGATAATCAGTGTGTATTCCTTGAAAAACTTTACCGGAAATATAAAGTTATTGAAGAAAACGAAGTAGAATGGGAAGAAATTAACACTGACGATGCTGACATTATTCTTGTAAGTTTCGGCAGTACATCAAGAAACGCAAAAACAGCAATGAAACTATTGAGAGAAAAAGGAATAAAAGCCGGCTTTTTCAGACCGATTACTCTATATCCTTTCCCGCATAAAAGATTGCATGAACTTGCGCAAAAAACAAAAAAATTCGTAACCGTGGAAGTTAACATGGGACAAATGGTAAATGACGTCAGACTTGCAGTCAATGGAGCATGCCCTGTTGAATTAGTTAACAAAGGGGTAGGCGCTCCGCCTTCGGCAGCTGAAATTGTATCAAAAATTGAGGAATTATTATAATGGCAACACAAGTTTTTAAATTACCCGACTCCTTGAAAGGAGATGTAAAATATTCATTTTGTCCGGGCTGCGATCACGGGGTAGCAGTAAGATTGGTTGCGGAAGTTCTGGACGAACTTGGAATAAGAGAAAATACTATTCTTGCTGCTTCAATCGGATGTTCGGTAACAACTTATGATTTTATAAATGTGGACTCTCTGGAAGCTCCTCATGGCAGAGCACTCGCGGAAGCTACCGGTATAAAAAGAGCAAGACCTGATAAAATTGTATTTACATATCAGGGTGACGGCGACTTTGCATCAATCGGACTTGCTGAAAGCATGCATGCCGCACTAAGAGGTGAAAACCTGACCGCAATTTGTATTAATAATACAACTTACGGAATGACAGGCGGACAATTAGGGCCGACAACTCTTGTGGGACAGGTAACAACTACATCTCCGACAGGAAGAAATGTTGATTATTACGGTTATCCGATAAAAATCGCTGAACACATCGCCCTGTGCGACGGTACAGCATTCTCTGCAAGAGTATCTCTTGATACTGTTGCCAATATCAGAAAAGCAAAACAGGCTATAAAAAAAGCTTTTGAAGTCCAGATAAAAGGGTTAGGCTTCGGATTTGTAGAAATTCTTTCGACCTGCCCGACAAACTGGAAAATGTCACCGCAAAAAGCTCATGAAAGAGTAAGAAATGAAATGATGCCGGTATTTAAGCCCGGAATATACAAAGACCAAACATAATGTTTGGATTATCACATTAGACATAGTATAAATTTAACAGTATAGGTAAAAAAAATGGAAAAAAATTTTATAATAGCAGGATTTGGCGGTCAGGGCGTATTATTAGCTGGTGAGGTACTGGCTAATGCATTCATGCTCGCAGGTAAACATGTGACCTGGTACCCTTCATACGGTGCAGAAATGCGCGGCGGAACAGTAAATTGCGAAGTGGTTATGAGTGATGAAGAAGTCAGTGAAGTAAATAAGTCTGATGCAGATTTTGTTGTAGCTCTTAATCAGGCTTCATTCGACAGATTTTTATCAAAAATTAAAAAAGGCGGTTGGATGATAGCAAATTCAACACTTGCTCGCGAAATAAAAACAAGAACAGACATAAATTACATTTTTGCACCTATTACAAAGCTTGCAGAAGAAGTCGGGAATATCAAAATGGCTAATATTCTTGCACTCGGACTTCTTGCAAAAGCCAGCAGACTGGTAAGCCTTGAGACATTAAATCAGGCTCTGGATACGGTAATTCCTCCTCACAGAAAGAATCTTTTACCGTTAAATATTAAGGCTTTAAAAATCGGTTATGAGTATGATTTATTGCCCGTTTAAGTTTAAATCAACTAAAAAAACGATTTAAAAAAAACTGATTGGCTTTATTCTAATATGGTACAGTTCAAGAGGTCTTTCAAAGTGGAAAAAGAACTAACCCAATTAATTAAAGAAAAAGAAATTCAACTGGCTAAATTAAAAGAACATATTGATAAAAGCTCAATATGCTCTGATTTATACAATAAAGTCGTTTTAGAAAAAGCCATCCTGAAAAAAGAATTAGAAGATTCAAAAAAGAACAAAGTAGTTATAAGCATCAAAAATTTTTTGCCGCGCAAAAAAACTTTAATTTGCGATTATTTTAAAAAATAAAAAACTGTTGCATTTGCTATTTTCATGTTATAGTTATATCAAGATATTAAGTGTTTATTATACAATAAGAAAGGAGATGAACTATGACTGAAAAACGCGTATGGTTGTTCAAAGAAGGTAATGCTGATATGCGTAATCTTCTTGGCGGCAAAGGTGCTAACCTCGCTGAAATGACCAATCTGGGGCTTCCTGTACCTCCGGGCTTAACAATCACTACAGAAACCTGTATGGATTACATCAACCACGGTAACAAAATGCCCTCAGGACTTATGGATGAAGTAAAATACTACCTGAAAGAGGTTGAAGATCAGGCAGGTAAAAAATTCGGAGATCCTGAAAATCCGCTTTTAGTTTCTGTTAGATCAGGTGCAAGACTTTCAATGCCCGGTATGATGGAAACTATTTTGAATTTGGGATTAAATGATCAAACCGTTGAAGGTATGATTAAGCTTACCAACAACCCGAGATTCTGCTATGACTCATACAGAAGATTTTTAACTATGTTCGGTTCGGTTGCCTGGGAAATCGACAGACAAAAATTTGAAGATTACTTAGACAAAATTAAAGAAGAAAAAGGGTATAAATCCGATACAGATTTAACTGCTGAAGATTGGAAATCTTTAATAGAACCTTATAAAGAACTTATTAAAAGAGAAACAGGCAAAGAATTTCCGCAAGATCCATATGTTCAATTAGAAGAAGCTATTGAGGCCGTATTCAGATCATGGAACATCCCTCGTGCTGTTGCTTACAGAAACCACTACAAAATCGACCACAACTACGGTACCGCAGTAAATGTTCAAACAATGGTATTCGGCAACATGGGTGATGACTGTGCCACAGGTGTTTCATTTACCAGAAACCCGTCTACAGGCGAAAACAAATTCTACGGCGAATACTTGACAAACGCTCAAGGCGAAGACGTAGTTGCAGGTATCAGAACACCTAAACCGATTGCGGAACTTGAACATGAAATGCCTGATTTATATAAACAATATGTTGATATTGCAAAAAAACTTGAAAGAGGCTACAAAGATGTTCAAGATATGGAATTTACAATTGAAAGAGGTAAATTATATATCTTGCAGACACGTAACGGTAAAAGAACCGCAAAGGCGTCAGTCAGAATTGCGGTTGAAATGTGCGAAGAAGGCATAATTGATAAAGAAAGAGCTATTGAACTCGTTGACGCTAACCAACTTTATCAGGTACTTCTTCCTGACTTTGACCCTGCAGCTAAAAAAGAAGCTAAACAAATTGCAAAAGGTCTTGCTGCATCTCCCGGTGCTGCCGTAGGGAAAATTGTATTTGATACGGAAGAAGCTGCAAAACGAGGGAAAGAAGGCGAAAAAGTCATCTTAGTCAGAATTGAAACATGCCCTGATGATATCCACGGTATGATTCAATCTCAGGGTGTTCTAACACTCAGAGGCGGTATGACATCTCACGCTGCAGTTGTTGCCAAAGGTATGGGTAAACCATGCGTTGCAGGCTGCGAAGACTTATCAATCGATCTTAAAAACGAAACATTAACAGCTGCTGACGGAACTGTTTACCATAAAGATGATATTATATCACTTGACGGCGGTACCGGTGAAGTTATGGCAGGTGCAGTACATTTAATTCCGCCTAAAATGGATGATAATTTCAACAAACTCTTTAAATGGGTTGATGAAACCAAGTTATTAAGCGTAAGAGCTAACGCAGATACACCTGCTGACGTGGCAAAAGCGCTTGAACTAGGGGCTGAAGGTGTTGGTCTTTGCCGTACGGAACACATGTTTATGGATCCTGAAAGACTTCCATGGGTTCAGAAAATGATTATCGCAGGAACACCTGAAGCGAGAAAAGAAGCTCTTGATCATTTATTGCCAATGCAGTACAGCGATTTCTACGCAATGTTTAAAGCATTAGGCGAAAAATCAATGACTATCAGACTTCTTGATCCTCCTCTTCATGAATTCCTGCCTGATAAAGAAGACCTGATTGCAAAAGTTGCAACTAAAAAGGCTAAAGGCGAAGATTATAAAGAAGACGAAAAACTTCTCAACATTGTTGAAGCAATGTCAGAATCCAACCCGATGATGGGCTTAAGAGGATGCCGTTTAGGCTTAACTTATCCTGAAATCAATGAAATGCAGGTTAGAGCAATTTTCTATGCAGCATGTGATTTGAAAAAAGAAGGATTAGACGTTAAACCTGAAGTTATGATTCCTCTTGTAGGACATGTAAATGAACTTAAAACAGTTAAAGAAGTTTTAGAACGTGTCGCAAAAGAAGTTATGGCAGAAAAAGGCGTTACTGTCGACTACATGTTTGGAACAATGATTGAAATTCCGCGTGCAGCTCTAACTGCTGATCAAATTGCAGAATACGCAGAATTTTTCTCATTCGGAACAAACGACCTGACACAAATGACATTCGGGTACTCAAGAGATGATGCAGAAGGCAAATTCTTACAAAATTATGTAGAACAAAAAATCCTTCCTGCAAACCCGTTTGCTACACTTGATCAGGAAGGCGTAGGACAATTAATGAAAATTGCTCTTGATAAAGCCTTAAAAGTCAGACCGCATCTGAAACGCGGTATCTGTGGAGAACACGGCGGTGATCCGGCTTCTGTTAAATTCTGCCACAGAATCGGCTTGAACTACGTATCCTGCTCTCCGTTCAGAGTTCCGCAGGCAAGACTTGCAGCCGCTCAGGCAGTAATTGAGTTCAAACACAGCAAAGAGGAAGAAGGTCCTCTCGGATGTAAATAAGCGTGCCGCTTAACCCGCCCAATATGGGTTGCATGAATTTTTTAAACTAATGCTAAAACAAGCGCGCCACTTAATCCAAAAACGGACAAAAAAGACGGGAATTTAAAAATTCCCGTCTTTTTAATTATTGAAATCCTTTCCGCCGATAATTCTCAAGTGTCTATTGCTTCCTTCCCCAATTGAAATACTTTTCAGATTATGCTGTTCAACAAGCTCATGCTGTAATTTTCTTATATGTGGATTTTGCGGCGATAATTCCACCTGTTGTGCACCTGCAAGAATTTTATTAATTGCCTCTTTTGTTTCATCCAGAGCCTTTTCAGTATCATCATAATAGCCTAACAGAGTTTCTGATGCTTCAGTTATCTGCAAGGCCTCCTTTAAAACTTTTTGAATTTGCGCCATTGAATTTGTTTTTACGTAAAAAATTTGCAGCCTGTAATCATTTGCTATACTCAAAACCCTTGCCCCGCCTTTTATAAAGTTTTTATGAGCAATAACAATATCAGCCTCATCAAGATTACGCGTAATTTCTGCATTCAAATTCAGACGTTCGATAACCTTTTCAACAATACTTCTTGAAACAGCATATAAATAAATCTTTTTAAACCCCTTTACCTCATCAACATATTTTTGTCTTGAAAAACTAAATTTTAAACTATCTGTGTTATGCTCCGGTACACTTTTATCAAGTCTGTTTATTTCTTTTGGGATATCGCTAAAAGTCGGTTCCGTTTTTGAAACTGTTTCTTGTTTAGGCAATTCTCCCTCATAAGATTTATCTACCTTACGAATTTCCGGTCTTATAGGCCAACCGCGTAATATATAATCAACAGCCTCTGCCGTATTTTTATAAACAGCAAGAGTATTTCTGTCCAAAATTTCAATAACAACATCAAAAGTCGGCTGTTTTTCTCTTTCCAGAACTGTCTTTTGAGAAGCCCTGCGTTTTGCTTCATCATCACCGAGGGTTACTGACTGTATTCCACCGACAAGATCTGATAAGGTCGGGTTTTTAATTAAGTTTTCAAGACTGTTCCCGTGAGCGGTTGCAATAAGCATAACCCCGCGTTCAGCTATTGTACGTGCTGCCTGTGCTTCTTCTTCTGTCCCTATTTCATCAACCACAATAACTTCTGGAGTATGGTTTTCAACAGCTTCAATCATAATATCTTTCTGATATTGCGGCTGCGTAACCTGCATACGTCTTGCATGACCTATGGCCGGATGAGGGGTGTCGCCGTCACCCGCAATTTCATTTGAAGTATCAACAATAACAACACGCTTTCCGAGTTCATCAGCAACCAACCTTGAAATTTCTCTCAGTTTGGTAGTTTTCCCGACTCCCGGACGGCCCAGAAACAGGATACTTTTGTTCATCATACAAATATCTTTGATACAGGCAATTGTACCTGTAACAACCCTTCCGATACGGCAGGTAAGACCGATAATTTTACCCTGGCGGTTTCTTATTGCGCTAATCCTGTGAAGAGTACCAGGAATTCCCGAGCGGTTGTCAGATGTAAAATCCTGAATTCTGCTTGTTATATAATTAATGTCATCTTCGGTGACAAATTCATCTCCCAAATACTCTATTTTTCCGCCTGCGTGACGAATTTCCGGGGTTCTGCCGATATCCAAAACAATTTCTATAACATCTTCCATTTTTTCGTAAGTAATATGTTTTTTAACTTTTTCAGGAAGAACCTCTGTCAGTCTGTCTAAATCGTTTTGAAATTGTAGATTACTCATGTACTGCCTTTCTGCTGTTTTGTTATAAAAATATAACAAAACATGTCACCGGCTGATAACATTTTCCGCACCCGCAGCAGAAAAACTCTAAAGCTTTAATCAACTTACCTTTCTACATATATTATACCACTTTTTCTCAAAAACTCATCAATCAAAGATATTACAAAAATATCAAATTTACATAACTTAATAGATTTTGATAAAAAAATTTATTAACAATTGTTACAAAATCGATTATATTTTTAAAGTTTTACTCAAAAAATGTCGTAGTAAGACATGAACGTTACTAGTATTGAAAGGAAAATCTTAAAAAATGGGATTAGCAGCGGGACAAGCGAGATTACTGAGCATCACAAGCAGAAAGTCTGATTGTGAATTCCAGTCAATGC
>CALURJ010000025.1 GCA_944323145.1 Candidatus Gastranaerophilales bacterium
CGTTTTTTCAGAAGTTTAACAGCTTTTTCTGCATTGAATTTATTTATATGCATTTCAGCATCTTTATAAAAAATAGTGATATTATCAAACATAACTAACCTCAGGATATTTATCGGCTTCTTCATTTTATATCTTTAGCTTTATTAAAATTTTGTTACAAAAGGCAATTTACCAGACAAAAAATACTTTATATCTATAGAGGAAAAATTAAAGGGGAAAATTTTGGGTTTTATTAACGTAAACTTAGTTGATAAAAAATCATGGCTTGACACTGCTGAAAACAAATTTCAACTGTCAAGCAGTCCTAACATGACTTATACAATGCCCAGTTTATTTAATTTTTCAAACCCTTACGGAGGAATAAGCTATTTTGCACCAGTTTTCAATCCCTGGACATTTAATTTTATGCCGTTTAATTTTTCTTTCACACCATCCTTTAATTTATTCAACTTTACACCGGGCAATTTTTCGTTCACACCAACTCAGAATACAACCTCAATATTTTCTAATTTAAGTTTCAAAACTCCCGCAACAAGTACTGTTAGTACAAAAAATTACAGCAAATTAACATTGAAAGATGCAGATTATAATGAACAAAAAGGTGAAAAATTAGCCCGTGCTGTTAGCAGCAATGCTAAAGGTTTTAATGGAGATTGTGCATTGTACGTAAGACTTGCACTTGAAAAATGCGGGCTAGGAACAGGTGAACGAGGGGACGGTTATGAATACGCACGAATCTTAAGTAATAATAAAAACTTCAAGGAAATTTCCACATCAGGTCTTGATTTATCTGATTTGCCCGCCGGTTGTATACTTGTCTATAACAAGGGAACAGCGGGCTACAGCAGCGAATACGGGCATGTTGAAATAACATTAGGAAACGGAAAGGCCGTAAGCGACGGTATCACCAACAATATTAAACAAGGAGCAAGAGTATTTATTCCTGTTTAAAGGTCCTGCAATATTTTATCTAAAGATTTTTTCAACTCATCCAAAGAACCGCTATTATAAATTACCAAATCAGACAACTCTATTTTTATATCCTGAGGCATCTGTGAATTAATTCTGGCTTTTGCATGCTCAAGAGAGTATCCGTTACGTTTAATCAATCTTTCCAACCTTGTATTATCATCGGCATAAATAAATATAATTTTGTCAAACAAATCTTCCATTTTCGCCTCAAATAAAAGCGGAATACCGACAAACAGCAATCTTTCAGATTTATTTTCTTCAAAAAAGTTTAAGATTTCATCTTTTATTTGAGGATGCATAATCTCAGCTATCTTTAACCTTGCATTTTCATCAGAAAAAATAAGCTGCCCAGTTTTATACCTTGAAAATTCGCCATCTTTGAATACATCATAATTTTTAAAAACCTCATATAACGGTTTATTTTTGATTGTCAGAAGCCTGTGAGAAACATCGTCAGTATCAAGAACTTTAAAACCACGTTTTTCAAGCAAAATTTGAACCTTAGATTTGCCTGAAGCAATATTTCCGCAAATAGCTATTCTCTTCATAAATTTGATATCCTGTTTAGAAAATTTTTTAACTCTCTTATCTGAACCGGTTTTATAGGTTTGAACTCGCCGCGCCGTAAACCGTCAATACGTATTGTTGCATGCTGAATACGTTTTAAAGTTTTAACTTCATACCCGAAATGTTCAAACATTTTTCTAATCTGCCTGTTCATTCCCTGATATAATGTAATCTGCATTTCAGTATGTTTACTGTCGATTTCCAAAACCTGAATATCAGCATACGCCGTTTTACCTGGTTCAATCTCAATCCCGTTTGCCATCTGTTCCAATTCTTGTTTCTGAACTCTTGCTGCAACAGTAACGAGGTAAACCTTCGGCACTTTTACCGAGGGGTGAGTAAGTTCATTAATCAAATCACCGTCATTTGTTAAAATTAACAAACCTGTAGAATCCTTATCCAAACGTCCGACAGGCTTTAATGACAGCATGTTTTCAGGCAGTAAATCATAAATAGTTTTACGTCCTTTTTCATCATCACAAGTCGTAATATAACCGGCAGGTTTATAAAACCTGTAGTATTCAAGTTTTGCAGGTCTTATAAGCTTTTGATTAACAAACACCTTATCTTTAGGTTGAACAAGATATCCAAGTTCCTTAACAATTCTGCCGTTGACATTAACAGAACCCTGTTCAATAAGTTCATCAGCTTTTCTGCGTGAACATAAACCTGACGATGCAATATATTTGTTTAAACGGATACCGGACATTTTTCCGAATCCTTTTCCATTGCACTGACAACAGCTTCCGGAAGTCTTCTGTAAAGTTTTCCGGACTCATTTATTGCTACAACATCAAACAAAGCTTCAATAAACAATTTTCCTGTTTCCTTAGATTTTATAACCTGCTTAAAAGTAATCGACAGGCTATTATATTTTTCAATCCACGTTTCTATAATAATAGTATCATTAAGCCTTGCGGAAGCTTTGTATCTAACATTCATATTTGTAACAGGCATCAAAATATCAGAGTTTTTCAACGTAACTAAATCCAAGCCCATTGAATCACAAAGATCAACTCTGCCTTTTTCCATCCATCTCAAATATGCACCATGCCAGACAACACCGTAAGCATCAGTATCAGAATAATAAACTTTAGTTTCAAATACATTTTTCATAACAAAATTATTATAACACAAGGAGGTAAATAAATGAAGTACAAATGCAGTGTTTGCGGATATGTTTATGATGAAGAAAAAGAAGGTACAAAATTTGAAGACCTGCCGGATGACTGGAGCTGTCCGGTTTGCGGAGTTGGTAAAGATATGTTTAGTAAAGAAGAATAAATTTAGCAATTTTTAATATTTTCCTGTTTTAATAAAAATGTGAATGGTTTAAGTAGTGTACAACCAAATTTGGGCAACTATGGCTACTACAGGAGTTTTCCTGACAGCGGCCGTTCAAATATGTATATACAAGAAGAAATTCACGAACCAAATCCGACAAAAACAATAGTAACAGCAGGTTTGTTACAAGCATTTGCAATGTTTCTTCAAAAAACTTCGCAGTGGTGCGGTAATAAACTTATGCAGGGAAAAGAATTTACCTCTGCCGAAAATATTTATAAAACAGCCAAAAATATGGTAAAAGACAATAAACTTGATGTAGCGGTAGATTTTATCGACGACAAAAATATTCATAAATACGGAGAAGGGCTTAGAGAAGCGCTCAAACCAGTTGCCAGAGGAGAAAATGCTTTTTACACCGATCAATTAAAACTTGCAGTTGCACCAAAAAGTAAACCATCATTAATATTACATGAATTAGGCCACGCAATAAATGCGCATAAAGGGAAATTCCTAAGATTTTTGCAAAAATCGCGCGGATATGTTTCGGCTGTTCCAACAGCACTTTTATTGTTAAACAGTGCAATTCCGCAAAGAAAAGACAACAAAAAGAATTTTGTAGAAAGAAACGCAGGACTTATAGGTTTTGCTTCATTCCTCCCTACAATTGTTGAAGAAGGACTTGCCTCAATAAGAGGTATAAAAGCCGCAAAACAAACTTTAGGCAAAGCTGTAAATCTCAAACCTTTAAAAAGAAACTATTTCTTCGCATGGCTGACTTACGTAATAGCAGGTATAGGCCTAGGAGTTGCGGCAAAACAGAGTTTATTAAGCAATAAAGAATAAAAAAAGATTGGATTTTTTGATTTTAAAATAATTTTTGTCATCAATTTAAATCCAATCTTTTTAAAAATGGTCGGGATGACACGATTTGAACGTGCGACCCCCTCGTCCCAAGCGAGGTGCGCTACCAAGCTGCGCCACATCCCGACGAATTATATTTAATTTTCAAATGTTCCACATTTGAAAAGGTGCGCTACCACCTCTCGTGAAACAATTCACAGGATTGTTACACTCGGCAGAGTGCCACATCCCGTCAATCGACAGTGCATTATTTAATTTACACAAAAAATAACATAAAGTCAATATGTAATTATTTAAAGTTGACTATCCCGTTCTTTTATAATAAACTCAAAAAAGAGAGATTTTACACTATTAAATGAGGATTAGGGAAATTGGATTTTACAACTTTAACTATTGAAGCACTGAAAGCATTAGCTTCTGTTGTTGGGAATTACGGTATCGCAATTATTTTATTAACTGTTGTTATAAGACTTGCTATGTGGCCTTTGAATGTATCACAGCAGCGTTCAATGAAAATGATGCAGAATTTACAGCCGAAAATTAAGGCCATTCAGGACAGATACAAAAGCGATCCGCAAAAAATGCAGCAAAAACTTATGGAATTTTACAAAGAACACAAGTTTAATCCTATGGGCGGATGTCTGCCGTTGTTAATCCAGCTGCCTATTTTCATTCTTTTATATTCAGCTTTAATGAGCCCGCAATTTATACAGATTGCAGGTGATACTTCATTTGGATTTTTAGGAAGACTTGATACAACATTAAGGGCTACTGCAGGGCGTTCTTATGACGGAACTTTCGGAGTTTCTCAAGGAGATACATTTACTTTGGGCAAAACTGCAACAGTTTACCTGCCAAATGAAACTCTTGAAGATGTAAAAGTTAAAGATCCTAACAAAGCGATTGAAATTCAGGGAGAATTTAAACCTGGTGAAAATATTGATTTCAAAATCGATTTAGACCACCTGAACTTAAAATTTGCACAGCTTGACAGTATTGAAAAAGCTGAAATTGCTGTTACCGACATGTCTAATAAAGAGATTGAAAACATTACATTCAAAAAAGAAGGAAGTATTTTAGCTGCATCTGTACCGACAACTGTTGCAGAAAGGACTTTCCACTGGGATGTATTTATTTTAATAGCACTGTTCGCTCTTACAATGTTTGCATCTCAAAAAGTTATGATGTCAACACAAAAACCGAAAGAAGGAGCTCTTGATCCGACACAGGAAGCTATACAAAAATCAATGGGAACATTTATGCCCATTATGATTATCGGCACATTTGTTATAATCCCGATACCTGCCGGTGTTTTATTGTATTTAGTAACAAGCAATATTATACAAATTTTGCAGACTGTAATTGTAAATAAACAGATTGATATGGAGCAGGAGAGAACTAAAAATATTGCAACGGATTCTGATATTGCAAATGCGAAACACATTAAACCGAAAGAATAAAATATATGCTTTTATCAGACTATGATTATAATTTACCGGAAGAATTAATTGCGCAGATGCCTGCGGATAAAAGAGAAAATTCAAGAATGATGGTTCTAAACCGTAAGGATAGAACCATTTCTCATAAACATTTTTACGATATTGTAGATTTAATTGCTAGCAATACACTTCTCGTAATGAATAATACAAAAGTTCTTCCTGCACGTTTGATAGGACACAAGGACACAGGGGCTAAAATTGAAGTATTCTTGCTTAAACCTTCTAATCCTCGCCCCTTGAGGGAGAGGGAAGAATTTGTTAATGAGCAGAATTGCGAATTTACAAATTCGGGTGAGGGGTGCTTGTGGGATGTGTTAATTAAACCTTCCAAACGGGTTAAACCTGATACGATTATAAAAATTAGTGATGAATTATCAGTAAAAGCAATTAAGCGCCTTGAAGAAAACGGAGAATGGCTGGTTGAACTGCTATTTGAAGGTGATAACGTCCTTGATGTACTGCACAGAAACGGTCAAATTCCGCTTCCGCCATATATTGAAAGAAAAATTCCTAATGAAGATTTGAAAAAACTTGATTTTGAACGATACCAGACTGTTTACGCAAAGGACGAAGGTTCTGTTGCTGCACCGACAGCCGGTCTGCATTTTACAACAGACATTTTGCAAAAACTTGAAGCTAAAGGGGTTGAACTGGCATACGTTACCCTGAATGTCGGACTCGGGACATTCAGACCTGTTCAGTGTGAAAACGTTGAAAATCACAAAATGCATTCTGAAACTTTTGAAATTTCTCAAAAAGCCTCAGAACAAATAAACAGGGCAAAAGCTGAAGGGAAAAAAATAGTTGCTGTCGGCACAACAACTGTGAGAACTCTTGAAACCGCATATCAAAAATACGGTTGTATAAAACCATGTCATGACCATTCTGAACTGTTTATTTACCCGCCGTATGAATTCAAAGTTATTGATAATCTGATAACAAATTTTCACCTGCCGAAATCCACTCTTTTAATGCTTGTTAGCGCACTGGCCGGAAAAGAATTTATATTTGAAGCATACAAAGAAGCTATAGAAAACAAATACAGATTTTTTTCATATGGCGATTGCATGTATATTCAATAAATATTTGACAAAGTTCTAAAAATCATTAATTCAAATAGAGGATACGGAAAATTTCGATTGTATGTACAATATAATCGGAGGAAGGTTTTTATCTGTTAGTTAGGTAAATTAAAAAGGCATTAAAATGTTTTCTAATTTTATTCAAAACTTATTAAATACAGGCGGGCAGGCACAGGCTATAGAACGCTATGCACAAATCTCAAATAAAGTTAACAGTTTAAATACTGCCAACGAAACACAAAATCCGCTCGATGCACTTTATCCTAACAACAAGATAAATACCCCGTCATTTGAAAAAGTTTTGCAGTCAACAACAAAGTCGAATTTCGGGACCCTGCTTTTAGACCCGCATCTTAAATCAGTTAATGCTGATATTATTCACCAATCTCCTCAAATCAGTCTTACAAATGCCCTCAATGAAGCCGCTGCAATTCAGGCAAATACTCAGCCCGCAAATAAAAGCCAAATTTTAAATGTTATTTCTCAAATTTCCAAAAAGCATGGGGTAGATGAAAAACTTGTACAAGCTCTGATTAAACAAGAATCAGGTTTTAACCCAAACGCAAAATCAAAGGCAGGAGCCATGGGGTTAATGCAGTTGATGCCGTCAACAGCTAGAACTCTCGGGGTTAAAGATCCATATAACATAGTACAGAATGTAGAAGGCGGAGTTAAATATTTAAAATCTATGCTTGATAAATATAACGGGAACATGATTTTAGCTCTGGCCGCTTATAACGCAGGTCCCGGAGCAGTTGATAAATATGACGGAGTTCCGCCCTATAAAGAAACTCAAAACTATGTAAGAAACATTCTTGCCAATTATCTCTAGGATTTCAGGCATTATTTAACAATTTTGCACAATTTTGTTGTTTTTGCTACAATAATTTTAAAGTAGGAAAGGTAGCAAATGAAATTTTCACCATCTTTTAAAGTAGGATTATTAACTTTACTTGCACTAATATTGCTAATTGGTGTTGTTTTCAAAGTTAAAGGAAGAACTTTCTCGTCAGCAGACAGAATGGAAGTTCAATTTAAAGATGTTAACGGCATGCGCCCCGGTGCAGGTGTTCAAATGATGGGACTTCGCGTCGGACAGGTTGAGGAAATAACTCCGGTTATTGATGGTGAAAACAGCTATGTAAAAGTTAAATTTGTTATAACAGAGCCAAATGTAGATATTCCGAAAGCGTCAATGCTTTCTATACAGCAATCCGGACTTATCGGGGAACTGTTTTTGGAAATAACACCTCCGAAAACAAGAACTGTTTATGTTCCCATGCTCACAAAAGATATTTTATATAAAGATGACAATGTTCAGATGAAACTGGATAAAAAATATTATGATGTGGGAAAAATTACAAATATTGAAGTAGTATCAAAAGAAGTTTTGCCTTATGCCATAAAAGACACAATAAAAACTAATTTTGCTTATAAAGTTGATTATGTAATAAATCTGCCGGGTCTTATTTTACCTGAATTTTTGAAGGGTAAAGTTGTAAAAGAAAACGGTGCAAATACACTTAGAATATCAACCCTGGATGATATTGTACTTCCGTATCCAACACAAAAATCCCCTTATACAATAATTGAGCCTATGAGAATTGCAGACTTTATGGATTGGCAGTACAGAGCAGCAGAATCTTTAACCGAAACAAATAAAAAAATTAACGACCTGCTTTCCGATCAAGTTATCGCAGAGCTGAAAATGTCTGTTTCTCATATAAACGCTTTAACCGGCCAGACAAGCGATACAATGGCCAAACTTAATGATTTGATTGACACCTCAAAGGGCGATTTAAATCAGCTTATGATTATGATGGATAAAGCAACGACAGACTTTAATATGCTTTCATACAATATAAACAATATAATCGGTGACCCGCAGTTTAAAACAACAATGATGTCAACAGCCGACTCTATTGACAAATTATCTCAAAATTTAAATAAAATAATCGGAGATGAAGAAGAAGCAGAACAGATGGCAGAAGATATCAGAGCAATTACGCATAACCTCAATGAAATAAGCAGTTATGTAAATTCTCTGACCAAGGACGACCAGCTTAAAAACGATATAAACAGAGCAGTTGCAAATATTAATCAGGCAATGGTCGATATATCAAAAGCTCTTGATGCAGTAAATAAAGTTACACCGGAGAATAAAACGGAATTAGAATCAATTGTAGAGAACACAAGAGCAACAACATGCAATTTGAGAAAATTCTCCGAAAAACTTAATAAGAGATTTTTACTCTGGAGATTAATGTTCTAAAAGTTACCCCCTCTACCTTTGGGAGAGGGTAGAATTTCAATACGAGCGCCTGCGAGTATCAGAAATTCGGGTGAGGGTAAAATATAAATGAACCTGAAAACAGAAATAACAAAAATTCACTATAATAAAAATGCAAAAGGTTTTCTTGTAAAATTACTGGAATTTGCTTCAATTTTTTACGGAATGGGAAGCGGATTAAAAAATAAGCTTTACGATAAAGGGATTTTAACTTCAAAAAAGGTTGATGCTTTTGTAATATCTGTAGGGAATATCACAACCGGCGGAGTAGGAAAAACTCCAATTGTGTCCGAAATTGCCAAATATTTTATATCAAGAGGAGAAAAAACAGCAATAGTATCCCGCGGATATGGCGGAAAACTTTCAAATAAAAATATCAACGTAATTTCAGACGGAGAAAAAATTTATTACAATGCGCGTCTTGCTGGTGATGAACCGCTATGGCTTGCCGAAAATACAAATGGGGCAGTCGTTATAACATCCAAAAACAGATATAAAGCTGCAAAGTTCGCTATTGAAAAATTCGGGGTTACAAAAATAATTCTTGATGACGGTTTTCAACACAGAAAACTTTATAGGGATTTGGATATAGTCTTAATGGACAGCGAAAAAGGATTCGGGAACGAAAAACTTCTTCCGGCAGGCCCATTGCGTGAAGGGACAGAAGCATTCAAAAGAATAGACAGACTTGTTATCGTAAGCAAAAACACAGGCCACACAAGAGCAGAAAAACTTGCAAAAATAATGTCTAAAAAAATGAATATTCAAACATTTTTATGCAAAACCGAACCTGACTATGTTTACAATATAAAAACGGGCGAGAAACTTGCGGATAATACCGAAGTTACTGCAATATGCGCAATAGGCCAGCCTGAACAATTTTACAAATTCCTGAATAATTATAACGTAAAACAAACAATTTCATTTGATGACCACCATATCTATACGGAAGAAGAAATTCCGCAAGAAATTGTTATTACAACTGAAAAAGATGCAGTAAAAATGTTAGACTTTAACCGCAGTGATATTTATGCCCTAAAATTAAAAACAAATGTAAATGTTGAGGAAATATTAAATGGCTAAAACAACTGATATAAATATAGATAAAATAGTTGAACTGCTAAAAAAAGCCGACCAGCCTAAAAGTGATTTCGTAGGCTTAATGGACAGCTTTAATGATCCGTTTCTTGTTTTAATCGCATGCATATTGAGTTTGAGGACAAATGACAAAACTACTTACCCCGCAACTTTAAGAATGCTGAAGCTCGGACGTACACCGGAAGATTTTGCAAATTGTGATGTCAAAGAACTGGAAAAAGCTATTTATCCTGTAGGATTTTATGCGAATAAAGCTAAACAAATTGTTGAATTATCCAAAGAGCTTGTTGAAAAGTATAATTCAAAAGTCCCGAATTCTATTGAGGAACTCTGTAAATTTAACGGAGTCGGGAGAAAAACAGCCAATTTAACTTTATCACAAGGATTTAATGAACCTGCTATTTGTGTAGATGTGCATGTGCATAGAATTTTTAACCGCATAGGTTACGTTCATACAAAAAATCCGGAAGAAACAGAATTTGCTCTAAGGGAAAAACTTCCGGTAAAATATTGGATTGATATTAACACTCTTCTTGTAACCCACGGCCAAAATGTATGCAAACCGGTTAAACCAAAATGTGAAGAATGTCCAATTAAAAATTATTGCAAAAAATTAATATAGCCTCTTAATATATTTTTATAAAATAGCAAAAAAATTTTTCTGTTGATTTACTATAGAAGTAATAAAAAGGAGAAAATTATGAAAATAAAACCACTAGTATATCGTCTTGCAGAAAATGTTCAAACATACAAAGCTAATAGATTTGAAAGACTTGCAAAAAAACATGTTCAGATTCATGATAACTATTCTTTAAAAAATGATACACTAGAACAGTTATATCAGGCACAAACAACTTTAGGAAATTATGCCAGAAGCAATAAAGTAAGAGTGGATATCTATAGCGGAGATCATATTTTAAACGAATTAGCCTCTGGCAGAGAAGAAAAAGCAGCAGCAAACAAACTTTTTGTTACTGTAACTGATTTATCTAAAAAATCTAAACAAAAACAAGCCCTCATTCCTGACAGCACTGACAGAACCTATATACACAAAACAACAGGCTACAAAGTTTATGAAACAGATGATGAAACACAGTTTGCACGTACATACTTGAAAGAATATCATGAAGACTCATTTTTGAGAAATTTATACAGAACAATATGCAAATTAACAAACGATTTAAAAGGTAACAGAACAAAATAAACTTGATTTAAAAGAACTTTTATGTGAAAATACTGTTAAGATTGTACTTTATTTACCTTTTCTATATATAATACAATCGGGGTTAAAAATAATTACATAGGAGTTCGAGATGAGTGTAACAAATCCTCATAAAATCGACACATCCAAGTTAGATGAAATTATCCGGACTTATGACGGAAAAAAATCTAACTTGATTGCGATTTTGCAGAAAGTTCAGGAAACTTACCGATATCTTCCTGAAGAAGCAATGATTTATATCGGAACAAAAATCGAGGGATTATCACCTGCTACAGTTTTTGGAGTTGCAACATTTTATGCACAGTTTTCCCTTGAACCTAAAGGGAAATATGAAATAAAAGTATGTGACGGCACAGCCTGCCACGTACGCGGATCAATGCCTGTTTTAAATGCCATAAGAGCAAAATTAAATATACCGACCGGCCAATTAACAAGCGATAATGGCCTCTTCTCACTTGAAACAGTGAGCTGCCTCGGGGCCTGCGGCCTTGCTCCGGTTGTGGTAATAAATGACAAAGTATATCCTCAAATGACATCAGATGCTATTACAATTGTGCTTGACACATTGATGAAGGAGGGGAACTAATGGAAAAAACCGCATTAAATATAGATATTAAAGAAGAACAAAAAAAAGCACAGGAACTTGTCAAATCCCAAGGGCTTCGTGTTCTTGTTTGTGCAGGAACCGGATGCGTTGCAAACGGAGCATTAAAAGTCATTGATAAGTTTAGAGAACTCGGTGCTGACGTTTCAGTTTTAACAGATTATGACAAAATGACAATTGTCCCTACAGGCTGCCACGGTTTCTGTGAACAGGGAGTACTGGTTGCAATTCCAGACAAACATGTGACTTATGTAAAAGTTAAAGAAAAAGATGTTGAAGAAATTTACGAAAGCCACATAAAAAATAACAAACCCGTTGAAAGGCTTCTTTATATTGACCCGAAAACAAAAGAACGTGTTCAGGATGACGAACACATAAACTTTTATGCAAAACAAACAAGAACAGCTCTTGCAAACTGCGGAAACATTAATGCAGAATCTATTGATGAAGCAATTGCCGTAAGAGGTTATGAAGCTTTATCCAAAGTAATAGAAGAAAATAATCCGGACGGAGTTATTGAAACAATCGAAAAATCAGGCCTCAGAGGCAGAGGCGGCGGGGGCTTCCCGACCGGACGCAAATGGAGATTTACAGCAGCTAATAAAGGCGGAAAATCTTATGTTGTTTGTAACGGTGACGAAGGTGACCCGGGAGCTTTTATGGACAGATCGGTTATGGAAGGTGACCCCCATAAACTCCTTGAAGGGATGGCAATTGCAGCTTTTGCGATAGGTGCAGACGAAGGCTATATTTATGTAAGAGCGGAATACCCGCTTGCTATTAAACGGCTGAGAAAAGCTATAAAAGATGCTGAAGAAAGAAATTATCTCGGTAAAAACATAATGGGAAGTAATTTCTCATTTGAAATACACATCAAAGAAGGAGCAGGAGCTTTTGTTTGCGGAGAAGAAACAGCTCTTATGGCATCAATTGAAGGCGAAAGAGGAATGCCAAGACCTAAACCTCCATTTCCTGCAAATAAAGGTTTGTTTGGCAGACCGACCTTAATCAATAACGTTGAAACTCTTGCAAATGTTCCTTTAATTATTCTCAACGGAGCAGACTGGTTTGCATCTATGGGAACAGAAACTTCCAAAGGTACAAAAACATTTGCACTTACAGGTGAGGTTAATAACACCGGTCTTATTGAAGTTCCAATGGGTACAACTTTAAGAGAAATCGTTTTTGACATAGGCGGCGGAATGAGGGACGGCAAAAAATTCAAAGCTGTTCAAATCGGAGGCCCATCTGGCGGATGTTTAACAGAAGAACATCTTGATATTCCGATGGACTATGACAACCTTATAAAAGCCGGTGCTATGGTCGGTTCTGGCGGTCTTGTAGTTATGAGCGACAAAACCTGTATCGTTGAAGTTGCAAGATTTTTCATGAACTTTACCCAGCACGAAAGCTGCGGTAAATGTGTTCCATGCCGCGAAGGAACAAAAAATATGCTGAAAATTTTAGAAAAAATCGTTGCAGGCAAAGGTGAAATGAAAGATCTTGAAACACTGGAAGAACTTGCCCATGCTGTAAAAGACGGTTCTCTATGCGGGCTCGGAAAAACTGCACCGAACCCGGTTCTTTCAACTCTTAAATACTTCAGGGACGAATATATCGCGCACATAAAAGATAAAAAATGCCCTGCAGGTGTTTGTACAGCTATGAAAAAGCTTGTTATTAAAGAATCCGCCTGCAGAGGATGCACAAAGTGTGCAAGAATATGCCCTGTAGGAGCAATCGAGGGTACTATTAAGCATCCGCACCACATTAACCAGGAAAAATGTATTAAATGTGAGGCTTGTATGCAAAACTGCCCGTTCAAAGCAATTGTATTGGAGTGAAGAAGTGAAGTGTGAAGAGAAAAACGAATTTTTACTTCACTCATCACTCTTCACACTTCTCCATAAATAAAGGAATAACAAAATGACAGATAAAAAAACATTATTTATAGACGGAAGAGAAGTCGAATTTACAGACGAACCAAATCTGCTTGAAGTTATAAGAAAAGCAGGCATGAATGTTCCGACTTTCTGCTACCGTCCGGACTTAACATCTTTCGGTGCATGCAGAATGTGCGTTGTAGAAATTGAAGGCAGAGGCATTCAATCATCCTGTACAATGCCGCCTGAGGCAGGATTAAAAATTCATCTTAATACAGAAAGAACAAGAAGAATCAGAAAAACCGTTCTGGAACTTCTTCTTGCAAATCATGACAAAAACTGCTTGACCTGTGAAAAATCAGGGAATTGTGAATTACAGCAATACGCAGAAGAATACGGAATCAGAAACATACGCTACCCTGACAAAGAACTTGATGAATATCAGCTTATAGATGCATCAAGCCCATCTATTGTAAGAGATCCTAATAAATGTATTCTTTGCGGCGCCTGTGTAAGAGCTTGCACAGAATTTCAAGGACACTCAGTTCTGGGATTTGCAAACAGAGGCTCAAAAACAGTTGTCCAGCCTATGAACGGCAGACCGCTCGGGCAGGTTGACTGTGTAAACTGCGGTCAATGCGCTGCTGTTTGCCCGACAGGTGCGTTAACAATTAAATCCGATGTAGAACAGGTCTGGAATGAAATTACCAACCCTGATAAAACAGTTGTTGTTCAGATGGCTCCTGCAACACGAGTGGCAATTGGCGAAATGTTCGGACTTGAACCCGGAGTTAATTCCATAGGCAAAATGAATGCAGCATTGAGAAAAATCGGTTTTAACTTAGTATTTGATACAAATTTTGGTGCTGATTTAACTATTATGGAAGAAGCAACGGAGTTTCTTGAAAGATTAAAATCAGGGGAAAATTTACCGTTATTCACATCCTGCTGTCCCGCATGGGTAAAATATCTTGAAGAACAGCATCCAGATATGCTCAAACATCTGTCAAGCTGTAAATCACCGATGTCAATGCTATCGCCGGTTCTGGTAGAACTTGTGCCGAAACACTTCAATATTAATCGCGAAGATCTTGTCGTTGTTGCGATTATGCCTTGTACTGCAAAGAAATACGAATGCAAACGTTCAGAACTTTCTCATAACGGACATCCTGACACAGATTATGTATTAACAACGCAAGAACTCGGCAGAATGATAAAAGAAGCAGGTATAAATTTTGATAAACTAGAACCTGAAGACCATGATTCTCCTTTCGGAGAATACACCGGTGCGGGGACAATTTTTGGAGCATCCGGCGGTGTTGCAGAAGCTGCAGTAAGAACAGCTTATGAATATGCTACCGGAGAAGTTCTTAAAGACGTCGATATTAAACAAATGCGAGGAATTTCAAACAGATGCAAAGATATTGAACTTGATTTAAAAGGAACAAAACTTGTTGTGAGAGTTGTTTCCACACTGAAAGAAGCTGAAAAATCTTTGAGAGAAATCAAAGAAGGAAAAGCTCAGTTCCAGATGCTTGAAGTTATGGCTTGCCCCGGCGGTTGCATCAACGGCGGCGGGCAGCCTAGAAGCTGTGATAATTCGAAAATAAAAGAAGAACGTGCAGAAGGACTTTATAAAGAAGATTCTGAAATGCCGTTAAGAAAGTCACATATGAACCCTTCAATTCAAAAGCTTTATCAGGAATATCTTGAACACCCGAATTCCCATAAAGCTCATGAAATACTGCATACAGTTTACTCGAACAGATTTGCAGGGTCATATAAGGATATATAATAATCTCACAACAAAACAAAAACTCCGAACTTAAAGTTCGGAGTTTTTTATTTATGAATAAATAACTGCTATTTCACAGCTTTTTTAACTGCATCAG
Organism: Candidatus Gastranaerophilales bacterium; assembly: GCA_944323145.1. Taxonomy (GTDB): domain Bacteria; phylum Cyanobacteriota; class Vampirovibrionia; order Gastranaerophilales; family Gastranaerophilaceae; genus Stercorousia. The sequence goes on from CALURJ010000025.1 coordinate 15,258, forward strand.
TGATATCAGTACCGCCATAAAGTACAACACCTTTCGCAAGAACTAAATCATAACCGCCAGTTTTTGCTTGCTCAGTTATTTTAGCCGAAATTGTGCTGTCAATAGCTTTTAATTTTGATGCATAATTTTTATCCATTGCAGCTTTTTTGCTGTTTAACTCCTTATTATACTTTTCTTCAAGAGCTTGTTTTTTCTTTACATCGGTTGTTGCAGCTACTTCTTTTCTTGCCTTTTCAACAAATGCAACAATTTCTTTAGCCTTTGCTTCCTGTTCTTTCTTCAATGCTTTGACCTGTGATGATGAAGCTACAACCTGCGGGACATCAACTACAGCTATTTTAGAAGGGACATCAGACATTGCAAAGTTATTTACAGAAATTCCAATTACAAAAGCACTAAGCGCTACCGCAAAAAATTTAAGTTTGTTGTTCATATTTTCTCCCTTGTACACTACCTATACTATTTTTTGTAAATATTGATACATATAAAGATTGATATTTTTATTAACAACTTTACAAGCACAGCAATATTATATATAATAATAGCAGGTTAAAATAGATTTTGTTAAAAGATTAATTTTTGTTAACATATTGTAATAAAAATTAAGAAATTATTAGTTATTTCGGCACCTAACGCAAAAAATTTTTTGACCGGATTTAAATATATATATTTTAAATTTTTAAAGGTGAATAATAAATGAAAAAGATTAGTTCGAGAAGAAATATTTTAAGTGCAGTAATGTGTGTCGCTATTGTGCTGTCTGCATCAAATCTTGCAAAAGCTGATGCTTTTGGTGGAACGACAATTACCCCTTCTGTAATTCAGGAAGCCGGAATGCAGGGCGGTATGAACCAAATACATGATACAAACTATCTCAAAGAAAGATATCAAGATAATTACAGAAATGAAGATTATCAATATTACCAGCGAAAAAAAGAATTAGAAGAAAACCCAGGCAGCAAAGAAAATCAGGTTATTCAAAACTACAACGGCGGCTCTATGCAGCAGGCAACTGTTGAAGAATTAAATACTAAAGGTGTATTTGTAAATTCTGTTGAGGTTGCACCTTCTGAAATTTTGACAAAAGAAGAAATAAACAAACTTGTTCAGCCAATTGTCGGAAAGAACGTATTTATTGAAGATATTCAAAAAGTAATTGACAGCATTAATAATCTTTATGCTGAAAAGGGGTTTGTAACAGCAAGAGCTTTCTTGCCCGAACAAACTGTTGAAAACGGAAATATTTATATCGCTTTAACAGAAAGCCGTATCGGCAGCATTACGGTTCAAGAAAACAGATGGACAAAAGATAAATACATTACAGACAGATTGCCCCAAAAAGAAGGAGATTTGTTTGATATTGTAGAACTTGAAAAAGATATCTTGGACTTCAACAGATATAACGAAGGCGTAAAATTATCCGCAAACTTAAAAGCCGGACAAAAACCCGGTACTACAGATGTTGAAGTTGTTGCGGACGAAACATTTCCTTTCCACGTAATGGGTATATTTGATAATGCAGGCCGTTACAATACAGGAAGCCTTAGAGGCGGTGCCATGATTTATGCCGACAGCTTATTCGGCAGACGTGACAGGATGTCTTTAGGTTCATATTTTTCTAAAGGCGCTCAGAGCCCGTTCTTTGATTATAACATTCCTGTAAATAAACATGACGGACGTGTAGGCTTTATGTTCTCCTCAACTTTTGCCGATATCAAATATGGTCCTTTAGTTCCGCTTAAAATTGGTAGCAATGCATACCAATATTCATTGTATTATTCTCAACCAATTGTAAGAAAACCAGGCCTTGAGTTAAAAGCATATGGTGGTTTAAACTACAAACGAGCAAGAACATTTAGTGATATGGGATTTCTTGATGACTTTTTAGGAAGTACTGATAACATTACATCAGCGGAAGTTGCTTTGATGTTAAGAAAGGATACTAAATACGGTATTTGGTACTTAAATCAGGATGCATATTATTCATTCCCGATATTCAACAGCGATAGGGATAACAACTACTTTAAATACAGCGGCAGCGTTGTAAGATTACACGATTTTTCACATGGTATTATCGGGCAGTTAAGAGGCAACTACCAGATTGTACCGGGTGACAAACAAATTCCTTACCTTGATCAGATGCAGACCGGTGGTTTGGCAACAGTAAGAGGTTATTCAGAAGGTTTGATGATTGGTAAAAACGGATACTTCATCAGCGGTGAGTTGATGTTCCCGATTTTACCCCGAGAAATCACAAGTCCGAGAACCGGTGAAAAAATACCATTTATCGGGAAATACGTTAAAGGTGCAGTTTTTGCAGATACAGCAGGTATTTTCCCTGCAGCATCCGAAGACTACATGCAGGGCAGTTATTTTGCGGCATCACTCGGTATGGGCTTAAGAGTACAGCTTCCTGCAGACCTGAGTGCAAGATTATACTGGGGCTTCCCTCTAATCCGCAACTACAACGAGCCTTACAGCAAAATGGGACGTTTCCACTTTGAATTAACACTTGCACCTAACATTGACGCATTACTTGCTTCAAGAAGTACTGCACCGAAAACTCAGTTCCAGAAAAATGTTGAAGCCGAATACATTAATAACTATGATGATATAAGACACTATGATTACTTCTATGATGGTGGCGGCGGATCATTATAAAAATATTGAATATTATAAATTATGCGGTAACATAAAGTTACCGCATTTTTAATAAAGAGGGGAAAAGTGGCAAAAGGAATATTTATAACAGCAACAGGCACAGATGTCGGTAAAACATATATTTCAGCACTTATCGTAAAAAAGATGAGAGAACTCGGATATAATTGCGGATACTTTAAGCCAGCTCTCAGCGGAGCTGAAATTGTAAACGGAAAACTTATCCCGGGAGATTGCGATTATGTTCTAAAGAAGTCAGGAATAAACCTTAATCCTGAAAATTACGTATCATACATATTTAAAGAAGCCGTATCACCCCATCTTGCATCAGAAATTGAAAATAATCCAATAAAAATCGAAAAAATAAAAACCGATTTTGAAAGAATTAAAAAAGAATTTGATTATGTAGTTATCGAAGGTGCCGGCGGAATTTGCTGTCCGTTTAATCTCAGAGAAGATAAGCTTATGCTTCCTGATATAATAAAAGCACTGGATTTAGATATTATTATTGTCTCAGATGCAGAACTCGGAACAATTAATTCAACAATATTAACTGTTGAATACGCAAAACAGCAGCACATAAACATAAAAGGTATAGTACTTAACAGATATGATGAAAAAAATTTCATGCAACAAGATAACAAAAAACAGATTGAAAACCTAACAGGGATAAAGGTTATTTCAACCGTATCCAAAAACGATAATGACATTTATGATTTGTCAAAAATTTTCAAAGAGGTATAGATGAATAATTTAGCTGAAAAAGATTTGAAATATATATGGCACCCATGCTCACAGATGAAGGATTACGAAACACTTCCTCCCATTGTAATTAACAGGGGAGAAGGGATTTATTTATATGACATTAACGGGAAAAAATACTATGATGTAATAAGTTCATGGTGGTGTAATCTTCTGGGGCACTGTAATCCGCATATAAGTTCCGCGCTAAAAACACAGGCAGACAAACTTGAACATGTTATATTTGCAAACTTTACACACGCACAGGCGATAAGACTTTGCGAAAGACTAACAAAACTTTTACCGGAAGGTCTTTGCAAATTTAATTTTACGGACAACGGCTCATCTGCGATTGAAGCTTCCATGAAAGTAAGTTTTCAATACCATCAGCAAACAGGCAGCCCGCAAAAAACGAAATTCATGGCACTAACAGAAGCATATCACGGAGAAACCATCGGAGCTTTATCTGCAGGCGATTGCGACTTATACACTAAATTATATAAACCTATTTTAATGGATATTGTAAGAGTTCAGGGACCTGACTGTTTCAGGTGCCCTTACGGGAAAAAACGCGAGAATTGCAGTTGTGAATGCTTTGAGCATGCTGAAAAGACTTTTGCCGTACACGGGGAAGAAACCGCTGCAATACTTGTCGAGCCTCTATTACAGGGGTCTGCCGGAATGAAAATCTATCCCCCGCTATATCTAAAAAAACTTCGTGCTCTTTGCGATAAGTATAATGTTCACCTGATTGCAGATGAAATTGCTACAGGATTCGGCAGGACAGGGAAAATGTTTGCATTTGCCCATGCTGGAGTTTCTCCGGATATAATATGTCTTTCTAAAGGACTTACAGGCGGCTACATGCCGATGGCAATATTTGTCACAACACAAAAAATATATGATGCTTTTTATGACGACTACAATACGGGTAAGGCCTTTATGCACAGCCACACATACAGCGGAAATCCTTTAGCCTGTTCATGCGCGAATGCAGTTCTTGATATACTGGAAGATGGAACGGTATTAGAAAAAGCACAGGAAAATGCTCTTTACTTCAATAAAATAATAAAAGAAAAGTTCCTTTCACATCCCAATGTCGGAGAAGTTCGCCATATAGGTTTAATAAACGCTATAGAACTTGTGGAGGACAGGCAAAGTAAAAAGCCTTTTGATGGTAATTTAAGGATAGGTTACCAAATTTACAAAAAGGCTTTGATGGAGGGAGTTATTTTAAGACCTTTAGGCAATGTAATATACTTTAATCCGCCTCTAATAATTACTAAGAGCGATATGGATTATGTTACTGATATTGCCCGTAAATGTCTTTATGAAATTTTGCCCGCAAAAAACTAACGCGTTATGTAAATAACGTATTAACTACACTTTTTAAATCCGACACCTACACCTCTGGCAAAATCTTTGACGAAAAAAGGAACTCTCAATCAAACACTTCGTCTTAAATTTTAAAAGGATTTATCCTTCTGTTGTTAATTCTTCCCAGATACTTGGTACTACGATTAACGCAGTGTAAACAATGAACCCGAATAGAATTAAATTAATAGCTTCCATGATATAACTCCTATCTGTTAGCTTTAGCGAACCGAAACGACATATATAATTCGCTACACTTATATT
>CALURJ010000026.1 GCA_944323145.1 Candidatus Gastranaerophilales bacterium
TATGGCAAGGTAGCTCAGCTGGTGAGAGCGCACGGCTCATACCCGTGAGGTCGAGAGTTCGAATCTCTCCCTTGCTATTTTTATTACAGGGTTCACAAGAAAAATAACTAACTTTTTAACTCTTTTCTCCACTGCCAATAAAAATAAATTGCGAGAATAAAATATACCCCCCACATTAAAACCGTTGAATATGCTTTTGCACCATGGATTACAAGATTAAGCCACATAACAAAAGAAAATCCGTTTACCACCATCCATACAACCCACTGTTCTATTGCTCGTTTAACAGTCAAATACATTCCAAGTATCGATAAAAATGTGGTAATTCCGTCAATTACAGGACTTTTGTCATTAAAATAATTTAACAACACTATAGATATTAAACAGCCGGCAATGCCGATAACTGTAAGTATCAGACGTTGTTTAGCATTTAACCTTATTTTTATTATTTCGCCGGATTCTTTTTTAAGATATTTTTTCCATCGAAAAATTCCGAGAACCTGCATCGGGATGTAATATAAAAGGTAAAGAAGCATATTACCCCAGAGCGCGTTTATAAACGAAAGATAAATATAGCACCCCGAACCTGTAAGTCCGAAAAAATAACAGGAAATTTTTCCTTTTCCCGCAATAATTGTATATAAAATACCGCATATTGCATTGATAATTGCGGCAGGACTGTCCTTTAAAACAAAAGCATTTATCAGAATTATTACAAGCACTGCTGTCAAACCGACAATTTCAAGCGGTTTCCAGCCCTGCAATTCTTTTTTTAAAAATTCTGTGATTTTCATTATGAGCATTGTATAATGAATTTACATGAAAGTACAGGCGATTTATAATAGCAAAATTTTAAAAAAAGGATTGGAATTTGCCTCAGATAACAGTTCATTATTTGTTGCAACAGCTTCCCTTGCACTTTCAACAGTTGCAAGACCGATTGCAATAATGGCAACACCTGACACCAATATAGAAAACAAAAAATATGCCTGTGCAAAATCACTTGCATCAAGCGCTGTCGGCTATTTTTTAATGCTTGCGGCTTCTTCGCCTGTTGCTAAAGCTGTGAAAAATATTGACAAAAGACCCTATGAATACCTCAAAAAATCAACGGTCGAAAATCTTAAAGCAGGCGAAAAAAGTCTGAAAGCTTCCTCAAGATATAAATTTGCATCGCAGTTATTTAAACTCGGTTTGGGTTTTGTAATAGCCGTTCCTAAATCTATTATGACCTGCTCTTTAATCCCGCCTTTTATGTCGGTTTTGTTTAACAAAAAGGTTAATAATGAGCAAAAAGATAAGCAGATATCATTTACCGGCAGCGGTTCAAAAAGTCTTTCAAAATTGATAGGAAAGGCTATGGATTCTTCATTTATCCAGAAGATGTCCGAGAAATTCCACAATACAAATTTTGAACAGCACATAATTTCTTTGACAGATGCTGCTGCAACAACGGCATTTATTGCACAGACTGCGCGTAGCCGCAAAATAGAACAGTCAAGGAAAAAAGCTCTGATGTATAATGCTGCAATATCTACAGGGCTTTGTATTGCAGGCGGTTATGCAATCAACGGGCTTCTTGAAAAACCGGCTGAAAAATTCATTAAAAATTTTGCGCAGGCAAATAAAAGTTCACCTAAATTAGGCAAGTATATAGAAGGAATAAAGGTTGCAAAACCCGCGTTAATACTGGGCGGAATTTATTATATTATCATCCCTTTGATTTCGACATTTCTTGCAGATAGATTTGATAGAAAAAATATTTAATTATATTTAGATGGCTCACGTTTGAGTGCATCAACATGTTTTTGCTGTCTTTTTACAAATGCGTTATCATGAATGCTTGCAGGACGTTTTATAAGAGTCCAAACCTGTCCTCCGCTCAGCTTTTTACCGGTAAGACCTTTTTCTTCTATACGATATTTTAAATATGCTTCTACATATTTAAGCTGTTTTTCTCTTGGGAGTTTGCAGTATTCTTCATAAGTACATTTGTTGTCTACTTGAAGGCTGTCAAAACTCCTTTTGTCCATCTGTATTAAACCTGTATATTTTCCGGTGGAATTTTTTATCTGCGGGTCAAAATGAGATTCTCCGTATATAATAGCAGCAAGGTCTTCGGGGCTGCAATTCAGTCTTTTGGCTGTTTCAGTAAGTTCTTCAAAAAATTTTAGTGAAATATTAGGATCAATTTTTACTTTATTTTGTTTGACTGTTGCTTCTGCTTTCATAACCGAACGCCAGTCTTCGCACAATTGGAGAGCTAACGGTGATGTTGCCCCGGTTGCTTTGCTGTTGGGACTTTTAGGAGCATACATTGTTTTATACCACAGGCTGTTTTTCATCCAATCTGCATTGAACGGTTTATTTAAATCCAACTTGAATTTTTCAAGATAATTTTCTTGCGGAGCTTTCATCGGCGGATGCCAGTTTATTTTTTTATCGTCACTCATTTAATTAACCTTCCTTTGTCAAATAATAACGGCACAAAGGTTAAAAATATTTAGTAATTATGAAATTTTGTTACAGTTTTATATTTTTACCGAGTGTTTTTACGGTTTTGATATCCTCATCCGGGGATTTCCCTGCAGTTGTGAGGTAATTCCCTACCATCAAGCCTTCTACGCAGGTTTGCAGTGCTAAACGTTGATTTTCATCAGACAGCCTCATTCTTCCGCCGCAAAAACGCAAAACAGAATGTGGATTTGCTATTTTAAAGATGGCAAGTGTTCTTAGAATATTTTCTTCGTCTATTTTATTGTAGTAATTTTCAAACGGAGTTTCTGGAATAGGCATTAGAATATTTATCGGTATAGAATTCGGCTGAATTTCGGCAAGTTCAAGCGCCATTTCAACACGCTGTTCAACGCTTTCTCCCATTCCCAAGATTACACCGCAGCAGAGTTCCATACCGTATTTTTTTACAAGTCTGCAGGTCTTAACTCTGTCATGCCAGCTGTGCGTAGTACAAACTTGCGGATAATAAGATTCTGACGTATTTATGTTATGATGAAATCTTTTCAAACCACATTCGGAAAGTCTTTTTGCCTGTTCATCATTTAAAATCCCGATTGAAGCGCAGCTTTTTAAACCTTCAATTTTATTCACTTCTTCAATCATTTGAATAATTTTATCAAAATCACTTTCATCAGGAGTTTTTCCGGATGTAACTATTGCAAATCTGGATGCCTTATGACCTTTAGCTTCCAGTGCAGCCTTTTTTACTTCATCAAGTTCTATTAAAGGGTAAGACTCTATATGAGTTCTGTAATGTGAACTCTGGGCGCAGTATTTACAGTTTTGCGAACATTTTCCGTTGCGTGCGTTTACAAGGGAACAGAATTCAACTTCATTTTTAATATATTTTGAGGAAATGTTTAAGAGTTCATCCAGATTTAAATTATATAACTCTAAAAGTTTTTGTTTTGAAATCATAGCTTTAATGGTATACCGCTGATTGACTAAAGTCAAATGATATGCTAGAATTTGCTCACGGAAGGTGTAAAAAATGTTCTGTCCAAACTGCGGAAAACAAATTAAAGATAGTGATAATTTTTGCAGATACTGCGGCTGCGATTTGCGCTCTGATGCTGTAATTGACAAACAGCCGCAAACATATGCTTCTGAAGAAATTCATCTGAAATTTAAGGACGAAAACACAGAAGCTGAAGAATATAACAAATATGAATTACCGCCTGATGATGCGGAAGAATTTGTGCTGTACGATATTAAAAAGCACTGGATGGCTCTTTTCTGGCCTATTGTTTTCACTCCGGTATTTTTTGTTTATTTTTGGAACATTTTTTTAAATACACACAGCATATTCAGCTGGGTAGTTGTTTTTGGAATTCTTGCGGCCATAATTTATCCCGTATTACGTTATATTTACGACAAAATCATTATTACAACAAAATTTGCACACATAAAAATCGGGGTATTAAATCCTGTTGAAATTGACATACCGCTCAAACAACTTGACAGACTTGATTTAACACAAACATCTATGGGAAAAATGCTCGATTACGGTATGGTTTCTTTTACGGCAAATTCCGAAAGATATGAATACAGATATATTAAAAATCCGGACGACTTACAATATATTATTGATAATCCTGCAAAATTTGTTAATGAAGCAATGAGCGTAGAAGAATAATAAAAAAAACAAAGTTCAATAATGAACTTTGTTTTTTTAAACTAAATATTTTCAAATTTTAAATTATTTTTATAAAGATTATCTATCAGTTTAGCGATATCTTCTTTATCTTTATTATCCATTATTTTAATATTGTCATAACATCTTGTTGTTGTATACGGCTTTACCGTTTTAGCAGGCTCAACAGGTTTAAAATTCGTCGCCGAATTATTAACCCAGCTTGTTACTTTTTCAGTGACAGGGTCAATTTTTTTGATTATACTGACCGTTCTGCCGTCACGTTTATAAATAGATATAGCAACTATTTTTCCTGTTTCCAAATCATATTCCTGAATTGAGGAAATTTTATTTTCATCTTTTACGTTAAAATTAATGGTCCGAAGTTTTTTACCGGTTTCAGGATCAAATTCGTCAATTGATTTATATAATACGTAGTTAATTGTTCTGAGTTTTCTGCCAGTTTTGCGGTCATACTCATCAATAGATCTTATTTTTTTATCATTAAAATAATCATAGTGTGTTGTTTTAATTTTTGAATTTGTATGTATATCAAATTCAATAATCTTATCAACCGATTTACCGTTTCTGCGGTATATAACTTCTTCTCTTGTTTCAGGGTGCAGATTAGAATAAAGAAGCTTTAGATGTGCGCTGTCAAAGGCATTTCCTTTATTCTCAGGTATAGCCTTTTGAATTGCTGTTAATAATTTCATCTTAAATTTCTCCTACATATATAATACATGATAAAATAAATTTTGCTATTTTATGTAAAGTATTATATATAATTGCAACTAAAATAATAAATTCCCCTACAGGGCGAATTCCAATAACATATTAACCTCTTTTTTGCAAAAGTTTCAAGAATACCTTATAATCAGTGCCCCAGCTTGCCATAGCATTCAAAACAGGAGCAAGACTGTAACCGACATCTGTCAGGGTATATTCAACCCTCGGCGGCACTTCGGCATAAACTTTTCTTTGCACAAGCCCGTCATCTTCCATTGCGCGCAGATTTGTTGTCAAAACTTTTTGAGAAATTCCCGAACAAACTTTTTTAAGCTCGCCAAAACGCCTTGTACCGTTGAGCAAATCACGTATAATAAGGATTTTCCATTTATCGCCTATAAGTTTTAATGTTGTTTCAACAGGACACTTCGGAAGGTCTTTTAACTCCATAAATTCTCCTATAGTATCTTTTGGTAATCGTATTACAAATGTATACTACTGCTTTTTTATAAATCTGTCAAACCGTTATTTGCATAATTTATATCACGGTTTACCCTAAATAACTTTGTCATCGCGCACTTGTTGCGCAATCTAATTACCTAAAATATTTTATAAATTAAATAATAAATAATTGATGAGATAATCATGCACGCAGGTATTGTCAAAACCCAGGCAATAACAATGTTACCTACAATTCTCCATTTAACCGCATGTGCATGGAAAGTTGATCCTACACCCATAATTGCGGTTGAAATGACGTGCGTCGTACTCAATGGAATACCAAAATGAGAAGCCGTTAAAATTAATCCCGCAGCAGATGTTTCCGCAGCAAATCCGTGAATTGGTTTTAATTTTATAATTTTATGCCCCATCGTTTTAATAATTTTCCAACCGCCGTTCATTGTACCTGCCGCCATAGTGAGCGCACAGGCAATGATTACATAAATAGGAATTTCAAACTCTCCTGACGGCCCTGTATGCAAAACTCCGCCTGCTAAAAGTGCAAGAGTAATTATACCCATTGTTTTTTGCGCATCGTTTGAACCGTGGCTCAACGCCATCAAACCTGAAGATATCAGCTGCAACTTTCTAAACTGTTTGTTAACTGTCTGCGGCGATTCTCTCAATACAATAATAATCCACGCAATTAAAAGCATCAGGGTAAACCCGACACAAAATCCCAGAACAGGAGATGTAAACATAGGGATTATAACTTTATCAATAAGTGTATGAAAATGAACAACATCAACACCCGCTTTAACGATTGCAGCCCCTAAAAGTCCGCCAATGAGAGCGTGTGAAGAACTTGACGGAAGTCCGAGCCACCATGTGAATAAATTCCAGATAACAGCGGCAAGAAGCGCGCAGAAAATTACAGTAAGGGTAATCATATCAGAATTTACAATTCCCGACCCTATAGTTTTTGCAACGTGGGTGCCTGTCAAAGCTCCGACAAATTCAAGACTTGCACCGAATAATACAGCCTGCTTTGGCGACAGAACTTTTGTTGAAACTACGGTTGCAATGGCGTTTGCACAGTCATGGAAACCGTTAATAAATTCAAATGCTAAAGCTACCAACACTACAGCTATTAAAAGTAAAATTGTTATTGACATATTCTAAATTTCCTAAGACTGCTTCAAAACCACATTTAATATTGTATCTGTTACGTAAAAACATGCATCAAAGGCATTTTCTATTTCTTTGTACATATCTCTTAATTTGATAACATCAAGAGCTTCGTATTTGCCTGAAAACAGATTACCCATTGCACGGCGGTGGATTTCGTCCCCGTGAGATTCAATTTCTTTCATTTCAATATTGAGTTTGGTTATTTTTTCCACATCCGAAACTTTTTTGAACAATTTAACAATTTCAGCCAGTTTGTCGGCTGCCTGAACCAAAGTTAAAGCCTGTTCTTTCATTTCTTCAGTGTAGTCATTTAGTCTGTACACTTCCAAATTTAAACAGGCTTTTACAATTTTTTTTGTAATTTTATTTAACTGAACGGCAATAGTTTGAATATCTTCTCTTTCAATAGGCGTTATAAAACTTTTGTTTAATTGTTTTAAAACCGCTCTGTATGATAATTTACTTTTTTTCTTATATTTAAGCGCTTTCTCTTTATATTCATCATTCAAATGGTCATGCATAATTTTGTCATATAACCTTGCCGTTTTCTGGCAAATTTCCGCACTCTCCTGAAAATATGTAAAAAACATTTTATCTTCAGGCGGCATGATGTAAGACATCAAATTAAATTTTGGCATAATTTTCTCCTTAATTGAGGTGCGGAAATTTATCCACACACGCCAAGCATACTTGAAAAACACTTATTTGAAAAGGGTATCGTTACAATTTTTAATTAACTTTTACAACCTGATTTTACGTAGCCTTCTGGCTCGGCATGAATTGATATAATGCAGTTTCCGAGAGTTTTTGTAATTTCAGCTTCTATACTGTCGCAAATTGTGTGGCATTCTTCTATTGTCATATGTTTTGGGAACAACAAAATCATATCAAGCTGCTTCTCCGGCCCTATGTTACGGCCTCGAAGGGTTTTAAAACCGTAAACCCCTTTATCTTTGAAATTGTTTATAATTTGTTCTACGGCTTCAATATCTTTTTTAGGCAAAGAACCGTCAAGAAGATTATTCAGAGTTTCTTTTGAGATTGAAAATCCCGCTTTAAAAATAAATAATGCTACAATTATTGCAATTATCGGGTCTAAGATATGAATGCCAGTAAATTTTATCAATACAAGCCCCGCCATAACACCTAAAGATGAATATATGTCGGTTCTTAAATGTTCACCGTCAGCAAAAAGGGAGATTGAATTTGATTTTTTTGCAACCTTAAACAAAATACTGCTTACAACATAATTTGCAATAACCGCAAACAACATTACGGCAATACCTAAAGTCGTATCGACTTCCGCAGTTCCCTGAAAAAGCAGCTTTTTGCACGCTTCAAATATAATAAAAAGCCCTGCAAAAATAATTAATCCGCCTTCAATAAAACCCGATATGTCCTCATATTTGCCATGGCCGAAAGGGTGGTCGCTGTCGGCGGGTTCAGAGGATTTCATCACGGCAAAAAATGTTAAGACAGACGCAAGGCAATCGCTTAGCGAATGAATTGCCTCGGATATTATACTGATAGAACCTGATATAATTCCGGCAATAAATTTTAAAATAATTATAACGGCGTTGGAGGTTATTGAAAGTCCTGCCGCAAATTTTTTTTCTGCGATTATATCTGTCATTTTTCATCTCCGTTTTAAACACTTTAGCATAGTTTTGGCAGATTTATCAACCCTTAAAGACTCACAAATTTTCGAAATACTTTTATTAAAAGTCCAATCATCCAGTTTGGAAACTTTCAAATATTCTAAAGTTTTTTCGGGGAACTTTATATAACAAATTGAAAGCGCCCAGGCAGCAGCCATTTGTGCATAATACCTTTTGTCTTTGAATTCGTCAATCAATTTTAATACGCTGTCAATGAAGTCTGTATCAATATAATATGAAAGAAGTATCACATAGGCGAAACGTATATCATATTCTTTATCAGACTTAAAGTACGGCTGAATAAAATCCCATACAAGTTTTTTATTATGTGCGGTAAATTTAAGGCTGCTGCAAAACGTATCACACACAGCCCAGTTGTCAATTTTCGGCACAAAATTTTTGACAAGTTCAAGAATTTGTTCAGGCGGCAGTTTTACAAGACCTATAACCATTCCCTGAAGCATAACTTCTTCCATATATTCACAATTTTGACGGTTTACAAAATCTTTCCAATCACCTGATTTGTATATTTCTTTTGAGATTTTTCGCAGCTTCGGGAGCCTGACACCGAGAACATGATTAATATTCGGAATTAACGAGGCAGAAAATTTTTGATAATCTTTTTCTGCTTCTTTCATAAGTCTTTGTTTTATGTCCATAAAAGGATTTTAGCATAAAAATTTAGAACTCTTTATTCTTCAACAAATTCCCAGTGAAGCCCGTAAGCGGCTTCTTTTCTATTATGGCAGACATCTTTTATTCTGTTGTATGCTGTATAACTGTATGCTAATCCCTTTTGTACAAGCATTTCATTTGCCTGTTTTGCGCTTGTGAATATTTCTCCTGTTTCGATACATTTTACTTTTTTAGCTTTTTCTCTGAATGTCTGATAGGGCGTTATTTCTTTTTGAACAGAGAGGAATATTTCTTTGTTCACTCTATACGTACCGATTACTGTTTCATCTTCTATTAATCTGATGATGTACGGCGAGCTTTTTGGTGATTTGTTTGGCATAAATATTCTCCTTTTATATACATTTAACTGTTTTAAAAATACATATTATAGCTATAATTACTCGTTTAACGTATATATGCTACGCAAAACAGAGTGGTTAATACAAAAAAAATAACATATTATAATTTACGTACTAATAAATCAGAGCTTACTCTTGAAAAGTTAGCATATGAATACGATATTCCTAAAGGCACATTAAGTAAAATTGAAAGAGGAAAGCAAAAATGCCAATTTGTAAATCTTTGGAAGATTTCAGAAGCTATCGGCATAAAATGTTCTGATATTGTTAAAATGCTAGAAGAAAAACTCGGGGATGATTTTACATTAATAGATGAATAACAAAAAGCTTATAGCTACAAAGCACTTGACAAACAATTAAAAATCGTAAATGATATTATCATCGGGTGGCAGTTTACCGGACTGCTAGATGCTCTGTAGAAGGCTAACGGTCCTTATCTGTTCAGGTAAGAACCGTTTTTTACTATAATTTTTATTACACTTTTTTCAAAAGAACAACAGCATGCGCTTCTATTGCAAGCTCCTGTCCCACAGCGTCCATTTTTTCGTTTGTCTTTGCCTTTATGGAAATTCTTTCAGGCTCAACCTCAAGAATATGGCAGAGAATTTCCTTCATCTTCGGAATATACGGCATCATTTTCGGCTGCTGTGCTATTATATTGCTGTCAAGATTTTCTATTACATATTTTTTTTCTTTTATAAGGTTGTAAACATCTTTCAATAAAATTGTGCTGTCTGCATCTTTATAAAGTTCATCAGTGTCGGGGAAAAGTGTTCCGATATCTGATAGAGCCAGTGCTCCAAGCATTGCATCAATTATTGCATGGATTAATACATCGGCGTCAGAATGCCCCAGAAGTCCTTTTTCATGGGTAATTTTAACCCCGCCTATAACAAGATTTCTTCCCTCAGTAAGTTTATGTATATCGTAGCCAAGCCCTATTCTGTACATTTTTACCTCACATGCAAAATCTATTTACAGCTTTTACAAAACCGTTATTATCAACGGTATCGGTTATGAAATCGGCACATTCTTTCAATTCGGGTGTGCCGTTTCCCATTGCAACTTTTATCCCGCCAGATTTTAAAAGCTCAATATCATTGTTTTGGTCGCCGATTGTTAAAACTTCATCTTTTTTAATTCCCCACTCTTTGCACAAATATTCAACGGCACAGGATTTTCTGGCATCTTTGTGAGAAATTTCGCAAAAATAAGGAGTTGATTTGACTATATATAGTTCAGGGTATTTTTTGCTTAAATAATCAACCCAGCCCGTTACAGTATCTGCATCTCCGTATTTTATCGCAAGAATTTTGTTTACATTTTTAATTTCCAGACTGTCAAAAGGGCATACAGTGTAGTCGATATACCTTGCGTCAGTATATTTTCTTATTGTTTCGTCATCTTTTTCAACGTACAAAACATCATCCATATAAAGATTTATGTGAATATCGTTATCTTTTGCCCACTTGATAATTTCTTTTGCATGGTCAGGGTCCAAATCTTTTCTGTAATGAACTTTTCCGCCTTCACAGTTATCTTTAATCATACCGCCCTGATAAGAAACTATCGGGGTATCAAGCCCCAGATCATCTGCGAGAAATGTAGCGGCTCTATGCATTCTGCCGGTTACAAGAACAACTTTAACCCCGCTTGCCGAAAGTTTTTTTATACAATCCTTAACTTCGGGTGTAAAACCGCCAAAGTCCCAGTTTAAAATTGTACCGTCTATGTCTGTTGCAACCATTTTAATTTTTTTATCAGGCATATTTTTTTATCCTTTAATTTTCGCTCTC
Source organism: Candidatus Gastranaerophilales bacterium (assembly GCA_944323145.1). Taxonomy (GTDB): domain Bacteria; phylum Cyanobacteriota; class Vampirovibrionia; order Gastranaerophilales; family Gastranaerophilaceae; genus Stercorousia. The sequence goes on from CALURJ010000026.1 coordinate 11,000, forward strand.
AAGAGTGCACAAAGAGTTTTCGCGTCATTAATTTCCCCGTTATCAACCATTTTCAGCACATCTTCATAACTGTATTCAAAAGCTTCAATAATTTCGCCTTCATCAGGATGGCAGTGAGTAAATTCCAAATCTTCCGCTTTATAAAGATACAATTTTTCATCGCTGTACCCCGGTGATGTGTAAACGTAGCCGAGCGGCGTCCATTTGTTTGCGCAATATCCTGTTTCTTCTTCAAGTTCCCGTTTAGCAGCTTCAAACGGATCCTCTCCAATTTCAAGTTTGCCTGCCGGAAGTTCAAACATAACCTCTTTCAAAGGATATCTGAACTGTTTAACAAGAAGGATTTTGTCCCCTTTTACGGCCAAAATTACTACTCCGCCGGAATGTTTCACAACTTCACGAAAAGACTTTTTCCCGGTCGAAAGCTCAACACTGTCTTTAAAAACTTTAACGACTTTACCCTCGTATATTAATTGTGAATTAAGAGTCTGTTCAGTAAATTCCATATTTTAATATTAACATGAAAAGAAACTAAGTCTAATACTTAATAAAATTGATTTTTAATAATATTTCTTGTATAATATTTTTGGGACACGCCCGAGCCTCCGGAAGCCACACACCCTTGTATCGTGATAATGAGGGGCAGAAAGGAGGACAAAATGGGCAGAGAATTATTAAAAAAATCTCTAGCGGTACTAGAGATTTTGATTAAATTAATTCAATTGTTCTTATAGGGCGTGATAACCGGTTAGGTTGGTCAAGAACCCGACTGGTTCCCTATATTTTTATTATAACTTATTTTTTATAAATTTCAAGCTTTGTGTAAATTACAAAGCACGGATTATTGATTTAATGTTTATGTCAGTTACTTTTAAAAGTGCAACGGTTTTGGCTGTTTCATCAAGCGCACCCAGTTTTTTTAAAACCTCGGCCGTCTTTAAAATAAGAGTTTGGTTGCCGGACTTTAAAAGTTCCTTAACCGCAAGCACATCATCTGCAAAGTCAAGAGCCGTAAAAACAAAAGGACTGTCTTCATTTAATTCATTGTTGACATATTTTTCCAAATCTTTTTTATTAACACTTTTGAGCAGTTTTTTTATATCCTGAACTTCGTTTTTCGTGTCTTTATCTTCATCAAACAAATATTCGTCATTTTCTGTCAGGGTATCAAATTTTTCTTTAGCATTAAGGATAACAATAGCTCCCTTGCTGTCGTTAAAATTATGGATTAGCCGTTCAAAAACATCAAATAATTCATAGTCAAATACAACCGAAAGCGGAAAAATTTCTCCAAGGCCGTTTATAATATTATTCAAAACAAGCAGGCCGTCCTCATAACGGCTGTCAAGAAGTTCAAATATACTGACAAGATATGGAATTTCTCCCGCTATATTTTCATCCATAGCAGAATTTTTCATTGCATTGAGAATATAACCAATAGCATTTTTATCCCCGTATGCAACTAAAAACTTAACAGCGGAAAGTTGTTCAAAGTCATCACTGCTTTTCAGTTTTTCGATTGCATTATCATAAGATTCTCTGTCGTTACATGCTGAAAGTGCAGCTGCACAGTTATGAGCAAGATATTCGTTGTCAGAATAAGCATATTTTTTTAAATATTCAAACGAAAGCGGATCCTGAATATAAGTAAAATATTTTGACGCATAAATTTTTTCATCAACCGTACCGCTTTCAATTTTTTCAAGCATTATATCGGTTACATCTTCATCCGCATATTTTACAAGAGAACTTATAATCATATCTTCGTAAGACGGAGAATAATATTTCAAAAATTCTAAAAGGTTTTTATAATTTGTTTCATTAACAGCATTTTCAATCCTTTGAGCAGTATTTTGTTTTACAAAATCAAATAAAAAACTGTCATTTTCAACAAGCTCTTTAAAAAGTTCCGTATCGCAATCATTGACCAAATGATTTGCAACAGCCTCATAGTCGTTTTTATTTTTGCCTGTTAATTTTTTTAATTGTTCATTCATAATAACAAATCCGAAATAACAGAAGTTGACTAAAAATCATCTGTATACACAGACAATCCGATTCAAAAACTGTCCAAACTTTTTTTACTAATCCAAATAGAATACAGTAATAACTTTATGCCCTTCTTCAGCGTACTGAACGGCATTATGCAATGTTTTACTTGTATGTGAAAGGAAACAGATTAACTGATTGCAATCGTCTATAATTTCTCTGTTGCAGACTCTTGACGCGTCAGCCAGTGTCATCATTGCTCGGTCAGGATGTTCAACAATATTAGGAACTCCGATAAGCTGATTTTGCACGTCAGACGGCTGTTGGCCGATAGTCTGCGGTAAAATAACTTTTAATTTATCCGGATTAGCTTTCATAGCACCGCGGATAGCCGCAGCGTTAGTACCGGATGAACCGCCGGATGTAATAATTGTATTACCCTGCATAACAAGAGCAGTTGTTAATGTTTCAATCATTTGCTGATGTGTAATCGGAAGATTACGACTTCCGATTATGGCAATACGTTTTGCAGATTGCTGAATTGTAGCGAGCTCCATTGCTAGCTCATCAACGGTATCGGGAGAATCTGACGCCACTGTATCCATATCTTCATCTATCGGAACCATTATTGAATTTTGTTTTTCTTTTGCGTCATCTTCAGAACCCATCAATATATTTTTCATATCAATTTCTACCATTTTTCCTACTTTCTAATTGCAATCTATACATTTTTAGTTTATGGTGATTATATCACAAAAATTTTATTTTGGGAAGGGATATGGAAAATATACTTGATAATCTTAATACGGAACAGAGAGAAGCTGTGCAGACCGTAGAAGGTCCGCTGTTGGTTCTTGCGGGCGCAGGAAGCGGAAAAACAAAATTACTTACCTCAAGAATAGCATATTTAATAAAAGATTGCTGTGTTCGCCCCAGAAATATTCTGGCAGTTACATTTACCAACAAAGCCGCTAAAGAAATGAAAGAACGCCTCGGAAATATCTTAGGCGAAAATGTTGTTAAATACATGTGGGTAGGTACTTTCCACGGTATCTGCGGAAGAATTTTGAGAGAAAATATTGAAAATTACAGTTTCCAATCCGGCAAAAGACTTGATAAAAATTTTACGATTTATGATGAGGCGGATTCAAATGCCGTAATCAAACAGGCAATAAAAAAATTAAATCTCGATGATAAAATTTATCAGCCGAAGCTTGTCAAGGCAGTAATTTCCAATGCAAAAAACAAAATGCAGGACGCGTACACATTCGCAACTTTTGCCAGAGATTTCAAATCCCAGAAAATTGCAGCAATTTATGAAGAATACGAAAATTCTTTAAACAATAATAATGCAATTGATTTTGATGATATGCTGCTTTTAACCGTAAAACTTCTTGAGCAGTGCAAAGAAGTCCGTCAATTATATTTTGACAGATTTCAGCATATTCTTGTTGATGAGTTCCAAGACACAAACATGGCACAGTACAAACTCATTAATATGCTCTATACAAACCTGCAGCCCGACATCCCGAAAGAACGCTCTCTGTGCGTTGTAGGTGATGTAGACCAATCAATTTATAGCTGGAGAGGCGCTGATTACACAATTATTTTGAACTTCCAAAAAGACTTTAAAAATACAAAATTAATTAAACTTGAGCAAAATTACCGCTCGACAGCAAACATTCTTAATGTTGCAAACGCAATTATTGAAAACAATACGGAACGTGTTGACAAAGTTTTATACTCGAACAAAGGGGAAGGCGAGCTTATTGACTATTTTGAAGCTCAGGATGAAGCCGATGAAGCAAACTTTATTGCAAGCCGTATAAAACAGGATTCCGGCGGAGATTACAATCGTTATGCAGTTCTTTACAGAACAAATTCGCAATCCCGTGCAATAGAAGAAGCCTGTATGGCCGCAGGAATTCCTTACAAAATCTACGGCGGATTAAAATTCTATGACCGCAAAGAAATTAAGGATATTATTGCTTATTTGAGATTGATATATAATCCTGACGATTCACAAAGTTTCAGGAGAATTGTAAATGTTCCCAAACGTGCAATCGGCGACACAACAATAAAAAATCTTTCCGACTTTGCCGACAAGGAAGATATAAGCCTTTTTCAAGCATGCCAGCGCATTGAAGAAGCGATTGAAATTCCGCCGAGAACCCGCGCAAAATTAAGAGATTTTTCACAGCTTATTTTGAAATTCAAAGACGCTTTATCCTCATACTCTTTGCAGGAATTTGTAACCCTTGTAATTGAAAAATCAGGCTATCTGGCAGAACTGCAATCACAAAACACACCCGACAGCGAAGCCGATATCGAAAACCTGCAGGAATTAGTTAATGTCGCGGGCGAATTCGTTCCGGAAGAACAGGACAATGCGCTTGGAGAATTTTTGCAGCAGGTCGCACTTGTTTCTGATACAGATGCGCTTGAAAACATAAGCAACAACGTAACTTTAATGACCCTGCATTCAGCAAAAGGGCTTGAATTTCCAATAGTATTTCTTGCCGGATGCGATGAAGGAGTTTTCCCTCACCAGAGAACTTTTAACAACCCGTCAGAACTTGAAGAAGAACGCAGATTGATGTATGTCGGGGTTACACGCGCAGAAGAAAAACTCTATCTTACATCAGCTAAACGCCGTCAAATGTGGGGTGAATACAAATATTACAACCCGTCAAGATTTATTGATGAAATTCCGCGGCAATTGCTAAATTCTATCGGATTTGAAGGCTCGACAAGCGGAACTTCAACTTTCCAGAACGCGGTATCAAAAGCTCGTACAGGAAAATCCGATTTTTCATACTCTGCGGCTCAATCTGACAGTTACGGATATGTAAAACCGTCATCAGGTTTCGGCAAAGGTTTTGTAGCCCCGACACGCGGCCTTGCAACAGGGAATACAAAATCAGACAGAGAAAAACAAAATTCAACGTATTATGAAAGACCGCAGAGAACAGCTTCACGTACAATTCTTGTCAAATCAAAAGAAAATAAACAGCGCGATGAAGAAAAAGTAAAAGAATTTTTTAAAGACAACGCCATTAAGCGTATGCTTGAAGAAAAGAAGCAAAAAGAACGAATGCAGCAGCAAGCAGAAGAAGAACGTCAAAAAAGAATGGAAACAACAACTCCGATTGAGTATGTGTTCAACGAAGGCGAACGAGTTTTCCATGATAAATTAGGCATCGGGCATATAAAAGAAGTTACGCAGGTAGGCGACAGTATGATGTACACGATAGATTTCGGACGTCAGGGGGTAAAAGCTATGGACGCAGCTTATGCAAAACTTAAAAAATTCTGATTAAATCCAAGTTGCAAAATAGGTAAAACGTATTAAAGTTTATGAAACTTTTAAAATGTAATCAAACAGCCTGTGTGAGCTAAAAATATTTTATTATGTGATTTAACAATGTGAGAATTCCTTAATTCTTCGTTCGTATACTTTATTCTCTTACATATATTATTTTAATTCTTTGATATATTCTTTCCCGTATAACTCTATATCATCTATTTCAAACAAATCACTTCTATATTGTCCGGGCCAAACTGCATATAACTTGCTGCCATCATTTTTTACCCGAAAATAAATATCTCGCTTTTCCTGTACATAATTTTGAACTTGTCTTATTTCTTTATCTTTTGTAAGTTCAATATAGCACACAAGTTTTGAACCATAAGGAAAATATTCCTGCTCTGAGGCTTTTCTCATTTTTATACTCCTTTTACTTGTTTCTTATCCTTATAAGTTATTATTTTAATTTACCTTGAATTTTCCATAATACAAATAAACCTATATAGAACATCAATACGCCACCTAACGTATATATCTCCCATAATATCGGAAAAAATAATAAACTTCCAAAATGTGCCTCTTTTAATAATGGAAAAGCAAAGAACAATATAATAACTGCATCATAGTAAAAAGCTAATAATAATACTGACTTTCTGATATTTTTATTCGTTTTTAATTCTTTTTGCACTTTGTTCAAGATTGAAATCGGAAATTTTTTTCATAAATTCTAAATAGTATGGGTAAAAGCAAAAATTTTATAATTATGCAGAGTAAAAACATACAGGCTGGCATAATAGCATTTGGTGCCATAGCAAGAGTTACAAACAAAATAAACGCCATTGCTACTACATAGAAAGCAAATATTATATTCAATATATTTAAATATAAATACAAATCTGTTTTTTTCATATACAAAAATACTTCTAATCTATTTTCTATTTATATTTTTTTAATTTCTTTATATAACATCAAATAAAAAAGAGAGATGCCACCTGCGTAGAATAGTATATACAAAAAAAGTGTAAAAATAACAGTCCATATAAAAAAATAGTCAATATATATATAGATAGAATAAATCAAAAATGGTATATCATAACAAAAGGATATTGTTAATATTTTATTTTTATTTTGAGGGTTGTTTTGTAGATATTTTACAAACTGGTTGATTATTGTTTTTGTATATTTTTTTCCACTCTTTACTATTAACTTTGGGAGACGAAGCTTCAATGTAACATATGTTATATATAATGCTAATCCACATAGAAATCTAATACCAGAACCGGAAGAACCCTGTAAATCAAAGGTTAAATCCATACTAATATCCATACATAATATTATGAAACCTATTAATAATATATTTAAAATATTAAAAATTGTATAAAATTTTATACTACTCATTTTATCCTATTTATTTTATATTTTAATTTTACTATTGTAAAGTACGGTTTTAACAAACCTGCTTTTTGTACTGAATAACCCATTTGTACAAGTGGGTTAGTTTCATTCGGATTAAAATCATATGTGTCTAATAATATAAACTCAATATATTTTCCTTGCAACTTTGCTGATAATACATCCACCTT
>CALURJ010000027.1 GCA_944323145.1 Candidatus Gastranaerophilales bacterium
ATAGCTTCCATGATATAACTCCTATCTGTTAGCTTTAGCGAACCGAAACGACATATATAATTCGCTACACTTATATTATTCCCATGCTCATTAGGAAATTAACATTTTTATTATAATATAAAAAGAGGAATTTATGAAAAAGAAAATAGAAAAATTATTTTATAATCTTTGCTGTTCCCAGTGCAAAAACAGTTTTGATGAGGATTCAGTTATAATCAAAAGAGAAGAAGAAGGATTAATGGTTATAAGCCTTCAATGCAAACACTGCGGGAAAAACTTCGGTGTTGCATTTGTCGGGTTTACCGATATAGACATAAAAGACTATGAACCCTTAGAAGTTCAGGAAGGACCGGAGCCGATAAATTATGATGATGTAATTGACGCACACAGGTTTATACAAAGTCTTGAGGCAGATTGGCAAAAACACCTGCCAAAATAAATCATAAATCAGTTAAATAAAACCCCGACAATCGCTGCAGACATATAACATGTTAACGTTCCGCAGATTAATGCACGCACACCGAGCCTTGCAAGATTTTTACGCTGGTTCGGAGCAAGTTCGCCGATTCCGCCTAATTGAATTGCAATTGATCCGAAGTTTCCAAAACTGCATAATGCAAAACTTGCGATTAAAAAACTTTTGTCAGAAAGTGCCTGAGGCAGAGTAGTTAAGTCAAAATAAGCAACCATTTCATTTAAAACAAGTTTTGTTCCCATAAGACTTCCCACCGTTGTTGCCTCATGGAGCGGAACCCCCATAAAATAAGCAAACACCGCAAATATTTTACCTAATATAAGCTTTAATGAAAGATGTGTTAAATCAAACGATGCAAAATTTATATGTAAATATTTAACAACTAAATTTCCTGTACATCCCAAAAACCAGTCAATCATCGCGACAAGAGCAACCAGAGCCAAAATCATAGCTATAACATTTATAGCAACTTTCATACCCTCTGACGCCCCTGCGGAAATAGCATCAAAAACATTAATATAAGGTCGTTTTCTCTTGCTGTAAGTTATTTTAATATCCTCGCTGGTTTCAGGAATTGAAGTTTCAGGATAAACAATTTTGGAAATAACAAGAGCCCCAGGAGCCGCCATTATACAGGAAGCTAAAAGATACTGTGCAGGAATTCCCATTCCGATATAAATAGGCATGGTCGCTCCTGAAATACAGGCCATGCTTCCTGCCATGGAAGCGAGTAATTCCGAACGCGTCAACTTTGCCAAATAAGGTCTTATCATAATCTGTGCCGCAATTTGCCCCACAAAAGCACTTGCAACATTTGATAAAGCCTCAGCTCCGCTTACCCCCATTAATTTGTTCATAGCTTTTCCCAAAAGCGGAACAACTCTCTGCATTATTCCATAGTAATAAAGCATGTTAACAAGAATCATCATAAATATAAGTGATGCTACAAGCTGTAACGCAAACACCTGGGCTCCCGGGCCGAATACAGCAGTAATTTTATGTTCTGTCATCAATGGGCCAAAAACAAACGAACCGCCCTCTTTGGCAAATTCAAGAATTTTTTGGATAAACAGCCCTATATTAAAAAATATAGCTCTGCCTAACGGAACCTTAAATATAAAAACAGCAAGCAGAATTTGCAGAGCAAACCCTGTACCGACAGTTTTATAATTTATAGCTTTCCTGTTATTGGACAGTAAAAAAGCTATCCCGAATATTAAAACAATTCCCAACAATCCAAAAAATCTGTCCATTTTTTTCCTTTTCCACTTTACTAAACTAATTTTACTTAAAACCTTATAAAAAAACTTTAATTATAAAAAAAAATTTACTTAATATTTCTTAAAAAAAAGACATTTAACTATTGAAAAAATATATGCCTGCGCCTTATTATAAAAGGCGGGAAATTTTTCTGCACAAAATAGTAGTAACGACCGGACAAAAATAATAAGGGGTGTAATTAATATGCGAATCAGTCCAATTCTATCTTATCGAACTGCGCTTGTAGGGAGAGAACACAACAATATAACGGCAACACACAATACCGTAAACTCCAGTGATGGTAACAAATACCAGTTTAATTCCCATAATGTCACTGCACCGGCATTGTTAAGAGTAAATCACTTATCTAAAAGCATGGGGCTTGCTTCTATTACATTTACCGGTGGCGAAAAAAATATGAACCAAATACTTTCACTGCCCTATGAAAATAAGGCAACAGGCCTGCCTGAAGATTATCAGGGCGGTCTTGGGGTAGTAACTGCCGAAGCACCTGATAGCTTTAGAAATCATGAGGGGTTAGATGTAAGAAGCATCATGCCTTTCCATGAATACAACAATCCCAAAGGTGGATACAAATTTGTTTACTTGAAAGACGTAAAACGAACAAAAGACGGCAAACTACCAGACCAAATAGAAGCAAAATGGTTTTTATCTGGAGATCCGGGGCAAACTCTTGAAGAATTCGCTAAGGTTCATAATTTTGCCCCAGAAGATTTAAAATATGTAATTCAAAGTGAACCAAACGGGAAAAGTGCTGACAGCCTTTCAAAATACTGTATCATAGAACCAACAAGTGCTAAGGGCGAATTTGAAAGAATGTCCGATATAGATATCGGCAAAACTCAAAAGGTAAAATATCACCTGTTTAAAATAGCAAAAGAAAATCCTAGCTACAATAAACTTACTGATACTCCAAACTATTGGATGTATACAACAGAACTTGCAAAAATTCCGAAACCTTATAGTTACGGACCAGAAGGCCATGGGGGAGTGAATTCCGAAATAATAAATTCTGACTTCTGTCGTGCGGTAATTAAGGCCGGAGAGCAGATGAATACTGAAGAATTCGGGAACTTTAATCCTGCAAGCATCTGGGGGCATGACAGACCGGTAGCAGCCGTTTTCAGCCATATTGCGGATGAATCGGCGAGAGGAAACAGCTTCTATAACGGAACTATTTCCCATTTTACAATGCATAATCCCAGAAGACCTTATCAAGGGACAACAGATGATCCTTTCGCATTTGCAAGAATGTTATTCACTCCTGAAGATGTTGAAAAAATAAAAAATCATCCGCAATATGAACTTCTACAAAATTTTAACGCCAAAGGCTGGAATAATTTAACGGAAGTTGAGAAAAATTTTGTAAGAAAAGCATTTGATCCTTATATCGGACAATTTAAAGATTTCTTCGGCACATACAATATTACAAAAATTGCAATTGTTGCCCAAAAAGTAAACCCAAATAATTCTTCCATCGGAACAGTATCTCCAAACTTTGACAGACAGATGAAAAATCCGAATATGGATGTAGCTCCCGGACTTGGCGCAGATTTAAGAGAAATTGAAACAATTAGTCCCTTAAACGGTTCAACGCCGGCCAGCCTCGGACTGGACAATAATACAGGTGATTTTGGCAGAGGCAACAATACTCTGTCCGCAGAGAAATCGGGCTTTACTCCTTTAAAATATAACGGACATAATATTGAAGAAATTATTGCAAATAGGGAAAAGAACGCGGTATGGCTTACTAATATACTGAAAAAAGCAGAACAAAAGGGGCAACAGGCCTTGAACAAAGTATTTTATAACGATTTACAAATTGAACAGGGAAGAAGTGTATTCGGAAGTCTGGCTAATTTCAAAAAAGGTGACATGTTAATAGTAGGCTGGGGCAGACCTGATGAACAAAAAGGATTCCCGATTACGCTTATGGGCTTCAAAAAATTCCTTATGAGAGATGATATCCCTGCAGAAATAAAACACCGTGTAAACATGCAAATCGGCTGGGGAGACTTGCCATTTGATAAAGATTCAAGAGAATGGAGACTTGTTCATGATACATTCAATGAAATCCAAAATTTAGAAAACGGTGCATACAAAGGAAGCTTAATGTTAGCAGATGGACGTTATCCTAACAAGCTTGTAGGTTGTGCAACTCATGGAATCTTCACCTCAAGAGATGAAATTTGCGGCATTACACCCTTTGAATCAAAAGCCGGAGGTGTACCTTATCTTGCAACAGCAGCAGGCGGCCCAGTCGACTATACAAATAAAGCAAACGGCTGGCTGACTAAAACTGCTCCAGAAATGAATCCTACTTTTGATAAATTAAGCTGGGATACACCTGCAGATAAAATTGATGATGCAAGGATTGCAAGAGCATCAGATGAAGTTTCAGACTGTCTGAAACAAATGGCAGAAGAATATTTCAATGACAAACCAAGTTACATTGCGAAATGTAAAAAGAACATTGAAGAAGAATTTGACTGGCATAACAATGATGAGTTTAACGGTGGGAAATCAGCTAATAAAATGTACAGGAATGATATCTGGCACATCGATGAAGGCTGGGAAGCAAGGGATAAAACCCAAATGAAACGTCTTGTCGGGGCTTCTGCAGAAGATATGCAACGAGGATTAAAAAAAGCAACTGAAACTATAAAAGACGAAGCAACTAAAGCTTCAGACAATGCCAAAAAAGTTGCAAATAGTCAAAATAAATGGATTAAAACAGCGGTAGGAGCTGGCGTTGCAATTGCCGCGCTCGGAACTGCGGCTTATGTTTATGTAAAAAAATACAGAAAAAAAGCAACTCCGCAGCCGCAAACAACAATAGACAACAAACCTGCAGAAACTACGGGACAAATAGATAAAGTAGCTTAATTTTCAGTCATAATAAAATCAATAAGCTCAAAAATTACGATGAATTTTTCAATATATTCATCGTAATTTTTTAACGTTAAAAGAGATTTAAAAATACAGCCGAAAGGCAGGGCTTTTCGCTGTTTCATCGCAATTAAAACAGTATTATCATGATAGGAAAATGCGAAACTCTTTGCTGAATATACAATAGCAATTTTTTCTATCATTTTCCAAAATTGCTGTGACAGAAAATTTATTTTTGATTGAGTTTTGATAAAAGTATATAAATTTTCATCAATCTCATCAACATTTGTTTTAAAATAGCTGAATTTATTATTTTTACGTTCATTTTTTGATATTAAAATAACATGATTTTTAATATTTCTTTCAAGCTCAGCCTGTATAATTATTCCCTTAAAGATATCAGGTTTTTCAGAAGCTCTCACCGGCAATGTAAGCTTTGTATCAGATATTGTAAGGCTTGTAGTTTTATAATATCCAAAAACACAGCAACAGTCTTCCTGCGTATCAAAATTTTGAAAAAGATTTGAATTTATAATACTATCTGTATTTTTATTTTTAGGCCAATTTTTAAAATTCGCAACTGGAGCTAAAATTAGTGGCATAATTTTTTCATTAAATTTTTGCTGATAATTTCTATCCGCCAAAATAATACCGGTAATAGATTTTAGCAGCAGAACATATAATAAAAACAGTAAAATTGGGAATAAAAACGGATTATATTTACTATTTAAAATCATTAAACTTATAATACAAACTACAATTAATGCACAAAGAAAAAACAAAAAAGATACGAACAGAGTTTTAAACAATAAAAATCTTCTGTATTTTTCAAAAGAGTTAATAACATCTAAATTATCATTTAAATAGCCGTAATATTGTTTTTTTAAATCTTCTTCATTCATTACAGGTTATTTTATCATATTTTATTTAACAAATACAATAGGAGAAAAAAACAATAAAAAACTGTTGACAATAAAAATTGTTCTTGATAGAATAATCTTACTGGCGAAAATGAATAGCATTGATTTTCGCGCTTGTAGCTCAGCAGGTAGAGCACTCCCCTTTTAAGGGATAGGTCGCGCGTTCGAATCGCGCCAAGCGCAAAATAAAAGGAAGGGTTTATCCTTCCTTTTATTTTGCTGTTTAGCTAAGATAAGAATGCATATTGCGTTTGAGCGACCTGTGAGCAGAGTGCGAAGGCTTGAGTGTGTAAAGAACGAAGTTCTTGTAACACTCAACCGTAGTCACGTTTAACGCGAGCAGGTCAAGACAATCGCGCCAAGCGCAAAATAAAAGAGGACACAATGTCCTCTTTTATTTTTATTAATAAAGCTAAAATTATTACTCAAAAATTTACTTCAGATGAATAAATTTCTTTGCGCAATCAAACATTGAATTTACTAAAGCCGCATTTGAATATATATTCATGCCGTTAGTTTCCAAAACCTGTTTCATGCGTTTTTCCCACATTGAATAAATATCGTCCTTTGACAAATCCAAAACCTGTGCAATCATAGTCAATTCTTTGAAATCAATTGGTATTGGCAGAGTACCTCTTAACATATCAACAATATCAAGACGTTTTTTGCGAGGAAAAGCCTTAAGAAAATTCACAACAGACATTCCTTTTTCTTTCATTACACTTCTGAAAAATTCAACAGAATCATCAATCAAAATTGGTTCCTGAGGAATTTTATATTCTTCAAACTCCTCAGGTTCAATCTCCATTACTGTGGCAATACGCTCTAAAGTTGTAGTACGGGTCGAGAACGGTATAGTGTTATCTATAAGATTATATACATAAGAAAGAGTAACACCTATCATTTCCGCAAAATCTTTTTTATGCAAAGAATTTTTTTCCAAAAATTTTGCAACTTTCTCTGAACTTTTTTCCTGAATGATTTGTTTATTTTTCATAATTTTATCCTCATCTTTAAGCATTATCAACATAAAAGTTATTTATCTTTTTGTTAAGCGAAAGTATGGTAAATCAAGACGGCAATATTTATTTAAGTTAAAATAAGAAATATAAAGGGAAAGACGGGAACAAGCGTTTGAATTTAATTACAGCAGCTGATAAAATAAAACCATAAGCGCAGCGACTGACAAAATTTTTTTTTAAATATCACAAACAAACTGTAAAAAGGATAAAAAAAATGAAGTTAATCACAGGACTCGGCAACGTAGGCGATAAATATTGTTTTACAAGACACAATGCAGGATTTATGGTTCTTGATAAATGGGCTGTTGATAACAACATAACGTTCAAAGAGGACAAAAAACTTAAATGCTTTATTGCAAAAATGGGTGACAATATTCTTATCAAACCGACAACTTTTATGAATTTGTCTGGTGAAGCCGTGCGTACGGTAATGGATTATTACAAAATTGATATTAAGGATGTTCTGATTATATATGATGACATTGCACTCGATTTAGGACGGATAAGGTTCAGGGCAAACGGTTCTGACGGAGGACATAACGGGATAAAATCAATTATAAAACATACGGGGACAAAAGAGTTTGACAGACTGAAAATAGGTATAGGCCCGCAGCCCAATATTCCGTCAGAAAACTACGTTCTCCAGAATTTTCCCAAAGAACAGCTGACCGATTTAAAAAATGTCCTGAAAAAATCTATCGAAGCTGTTGAATTTTATCTTGATAACGGAATAGAAAAAGCACAGAACAAATTTAACTGATTTACCTATATAATTAACCATTTTTAATATATAATTATAAAAAAAAGGAGTAAAAATGAGTTTACAGACAGCAGAACAGTTTGAAGAGAATGAACAATATACACAAGCTTTTGAAGAATATCAAAAACTTTATAACAGAAATCCGAAAGATTTGAGCCTTTTAGAAAGACTCGGGCATATTTCTATGCTTCTTGATAACAAAGATCAGGCTGCCGAGTACTACTCTAAAATCCTTGAATTTGATGCAACAAATATTCTCGCTTATGAACAGCTCATGGATATTTATGTCACAACAGACAAATATAAATATTACATTTACAGAGGGAATATGCATTCTGTAGAACACAAACTTGAACATGCGATAAATGATTACAAAAAAGCAATTAATGTTGCTCAGGAAGATAAAGAAATGCTATCTGCCCGCTTTGTTCTTGCAACACTCTATGAGCAGGAAGGGAATAATTTAAAGGCAATTGATGAATATTTAAAAGTTCTTGATTATGAAGATGCCCCGCAGGAAGCTTATATAAGGCTTTCAAAGCTTTACGTAAAAGAAAGTGCCGCTGCAAGTGCCGTTGAAGTACTTGAAAGAGCAATAAAAAACGGATTCGACTCTACAGATATAAAAGAACTTCTTGCAGATTTTTACATTAAAAACGTAAATCCTGAAAAAGCTATCGAAATTACATCAGATGAGCTTACAAAAGTAAAATGTCTGCTTGATATGGACAAAAAAGACGAAGCTTTTGAAAAACTTCAAAAAATGGAAGATGAATACAATCATATTGCTCAATTCCATTCGCTAAAAGCACAATATTATTATATAAATAAAGAATTTGACAAAGCTCTTGAATGTGTGAATAAGTTTGATGAATTTGAAAAAAATTCACCGCTTACTTATCAGATGCGCGCACTTATTTATGAAGAAAAGGATGATGACTTTAATGCTCATCTTAACTGGGGCAAATACAATCTTGTCAGAGGCAACAAAGATATTGCAATAAATGAATACCTTAATGCTTACCAGATAAAAAATGATAATCTCGATTTGTTAAATACACTTGCCATGCTCTTAGAAGAATCAGGCGACAGAAACCATGCAATGGAATTTTATGAAAGAATCTCAAAGCTTGATGAAACAGATAAAAAATCTTTGCAAAAACTTGCGGAATTCAGAGAAAGTATAGGCGACTATAAGGCTCAGGCAGATTATCTTTTGAAGCTTTACCATCTTGATAAAAGAAATTCAATAACAGTCAGAAAACTCGGGGAAGCCTATGAAAAACTCCGCAACAAACCTGCAGCTGTTGAATGTTACGAAAAATATTTAGAAATCGGCAAAGGGAATCCTGATTATTCCAAAATTCAACATAAACTGGAAAAGCTTAACAACACCGAAATGCAGGAAGAAGAAGGCTTTATCGATAAAATAATGAAGTGGTTTAACAGGGATTAAAAAAGGGTTCCCAACATTCCGACATAAAGCTGATAGAAAGCCATTGCAATAAACAGTACGAAACCGCCCATTATTACAATAATTGTCGGTTCAAAAAGTTTCAGCATGGCTTCCAATGCCATATCGACTTTCTTATCAATAACATCAGCAGCATCTTTAATCATTTTACCTAGAGTTCCGGATTTTTCACCGGTTGCAACCATTGTCATTAAAGCACCGGGGATTAAAGATGAAAGCTGGAATGCTTCTGAAAGCGATTTCCCCTGTCGTGCTAAACTGGAAGCATTCGCGGCCTGACGCTTTATTACCCAATTGCCTACAGTTTTTGCAGAAAGCTCTAATCCGGACAATACAGGCAGCCCAGCATCATAAGAGATATGTAAAACTGTCATGAAATTAGACAAATTTATATAACGAATAAATTCTGATACAGCAGGTATTTTTAATACAAACTCATCCCATCGGCTTTTAAATACAGGATTTTTAAAAAGTGTCGAACACAAATAGCACAAGGCGCCAAATCCGATAATAATAAGCCACCAGAAATTCCCGACAAAAGTACACAAACCTATTAGCGTTTGAGCCAAAAATGGAACACTTCCGCCGCCGAATTGAATAACACTGTAAAATGCTGGAAAAATCACTTTTGCAAACAGTAATAACACACAAAACATTATCAAAATCAAAATAGCAGGATAAATAGATGCCTGAATAATTTTTCCTTTTATGTTGTCTTGGTTTCTCAAGAGCAAAAGCATGCGTCCTAAAGTTTCCTCCAACTCTCCGGAATCTTCACCCGCTTTTATAAGAGATGTATAAACAGGGCCAAAAACAGAACCGTAAAGAGAAGTTAAAGCCTGAGCAAAAGTCTTGCCGCCTATAATTTGTTCCTGTAACTTAGAGCAAATTGTTTTGAGTTTCACATTTGGTGCATTTATTTCAAGCGTATGCAATGCTTCAAGAATTGGAATACCTGCCGACAATAAAACCTCTAACTCACTAGTAAAATTAATTTTATCCTTCAAACTCAAAAAAGTTATATTTTTACCAGTACTTTGAGAGCTTTGAGAAATAGCAGAACCTACAGCATTATAACTTGAAGATTCCATATAAACTTTTGTCGGTAAAAATCCAAGCTTACGAATTTTTTCGCGAGCCTCACGAATATTAGAGGCCTCTACTTCACCTTTTATAATTTCTTTATTATTTTTTAACGCACTGTATTGAAACTTTGCCATAACAAAACCAATATAAATACTTTAAACTATTTTATCAGAAATAGCAAGAAAAAATTCCGCTTCTTAATAGAGGCGGAATTTTTCTTTATTGAACAGCTTCGGATGTTTCCGGAGTTTCTTTTTTAGCCCGCTTCGACTTCTTTTCAAAAGCAATTTTATCATCAACAAGCTTAATCACAATCGTATCACCCGGCGCATACTTGCCAGAAAGAATTTCCTCTGCAAGCATATCCTCTATCTTGCGCTGGATTAATCTTCTTAAAGGTCTTGCACCGTAAGCTTCAGAGTATCCGTTTTTAGCGAGATGATCTTTAACTTCATCTGTGACCTCAACAGATAATTCTCTTTCAGCCAGACGTTTGAAGAGATCTTTCAGCATCAAATCAACAATCTGTCTGATTTCTTCCTGCGACAGGTGAGAGAATACTATTGTTTCATCAATACGGTTCAAGAATTCAGGTCTGAATGCTTTTTTCATTTCTTCAGTAACTGTCTCTTTAAGCTTTTCGTATTTGTCTTTTGATTCATCATCACTTGTTGAGAATCCGAGTTTTGATGTCGTAGTAATCATACTTGCACCGACATTTGATGTCATGATGATAATTGTATTTTTGAAGTTAACATGACGACCTTTAGCGTCAGTCAAACGTCCGTCATCCAGAATTTGAAGCATGATATTGAATACATCTGGATGAGCTTTTTCAATTTCATCAAAAAGAATTACACTGTAAGGTTTTTTACGAACAAGTTCAGTCAAATGTCCGCCGTCATCATATCCTACATACCCCGGAGGTGAACCGATAAGTTTAGCAGTTGAATGTTTTTCCATAAATTCAGACATATCAACTCTTATCATATTATCTTCGGAACCGAATACAGCTTCTGCAAGAGCTTTAGCAAGCTCAGTTTTACCAACACCTGTAGGCCCGCAGAAGATAAAGCTTCCGATAGGTCTGTTAGGACTTTTTAAACCAACCCTAGCACGTCTGATTGCTTTTGATATAGCAACAACAGCATCATGCTGACCGATTACACGTTCATGAAGAGTATCTTCAAGCTTCAGTAATCTTTCACTTTCACCTTCGGTTAATTTAGTAACAGGAACACCTGTCATTGTAGAAATAACCTCTGCCACATTTTCTGCAGTAACAGTCGGCTTGTTAGCCTCATGTTCTTCTTTGTATTTTTGAGCCATTTCACGAATTCGATCTTTCAAATCAGCCTCATCATCTCTTAACTGGGAAGCTTTTTCAAATTCCTGATTTCTAATGGCCTCTTCTTTTTCCTTAATTAAAACACGAAGTTCTTTTTCAAGTTCCTTTCCTTCCGGAGAAAGATTAGAAACTTTTAAACGAACTTTTGATGATGCTTCATCAATAACATCAATTGCTTTATCCGGTAAAAATCTGTCCGTAATGTATTTATTAGATAATTTTACCGCAGCAACAATTGCTTCATCAGAAATTATTAATTTATGGTGTTCTTCATATTTAGGTTTTAACCCTTTAATAATTTCAATAGATTCTTCTTCTGTCGGTTCATCAATAATTACAGGTTGGAAACGGCGTTCAAGCGCAGAATCTTTTTCAACATATTTTCTGTATTCATCAAGTGTTGTTGCACCGATAACCTGTATTTCGCCTCTTGAAAGCGCAGGTTTTAATATATTTGCAGCATCAATAGCACCTTCAGCGGCACCTGCACCGATAAGAGTATGCATTTCATCAATAACCAGAATTATATTTCCAGCCTGACGGATTTCATCCATAATTTTTTTCAAACGCTCTTCAAATTCGCCGCGGTATTTAGTACCTGCAACAAGCAAGCCCATATCAAGCTGAATAACTTTTTTACCGTCAAGAATATCAGGGACTTCAGCATTAACAATTCTTGTTGCAAGACCTTCCGCAACAGCTGTTTTACCAACACCAGGTTCACCTATAAGAACAGGATTGTTTTTTGTACGTCTTGCAAGAATTTGTATAACACGTTCAATTTCTTTTTCTCTGCCAACCACAGGATCAAGTCTTAATTCCTGAGCAGCAAGTGTTAAGTCACGCCCGAATTCATCCAAACTCGGAGTTTTTGTTTTTCCGCCAGTGGATGAAGATGAACTTGAAGAACCGGAAGAAACTGTCTGGGGTTTTGATTCTCCAAGCATTTTAACAACATTACTTCTGATTTTATTAAGATCTACTCCGAGATTTTCAAGAACTCTTGCTGCAACCCCTTCGCCTTCTCTGATTAAACCTAACAATAAATGTTCTGTTCCGATATAATTATGTCCGAGCTGTCTTGCTTCATCCCATGACAACTCTAAAACTCTCTTAGCTCTGGGGGTAAAAGGAATTTCTACCGCAACAAACCCTGAGCCTCTGCCTATTATTTTTTCAACCTCAGCTCTGGCGTCTTTAAGTGTTACTCCCATAGATTTCAAGGTTTTTGCCGCAACTCCGGTTCCTTCACCGATAAGGCCCAGTAAAACCTGTTCGGTACCCACGAAATTATGACCTAAACGTCTTGCTTCTTCCTGAGCTAACATAATAACTTTTATAGCTTTTTCGGTAAAACGTTCAAACATTTTAAATATTTACTCCTATCTCTCTCAAATTATATATATATTTTACATAAAAAACAAAAAACTTTCAAGGGGTAAATCCATATCTAAAAAGCTGAAAAAACTCTCCATTTTTTACATGCAATAAAATATAAAAAAAATGGTTGACATTTAATTTTGCTTCATGTAGAATTGAATTTGTCGAAAGAAATAAGCCCCCATCGTCTAGAGGCCTAGGACAACACCCTTTCACGGTGTAGACAGCGATTCGAATTCGCTTGGGGGTAAATTATGAGAAACAAGAGGGTTTAAGCCCTCTTTTTTAATTTTGATTTTTCTTAAAAATACCCCTATTTTTAACCGAATGGTAACGAGAGTGGTAACGAAAATATTTACCGCTTACAAACAGAATACAAAAAGTTAAATAAAAAAGTAAAATTTTCCTTTACAAATAATTTTTACGGATGTATAATATTGACATGCAAAATAGAACACGACGAATTGTAAGACTTTTGAAAGGTTTGTTTTAAAAACAGCTTACTTTTGTCGTAAAAAAGTTTTTATTACTTGACCTTTCCCCCCGAAAGGTCTTTTTTTTTATGTTAATAATCGTTAAAAATTAGCATATTTTAAGCAAGAAAAATTATTCAGCGTATTTATGAAAAAAGTGAAAGGAAACTAAATGAAAAAATTTATCCGACGAAACTCAATAATCAAGGCGAATGCCCCAATCGTCAAACTAATGAATTTAATTTGGGGACTGTAGTTTGTAGATATTGAGCGGCACAAAATGTGTCCGGAAAGGAAAAAATGATACCAGCAGTTACCGCAAGTGAATATTTATTCTCAAAATTAGGAAGTAATGCCTCGTTATTGCCGTTAGCCGTAAAAGACGTAGCAAACAGCACAGGATTAACAATAGGCTCATATATTACAGGTAAAGAAGTAGAAGGCAAAGACAGATTTATAGACGAATTCGGAACTCAGGCAATATGGCTCGGCGGAATTCCATTTTTCAAAAAATTTACGGATTTAACATTTTATAAACTACTTGGGATTGACCCGAAATTTGACGTAAGAAACCTTAAAAATAAAGAAATTTTAGCAAAAACTATCGAAAAAGCCCCGACAGAAGAAATTAAACAAAGTATTCTTAAAGCTTCCAAAAACCCGAAATATACAAAAAATCTTGCAATGGTAAAATTTGCATTTTCTACTGCCGCAGCAATTGTAACTTATGCAGGATTAACTAAATTCAGACAAAATTACAGGTTAAAAGAAGCTAAAGAAAAACTTAAAGAAAAAGCTCTGAATAAACAGACAGAATCAAAAATATCAAAACTACAGACACAAGAAGTTCCTGAGGCATTTGCATCTGTTCACTCTTCGAAAAAAGGGAAAAATATTTCATTCAGCGGGGCTCTTGAAGATTTTATGTTTAATCCCGTAAAAAACCTTATGATTTTAGACGGTTCAATTACAGCAGAGAGACTTGCAAGCTCTCAAAGCAATCAGGAATTGATTAATTATACTATTAAAGAAGGCGGTACCTGGTTTTTCATGTACTTTGCAGGAGCAATGATAAAAAAACATCTTGAAAGCAAGTCACAAGTTCCTATCAATCTTGATTCAATGATACTTGAAAGTAAAGAATTACAGAATGCATTTAAGGATAATTCTATAAAGAAAGGGCTTGATAATTACGCAAAAGCAATAACAGCATCTTCCAAAGATGTGGATATCTATAATTTTATACATGATAACCCTGATAATTTTATTGTAAAAATGGCGAAAAAATCAAAGCTTATCAAGACAATGAAAAATTCAGACAAAATTGATACAAGGGCTTATATTGATATTAACGATTTTAAAGCATTGAAATCCGAAATTGAAGAATTATACAACAAAGCTCCTAAAAACAATATTGAAAATTACTTAAAAAAAGTTGTGAAAGCAAAAAGATGCGCAGTGTTAAAAAATATAGGAATTTGCATCGGGGCATTAGGAGTAGCAGTGCCGGCAGTCATGATTGCAATGAGATATATTTTACCAAACAACAGAGAATATAAAGTAATGGAAATGGCTAAAAATGAAACTCAAAAACAAAATTCTTTATCCAAAACAGCCTGACTCGCAACATAAGCGGTAGACCAACAGCTTTGGAGATTAAATCCGCCGCAAAAACCGTCAATATCCATGACTTCTCCGCAAAAATAAATATTCGGAATAATTTTTGATTCCATTGTTTTAGGGTTAATTTCATTTAAATCAACACCGCCGGATGTTACAACTTCCCCGTCAGGCACTGTGCCTGTCACGGTAACGCTAAAATTTCGAAGTTTGTCATAAATTTTGTCGCGCATATTTCCGTTTATCAAGTGGCACTTTTTATCCGGATTAATATTTAACTCATTAATAATAAGTTCTCCCAAAGACTTCGGAATAAAATCAGCAAGAAGATTTTTAATACTTTTATGCGGATTTTTATTCAAAGCATTCTGTAAATCAATTTCTCCTGTCAGATCAAATTCTAATTTGTACGGAAATATATCTCTTGCTTTAAGTGATGAAATTTTATAAATTTCAGGGCCGGAAATACCGTTGTGTGTAAACAAAATACCATTCAAAGAAACTCCTGCAATGGATGAAAAATCTTCTTTAGTTCTTAATCCTGTCAAGGAAGGACGCGGCTCTATAATATTATGTCCGAGGTCTTTAATCAGGTTATAAGAAGAATGTCCGCCTGTTGAAATTATTACATAATCCGCTTTATATACACCATTATCTGTAACCACAAAAAATCCATCATTAACTCTTAAAACTTCTTCTTTTATAAACTTAACTTTTTTAAGACTGTTCAAGAATTTCTCTCTTACATCTTTTGCACTGTTAGATACAGGGAAAATTCTCATATCATCTTGAGTATAAGTATTTATACCCAGTTTTTCGAAAAAATCCAGCGTGTCAGCCGTCGAAAATCTTGAAAATACAGAATACAAAAATTTTTCTCCGCGCGGATAGTTTTTGGCTAATTCTTTAAAATCATATTCGGCATGAGCAATATTGCAGCGACCACCTCCGGTCGGCAAAAGAGTTTTCAAAGGAGAATTTTTATCAAAAACAGTTACATCAAAGTTGTCACGTAAAAAATACGCGCACATACATCCTGCAGGCCCTCCGCCGATAACTGCAACACTAGATTTCGACTCTTGTGCCATATAAAAATACCATCTCCGGATTTTCTAAATCATTATGAAGTTCACTAATTGATTTGTGCAAAACAGGATGTTCAAAATTTGGAATTAACTCCAGAAGCGGAACAAGAGTAAATGCACGCAAGTGAAGATACTTATGAGGAATAGTCAAATTTTCATCATTTATAATATCTTTATTATAAAAAAGAATATCAATATCAATAGTTCTGTCTGAATATTCAGAGGAATTCTGCGGACGTTTCCGCCCTAACTGTGTTTCTATTCTCTGGCACTCTTTTAAAAGTTCCTGCGGGGAAAGTGTTGTTTTGACCTCTACAACAGCATTCACAAACCAGGTATCAGAATTCATATTCCAGGGTTCTGTTTCATAAAAAGCAGAAGTCCTTATTATGCTGATGCCATCAGATGCGCCAAGCAAACTTGTAGCCTGCTGCACATATCCGATACGGTCGCCGCTGTTTGAGCCTAAACTTAAATAAACGATTGCCATAACAATAATATTTTATGGTTTTTGCTATACTATGTCAATATTAATATACAAATTTGAATACTTAGTCTTTTTAGGATATAATTTAAACGATAGTTATGTTTTTTATATACAAAATTTTATCTACAGCTTTATTTTTAATTTCACTGCCCTTATATGCGGCAGTAAGAATTTGTCATGGGAAAGAGCTTTCAGGCTGGATGGAAAAACTCGGCAATTTTAACGCTCCTGCACTCGGTGAAAAAATCATAATGTATCACGGGGTATCAGTAGGAGAAGTAATTGCACTTGAAAACCTTATAAAAAAGACAAAAGAAACATTCCCTGATTACAAAATTGTTGTAACAACAGGTACAAAAACTGGACAGGAAATTGCGAAAAAGAAATTTGACAAAATTGCCGATTTTGTAACCTATTTCCCGTTTGATATTACAATATGCGTAAAAACATTTTTGGATAAAATCAACCCGAATATTGTTCTGATTGCAGAAACAGAATTATGGCCTACTTTTGCAGATTACTGTAAAAAACGAAAAATTCCGCTTTTTGTAATTAACGGACGAATATCGGATTCAACATTTAAATTATACAGAGTAATGACCCCATTTTTTAAAAAACTCTTTAAAAACTATACAGGAATTTTTACGCAGAGCGAACTTGACAGAGAAAAATTTATAAAAATAGGTGCCCCTGAAAACAAAACAGAAGTCATGAAAAATCTGAAATTTGATGTAAAAAAAGTTGACGCTGATTTTGATTTAAAACAGAAAAATTTTAGAGTTATAATTGCCGGAAGTACACATAAAGGGGAAGATGAAATCATTCTTGATACATTTAAAAAACTGAAAAAAGAATTTCATGACATTAAGCTTCTCCTTGCTCCAAGGCATTTGACAAGAGTAAACAACATTAAGGAACTGGTTGAAAAAACAGGATTAACATACGGGTTTCGCTCTAAAGATGACAAATTTGATTTGAATGACATAATAATTCTTGATACGTTAGGAGAATTGAGCAAAATTTATCAAATATGCGAATTTGCATTTATAGGCGGAAGCTTTAATAAAACCGGAGGCCATAATCCGCTAGAAGCAGTAGTATATAACAAACCGGTTATTTCAGGCCCATCAATTCATAACTTTAGAGATATCTACTGGATTTTAGCACGCTCCAAAGCCGGAAAAGTAGTTAAAAACCAGCAAGAACTATTCTTACAAATGCAGAAACTGCTTTCTGACAATGATTTTTATACAGAAAGCTGCAATGACTGTAAAAATGTTTTTGAATCACAGCAAGGTGCCCTTGAGTTTGTCATAGAAAAATTAAAAAAGGTTATTTAATCATTTATATCAATGATTTTTAACGTTTTTATTCATACGAATAAATGAATTATGTTACAAAATGTAACATTTTTTGATATAATTATTAAAGAATTTCACAAGTTCTGCCGTAGATAATACCAAGGAAACAAAAACGAAAGGGAACAAGTCATGGGTATGGCGGCTTCGCAAGCCAGATTCTTGGGTCTGACTGCGAG
>CALURJ010000028.1 GCA_944323145.1 Candidatus Gastranaerophilales bacterium
AAAATTATTTATATATTTGATAAATTTTGTTTCCTTTCCCTTTAAATCTAACGACCAAACCGGTCGTTTTTTATTTTAGTTTTCTGCTTTATACAATCGTGAAAAGAAACAGGCAACATGTTGAATTGAATCAACTCTTACCCACTGGCGGGTTGCTTTAAATCTTATAGAATTTACTGAACGATTTTGATTTTTATGGGAATAATTGTTTTCATCACAGTTAAACAAAGAAAATTGAGATTTAGCAGCCTTTTTACACGCATCTAAAAGTTTTTGTTCAAGCTTTTCTTTGCCCAAAAACTTTGCAAGATAATAAGCGGCTACAAGTCCCTCCGAGCGTGCTCCGTCAGGGAAATAATGATCTCCGTAATTATAATAATAACCGCCTTCATAATCTATATAAGGCGAATCGTCGCGTTGATACATTTTTTCCATCATTGTATTCGCGTCTATAAATACAAAATTTAAATAATTATCCTTTCTGAAATTTTTATCCTTTGCCCACTCTTCAATCGCCTGCATTAACCAGGCATCAGAAGGCAGCGCAGTAAATAAATCTCCGTAAATTTCAGGTCTTTCATCCACAATCCAATCAAGCGCCTTTTTTGCAAATTTTCTTGTTTCTTTTACAAGTTTTTCATCATCATAAAAATGATTTGCAAAAAGCGCAAGGCCAAGAAGTGCTTCACCCGGATAGTAGAAAGAA
The DNA here is from genome assembly GCA_944323145.1 of Candidatus Gastranaerophilales bacterium. Taxonomy (GTDB): domain Bacteria; phylum Cyanobacteriota; class Vampirovibrionia; order Gastranaerophilales; family Gastranaerophilaceae; genus Stercorousia. The sequence goes on from CALURJ010000028.1 coordinate 707, forward strand.
AAGGTTGCTTTCCTTTCTTCGTCAGTCATATTTATAAGCGGCTGTCCGTCCTGAAATGCAGGATGAATATAATAACCCAAAAGCTCCCCATTTTTATAAACACGGCTCAAAATATGTCTTACATATCCCTTTATATACTCATCATAAGACTTGTCCGCAGTAAAATTTCTATACTGCATTAAAGCCACAAGAAAAACTCCGGAACCGCCGAGTTTTGCCTTTCTATTATAAAAAGCATAGTAGGCTTTACCCCACTTAGTTTCGTGCTCTTTTGTAATCGAAATACTCCAATCTATTGCCTTTTTAGCCGCATTTATATACTTTTCATCAGAAGTAAGCTGATAAGCTCTTATAAGTGATATAATTCCTCCGCAGTGCCTTAAATCATTGTAATATAGATTATCCTCTTTTCTGGCAGGATGTTCATGATCCTTTCTTGAATCATCAGTACAATCATAATAATATAGAAATCTGCCGTCATCATACATATTAGCAAGAAGCCAGTCTGAAGATTTTATCACCTGAGAATATAAGGTTTTATAATCAAACTCATCATATAAAATATTTCCGCGATAAAGAGGCAGACAGGTATTTTTGTAAGATATAAACGCTCTTGAGCGAAAAATAAAATACTCATAAGTTTTTGATGAAGAAAGAATTTTCAACCTCTGAGATATGCTGTTTGTCATTTTACCTATCGGGGTTTTCTTGACAAGAGTATTTAAAACAGCTCTAAAAGCAAGCTGATTTAACGTAACAGCATCAGTAGGCATATAATAGTAAGAAACACCATCATTTCGCAGTTCCAACCCATTTATACCGATTTCAAATCTGCCATTGTCAAAATGTTCTGTATTTAATTCAGAAGGCTTGATTTTTTTTCTGTCAATAACATACTCTAGCATAATCCTGCATACATTTTCATCTTCAACATTAAAATCTGGAAAAGTTTTATTTTTACGAAGCATTTCAATATCACGATTTAATGTAGCTTCAAAATTAGATTTTCTGCTTCCGTAACGTATAAATTTATTGCCCGCCTGAAAAAGAGTAATATAGGTTAGGGTTTCATCAGATTTAAAGTCAACAATTCCTGAAAAATTCAAATCGTTAATTTGTAAAGGTTTACCGCTTAAAAGTGAATCGCGAATTCTCTTTAACAGCTCATTAATAACAGCAAAATCCTGTTTATAAAATTCTCTTTCTTTATCATTAAATTCTTTAAAATCGAGCATAGGTAAATAATAGCATTAACAGCTATAAATGGCAAACGTAACAATTTCTTTAAGCTTTTGACATGTTGAAAAAGTTGTTGTTCAATAAGAATAAGACTTGGTAGGAATTTATGTACATAAAACAGTTAGAAATAGACAATTTTAAATCATTTGCCAACAAATCTGAAATTCCCCTGCTTAAAGGGTTTACAACTGTTTCAGGCCCTAACGGATCAGGGAAAAGTAATATTATAGACAGCGTATTGTTTGCCCTTGGTCTTGCAAACGCAAGTGAACTGCGCGCCGAAAATTTATCCCACTTTATTTCAACTTATACTAAAAGAAATGAAGCTTTTGTAAAAGTAACCTTCGGTGATACAGAAAACGGAGAAGATTTAAGTATAGGAAGAAAAATCCGCAAGACATCACAAGGTTATGCAAGCACATATTATATAAATGACAGCGTCACAACACTTACCAATGTCCATGCAGTTCTGGAAAAATACAATGTAACGCCGAACAGCTATAACGTCATGATGCAGGGAGATGTAATGGGAATTACAAACTGTTCTCCCAAAAATCGCCGAAAAATTATCGACGAAATTGCAGGGATTGCTGACTTTGACAGAAGAATAGAACAGGCTACAGGAGAACTTGAAACAGTTGAACAGCGTGTTGAACGCTCAACAGTAATTTTAAACGAGGTTGATAACAGACTTGAACAGTTGAAAGAAGAACGTGAAGTTGCCCTTAAATATCAAAAATTAAGGGAAGAAAAACAATCGCTTGAAAGTCAAGTTAACAAAGTAAGATTTTTTGATTTAAAAAGAAATCTTGAACAGGCGCATGAAAATATCTTAGAATTTACCAAAAGAAAAAAAGAAGAAGAAGTCAAAAATAAAGACCTTGATGAAAGATTAAATCTTATTAAACAAAAATATCAGGAAGTATCAGAACTTGTCAAAGAAAAGGGCGAAGCACAGCAGATTGAATTAAAAAAACAGGAAGAAGCCCTGAAAGGAGAAATCGACCGCAAAAATAACGCCTCAAATTACGCCGATAAACAAATTCATGACGGTCTTCGCTCAATCGAAAACGCTAAAAACGGAATTGAAGGTTTTAAAAAGAAAATTGAAGATTTCAAGTTAAAAATTCAACTTAAAGATGACGAAATTGCAGGGATTAAAACTAATATTTCAACGCGCGAAGCAGAATTAAAGAAAATTCTTGAAGATATGACCGGCCTTAACGCAACAGCTGATCAGCATATCGAAAAAAGAAACAATTTGAGAAAGCAGCTTGAAGATTTAAAAGATGAAGAAACAAAATTAATTCAGGAAAAACTTCCTCTTGAAAGCGACCTCAAAAATCTTCAGCGTGACCTTGAAGATGCAAAGGCAAAACTTGAAGAGTTAAACGAAATGAAATCAAATTTTGCCTCAAATCAGGATTTAAAGAAAACTCTTGTAGAACAGCTTCAAAAAGAAATGAGCGATTTCAAAATCATTCAGCAAAATGCCATGCATGATCTTGATATTACCAAAAATGAAATAAATGATTTAAACTACAATATTCAGATGGCATACAGAAAAATCTCTACAATGGAAGCAAAAAAGCAGGCTGCAGAAGACGCGAACTTCGGACGCGCTGTTGATACCGTTATGAATGCAAAACTCAGAGGAGTTCATGCCCCCCTTGTAAAACTGGGGACTGTAGATAAAGAATATTCAGTTGCCATGGAAGTGGCATTCGGCGGAAGAATGGCGCATATAGTAGTTGATGACGAACATGTCGCATCTGTTGCAATTGAACTTCTAAAATCTTCAAATGCAGGCAGGGCAACATTTATACCTTTGAACAAAATTAAAAAAGCTCCGTCGAAATTACAGCTTCCGAAAGACAGAGGTGTTATTGATTTTGCAATTAATCTTGTGGACTTTGATGATGAATATATTGATGCATTTTATTATGCAGTCGGGGACACAATTGTTGTAGAGGATCTTGAATCAGCAAAAAAACTTATCGGGAAATACAGAATGGTAACTTTGCAGGGTGAGCTTCTTGAAAAGTCAGGCTCAATGACGGGCGGTACAAGACTAAGAACAGGATTAAGCTTCAGCCAGAATGATGATGAAGAATTAAACAGGTTTAGAGAACGTCTTAAAGAAATGGAACAAAAATTAGGTTCTCTTGAAAATAAAAAAACTTCACTGGAAGAAAAACTTGAAGACGTAAGAACAAAATACTCGGATGCAATGAGCGAATTTTCAAAATCTAAAGTTGAACTTGATAATATGAACCGGAATTTTGAAAACAGCGAAAATATTCTAAAAGAAAAATCCGAATTTATTTCAGCTGTCGAACCCAAAATTGATGAATTAAACAAAAAGCTAGACAAACTTGAAGAGAAAAATGTAAAAATATATGACGATATGACTCTATGTCAGGAGCAAATTGAAGAAGTAGAAAAACTCATCAATGATAAAGATTTAAAAGATTTGAAAGAAAAGACTGAAGGGGTTGAACATGAAATTAAACGCCTTCAAACAAATTTGATGAATGCAAACAATGATAAAAACGAACTTGACCGTCAGATTGCTTTCCACAAAAATCTTATTGAAACAAAAGAAGAAGAAATATCAAGTATTGAACATAATAATGTTAAGCTTGAAGAAGATAAAACCCGCTACAAAAATGATATCGTTGAGTTGAACAAAAAAATGGAAGAACTTCACGAGCAAATAGCTCAGATAGAAGAAAAATTAGGCAAACTTCTTAAGGAACGCGACGATATTAATAATGAGCTTATTGAACTTGAAAAACAAAAACATATCAGGGTTGCCGATATTGAAAGGATTGCCGAGCAGATAGAATCTTTTAAAGCCCGCAGACGAGAACTTGAACCGCAGCTTGAAACTGCAAAAAAAGATCTTGAAGATTCAGGTGAAGATATAAGCAAACTTGAACCTGTTGAAATTTCAATTGATGAAATAACTTCAAAAATCAAACGGCTTGAAAACCGTATGGCAGAACTCGGCGATGTTAATATGCGTGCTTTAGCTGCCTATGAAGAAGTTCTTGCCAGACAAAATGAACTTAAAGAACAGATTGAAACACTTTCCAAAGAACGTAAAGAAATTTTGGAGAGAATGCAGGGCTATGAACAATTGAAAAAAGAAACGTTTATGAAAACCTACAATCACATAAACGAAAACTTTAAAGAAGTTTTTCACCAGCTTTCTGAAGGAGAAGGGGAATTGAAGCTTGAATGTCCTGATGATCCGTTGTCAGGCGGGCTTACAATTGAGGCGCAGCCAAGAGATAAAAAACTCCAAAGACTTGAAAGTATGTCGGGCGGAGAAAAATCTCTTACAGCTCTTGCATTTGTCTTTGCAATTCAACGCTATATGCCGTCACCGTTCTATGCATTTGATGAAGTTGACGCAAGCTTAGACACAATGAATGTTGAGCGTATCGCCCAAATGGTGCAGAACCAATCAAAAGATACGCAATTTATAGTAGTTAGTCACAGAAAACCTATGATAGAATCAGCTAATAGAACTTTGGGCGTAACTCAAAAAGAAAAAGGTATAACTAAAGTTACCGGTATCAAGTTAAGGGACGAATAATCAGGATATATGAGTACAGAGGCAGTATTAAATTATAATATGGATTTACCTGATCTGGGTTTATCAAAAGATGGCAAACCCAAAAGTGAAGGTATAGGCATTCTGGTTGATATGGCAAAAGCCGGAAAAATTGACCCGTGGAATATTGATATTGTTGATGTTACCGATAAATACCTTGCACATATGGTTCAAATGAAATCCCAGAACCTCAGAGTTACGGGCAGAACATTTCTTTTTGCGGCAATTCTTTTAAAATTAAAATCTAATGTACTTGAAGGCATTGATATAATGCAGTTTGAGCAGCCGGAACAAGACAATATTGAATATGATGATGACGGTTTTATTGTTGATTACGGGGAAGATGATTACGTTCCGACCAACAATGTAATTTCAATTGATGAAGTTCTTCAAAGACGCACCAGTGTAAGATTAAACCATAATCGTGTAGTTACGTTAAAAGACTTAATCAGACAGTTAGAGTTTTATGAAAAACTTGAACAGAAACAATCATTAAAAAGTGCGCACGAACGTGCAAAAAGACGGGTACAATCATATTCAAGACTTACGCCGGATGATATTGTAAATCTTGCGCATGAAGAATATATTGAGTCCTGCGTGCTTACATTAAAGGAAAATCTCGGACAAATTTTTGAAAAAAATGATAAAATTGAACTTAATGAGCTTACACTTTTAGGGATGGACAGAGTAAGCGCATATATAGCACTGTTGTTTTTAACGGCAGAAACAGATTATGATTTAAAACAGGACGAATTTTATTCAGACTTGTATGTAGTAAAAGGCGGAGAAGATAATGAACATGGAACAGTTAAAATCGCGAATTGAGGCTGTTTTGTTTATTACAGCCAGAGCGGTTTCCTTGGATGAAATTGCAACAATTCTCGGAGAAGATACAGAAACAATAGAAGAAGCAATTCTTGAACTTATCATGGATTATTCAACAAGAGAAGGGGCTTTGGAAATTGACGACGAAAACGGTTATATATTGCAGGTAAAAGAAGATTATATGGATCTTGTTGAGCTTCTCTGCCCTGTAGATTTAAAGCCGGCTGTATTAAGGACGCTTTCTGTTATAGCCCTAAAAGAACCAATCAGGCAGACTGATTTAAAAGAATTACGCGGATCTAATGCTTATGAACATGTTCAGGAGCTTGTTGAAAAAGGACTTGTGGCAAAAACAAGGGATAAAAACGGCAGAAGCTTTAACCTTAAAACTACACCAAAGTTTGCGGAATATTTTAAATTAAAAGGGGATACACGTTCTCTTGCAAAAATTCTTGAAATAGATAAAGGCATAAAAGATAATGACGGAGAAAAATCATAATCACAGATTAATAACTGTTTCAATCTGTACATTTGCAATATTATTTGGTCTTGTTTTTAAACTGCTTCCGGTATTTTTCTTTCATCAGGGAAAAAATTATATTAAAAACAAAGATTACGTTAAGGCTTACCACAGCCTTAAAACAGCATACAATTTTGACAGCAGGAATAAAGACTACAGATATTATTATGTTCTTGCATTGACAAATCTTAATCCGACAGTAAAAGTACAAAAATCAATTTTTGAAATTTCAGAAAGCCGAGAAGATGACAGTGCAAGACAGCTTGCAGAAATGGAGATTTCAAAATGGCAGGATAATATTCTCGTAAATATCGGTGATAACTATATAGAACAAGCCCCGCTTGATAACAGAGTCATAAGGTGGGACGAAAAATCATTTCCGCTGAAAGTAGCAATTACGGACAAAAGCAATATAGAACTTCCGCCCTATTACAGAACGGAAATCTTAAGAGCATTTGCACAGTGGCAGGCATCATCAGATTTCCTAACATTTGAAGAAATTACGGGCGAAAAAGAGGCGGATATTGTGATAGAAATAACTCCTTTGCCGTCAAACGTATGTGAAGGAAAGGTTTGCAGATATGTTGTCGGCTATACAACGCCGAAATTCAAAGGTTCAACCTTGAAAAAAATGACAATTACGCTGTATGATAAAGACCCTTACGGTAATTACTTCTCTGACAAAGAGTTGTATAATACTATTCTTCATGAAATTGGTCATGCTCTGGGAATTATGGGGCACAGCTACAGTTCGGAAGATCTGATGTATATGACAACCGAAACTGGCAGCAGCTTCTACGCCCCTTACAGAAGTTCTTTTCAATATTTATCATCGCAGGATATTAATACAATAAGACTTTTATATAAACTTATTCCGGATATAACAAATACTCCGATAAAAAACCTTGATACAAAGGGGCTGATATATGCACCTATTGTTCTCGGCAACTCACGTGAAATGTCATCAAGAAAACTCGAAGAAGCAAAAAATTACATAAAAAATGCTCCGGATATATCAGGCGGATACATTGATTTAGGGGTTGCTTATGCTGAATTAAACAAGACAAATGAAGCCCTAAAGGCAATGAATAAAGCTCTTGAACTTTCTAAATCAGATAATGAAAAATATATGGCATACTACAACATTGCAGTTCTTTATATGAACAACGGCAAACTTGATAAAGCATTGACTTACGCTAAAGAGGCCCAAAGCATATATGATTCGGAAGAAGTTAAAGAGTTAATAACCAACATAAACCATGCAAAATCCTCAAAGAAAAAACCGTTCAAAGACAAAAAACTTCAAAATGACTAGCAAAAAAATATTTTACATGGTTTAATATGCAAAAAGGGTCTTTTTTATGATTTCTACCATTAATTCTGCACAATCCAATAGTATTTCATTTACAAGCATTGTACCGCTGCGTGTCTTTATTGACGGAATGGAAACTTTTAATCCGCAGCATTTGAAAAATGCGACCCATAAATTAACAGGTGTTCTTGCAGGGCCTGCAAAAAATGACAATAAGAAATTAAAAATCATAAGAGAATTTGCAAAATACGACCCTGATTACAATATTGAATACGGGTTTAACGGCTATCCGAAAAGAAAAAATAAAAAGAATATTCAGCCCTCGGATTATTTCAGATGTATTTTTGATAAAGCTGGCAGTTTTTTGTTTACCGGAGCTCAGGCCGAAAAATTAAGAGAACTCGGCAAATCAATCGGTTCGGAAAAAGTATCCTGCAAATCACGAAACATTCAAAACAGCTTTGACCTGCAGGCCGCAAAACACTATTACGGATTTGTTATAGGAAATTTTATCCGCTCTGTAAAAATGCGTGTAAAAGAAGGATTTGAGCCCAAAACAAAAATTAAATTTGGTAAACCGGTTGAAATGCATATTAACATGACAAGCAATAAAAAATACGGGCAAAGCAACTTTAAAATGAATCTTGAAAGTATTGAGTTTAAAACATCAGGCACTTAACAAAATCTTCACAAACACTTTAAAAATATTCTTGTTTAGTATATATTTAACTGGTTTGGTATAATTAAGATATGGAGATATGTAGATGTATAATGTAGCTATTATCGGCGCAGGCCCTGCAGGAATTTTTGCGGCTCTGGAAATAACTAAACTTAAGCCCGATTGGAAAGTTGTCCTGATAGAAAAAGGTCAAAAAATAGAAAAAAGAAAGTGTCTGCTTCGTGAAGGCTACGAAAAATGTCCGTCTTGTAAGAAATGCGGTCTTCTCTGCGGCTGGGGCGGGGCAGGAGCATTTTCCGACGGGAAATTAACTCTGACACCTGATGTCGGCGGACATCTTGTCGATTACATGGACAGAAAAAAAGTTGAAGATTTAATTGCTTATGCGGATCAATTATACCTCGATTTCGGCGCAACTGAAGAAGTTTTCGGAACTGATATGAAAACCTTCAGAGAACTTGAAAGACAAGCTGTTCTTGCCGAATTAAAACTTGTTCACTCTCCTGTAAGACACCTTGGAACAGAAAGAAGTCTTGACGTTCTAAAAAGCATGCAGGATTATCTTGATGAACGGATTACAATTTTAAATAACGTTACAGCGCAGTCATTTATTGTAGAGTGCGAGCAGGTAAAAGGAATTGTTCTTGATAACGGAGAAACAATCTGTGCAGAATACACAATTATTGCTCCGGGCAGAGAGGGGGCAGACTGGCTTATACAGGAATTTGCAAAACACAAAATCGGAATGGTTAACAATGCAGTTGATATTGGTGTAAGAGTTGAACTTCCGGCACCTGTTTTTGAACCGCTGACAGATAAACTATACGAATCAAAATTAATCTATAATTCACCGACATTCGGTGATGAGGTAAGAACTTTCTGTATGAACCCGAACGGAGAAGTTGTTCAGGAAAATTACAACGGAATTTCTACTGTAAACGGCCACAGCTACGCTGAAAAAACAACAAATAATACAAACTTTGCGATTTTAGTCAGTGAAAAATTCACTGAACCGTTTAAAGAACCCATACAGTATGGTCAGCACATTGCAAGATTGGCAAATATGTTAGGCGGCGGAATTTTAGTTCAGCGCTTCGGAGATTTGCTTGACGGACGACGTTCAACTCCGGAAAGAATTAAATCAAGCATAATTAAGCCGACACTTACCTGCGCAACTCCGGGAGATTTGAGTCTTGTAATTCCTTACAGACAAATGACAAGTATCATAGAAATGCTTCAGGCGCTTGATAAGGTTTGTCCGGGAACTGCTTCAAGATATACTCTTCTTTATGGTATAGAGGTTAAATTCTATTCTGCGAGAGTAAAACTTACCAACGAACTTGAAACTGAAGGGGTTAAAAATCTTTTTGCAATCGGTGACGGCGCAGGTGTAACAAGAGGTTTGATACAAGCTTCCGCATCAGGTGTTCACGTTGCAAGAACAATTTGCAGCCGCGGATAGTTATGGAACATAAAACAAATGTAATGCGCGAGCTTGATAAGCTCAAAATTTCTTACAAACATTACTGCTACGTAGATACGGATGCAATAAGCGGTATTGATGTTGCACATGTTTTAAACCAAAATCCTGAACAGGTTTTTAAGACACTTGTAACTGTAGGGAAATCAAAAAAATATTATGTTTTTATGATACCTGTTTCGAAAGAGCTTGACTTAAAAAAGGCAGCTAAAAGCGTCGGGGAAAAGTCTGTTGAAATGATAAAATCAAAAGAACTTCTCGGCCTAACCGGTTACATCCATGGCGGATGCTCACCTATAGGGATGAAAAAATTTTATACAACAACAATAGATAAAAGTGCCGAAAACTTTGACACTATAATTTTTAGCGCAGGCAAAATAGGTTATCAGATACAGCTCGGGCTTGAAAATCTGAGTAAAATTATCAAATTCAATATTGCCGACATTACCGAATAAATTTAGGGTAGGCTCTCCCAGTAACCTTTTGTCTCATCATCCGGATTAATATCATTAAGCGCATACCAGGAACATCCCAATCCGTTGCCCTTTTGATTTGAATTTTTGGAGCAAGGGTTTCCCATCTGGCTTATGGCTGCATTTATAGCTTCTTCACTTAGGCCGTCTTGAATATACCAGTTTTCTATATCAGTAAGTTCTTGTTCGCTATAATCTTTGGTCTTTTTTACAGGTACAAGACTGTCCTTCGCATCAACATTAAAAACAAATATATCATGCCCTAATCTGTTAGGGCCTTTTTTAGCACCGTTTACATCAACAGTTATATTGATACTAGCAGCATTTATAAATGTACCGCTGCACGATCCGTCAGGAAGCTGTCTGCTCGGATAAGCCGTTCCTCTGTCAATAGAGGCATCCTGAGTATTATTATAATTTCTAACCGATTTGCTATAAACACAGGTACCATCTATTTTCAGATATTTATAATACTCATTATAAAATTCCCTTGCCAGAGGATAAACTCCCGCTGCAGCATCAAAGGTAGCAAAAGCAGTTTTCAAGTTTTCAACCCCTAAACTTTGTTTTGTATATAACAATGCCTGAGAATGAACTGAATATGCCTTTTTAAAAGCAGTTTCCAATTGTTTGTTTTGTGTCTTATTTATTAAACTCGGCATTGTCATCGCTGCAACAATACCAATAATACCCAATGTAATTAAAACTTCGGCAAGAGTAAAAGCACATTTTGGGGAAGGTAAAACATTAAGACGATAAGTGCGTTTCGGGGAATTACTCTCTCCCTCCCTGATTAGGAAGGGGTTAGGGGTGGGTAGCAATCTTTTTAAGAAACAGCATAATTGAAACCCTTCCAAGCCTTCCCTATTTAGGGAAGGCTTTATTTCTCTGGAGAGATGGGGTGAGTATTCATCAAAACCCATCCTTACCTTCCCTAATAAGGGAATGTATTTATTTTTTTTTGAGCTTTGCCCACAGATAATGGCATATATTCTTACCTTCTTATCTTCCGAGCCTCCGTAGAGTGCCCCCCCCCCGAAGTTTACAAAACGCAATATCTTTTTCATACCTTTCCCCTCATTTTTGTAATATACAAGATGATTATACAATATTCATCAAAAATTTTCAACAACTACACTTTTGTACTTGCCTGCTCTGAGCTTAAGTGGTATAATTTTTGGTATGAATAGACAGCAGGTGAGCTTAACAACACAGAACAAACTTATTATATCGGGGTTAATATTAAGTACAGTTTTAATAGTTGCAATTGCAGTTTTTGCAATATTTAACATTCAAAAAAAGCTTAATCTCGGCTACCAAAATTTCGGACAAATAGTTTCAAAGGTTCTCGCTATTGAAAGCAGTGAACTTGCCTCTGATTTATCACAAAATAAGCTTTATGAAACACTAAAAAATCATGCTGATAAAATAGTAAAAACTCACAATGATATTGTGTTTATTGAATTCAGAAATCCGCAGGGAAAATTAATTTACAAAACAGAAGATAAAGCCGGTAACTTACAAAAAGTACCTAATATTATTGTAAGTTCGCCTATATCACAAAATGACGGAGATAATTTCGGTTCTGTCACAGTAGGGCTATCTGGCAGTATTATTAATCAGATTTCGTCAACAACCAGAGCATCTCTTTTATTTGTTTTCACGGTTGCGTGGGTTGTATTTGCTTTTGTCATTCTTATCAACACCTATCTTATTACAAGAGAATTGAGAATACTTCAAAAAGGTGTTCAAAAAATTTCCGGCGGAGAATTCGGGTATAAAATTCAGGAAAAAGATGTAAGTTCTGAAGTTAAAGAGTTATTTAACGCTTTTAATAATATGTCAAACAGGCTACATCTGTATGAAGAACAAAATATTGAGCAGCTCACATTAGAAAAAAACAAACTTGAAGCAATACTTATGAGCATAGCAAACGGAGTTGTCGTATGCGATAACAACGACAATGTCGTGCTTGTAAATAACCACGCGCAAAAACTTCTTGAACTTGAAGAAAACCAGATGCTTAACAACAAAATTCAACAATATATTGATACCGAAGGGAATTATTGTTTCAGGGACAAAATTGAAGAATTCAAAGATACTCCGATAGAGGTCATGGAAAATAAACCTCTGGAATTTAGCATACAGGTTGACAAAAAGGTTATTAAGTCCATTATATCGCCAATGTTTACCAGAAATAAGGATTATGTAGGCTATATAATTGTTCTTATTGATATGACAAAAGAAGCAGAAATGGATGCTATGAGATCTACCTTTATTTCGAATGTATCTCACGAGTTAAGAACACCTGTTACTGTTTTACGAAGCTACATTGACACATTATACAATTACGGAAACGAATTTGATTACGAAACTCAAAAAGAATTTATCGGCACAATCAATCAGGAAATAATCAGATTAAACAGAATGGTCAATGATATACTGGATTTTTCAAGAATGGAAGCAAATGCGCAGATGGAAAAATCTTTAAACAGTATCTATGAAGTTGTTGATGACTGTGTTAATCAGGTTCAGCCATTGACAAAAGAGCATAATTTAAAAATTACAGTTGATAAACAAGAAGGCATACAGGACTTTTTCTTCAATTTTGACGGAATAGAAAGAGCTTTAACAAACCTTCTTTCAAACGCTATAAAATATTCACCTGATAACGGAGAAATTCATGTAACGTTAAAAAGTATAAATGATGATGTGGAAATAACAGTTTCCGATCAGGGATGCGGAATTGCGCCCGAACACCAGAAAAAGATTTTTGACAGATTTTACAGGGTTGAAAATAATATTCACACAATAAAGGGGACAGGCCTAGGCCTCCATCTTGTAAAACAGACTATAGAAAAATATCATAACGGAAAAGTGTTTGTTCACTCAATACCGAACCAAGGCTCAACATTCGGCTTTATTCTTCCAGTAAAAGTAACAGACGATGAAAAAACTCTTGTATAAAAAGGTGCAATCTAATAATGGATTTTGTTAAAATTTGGAATTTATTTTGCAAATTATGCATGGCCGCAGCGATTTTAATAATAATAAATTCCCTGTTGGGTGATTTTATCTTTAGAATAAAGTACTCTTTCCCAAAATTGTCAGCGACATCAAATGAAATAATAGACACATACAAAGAACCAGTTCAGATTAATCTGAAACAGGATAAATATATAAGAGCCTACGGAGAAAAGGATGTTTATGCACTAAAACTGCAGGCTGAATATTCTATCTCCGGCTTTGTTGTAGCTAAAAATACAAATTTTTGGTTCAGAGATGTAATGAGAAGTAAATTTGATGACATTTGCCTTATGGATATAGGTATTGTTTGGGGAGATCTTGCAAAAGATAAAAAAATTTTATATAAAAATCTAAAATTTAAATCTACAAAAACTCTCGGACAAGCCAGACAATTGCAGGTCAGATGCAAAAACTGTTCTGATATGCCTTGGAGCATAAATTATGTTGACACACACCTATCGCACACACATCTTATTCCTGCAAACCCGAACGTTATGGGCGGCCTTTTAAGGATAAAAAAGAATGATATTGTAAAACTTGACGGTTATCTTGTTGATATTTATACAGAAAAAAGTGAAACTGTAGCACTTACAAGTATGAGCCGCTATGACAAAAATACAACAAGCCGCGGTTACGGCGCCTGTGAAGATATGTATGTTAAACAGGTTCAAATAGGAAACAAAATTTTCAAATAAAAACTAATTGAACAAATCATTAATTTTATCCAGAATATCCTGAGGGTCAATTTCGTTTGTAATTTTATTTATATCCTGGGCTATCTGATACAGCTTTGCAGCCTCAATTTTGTCACCGGTAATGGCAATTGCACGGGCAAGATTAAAATGAGCAAGAGCATAGTTAGGATTACACTCTACTGATTTTTTAAATAAATCAATAGCCTGCTTTACACGACCTAAATCGTCAAGATAAATTACACCTAAATTGTTATATGCAATATCATAATTTTTATCAAACTCTATAGCAAGTTTATACTCTTTTATAGCCTCATCTATATCGCCTTTACCCCAGTATAAAAAGCCTAAATTACAATGAATTTTAGCATTCTGCGGATCCAAATCCAGTGCATTTCTATATACCTGTAAAGCATTTTCTATATCTTCCTTATCATAAAAAGCACTGCCTAAATTTACATAGATATCAATATCTTTTGGAGTTAAAAGATAAGCGCTTTGATAAGAGCTGATTGCAGCATTCAAATCCTGCTTTGACTCCTGAAAAACAAACCCTAAAGTCTGATTTATAATGCTTGTCCACTGTTTCTTAGGATTAAGTGTAACAGCTGTTTGAAAATGTGAAATTGCCCTGTCTATATCACCTTTCACATATAAAATATTAGCAAGATTAGAATGGACATCCGGCATATTAGGCATAATCTTAATTAATTTCTCATATATTTCAACAGCACTGTCATAATCACCCTGCTCTTCATAAGCCTGACACAAATGTTTATACGCTGGGATATTAAGACTATCAAGCCAGATTGCCATCTTATATTCCGTAATAGCATCGTCAAATTGCCCGAGTGATCTGTATATATCACCTGTTAAGCAATAAATAGGCGTAAATCCGGGAGCTTTTTCAACTGCTTCGCCATAGACCTCTAGAGCCTCATTTAATCTGTTGAATTGTACAAGATATGCACCTTTTACAAGTATCGGAAAAAATTTTAAATATGAAAATGTCTTTGCAACATTTCCCAATGCGATTTTATCAAACGGAAGTGTTAATAAAGATAATATATATTCAAATTTTGATAACAAATAATTTTTAAAACTTCTCGCAGAAGAAATATTATACAGATTAGACAGCAAAAAGTGTGCACAGGAATTTGCACAAGGCATAGCTTTTATTGCTTTTTTTGCATTCAAAGATGCCTCTAAAAATCTTGCCTTTTTTGTATAAGTTTCTGCAAGTAGATAATAAGCCTTACCCAGTTTAAGATTTTTAGATACAGCCATATCAAGATAATTGATTGCCTTATCCAAATCACCTTTAAAATAATGCGCCTGACCTATTTTAAAGTAAATTTCTGCAGAATCAATATAAGTTTCTAAGGCTCTTTGATACTCTGTTATAGCCTCATCTATATACTGGCATGAATTATAAATATCCAGATGCCATGCCAAATACAAATCACCCAGACGCACATGAAGATCAGCATTTGTCGGATCATCCTGTAAACCTATCTGGCAAAGCTCAATTGCATTCTTTACATTTCCTGTTTTATATTCTTTATTTATCTTTTTTTCCAGTTGTTTAGTATTAGTCATAATTACAATATTTATAAAATTCTTGACAGAACTTCAAAAAGGTTCCATACTAAACATTGTAAATAATATAGCTGAAAAATGCAAGTTATTTATCAATAAAAACATATATGTGTATTAGATTACAAGAGGGGTTGCAATGAGAGAAAATAAAATTTATTTTGTAGACGTAACAAACAGGGATGGCGTTCAAACATCAAGATTAGGTCTTGCTAAACTGCAAAAAACAATTATTAATCTGATGCTTGATGACATGGGGATTACACAATCAGAATTCGGTTTTCCAACAACAAGACACGAAATTAATTATCTCAACGGCAACCTTGAACTTGTTAAAAGAGGTGTAATTTCAACAACAAAATTATCCGGCTGGATGCGCGGAATTGCGGAAGATGTTGAACTTTCATATAAAAATGTCCCTGAACTGAAAAATTTAAACCTTTCCCAATCAACTTCAGAACAGATGATTAACGGGAAGTATCTTGGCAAAAAGACACCTCAGGAAATAATAAATATGACCTGTGAGGCTGTTGAATGCGCAGTTTCGCATGGTGCTGAGATAATAGGGGTTAATGCAGAAGACGCCTCAAGAAGTGATATTGAATTTCTTATAAAATATGCAAATGAGGCTAAAAAATGCGGGGCTAAACGTTTCAGGTACTGCGATACTCTCGGTTATGAAGATCCTCAAACAACATACGACCGGATTTATAAAATTGCCAGAGCAATACAAATGCCTGTTGAACTTCACTTCCATAATGATTTGGGAATGGCTGCAGCATGCTCTGTTATGGGAGCAAAAGCAGCAATAGATGCAGGTGTAGATGCATATATTAACACAGCAATTAATGGTATGGGAGAACGCGCAGGGAATGCCGATCTCGCTTCATGCCTTCTTGCTGTTTTAAAATCTGCAGGGTTTAGGGATAAATACCAGATTGATCCGAACATAAATTTAAGTAAAATTTGGAAGCTTGCGAAATATACTTCGTATGCTTTTGGCGTTCCAATTCCTATAAATCAGCCGGCGGTAGGCGATAACGCTTTTGCTCACGAATCGGGAATTCACGCAGACGGAGCTCTGAAGGACAGAAGAAACTATGAACTTTACGACTTTGAAGAACTTGGCAGAGGCGAACCAGAAATTATTGAAACCGGAAGAATGATTACAACAGGCGAATACGGCGGAATTAAAGGATTCAGAAATGTTTATGATAATCTTGAAATTGAATTCAAAGATGAACACGAAGCAAGAAACATCCTTGAACTTGCAAGATACGCAAATGTTCACACCCAAAAACCTTTAACATCAAGTGAACTTAAATTTATTTATTACTATCCTGATATTGCAGCTACAATTATGACTGTTTCGCCATACTATGAACCGGTGGGGGCAATTAAAGAAAGAGTTGAAGCAAAATTGTTAACGAAACCGCAAAATATACTTTAAGACTATATAAGGTTTTCAGGCTTAAATATTACAAAAATTTAACACAGTAATCCAAAAAATTAAAGAATTTAATAAAAAAAGCCGACATGCATGACAAGGAAACAAAAACGAAAGGGAACAAGTCATGGGTATGGCGGCTTCGCAAGCCAGATTCTTGGGTCTGACTGCGAG
>CALURJ010000029.1 GCA_944323145.1 Candidatus Gastranaerophilales bacterium
CTCGCAACCAGAACAACTCTTAATTCTGATAATATTACACAGGTTATTTATTTTATTTCGGGATTGGAAAAACTACAAAAAATGGAAAATATTTAAATTCATAATTCTTCGATTTTCAACAATTTTATGATACAACTTTTGAATAAAAAGTTCCAATGTCGTACAGTCAGCGGAGCCATAAAGGAGATGTCAAATGACATCTCCTTTATCTCTAGTTTTCCTGATTACCGGAGAACAACTGCAATTATCGAATTTATAGTTATAATATTTTTAACGATATATTGACAATAACAGTTCCTTATGTAATATATTTACTGCTTAGATAAAAGTAAAATAGATATAAAAATTTACAAATGTTAACAGCAGTTTATACAAATTCCCCTAATAAAACATTTAGCTCCTTTGGATTTAAGCCAAAACAGGATAATTTCTTTTCAATTCCAGAACGAAAACCATTAACTATATCTGAAAGACTTTCTATAGGCACCGGGACACTAATAGGTACAGCAATACCTATAATGTATTTTTGCAAAAAACAAAAATTACCAGTACAAAAACTTAAATATGCAGAAAAAGAAATGATTTTACTCAGTACCGGGTCAATCACTGGCGGAGTATTAGGCGGGATGTATTCTGATAAAAAAGTAAAGCCTGAGTATAAAATTCATGAAGGAGTATTCCAATTTTTTAACGCAGTAGTTCCAACATTATTAATTAAGCCGATATTGAAAACATGTGATAAAATTAAGTTTCTAAATAACACAAAGGCTAAAGCTGCAACTCTAATGAGCGGAATTTTTTGCGGAATGATCGCAGGAGCCAACATTTCAAATAAAATAAATGGGACTACATCAGCTGGTTCAAAAAGAAAAGTTAAATTTGTTGATACAATAGCAAACATAGATGTAATATCAGGAGCACTGGTAATGGCAAAATTTCCTTTAATCGGGAAACTCGGGATTGAAAAATTTTTGCCGCTATTTTATATGTGGACGGGATATGAATCAGGGACAATGAGATAAGACTTTAATAAAAATACTAAATCCTGTCTTCATTTTATAAAAAAACTTCTTGCAATAAATTTTTGTCTGGATTAAAATATATTTGCAAATATTCCCGGATCGTCTAGTGGCAGGACTGAAGATTCTGGCTCTTCCAACGGTGGTTCGAATCCATCTCCGGGAATTTTTTGTTGTTTTATAGCAAAAAATTTTTTTATATGTTTTCTGAATATTATGAAGGTAAATTATATAAATTCACAGAGTTTTAAAAGTACTTATACAGTTGATACTGGAAGTGCGACTTCAAAACAGCAGATATTTACATTAGGTGCTATGATGAACAACTTCTGGATTAACAATGCAGCTACTACATTTAACAGAATCAAAAACACCGGAATTTACGGGAAAGTAGACATTAATGTCAAAGATTATAAAGATAAAGCTTTTGAATCTGTTATGAAATATAACGGAATATCTTATCAAAAAAAACAAAATAGTCTTTACTATACGGTTTAGTCTGAAATGATTAAAATTATAACAAGAACTCAAAATACATCGCTGCCGTTTTCTATCATTAAGGGAAGTGCACAAAAACGTAATAAAACGGCGGACGCTCTTAGTAAACAATTTTATACAAAACTGTTATCCGCTTCAGACGATAAAAGTTGCACTTTAGAAATATTCAATGTTCTTCTTAATAATTTGCTTCAAAATATAATCAACTTTAAAGTATTACGAGAAACCAGCCCGAAGTATAGAGGCACTATTAAACATAACGTTACAGGAACTGAATGTGATGATAACGGTATTATCAGCCTTCTGGTTGACGGGTTCAAAATATTTTTACCATTAGATAAAAACGGCAAAAATATCACAAATAAGTTTTGCGCAATTCATGAGGCAAGACACCTTTTTGATGCAGTGTGTAACCCGAAAACAAACCAATTCAGACTTCAAAACTTATATGAAAAAATTGATTTTGAAGCACAAAAAGATAATATTTCAAAACTGTTTTTGGATACTCTTGATAATCCTATACGAATGAAAGACTTTAAAAGTTCAGTTAGGAAGTTAATAGAAGACATGCCTGATACCATATCAATAGATTGCTTGCAAACAATAAGGAACTCACTAAAAAGTGAAATTAATGCTTACGGGGATGAAATAAAAAGCATGGCTAAAGGTTCGGGTTTATTCTATAATTTGCGTGAAATTCTAACAATAAAGCTTTTTTTACATCAAAATGCTAAATTTAAACAAAAACTAAAATTTGCAAACAAATTGCTTAAGGAAAAACTCACAAATGCACGAAACAATCACAGAATGTCATTAAACTCTTGAATAAGCGTGTCTTTCAAGGATTACCATTAAAATTGAGATATCAGCAGGTTTTACCCCACCGATACGTGATGCCTGAGCCAGCGTTTTAGGACGGATTTTTGATAACTTATCGCGGGTTTCCGAGGAAATATGCTCTATTGATGAATAATCAATATCG
Organism: Candidatus Gastranaerophilales bacterium; assembly: GCA_944323145.1. GTDB lineage: Bacteria > Cyanobacteriota > Vampirovibrionia > Gastranaerophilales > Gastranaerophilaceae > Stercorousia. The sequence continues at coordinate 2,500 of CALURJ010000029.1, forward strand.
TCTGGAATTTTGAATTTATCAAGTTTAGATGCCTGCTCAACCTGAAATTCCTGTCGTTTTAAATATCCGTCATATTTGACTAAAATTTCCACCTGCTCGGCAACATCAAATGGAATATTCAATTCTCTCGTAGTATCATCAATCTTTTTAATCACAGAATAATCAATATTCGGTCGTTTAAGAAGCTCCGCGATTTTCATACCGCGTTCCATGTGTTCTCCGAACTCTGAAAGAATTGAATTAACATCTTCGGTTGCAGAAATTTTTGCGTCTTTTATTCTCTGCAATTCCTTTTCAATCGCATCTTGTTTATCGGTAAAAATTTTATACTGATTATCGTCAATAAGCCCGTATTTACGACCGATTGGCGTAAGTCTTGCATCAGCATTGTCCTGACGAAGTAAAAGTCTGTATTCCGAACGGGAAGTAAGCATTCTGTATGGATCCTGAATATCTTTTGTCACAAGATCATCAATTAATGTCCCTATATAAGATGAACTTCTTGAAAGTTCCAACATTTCAGAGTCATTCAAATAGTTAAAGGCATTTATTCCGGCAATAAGTCCCTGTGCTGCTGCTTCTTCATAACCGCTCGTACCGTTAATTTGGCCGGCAAAAAATAAACCTTTTACAGTTTTTGACATTAAAGAATGAGTTGTTTGAACAGCAGGGACATAATCGTATTCAACTGCATAAGCAGGTTTTATAACATGCGCATTTTCAAGCCCAGGCAGAGTTCTCAACATTTTTACCTGAACATCAGCCGGCAGGCTGCTTGAAAATCCCTGAATATAAACTTCATAAGTACCTAGCCCCTCAGGTTCAATAAAAATATGATGCGACGGATTTTCACTGAATCTTACAACCTTATCCTCAATTGACGGGCAGTAACGCGGACCGACACCCTGAATTAACCCTTGAAACATCGGCGATTTATCAAGATTTGCTTTAATTATCTCATGTGTTTTCTCATTAGTTCTTGTTAAATAACAGGGGTACTGGGGTCTAACCGGTCTGTTCGGTTTAAATGAATAAAAATGCAGAGTTTCGTCACCCGGCTGAATTGACATTTTCGAATAATCAATAGTACGTTTGTCAACCCGCGGCGGTGTGCCTGTTTTTAATTTTTTAATTTGTATTCCATGTTTTGTAAGCGATTCTGATAAGCCGTAAGCCGCTTTCTCACCCAATCTGCCCGCACTGTAGAAACGCAATCCGACAAAAATCTTTCCGTTCAAAGAAGTTCCGGTTGTTAATATAACTGCACGTGCAGAATATTCAATACCATATTCATCAATTGCACCGGTTATAGTATTATCTTTTACAATTAAATCCGTAATACAAGCCTGACGGAGATAGATATTCTCATTATTCTCGATAATATTGCGCATATAATCCATGTATTGCTTTTTATCAGATTGGGCACGCAGCGCTCTTACAGCCGGTCCTTTTGAAGAATTCAGCATTTTCATCTGGATATAAGTAGCGTCAGCAGCTTCACCCATAACACCGCCCAGCGCATCAATTTCTCTGACCAGAGTTGATTTAGCAGGACCGCCTATTGCAGGGTTACACGGCATTAAAGCAATATGATCAACATCAAGAGTTGCAAGAAGAACTTTTGCACCAAGGCGGGCACAGGAAATTGCGGCCTCACAACCTGCGTGTCCGGCTCCTACAACTATTACATCATATTTATTATTGAGATAATCCATATTTCATATTCCTAATCGGCTACAGCAAATATTATATTACAAATAAAAATCTTTTAGGACAAAAATTAAAATAGATTAACCAGATATCTACACCATGTAGATGATATTATTTCAAATTACTAAAGATTAATATAATTTATATCGACATAAGAAAATACATATTGAATATACATCTTATTGGAGCTCATTGATGTCAGAACAAATTTTACTACAGCCGATAGCGGCTAATACGGATAAAGCAAAAGAATCACTAGAAAAAGCCAGAATAGCACACGAAAAATATCTTATCCGCCAGCAAAATCAAGATTTGCAGGATGCTATAGAATATTATGTTGATGCGGTAAAATATGACCCTACAATGCCTGAAGCATATTACAGACTTGCTACCCTAATGTGGGAACAAGGACAGATAAGCATTGACACCGCAATTGAACAGTGTAAGACAGCAGTTTCTCTTGCTCCGCAGAATATCAATGCACATTTATATACCGGATTTTTTATGAAGATGGCACAGGATTTTAAATCGGCCGAATCAGAATTTAAATCTGCCATTAAAATGGGGAAATTAAACTCGGCACGCCCCCGTTTAATTCTTTCTCAATCTATTTTACAAAAAATTAATTCTAAAAACGGAAATGTCGGCGACTATTTAAGTTTCTTATATTATTTTCTTTCAGGAAGCCTTATGCTTGCTTGGGACAGACCTTCAATGAAAATGTTTTACAAAAACATGTCTGATGATTTTTCTGTCTTTACATACAATACAGTCGGGAAATTCTTAGAAAAATTTAAACTTTATCCGACAGCCGAAAACATCTACAGACAGGCAGTTGCCAAAACAAATCACAGTGAGATTTTTTATAACAAAATGGGAGATCTTGCACTTAAGAATAAAGAAATGGATTTAACAGTTGATTGCTACCGTAAGGTTTTGGAAGCAAACCCGCTTAACCGCGAAGTTTTAATAAAACTTGCAACCGTTCTTCAAACCTATTTCCCGGAAAATACGGATGAAGCAATCGATTGTTATGAAAAACTTTTGGAATTTGATATAGATGTACCGCAAATCTACTATGAACTCGGTCATCTTTACCTGAAAAAAGAAGACAAAATTAATTCTATGAGTGCATTTAAACTTGCGGTAGAAAGAGATCCTGAAAATCCGTTTTACAATAATTCACTTGCTTATGCTTATTCAAAAGCCGAATTATATGATGAGGCAATAGAACATTATCAGAAAGCAATTGCAATTAATCCGGACAAAGAATGGACATCAATTGTATGTCAGGCGCTAGGATCTATTTATGCTGAAGTTAAAGGAAATATAGATGCAGCTGTTTCTACTTATCAGGCCGGAATCATTCTTGACCCGAATAATTATGATTTATATTTATCCCTCGGGGATATTCACATGGCCGCATACGATTTGGACAACGCAATAAGAGCTTACTGTGATGCCATTACGCTTAACCCCGAAGACTACCGCGGTTATTCTAAAGCGGGAATTGCACTGTGGGAAAAAGATTATCTTGAAGAAGCGCTTGTTTCTTTTCACAAAGCAATTGATTTAAATCCGGATAATGAATACGCGCAAAATAATCTCGGTATACTATATCTTGACGGGTTGGGCGATGCTGAAGAAGCACTAGAATATTTTGAAACTGCAGTTGAATTAAACCCGAATTACACTCTTGCTTACTTCAACGCGGCGAGAGCATCTCAGGCAATGGGCTTTATAAATGATGCGGCAAATTACTATCAAATGGCTATTGATCTGAACAAAATTACTCAGGATTTAGACGAAGAAGATATTAGAACCCGCCTGCATAAATTATTTGAAATATAAGATATTAAAAACTCAATTTATTTGTAAAGATTATAAATACAATGAAAAGATGTTTTCATTGTATTTATTTAAAAATTTTGTTTTTGCGGTACAATAAAGAAGAACAATCAGAAGTGTATAACTAAATGCGCCAGAAAAGCGCAAAGCTCACAGAAAGTTCGCTGGGAGCAGGAAAGGAAAATTATGGTACCTGAAACAAAAAAATTTGAAATTGAGATTGGCGGAAAAACCGTTACTGTTGAAACCGGCAAATACGCACAATCTACAAACGGTTCTGTTACTGTAAGATGCGGTGACACAATGTTATTTGTTCACTGTGTTGTTTCAAAAGAACCGAGAGTCGGGATAGATTTTTTCCCGTTATTAATTGATTATGAAGAAAGAATGTCGTCAATCGGACGTATCCCTGGCGGTTACAACCGTTCCGAGGGAAAAGCCGGAGATAAGGCTATACTTATTTCAAGACTTATCGACAGACCAATAAGACCTCTGTTCCCGAAAGGTTACAGAAATGATATACAAATCGTAGCGCAATTATTCAGCTATGATCAGCAAAATCAGCCTGATACTCTTGCAATGCTCGGCGCATCTTGTGCTTTAATGCTTTCTGGCGCACCTTTTGAAGGGCCAATCGGAGCAGTCAGAGTTTCCAGAGATGAAAACGGTAATATGATTGCAAACCCGACACACCAGCAGGCTGACAAATCAGATTTAGATATCGTAGTTGCAGGTACACATGATTCTGTAATTATGGTTGAAGCAGGATGCAAATTCGTAACGGAAGACGATATAATGAACGCTGTTGAGTTTGCACAAGGCGAAATAAGAAAACAATGCGAAGCTCAAGAAGCTTTCGTTAAAGAATGCGGAGTTGTGAAAGAAGAATTTGTTAATCCTTATGACACAACAGAAATCAAAAAGATTATTGAAGAAACAGCTCACGATATGATTTTTGATGCTTATCACAACTTTGACAGAACATACAGACAGGAAAAACTTGAAGAAGCTAAAAAGCTTGTAAAAGAAAAAATAGACGCATTGCCTGAAGACGACTACATAAAAAAAATTATGGAAGAAACAGGCATTGACTTTGTTGCGGAAGAATTCAAAAATGCGGAAAAACACATTATGCGTTCAATGATTCTTGATGAAGGCGTTAGAGCTGACGGAAGAAAACCGACCGAAGTTCGCCCAATCTGGTGTGAAGTAGGAGTACTACCGAGAGCTCACGGTTCTGCAGTATTTACAAGAGGCCAGACACAGGTATTATCTGTTGCAACTCTTGCAGGCCCCGGGATGAAACAGGAGCTCGACGGTGTTGACCCGCAAACAGAAAAAACTTATATGCACAAATACATATTCCCCGGATTTTCTGTAGGCGAAGTAAAACCTTTAAGAGGTCCCGGAAGACGTGAAGTAGGCCATGGAAATCTTGCAGAAAGAGCGAATGTTCCCGCACTGCCTTCTCAGGAAGAATTCGGGTATACAATCCGCGTAACATCAGACGTTTTAGAATCAAACGGTTCAACTTCAATGGCTTCGACCTGCGGTTCTTCTATGGCTTTAATGAACGCAGGCGTCCCGGTAAAATGCATGATAGGCGGTGTAGCAATGGGTATGATTACCGAAGAAGGCAAAGAACCTGTTGTATTAACTGACATTCAAGGTATTGAAGACTTTTTAGGCGATATGGACTTCAAAGTAACAGGAAACGATACCGGAATTACAGCACTTCAAATGGATATGAAGGCTAAAGGCATTGCAAACGAAACATTACGGAAAGCTCTTGCTCAGGCAAAAGAAGGAAGACTTCATATTTTAGGAAAAATGAGAGAAGTAATTTCCGCTCCGGCAGATCATCTCTCACCTTATGCTCCTAGCATCACAACTATGACAATTCCTGTAGAAGATATCGGAACTGTTATCGGACCTGGCGGAAAACAAATCAGAGCAATTATAGATGCCTCAGGCGCCGAAATTGATATTCAGGATTCAGGTGTTGTAACAATTACATCTAACGATCAAGAAGGCGCTCAAATTGCTAAAAAGATGATTCAGGATCTTACATTCAAACCTGAACCCGGAATGGTTGTAAAAGGTAAAGTTGTAAGAATTATTCCGATAGGCGCCTTTGTAGAACTTGCACCTGGCAAAGACGGCATGGTGCATATTTCACAGGTTTGCAATGAAAGAATTGATACAATTGAACCCCACCTTCATATAGGCGATGAAGTAATTGTTAAAGTCGTTAAAATCGATGATAAAGGCAGAGTTAACCTTACAATAAAAGGGGTAACAGAAGAGGAAAAAGCCCAGCTTAATTAAAATATAAAAAAGACCGGTTTTACAACCGGTCTTTTTTTATATAGTCTTTTATGCTAAGCTGAAATTAATTGGAGGATAGATAGCATGTGCGATGTTATAACAATTGGAAGCGCAACAATGGATGTATTCGTTGAAAGCGATGATGCAAATATAGTTTCTGTTTATACAAAGAATAAAAAATCCGAATTTATGAGCTACCCTTATGGTGCAAAAGTTGAAATTTCTGATTTTACTTCTCAGGTTGGCGGCGGCGGGATTAATACTGCAGTAAATTTTGCTAATCTTGGATACAATACAAGCGCAATATTTAAAATCGGAGATGATATATATTCTGACGGAATTTTGGAATCCTTTAAAAATAAAAAAGTTGATTTGTCTAACATTGTACAGGACAGCAGCTTAAGTACAGGATTTTCTATTATTCTGGTCAGTTTTCAGGGAGATAGAACCGTACTTGCACACAGAGGCGCAAACGCTCAAATAAAAAAATCCGATATTAATTTTGAAGCAATAAAAAATGCAAAACTTTTATATATTGCACCTATGAACGGCGACAGCACAAAAGTTCTTGACGATATAGCAAATTTTGCAAGCGAAAATAATGTTTATGTATGCTTTAACGCAGGATCAACAAGTATCAAAAAAGGATTTAACTACCTGAAAAAAATTCTTGAAAAAGCTAATATTGTTGTAATGAATAAGGAAGAAGCTTCTCTTGCAACTGATATACAGGTTCGTCCGGATACCAGAGATGAAAAATTTTCAGAAGAACTGATTCATCCGGATGTAAAAGAAATGTTTAAAAAATTAAAAGTCTGCGACTATCAGGTAATCGTAATTACAGACGGCGGGAAAGGTGCTTATGCATACGACGGTAAAAACTTTTACTACTGTCCGGTATTTGATGGGCCGGTTGTGTCAACACTCGGAGCCGGCGATGCATTTGCTTCAACTTTCTGTGCAGCTTTAGGCAGGGTAAACAACGATATAGGCAAAGCTTTAATGTATGCTTCTGTAAATTCAGCAGGTGCAGTATCTGAATTTGGAGCAACACAAGGATTATTGACATTTGAACAGATTGAAGAAAAGCTTAAAACAAATCCGTCCTACAAATATAAAAAAGTATAATAGAAATGCATTAAAACAAGTTTAACTGTTCCTGCTTTGCAAAATGCTTTTGAAGATATGATGGACGGTGATATTTACTTAAGCCGTATTTGTCAATAAGAGCCATGTGCTCTTTGGTTAAATACCCTGCATTTCCCTTCCAATTATATTGCGGGAATTCTTCATCAAGCTTTAACATATATCTGTCGCGGCTTACCTTTGCCAAAATACTTGCTGCTGCAATAGAAGCTGATTTGCCATCGCCTTTTACAACATACCTTTGTGAATAATCAAAATTCCAAATTCGCTTATTTCCGTCAATAAGTATCATAATTTCACTTCTTGAAAGCATACTCCTTGCAATCAACTTTTCTCTGCTATCGGATAAAGGATAAAGCTGGTTTATAACATCCTCAATTGCAAGACGCATCGCCTTCAATGAGGCATTTAATATATTTATACGTTCTATTTCTTCAACCTCAATACAAACAGTTGAATTTATTGAATTTTCTTTAATAATATCATATAAAGCTTCACGCTTTTTTGCAGAAAGTTTTTTACTGTCGTTTAAATCTTCAAGTTTTTCGATAAGCTCCTTTGAACGTTTATCAAAACAAACAGCACTCGCAAAGACACCACCGGCACCGCATCCTCTTCCTGCCTCATCAGTTCCTATAACAAATCTTCTCTTCTGGTTAAGATCAAACGTAAAAAGCTGAACAACTCTTGAATCAACCGTCAAAGTTGTATTTAAGCGTTTAGATGTTTTTTTATTATTTTTTTTTATCTCAATTTCATCTTCAGATGAATCATGACCAAATTTATTATAAGTATCCATTATATTTCATCCAATATAAACTTGCCTATTTTACCCTCTCTGAAATCACGTAAAAGAAAAACAGCAGTTCTTTCTATATCCGGATTTCCTCCTGAAGTAATCCAATTCCGCGATTTCGCGATATCTTCAAGAGACAAAGAATCTGTCTTATAAAAATTTTTAACAATCTCGGAATATTTCCCCTCTAATAAAGCCAGAAGCTCTTTTGCCACAATCTCGTTTGAATATGCATTTTCTGATACAGCATTGACAAACGCGAGTTTTTTAGCCCTCAATTGATCTTCCTGTTTCATCGGGATAATACCCGGAGTATCAAGTAAATCCAGCTGCGGATTAATCCTTACCCACTGCTGCTGGCGGGTTACTCCTGCCTTTGCCCCTATTTTTGTTTTTGATGATTTTGTAAGTTTATTTATTATACTTGATTTCCCTACATTAGGCATCCCTACAACCATAACACGGGCAGGACGGCGTAAAAGTCCTTTAGCCATTATTGCCTGTATTCTCGGTTCCGAAAGCTCTATGACTTTTTTTACGATAACATTTAAATCCTTGCTGTTTTTAGCGTCGGATTTTAAGACAGGAAAACCGTTTTTCTCTTCCAGAATTCGTGCAAATTTATTCAACTCATTTGCATCAGTTAAATCAGCCTTATTCAGCAATATTAAACGGGGCTTTTCACCTAAAAGCCCCGTAATATTATCATAACTGCTTGACAAAGGCAATCTTGCATCAACGACTTCAATAACGGCATCCACTAAAGAAAGCTGAGATTTTAACTGTTTTTCAGCTTTAGCAATATGTCCGGGATACCAGTGTATATGAAGCTTATCTTTTTTCAATTTTTTCCTTGATACGAGTTGCTTTACCAGAACGTTCTCTCAAGTAGTAAAGTTTAGAACGTCTTACATCACCTTTTCTGAGAACTGTAATTTTGTCAATTCGCGGAGAGTTAAGCAAGAACACACGTTCTACACCAACGCCCTGAAAAACTTTTCTAACTGTTATAGTTTTATTAACGCCTGAACCGTGTTTTTTAATAACAGTTCCTTCGAAAGCCTGAATTCTTTCTTTGTTTCCTTCAACAATTCTAACGAAAACTTTAACAGTATCGCCAGGATTTGTTTCAGGAAGATTTTCTCTTAAATAAGATTTTTCCAATTCATTAATAATAGGGTTCATTTCACAATTCCTTTATAACTTTATATTTCGTACTTTTTGAAATTCCTTAAATCGATGTTCCACAAATACATCGACACACGTGAAATTATCGTAAACCAAAGGGAGAAAAATTTCAAGCGATTTTTAAAATTTTGTAATATAATACAACTATGGCAGGCGATTACAAAAAATTGTTAAATAAACATAAAAAGAAGAAATTTGCCGACCCCAAAACTATGGGAGTCAATATTGATAAAAACGAGTATTATGAAATAATTCTTTCAAATTCTGCCCATCCTGAAAGGATTGAAAACAAATCTTGACTTTGAAATATTTTCAGTATATTGTTGATATACACGTTTAAAGTCTAAAGGACTGATTGACAATTTAATATGGACATGTGGTACTCTGCCGAGCGGATTGCGAGCTGAGGGCGGACGGTCAAGGCGTTAAGCCTTGCCGGTAGACCCGTTAAATGCGAGCAACCAAGGAGCGAGAGGTGACTAAATGTCACATCGAGCGAGAGGTGGTAGACACGCCTCAGTCTGAAAGACTGATTGATAACTTAATATGGGCATGTGGTGGAATGGTAGACACGCTAGTCTTAGGAACTAGTGCTTACGCGTGGGAGTTCGAGTCTCTTCATGCCCAAACTTTTTTGATAATTGAATAAAAAGGTTAGAGACTCAAACTGGTATGTTGCTCATGATGTTCGCAACATACAGGAGTTCTGCCCTAAAGGGTATCCTGCCTCGTACGGCTCGAGCTACTCGCCTACGATGCAAGAGAGTCTCTTCATGCCCAAACTTTTTATAATTCAATAAAAGACTTATTTTATGATAATTTTTTATTTTTACAAATTAAGAGGCTATAATGCTGGTAAGCCCTATTTTAAACACTACTTACTCAAATCATAATATATATCAATTTAATAGAAATTACAAATATAATCAAGTTCAAACAACCACCACAACTGCATTTACCGGAATAAATAATACACTAGAGCATTTATCACCGTTAAATTACTTTATGCGGGGCATACTTAATAGATTTATAAATATTTCAAAGTTAAGACGATTTGTAATTGACAAAGAATTAAAAAATAGCATAAACGTTGTTTATCTAAAGGCAGGTAAAAATATATCTCAGGCGTGGGATATAAATCCTGATAATTCAAAAAAATACATTATATTTTATCATGGTCTAGGGCAGAATATTACCTCTAATCAAGAATTATATAAATCTATGCTAAAAAAGGGATATGGCGTTTTGGCTCCTGAATATGGTGGATTTGGAGATAGTACAGGAGCTGTTACGGCAGAAGCCATAAAACAAAATACTAAAAGCGCAATAAAATATTTACAAAATAAAGGAATAAATAAAGATAATATCGGGGTTGTAGGCTTTAGTCTTGGGAGTTTTCCGGCAATAACTCTTGCACATAAAAATGAAAACTTAAAGTTTTTAGTACTAATATCACCATTCAATTCTCTTAAAAATGAAACGGATGTATTGCTAAAAGGTCATACTGTGAAATTACCTAAATATCTTAAATATTTGATGGAAAAATTCCCGTTTTTAATAGATACACTTGATTGGTCTTTTCAAAACTTAAATAAAGTAAAAAAATTAAAACTGCCTGTATATCTAATTCATTCTGAAAATGACAAAATTATTTCAACTAAATCTACAAAAGAGCTAGCAAGCCATACTAAAAATTTAAAACAATTTGTTATTCTGCCCACCGGAGGGCATTCAATAGATTCTGGAAAAATCACTGCATTTAACAATTTATCTGATATTTAAATTCTCAAATCTCCTTCCAACACAATAGTATTCAAAACCACGAGAAATTAAACGTTCTCCATCGTATTGATTTCTTCCATCATAAATAACAGGATTTTTCATTAAGTCTTTGACTTTATCAAAATCGGGGCGCCTAAATTCATTCCACTCAGTCAGTAAAAGCAGACAATCCGCCTGATTGAGGGCTTCATAAGCACCTTTTGCAAAAATTATTTTATCTCCCCATATCAACTTGGCCTGTTCAAAACCTTTTGGGTCATAAGCCTGAACTTTTGCACCAAGTTCCAATAAAGCATTAATAATCGTAATTGCCGGAGACATTCGCATATCATTTGTTTTTGGTTTGAATGTCAACCCCCAGACTGCAAAAGTTTTCCCTGACAAATCAGCACCAAATCTTTGTAAAATTTTAGTTATAAAAATAACCCTTTGCTCTTTATTTACTTCATCAGCCGCTTCTATAAGCCTGTGTCCGCAATTATGATCAATTGCGGTTTTTAATAAAGCTTTTACATCTTTTGGGAAACAGCTTCCGCCATAGCCGAGTCCCGGAAACAAAAATTGAGGGCCTATACGTTTATCAGAACACATTCCTATACGAACCATCTCTGCATCAGCACCCACTGCTTCACAAATATTCGCAATCTCGTTTGCATAAGAAATTTTCATTGCCAAAAAAGAATTTGCTGCATATTTTGTCATTTCTGCCGATCTAACATCCATTATTACAAAACGGCTGGCAGTTCTAAAAAATGGGGCATACACTTCCTGCATAATTGCTGTTGCACGGGGTGAGTTTGAACCTATAACAACTCTGTCAGGCTTTAGGAAGTCTTCTACAGCCGCCCCTTGTTTTAAAAACTCAGGATTTGAAACAACATCAAATTCCCCTGTATAATGCTTTTTTATAATTGCAGACACTTTGTCAGCCGTGCCCACAGGAACAGTTGATTTATCAACAATAACTTTGTAGCCGTTAATTGCCTTTCCTATACTTTCAGCAACCTGTTCAACATATTGAAGATCTGCAGAACCGTCTTCACTTTGTGGAGTTCCAACAGCAATAAAGCAGACAAGAGATTTTTGAACGGCATGCGCCAAATCATCGGAAAACTGTAATCTTCCTTCCATTACATTTGCTTTTATTAACTCTTCCAGACCGGGTTCATAAATCGGAACAATTCCGTTTCGCAACTTTTCAAGTTTTTCCAAATCATTATCTACACATATAACATCATTACCCATATCTGCAAGACATGTCCCTGCAACTAAACCCACATATCCGGTTCCTATTACACAAATCTTCATCTCTACTCCTTGCTAAATTTACTTTTTATAATAGAATAACACAAAAATTTTTTTTCATGAGATAATATAGATTATAAATTATACATAGAGAGGGATATTCATGGACTACAAACTTCAAAATACAGTATCAAAGGATGCTTTTAAATACGGTTATTTGCTAAAAAAGATTTATCCGTATATAAAACCGGTTCTTGGCAGAGCAATTATAAATCTGATAATTGCAATACCTTTAGGTCTATTAGACGGGGTTGTAGCATTATCTCTGAAACCGTATTTGGATTTTGTTATTAACGGGGATCCAAATCATACCTGGTCATTTTTGGGAATAACAGTCCACTCTCAAGCCTGGCTTGCAGCCGTAATTCCTTTCGGCATAGTGGCTTTTGCACTATTTCAGGGAATTTTAAAATATTTAAGCAACTATTTGACTGACTGGACAGGTTTAAAAATATCAAACTCTTTAAAAATTGATTTATTTAAAAAACTAACCATGATGGATCCGCAATTTTTTGACGTAAATTCATCCGGACTTGTGCTTACACGTTTTTTGTCAGACCCCGATACCGCGTCAAAAAATATCATAGAAATGCTAAAATCTTTTATTGCTACGTTTTTTGGACTTGTGGGACTTGTAGCGGTTCTTTTGTATAATTCTTGGAAACTTGCAATAATCGGGGTAACTATAATGGCTATTGCAATTACCCCTGTTACACTTATTCGTAAACGAATTAAAAAAGTATCAAACGCAACCATGGTTGTTGGCGGTAACATGACAACAAACTTTAATGAAACATTTGCAGGGAATAAGATTATAACAGCTTATAATTTGCAGGAAGACCAGAACAAAAAGTTTGAAAGCCAGATACACGAGCAATTCCATCTTGCCATGTCTTTAACAAAACGTGTAGGATGGATGTCACCGATTATGTATTTTGTATGCTCTATAGGTATTGCTCTTGTAATGGCTTACGGGAACCACTTAATTCTGAGTGGACAAATGACTGCCGGAAGCTTTGCGTCATTTGTAACTTCGCTGTTACTGCTTTATAAACCTACCAAAACATTAGGAAATACTTTAACAAACTTACAAACAGTATTTGTTGCAATGGGCCGTGTATTTGAATTGTTTGACATTCAACCACAGATTAAATCTCCTGAAAACGCAATTAAACTAACAGGTTTGGATAACTATATAAAATTCAAAAATGTTTGTTTTGAATACGAACCGGGTGTGCCTGTATTAAAAAATTTGTGTCTTGATGTAAACAAAAATGAAACGATTGCGCTTGTAGGGAACTCGGGCGGAGGAAAAAGTACTGTTGTAAGCCTTTTACCGAGATTTTATGACGTAACATCAGGCTCTATAGAATTTGACGGAGTGGATATCAGAAAATTTGAATTAACTTCTTTAAGGGATCAAATATCATTTGTATTTCAGGATAACTTTCTATTCTCCGGCACGATAAAAGACAATATTTTAATGGGTAATGAACACGCTACGGATGCGGATATTGAAAGAGTTGTCAAAATGGCTCATCTTGATGAATTTACTCACACCCTTGAAAAAGGGCTTGACACTTATGTAGGAGAACGCGGAACGACATTATCCGGCGGTCAAAGACAGCGTGTAGCTATCGCAAGGGCAATGCTAAAAGATGCACCTATTGTTATACTTGATGAAGCTACATCTGCACTGGATAACAAATCGGAAGCTATTGTTCAAAAAGCTCTCGACAACTTAATCCAAAATAAAACAGTCTTTGTAATTGCACACAGATTATCAACAATCAAAAATGCTGACAGAATTGCGGTTATCAATGAAGGCCAACTTGCAGAACTCGGGACGCATGAACAATTAATGCAAATTGAAAACGGAAAATACAAACATTTATACGAAATGCAGTTCAAAAATCAGCAGGAAGCGGCTCAGGTTTAAATATGCATAAAATATTAACAAAATGGATAGAACCCTATGTACTTTTAGAAACCTTAAAGAAAGATTGTGAGCTTGTTAAAGATTTCACATTTGACGGCTTTTCTAAAAATACAGTAAAAAACGAATTTTTAAAACAATTAAAAAGAGAAAATTATTTCGGGCTTTACATGAAAAATGTTAATAAATTTTATTTGTTTAGCGGAAATGTTGATATTGATAAAATCTTTAACCTTAACTCATCAGATTATATAACAACGGAAGATATTGAAAAGCCGTTTGATATGGTTGATATGGGCAAAGCCGAAGCCGGAATCATACTTTTATAAAAGACAAAAGTTCTAAATAGTCAGACAGTCATACTGTACTTGTTTAAGAATCTCATAATTTTAGTCATCTTGGTTATACCCGAGCTCAACAGCTTTTGTGTAAGACTTTTCAGCTTCTTTGTTTTGCCCGAGAGCACTGAGAATTTCTGATTTGATATAATAACCGTATTTATCAGCTCCGCCTAAGAGAATTGATTTATTTATACATACAAGAGCTGTTGAAAAATCTTCTAAACGACCGTAACATATAGCCATTTTATAATATATGTATTCATTTTCTTGGAATTCAAGAGCCTTTTTACCTGTTTCAATTGCTTCTTCATATCTTTTTAAATCTAATAAAAGATCCATTTTATACTTATAAATATT
>CALURJ010000030.1 GCA_944323145.1 Candidatus Gastranaerophilales bacterium
TCAAGATAAATGCTTAAAGTTATTTGATTAATTTTATCTTATTGTGTTTTAAATATTATTATGATAGTTTATTTATACAGAGCTTTAAAAAAATAATAACTTTATAATTACGCGGGGCGTTAGCGCAGTTGGTAGCGCACGACACTGGCAGTGTCGGGGTCAGGGGTTCGAATCCCCTACGCTCCATAAAATTTTAGAGGCATTTTTTTGTGGAACAATTTTTGTTTAGTGTTTTGGTTTTGGTACTTATATTTAACTATTCTGTGATTTTCTATAATAAAAAGTTTTTATTGAATTATATCAAGTTAAATTTCTCTGATGATGCTGTTATAGAAACTCCGTACTTACATCCTGCAGTATATTTATTGCCAATTGTTATTTTTATTACTGAATATTATATTATCTGTATCTATAAACTGATAAGCCTGACAGATGTGTTGTTAATTGGATTATTATTGATACTTTTAAATATTTTTAGTATTGTAGTATTTTCTATAATTGTTTGTATTACTGATAAACGTGTAATTAAAATATCTTCGCTAAAAATCTCCAAATTTTTATATCAGGGATTTAATATAATGTTTCGAGATATAGATAATTTAAGGTTGTATAAATATGGTTGGAGTACAGATATTTTAATAGATGATTGTAATAGCAAACGATATCGTATTGGGGGAATAAGTAATATTGAAAAATTTTATGATATAATTCAAAATTATACTTGCCGATGACATTTGATTAACCTTGGATGTTATCTTTATGTATAAAATATCAAATATCAGATAAAGTTGAGATAAGTATAATTGAAGCTGCTTCCCATTTACAACATCAAATATAGTCTTATATAAAAGATTTTCATTGTTTATTAACAAACGTTACAATATTTAAAGTTTTTGAAATTAAATGCCGTTAATACTTTTAGTATATGTATCAGGAGTATTATGAGTTTAGTTATTGATTCAAATGTTGAATATCTGCAAACGGCATTGCATATCAGCGCTGTTAAATTTCAGGAAGAATATGCAAATATGTCCGTTGAAGAAATTATCGAAGCAGAAGCTGCTGCGGGTAATCAGCTTGCAATTGAACTTGCTCAGGAATTAACTTCTAACGTAAGTCTGGTTATGGAACTGTTTGATCTTGCCGATACAAATAACAAATATATGATTTTAAGAGAAATGACAGCCCAACAGCTTCAGCAATTTTTACCGCAGATGGAACAAAAAGATTTATTACAGGGCTTATACTTTTTTACTGATGATAAATTGATGAAAATGCTTGAAGAATTACCGCCTGATCAACTTGTTAACACTGCATTTGAATTGTTTTCGCAGGAAGAAATAGTTCAACTAATGCCTGATGAACAATTAAATAAATTTTTAACAAGTACTGATATTGATAAAAACAAAATTTTGAAACACATGCAATCTATTCCTGAAGAATATGTTGCACAGGTTCTTGAGCAAATTTCCGGCGAGCCTGTGGAAAGTATGAACAGTTATGACTTAAGCAGGCAGTTCGGCCAGCTGAACCCTCTTGAATATAAAGAGGCTTTGCAGTCTTTTCAGCCGACTCAAAAGCAGCAGCTTGTACTTTCGCTTGCAAAAGAACACAATGAATGGTTTCAGTTATTTGATGCTCATGCTTATACTAAGGTTATTAACCGTGAAAAACAAAAACCGGAAGTTATAAAAGCAATGTCAGTCATTGAGCCGGAACATATTCAAAAGATGATGGAAGAATTGCCGAATGACCTTTTATCTATTGTAATAACACAAATTGATACCGAAAAATTTGCAGAAATACTTATGAACGAATTCCCTGAAGTTATGGCAGATATAATTATGAAATAGGTATGAATTTTTTAAAATCTTAAGAGGTCATTAATATTTGTTTCAAGATAATTTGCAAGTGCGGTTATTTTGGCTAGCGACATATTTTGAATTCCGCGTTCAATACGACTTATATATTCACGGTTAACACTCATTTTTTCCGCAAGTGTTTCCTGAGAATACCCCAGGCGTACTCTCTCTGCTTTCACATTTCTGCCAAATTGTTTTAATATTTCTTTATCATTATACATATCTTATTTATTTTACAAATGTTGACAAGATTTTACTTGTAACTTATAATTACTCGTGAAGGATACCTATAAATATCTATTTAGTTAATGAGTACTTTATAAAATGTCAGAAGAGTTAACACCGAGAGAACTTGAGATTTTGTATTTAATAGCTAATGGACATTCGAATAGGGAGATTGCATCTATTTTATTTTTGAGTCCCCATACTATCAAAGTGCTTGTAGGCGGGATTTTACGCAAGTTAAATTCAAGAAACAGAGCTCAAGCTGTTTTTGTCGCTGTTCATTCCGGATTATTAAAGGCCGGCACTTCACGTATTCAAGGTATCAAGCAAAAAATTTAGAGCTTCTTCAGAAAACATAAATTTCATGTTTTTACGGTTGTAATCGGGGTTAAGCCTAAACTCTTTTACGCTTATATTACCATTATACCCGCATGCTGCAAACATTAAACCCACAGGTTTACTTTCGCTTGAGGACGGGCCGGCTACTCCTGTTGTGCAAAGTACAATGTCGTTTCCCGTAAGTTTTAAAAGGCCTTCTGCCATTTCTCTTGCGCATTCGGCACTTACTGCTCCGTATTCAGCCAGAGTTTGAGGAGATACATTTAAAATTCGTACTTTTGCTTCGTTTGAATAAGTTATAAAATTTGCATGGATATAAGCGGAGCTGCCCGCAACATCCGTAAGTCTTGAACTTATAAGCCCGCCGGTACAGGATTCGGCTGTTGCAATTTTCAGGGCATTTCTTAAAAGAATTTTTCCGATTTTTTCGTGTGTATTTGACTTTATACTCAATAAAAATGCTTTGAAATTCAAAATAGTTTTAATCATATATTTGATTTTGTTTTATAAATTTTTTTTGTCAACAAAATTTTACATGAAAATTTATTTTTCACTTTTTATGTAATATCATGTAGCAACAGGAGAAAATAAAAGCATGGCTGTAAAGGAAAAAGAAAATAATTTTGGAATGCTCCCGCAGAACATTGAGGCGGAAGAAGCCGTTTTGGGCGCAATTCTGGTTAACCCTAATGTAATTACAAAAGTTGTTGAGGTTTTGAAACCGGAAAGTTTTTATAAACCGGCTCACAGATATATTTATGATGCCATGCTCCAATTATTCAATTCAAATGAAAGGATTGATATTGTTTCCGTTTCAGATGTGTTAAGCTACAATTCAAAATTGGAAACAATCGGCGGCCGTGCTTTTGTAAACGATTTGTGCTACAAAACTATTACGACATCAAATATTGATTATTATGCAAAAATTGTGCAGGAAAAGGCTATTAAAAGGGCACTCATTAATGCAGGTTCCGAAATTGTTTCATTCGGTTATGACGTAAATCCGATAGACCAATCTCTTGATAATGCAGAAAAACTTATTTTTGATATTGCTTCTAAAAAAGCAACATCGGATTTGGTTCATGTAAAAGATCTTGTTTTAAATACTTATGAAAAGATTGAATACCGTTATGAACACAAAGATGAGTTAACGGGTGTACCTACAGGTTTTTACGAGCTTGATGCAATATTGAACGGCTTGCAAAAATCTGATTTGATAATTCTTGCTGCCCGTCCCGCTATGGGAAAAACAGCGCTTGCATTGAATATTGCGCAAAATGTCGCATTGAAGGCTAAAGTTCCGGTTGCTGTATTTTCTCTTGAAATGTCAAAGGATCAATTGATGCAGCGTATGTTATGTTCAGAAGCAGAGATTGATTCTCAAAGGGTAAAAACCGGAAACATGCAGAGCAAAGACTGGGAAAAGCTTGCAACGGCCATGAATGCTTTTGCTCAGGCCCCGATTTATATTGACGATACATCGGGCTGTACAATTACCGATATTCGTGCAAAATGCAGAAGATTAAAAATGGAAGAGAAAAATCTCGGGCTTGTCTTAATAGACTATCTGCAATTAATGGAAAGTTCCGGAAGGGAAGACAGAATGCAGCAGATATCGGCAATTTCAAGGGGGTTGAAAATTCTTGCCAAGGAATTGGATGTTCCTGTTATTGCTCTGTCACAGTTGTCGCGTGCCGTTGAATCCAGAACCGATAAGCGTCCTATGCTTTCGGATTTGAGAGAATCAGGTTCTATTGAGCAGGATGCGGATATTGTAATGTTTATTTATCGTGATGAGTATTACAGAAAAACTGAGGACGGCGAGGAAGATATTGCTGCAAAAGCGGCAAGCAAAGGAGAATCAGAAGTTATCATTGCAAAACACAGAAACGGTTCTGTTGGAACTGTCAAACTTCTCTTTCAGGGCAATATTACTAAATTTAAAAATCCGATTAAGACGGATGTATTTTAATTATGTATGATTTGTTTTAGTTTAGCGCCTGTTTCTTTGCGGAATTTTGTATAATTATTGTTGAATTGTCCATAGTCATCTATGATATTTTTAGCCCAGTCAGGGATTTCGGTACTAAAATCTTCAATAATCTGAGTAAGATTATCTCTGTCTATTTTATTAATAAATTTATTATTAATGATTATTAGTTTAAACGGTTTTTTCTGTCTTTTGGCGGTTAATGTATTATATAAATTTAAAATTTCTGATTTATCTGGATTTTTTTTATCATATGGGTGAAAAATAAAATATACAATCTTTTCTGATTTCATGATGTTAAGGAAATTGGCTATTCTTTTTTTATATCGTAAAACAAATTGTTTTCTGTCTAATTTTGAATCATGAATATATATTGAATTTAAGTATTTATTTTCCCACTTTTTTGTATTGTTGTTGAATGCTAAATTATCAAAAAAGTTTTGAAAATCATTGTTAATTAACTCTGCAATTTTGTTAATATCAAAATTTAAACTCAAATCAAAAGGACAAGTTTTTTCCCCGTATATTTTTCTCGGTTTAAGTCTGAGTGCTGTTGTAAGTACTCTTGGCATACAGTTGTACCCTAACGACACAATATAAAAATTTTGGCGTTTAAATTTTATAAAATCAGTAAATGAGAAATAGAATAAAAAATTTCTTGCATTTTTTCTTACTTTTTCGGATAAAATCCAACAAGTCAAAAGTTTGGCTATAATTTTTTTTAGTTTGAGTATATAGAACATAATTTTTTTCTTTTCATCCCAAAAATGGGATACATATGAAAAATTATACTTTTATAATCCCGAATATGGAACAAAATGTTAAGTCGGGAAATTGATTTTTTACATTTAAATATGAGAGATAAGGAAAAAGAATATTACAAAGCTATAGGAGCTATTATAAGGAGTTTGAGAAACAATATACAAATAAAAATTTGTGTATGTTCGCTTATGAAAATGATATTCCGCGTTCGACTCTTTCAAGGATAGAACAAGTACAGAGTGAATGCGGTATTGTTGCATTGAAAAAGATTGCAAACGGGTTAAACTGGAGTGTGGCTGAATTATTTGCGCATATAGAGGAAAATCTGGGAGAAGATTTTAACTTAATTGATGAGTAATAAAAATTTATTTTAAATAATCCTCAAAACTTTTTATATTAACCTTGTACCCGCAGCCTTCATGTAATTTACCAGGATAAAATATTCTTTTGGCGGGGTATTTTCTGCACATCGGGAGTCTGTGTTCATAATCAGAACATAAACCGTCTTTTGTTACAAGTTTGCAGGCAAAAATAAGGTTTCCTTTCTCATCTTTACCTTTTATATAAAATCTTTTGTATGCCGGAAAAAGAAACTGCATTATTTTAAATTCTTTTTCCGTATATGTGTCGTAACTGTACATATAATTACAGCATTTCCCGCATTTTTTGCATTCACCTGTTATTTCATAAGCTACTTTTTCAGGTACAAAGTAAGAACGGATTTCGTTTATTATTACAAACAAAAAATCAAACATAATTCTATAATAACACATTATATTTGCCAATAAAATTATTTTATAATAGAATTAGGAAGTTGATGAGGGAGTATTAATGACAAAATACTATGTAAACAGAAATTCAAAAGCAAAAGAAATGGCAAAATCAAATATATCAAAGAAATCTAAAAAAAACGGCGGTTTTTTTTCAACTGTTAAATTTATTTTTATAATGTGCTGTGCCTGTCTGTTAGCAGGGGTTGCATCACTTGAATTATATTTGTCTTCTCTTCCGCCGATTAACAATTTAGAGCAATTTAAGCCGAATATTGTTACGAAAATTTACTCCTCTGACGATGAGATAATAAAAACTTTTACGGCTTATACTTATGAAAAAATAGAGCTTAAAGATATTCCCGACAATTTTAAAAAAGCTTTGATAGCAACTGAAGATAAAAATTTTTACCGCCACCATGGATATGACTTGACCGGGCTGGCACGTTCTATGGTTCAAAATGTCCTTGCGGGTCGTGTTGTACAGGGCGCAAGTACAATTACACAGCAGCTTGCAAGAGTTTTGTTTTTAAATAATGAGAGAACCTTTGACAGAAAATTAAAAGAATTGTTTATTGCTGCAAGAATTGAAAAAACAATTTCAAAAGATCAGATTTTGGAAATGTATATGAACAATGTTTATCTCGGTGCGGGTGCTTATGGTGTTGAGGCTGCGGCACAGATTTATTTTGATAAGCATTTAAAAGACTGTAATCTTTCGGAACTGGCATTAATTGCCGGTCTGCCTCAGGCCCCTTCTGTTTATAACCCTTTCAATAATATGGATCTTGCAATACAAAGGCGTAATCAGGTTCTTATGCGTATGTTTAAAATGCGCTATATAACAAAAGATGAATATGAGGCGGCAAAGGAAGAAAAACTTCATCTTGCAAAAGTCCCGCAATTCTATACAACAAATAAAGCTCCTTATTTCTGTGATTATGTTTTGAAAGAGCTTGAAAGTTTAGGATTTGACGAGGCTGAAATTTCTCAGGGCGGTTATAAGGTTGTGACAACCCTTGATTATAAAGCTCAAAAGGCGGCTGATGAAGCTATTAGAAAAAACCTTATCAACTGGGGCTTAAGAGGGGATAACAATCAGGCTGCCGTATTTGCATACAGCCCTGTTGACGGTAAAATACTTGTTTATTCCGGCGGCAAAGATTATACAAAAAGTCAGTATGACAGGGTTACACAGGCTGTAAGACCTCCGGGTTCAGCATTTAAACCCATAGTTTATGCAGCAGCTATGGAAAAAGGTATAAACCCTAATGATATGATAGAAGACAGACCGATTACAATCGGCCAGTGGTCTCCTCATAACTATGGGAATAAATACAGAGGAAACATCCCTGTTTATACCGCATTAATGGTATCTTCAAATGTTTGTGCGGCCAGATTGATTAAAGAAGTAGGAATTCGTTCGGTTATTCAGGTTGCAAGAGTTTTAGGGATTGAAACTCCTCTTGAATATGATTATACAATTGCGCTCGGCTCAAATGGTGTTAAACTCTTTGAATTTACAAGGGCATACGGAGCTTTTGCAAACGGTGGTTATGTAGTTCAGCCTTATTCTGTTGAAAGGGTTGAAACTTCCCGCGGTAAAGTTGTTTACAGGGCACCGAAAACAAAAATTTCACATCAGCTGAGCCTGAATACGGCTGCTGAAATGACTGCAATGATGAGAACAGTTATAACAAACGGAACAGGAAGAGCTGCAAATATCGGAAAACCTGCTGCCGGAAAAACCGGAACAACGGATGATAATAAAGACGCATATTTTGTAGGCTATACTCCTAATATTGCTGCCGGAGTATGGGTCGGCAATGACGATAATACGGTTATGAACAAAGGTGTTCAGGGCGGAACTGTTCCTGCTTTAATCTGGAAAGATATGATGAAGGTTGCAACAGAGCCTTACGGAAAAGCTGAATTTAATTATCCCGAAGTAAAATTAATGCCTTTTGCTGCAGGTTCAAATGTTAAAATTATAGGCGATGAAGAACAGAAGGAACAGGAAAATGTTCAAAAGCAGGATAATACGGCTCCTTTGGATGAACAGTCCGCACAGACGGCTCAGGAAGCTGTTCAAAATGTAGTGAAAACAATTAACAATAACAGTGCAGAGAAAAAATCCGAACCGGTAAAACAGACACAGCCGCTTCCGCTTACTGCAAAACCTGCGTCGGTGCCAAAACCTGCAGTTATACCACAGAAACCCGTTTCGGCACCTATACCGATGGCTGTTCCGGAAACATTGCATTAATATGAGAGGGGATTATGACGGGATATATTGCGCATATCGGAACAGATGAATCAGGCAAGGGAGATTTTTTCGGCCCGCTTGTTATAGCAGGAGTTCTTGTCGACGAAAAAAATGCGGAATTATTTAGAAGTTTGGGCATAAAGGACAGTAAAAAACTTACTGATAAAAAAATGTTATCTCTGTCAGTTGAGATAAAATCACATGCGCCCCACTCTGTTATTATGATATCCAATGCAAAGTATAATGAGCTGTATTCAAATATCGGGAATTTGAATAAACTTCTGGCATGGGGACATGCACGTGCAATAGAAAATATTTTAAACAGCAATACTTGCGAATACGCTCTGTCAGATAAATTTGGGGATGAAGCTTTGATTAAATCCGCTTTGATGAAAAACGGCAGAAGCATAAGGCTGGAGCAGATGTGTAAGGCTGAAAGCGATATTGCGGTTGCGGCCGCATCAGTACTTGCACGCGCAGGATTTGTACAAAAAATTCAGTCTATGGAAAATACTTACGGCATAAAATTTCAAAAAGGCTGCTCAAATCTTGTAAAAGCTGACGCCATGGAGTTTGTGAAAAAATATGGCAAAGAAAAATTGAAAGAAGTTTGTAAAGCTCATTTTAAAACTTATAATGAAATTTTATTAAACTGTTGAAAAATATCGGAATATAGTTTATAATTATATTTGAGGAATGTTATAGAATAAACAAAAGAGGTAATTCAATGAAAAACATTGATATTTTTGCGTCTGCGCACCGTCATTGTGTGGACGCTTTAGGTACTCCTGACAGGAGTTTTGGGGATTTAAGAGGATTTAATTTCAAACATTTTGGCTTTACATTAGCCGAGATGATGGTTGTTATGCTAATATTGAGTATCATTATGGCAGCCATGGCACCTGTAATGACTACGAGAAATAAACTTGATCAGTCATCACCTTGGAGTTGGGCGACTAATGGTTCTGATGCGTATTACGGTTTAGGCGACGCACAGGTTGCTATGATTGGTCAAGAAGAAGTTAAATCAACTGATGATGCATCCAGATTAATTATCAATGCCGGTGATGGTAAAAATCATATTTTATTCAAGAATAGTGGAACAAGTTTAGGCAGTTTACGTTTTGAAAATAACGGCTTGTTACTCGGTAGTTTAGCAAGCGGTAGTCTTGTTGAAAATTCGGTAGCTATTGGACGAAATACCAGTGTAGCACAAGATAATTCAACAGTAGTCGGAGTCAATGCCTCGGCGACAAACAGTAATGCAACAGCCATAGGCTTTGGGTCAACGGCAAGCGGGTATGCGTCAATAGCTATAGGCGGCATTCCTGCTGCAACAGGTTCTTCTGCACAGGCAACAGCAGATGGAGCAATCGCGATAGGCAGCGGGGCATCAACAAGTTATACAGCTGGTATAGCGCTAGGACATAATGCTATATCTCGGGCTAATAGTTCCATAGCAATTGGAACAGGTGCCAATACCCAGTCAGATGCAACTGATTCCATAGCAATAGGTCACTCTGCTATAACTAATGGGTATGGTATTGCCATAGGCGGTGGTGAAACTTTAAGTAATTCTTATTCGGTGTCTATAGGTAATGATTCGGAAGCAAGCGGCAATTATTCGATAGCTTTGGGTAGCGGCGCAACAGCAAATAACTTAACTTCAATGGCATTAGGTTATAATTCAAAGGCAAGCGGTCAAAATTCTGCAGCCGTAGGATATGATACAGAAGCAAGCGGCACCGGTTCAACAGCATTGGGCTATAACTCCACAGCCAGTCATACTTACTCAGTAGCAGTCGGTTATGGGAGTATTGCAAGCTCAGCTGATTCAATAGCCATTGGTTATAATTCAGAGGCAAGTAATATTTATTCAACATCATTAGGCTATAATACAGAGTCTAGTGGTGGAGGTTCTTTGGCTTTAGGTCCAAATGCCAAAGCTAGAGGCAGTAATTCTATCGCAATAGGTGGTAATACTTCATATTTAGGTGACAGTGCAATTTCGACAGGCAGCAATTCTATAGCAATAGGTAGCGGTGCAAGAGCCGAGAGTAATAATAGTATAGCTATAGGCACAAGTGCATGTTCCAATGCAAGTGGTAAAAGCGGCTCAAAACAAATATGTATCGGTTCTAGCGGTGCATACAATTCAGAAGCTGATGAGGTAATCTATATCGGCGGAGCTCCGACATTGAAAGATCAAGCAAACCTTACAGGAGGTACTGCACCTTTAGAAATATATAATGATAGAAATCATGGCTCGGCTGTTGTAGTAAATGGGACATTGGTTGTTAGAGGCTATGTAGTTTCGTTAGCTGGAAATTATAGTGATACGAGATTGGTTTCAAGTTATCTAGATGGAGGTGGTGCAGGGGCTCATTGGAAAATTCTTAAATGGGTTGCTGGTAATTCGCCATATAGTAATGATGCTGCCGGTAATCCTGGTTATTTAAGTGGAAATGTTGTATCTGACCGCCGATTGAAATACGTAGGCAAAGAAAACACATCAGGCTTAGAAAAAATAAAACAATTAAAAGTATTTAACTATACCTTTAAAAAGGATGAGAAAAAAATACCTCATGTCGGTGTAATCGCTCAGGATTTGCGAAAAGTCTTTCCTGATGCTGTGAAAAAAGGCGTTGACGGCTTTTTGACAATACGTTTTGAAGATATGTTCTTTGCGATGATAAATGCAATCAAGGAACTTGATGAAAAATATCAGGCACAGGAAAAACGTATTAACGAACTTGAAGCCCGTATAGAAAAATTAGAGGCAAAGATAAAATAGACTTTATTCAGAAAAATAAGTGTACCGTGCATGCGGTATACTTACTTTCATTCCTATCCCGCATTGAAAATATGCGGGTTTTTCTTTTTAGCCCGTCCAAATAATCATGAATGAAAAAGCCTTCCATGGTCAGGAGGGAGAAATCTATTAATGTTTTGCCTTATTCCAAAGATTATGCTATAATCCAAATAAGAGAAGATGATGGAGAGATTATGAATTTAGTACACATATTTACCGATATTCCAATCCTGATTGTATTATTTACTTTTTTGTTTTCGCTTATTTACTGTATGAAAAATTATATTTTCGTAAACAGAAATTTGAAAATATTTTTGGCTTTTATTTCAAGATTCAAAAAGACAGATTTGAATTTCAGGTTTAAGGAAATTGATGAGTGGATGAGTGTTAACCCTTATGTATCTGCATTCTGGCTCGAATTCAAAAATACTCTTGTTTTCTCCGAATCGGTCGCTCTCAAAGGAAGGAACAATGATTTAACATACAAGGAAGTTTCTTCGACTGTTCAAAATATTCAGACAACAGTTGATCCGTTGTATTTTTTCAATGAAGAAACTCTTGTTACTTCAAAATTTAATAACAAATTGTTGCAGACCGTTCCGACAATACTTACAGGTTTCGGGCCTTTGTTTACGTTTTTGAACATTGCTATTGCTTTCGGTAAAATCGATTTTTCTTCTCAGGAAAAAACTATTGCATCAGTTGCCGGCTTGATGTCAAGCATGCAGACAGCGGCTTTAGTATCAGTTATTGCGGTTGGTTCTTCTCTTGTGTTTTTGATGTTTGAAAGAGTTTCATTTCAGCTTTTATGCAAAAGACCTCTTTCCGCTTGTGAAGATATAATGGGGAAATTGTTTGATAATATTTCCTCGGAAAAATTCCTGCTTGAACTTCTTAAAGAAACAAAAATTCAGAATAATTCAATTTCAAACTTGATTACTGCAATGCCACAACAATTTAAAGTTGCATTGAACTCAGGTATTGCAAGCAATCTTGTTCCATATCTTGAAAATTTGATTTTTGGTATAAACCAGATGAATAAGAATATGAAAGAAGTTGCTAGAAAAAGCGGAGGGGATGATGTTGACGATTTGTTCTAATCGGGGGAGACTATTATGGCTTTAATGCTCAGAAAATCTTCTCAGTCAGAAGGCGATAACAATATATTCTGGACGACAATGGCAGACTTGCTCCTCGGTCTGGCAATTATTTTTATGACTCTGTTTGTCCTTGCAATGACGGGTTTTACTCAACAGTCATTAGACCAGAAAAGACACCAGATTGAAGTTAATAAAGAGCTAATCGAAAACCTCAAAAAAGAAAACATTGATGCGGAAGTCGATCCTATGACGGGAGATATTAAAATTTCCGATTTGGAGCTTTTTGAAGTCGGAAGTTACAACCTTTCGCCTAAAGGAAAGGAATATCTGAATAAACTCGTTCCTATTTATATAAACACTATTTTTTCTAAGGAAGAATTGATTAGTGAAATTGAAAATATTATTATACAGGGGCATACGGACAGCCAGTCTTTTTCAGGGATTAAAGATCCTGATATACAATATTTAAAAAATATGGAATTGAGCTTGCAGAGGGCAAATTCTGTGGCTGCTTATATGTTTAATACCGATATCGATAAGCAGTACAACCAAAAGTTGAAAAAAATACTTGTGGTCGAGGGTAAAAGTTATTCTGAACCAATCTTGACCGATGGTAAGGAAGATTACAATAAAAGCAGACGTGTTGAAATGCGTCTGAAAGTTAAAAAACTTGATATTACAGATATTTTCTTTAGCGGGATACAACATTTATGATAGATACAACCGGAATTTTAGAAACTATAAATATGATAAAGCTGTATAACCTTGATATCAGAACGGTTACTATGGCAATAAGTTTAAGAGACTGCATGGACTCTGATATTGATGCGGTCTGTGAAAAAATTTATAATAAAATAACGTCTTATGCAAAACATCTTGTTGAGTATGCAAATGAGTTTGAAAATGATTATTCTATCCCAATTGTAAATAAGAGAATTTCCGTCACACCTGTATCCCTTGTTGGGGAATCTTGCAAAAATCCGGATTATGTAAAAATTGCAAAAATTCTTGATAGGGCTGCTAAAGATGTTGGCGTTAATTTTGTCGGCGGTTTTTCGGCACTTGTTGAAAAAGGGATGACAAGAGGGGACAAACTCTTGATTGAAAGTATTCCCGAAGCTCTTTCGCAGACCGAAAGATTATGCTCATCCGTCAATGTAGCATCTTCAAAGGCCGGAATTAACATGGATGCTGTTTTAAAAATGGCGGAAACTATTAAAAAATCTGCCGAGTTAACAAAGGATTGCGATGGACTTGCAGCAGCAAAGCTTGTTGTATTTTGTAATTCACCCGGTGACAATCCTTTTATGGCAGGAGCTTTTTGCGGAATTGGTGAGCCGGAATGTGCGTTGAATGTTGGTGTTTCAGGCCCTGGGGTTGTCAGAGCTGCTATTGATGCACTTGATAAACATGCTGATATGAGCGAACTTGCAAATAAAATAAAACATATTGCGTATAAAATTACGACAACCGGTGAACTTGTGGGAAGAAAACTTGCTGAAAAATTAAATGTACCTTTCGGAGTGATTGACCTTTCTCTTGCACCTACTCCCGCTGAGGGTGACAGTGTTGCGGGAATTTTCCAGGCAATGGGTTTAGAGCATGCAGGAGCGCATGGAACAACGGCTGCGCTTGCAATGCTGAATGACGCGGTTAAAAAAGGCGGAATTATGGCAAGTTCGCATGTGGGCGGTTTATCCGGTGCATTCATCCCTGTTTCTGAAGATGCGGGAATGATTGAAGCTGCATCAAAATGTTATTTGACCTTTGACAAATTAGAGGCTATGACTTCGGTTTGCTCTGTAGGTCTTGATATGATTGCAATCCCGGGAGATACTCCGGTTGAAACCGTTGCCGGAATTATTGCCGATGAAATGGCTATAGGAATGATTAATAAAAAGACAACAGCTGTTAGAATTATCCCGGTTGTGGGAAAGAATATAGGAGATGAAGTAGTTTACGGAGGATTACTTGGAAAAGCTCCGATAATGCAGGTTAATAGTTTATCCTCAAAAGGTTTTGTCCGAAGAGGCGGAAGAATTCCTGCACCTATTCACAGTTTAAATAATTAAATGAAAGATGATTAAATGGGAAGAAATTTAAAAGAA
>CALURJ010000031.1 GCA_944323145.1 Candidatus Gastranaerophilales bacterium
AAAAATCAAGATATATTTGAAACACACCCCTATTAGTTCAAAAAAATCAAATTCCTGCAATGTCTGTTCAATGATAAATATCAATCTATCCGTACAAATCAATCTGGACGTAAAATTACATTGATTTTTTGGGAACACTTAATTTTTCCGACCCGAAAACGCCCACACAAAGCCTGCTTTACCAAAATAATCTATCTAGCCGTACAAATCAACCTGGACAAAAAACTACAAAAATTAAAAAATAGAGATAAGGATATTAAATTCTTATCTCTATTGCTTTTTACTTGGTTGCGGGAGCTGGATTTGAACCAACGACCTTCGGGTTATGAGCCCGACGAGCTACCAGACTGCTCCATCCCGCGATATTTAAAATCACTTTACAACTCATTATGTAATGCTAAATTTTAAATTGCAACCTTTTTATAAAAATTTTATATTGCCTTTCTTTTTTTCTCTTTCTGCAACTTGTTCATAGGATTCCAAGAATCCTGCAAATTATTTTTTATAATATTTTGATAGAATTTTTCTTTATATTCAAGTAGAGCCAACTGCTCTGTTAACTCTTTAATCCGATTTTTTGTTTTTGCTTTAGTATCGGTGATAATGTTATATCGTTCCTGTATAGTAGAATCTCCCAAAACACATAAATCAACATATTTCTTTACCGACTTACTCTCAACTCCTACAACACGAAGACATTTTACAATTCTTACCCATTCAAGGTCATTATCGTCAAACAATCTTATATTACGGTCACTGCGTTTAATAAACGGGAAAAGTCCGCTCTTTGCCCAAAATCGTATGGTATGCTCAGAAATTTCCATCTTTTCTGCTACTTCTTTAATTGTATACATTCAACGATAACCTCCTAAATAATAATAACATAAAAAGTTCCTATTTATTATAATTTTATGATATAATACAAAAATAATTTGGAGTTTATGATGTCAGTTATTATATTTTTTTGCGCAGTTGTAATATTCTCCTGCATAATAACCAATAAATTTTCAAACAAACTGGGAATGCCTGCCCTTGTTCTTTTCATGTTTTTAGGAGTTTTATTCGGTTCAGACGGAATTTTTAAAATATCATTTGATGATTATGAACTTACTTCAAAACTTTGTTCTATAGGTCTGCTTTTTATAATTTTTTACGGAGGATTTTGCACTAAAAAATCAGATGATAAAAAAGTTACAATTCAGGCAATACTTTTGTCATCACTGGGAACTGTTTTTACTGCAATATTTACCGCTGCTTTTTGTTATATAGGTTTAAAAATTCCGTTTGCAGAAAGTTTTTTAATTGGTGCAATTATAAGCTCTACTGATGCTGCTTCAGTGTTTTCAATTCTTCGTTCTAAAAGACTAAATTTAAAATATAATACTGCTCCTATATTAGAGATGGAAAGTGGAAGCAACGATCCTTTTGCCTATATGCTTACAATGCTCGGAATTTTACTTCTCCAAGGAGGAAGTGCTGCGTCATTAACTCCGTTGCTTTTTAAGCAGCTTATCTTCGGAATTTTCTTCGGAATTGTAATTGCATACGGCGCAATATTTATATTTAAGAGAACAAGGCTTTTAACGGAAGGAACAGATACCATATTTATGGTTGCGATTGCTCTGGCATCTTTTTCCATCCCGGATTTATTAGGCGGTAACGGTTACTTAAGCGTATATATAACGGGGATAACTCTAGGAAACAGTGAAATAAGAAATAAGATTAATCTTATATACTTTTTCGACGGGATTACAGCATTATCTCAAGTTATCATCTTTTTCTTAATAGGATTTCTCTCATTCCCGCATAAAATTCCGGAAATACTCGTACCTGCAGTATTAATAACAATATTTTTATCTTTTATTGCGCGTCCTCTTGCTGTTTCAGCAATAATGCTGCCATTCAAGGCTCCATGGAATCAAATATCATTTATTTCCTGGGCCGGTTTACGCGGAGCTGCATCAATCGTTTTTGCGATTATGGCTGTTGCCGAAAGTTCAAGCCTGAAATATGACCTGTTTCATATAGTTTTTGTTGTGGCTCTTTTATCCGTAGCAATTCAAGGTTCAATGCTTCCGGTCATTGCAAAACGGGATTCAATGATAGACAGATTTTCCGATGTACGAAAGACTTTCAATGATTATCAGCAGGAATCCGCAATTGCTCTAAACAAAATTGTAATAGAAGAATCACACCCTTGGAACGGATGTATGCTGAAAGATATCAATATGAGTGCTAACACTCTTATACTCGTTATAAACAGAAATAATGAAAAAATTGTTCCGAAAGGAAGTACCAGATTATTGACAGGAGATGAAGTTTTGTTGGGAACAACTGTTGCAAAAGCAGAAAATGATATAAAACTTTGTGAAGCAGTTGTAGATGACGGTCATGAATGGGCCAATAAAAAGATTAATACAATCGAATGTCCAAAAAATTTCCTTATAGCCCTTATTAAAAGAGATAATGAAGCGTTTGTTCCGAATGGTGATACAGAAATAAAAACCGGCGACACTCTTGTTTTTTACGAATGCTGATTTTATTCAATAAAAAAAGACATTAATAAATTAATGTCTTTTTTCTTTTAAACCTTACGCCCGAAGAGATTCGAACTCCCGACCTTTTGGTTCGTAGCCAAACGCTCTATCCAGCTGAGCTACGGGCGCAAATTTTAATATAAAACTTGCTGATTACCGGCAACTTTTATATTAACAAAAAAATATTTTTTTTCAAGTTTTTTATAGAAATCAAAAAACGGCAATAAAATTAATGTTTTTTAAATAAGGTGTGTTATCCTCACATATGAGAGGTATATATATGGAAAAATTAACACAAAGAGAGAAAACTGTTCTTAAACTTATTACTCAAGGCTATGGTTATACACAAATAGGAAAGCTTATCTTTATCAGCACACACACTGTTAAAGCACATATAAGCTCAATAATCAGAAAACTTGAGGCAAAAAACAGAGCAAATGCTATTTATATAGCTATTATGTATCACATGCTTGATGAATAATAAATTGTTACAATTTGATAGCTTAACTTACTCGTTATATAATAATGAGTGAGATTGAATTTATGAAAAAAATTTTTATATTACTATCAATAATTGTCATTTGTTTATTTACATTTGTCCGGCAAGCTTGTGCAGCAGAGTTATACAGATTTACCGATGCGAATTTTGATACATCGAATTCCATCATTGTACTTTCAGGTCAGGATACTCAATCCGGCAGCGTTTTACCAGAGATTAAACTTGTTAAAATGCAAAACCCGTCAAGGGTTTATTTTGACATAAATTCTTCTATAATTACATTCCCGAAACAAGATTGGATATTTAAAACAGGCCCCATTAAAGAAGTTAAAATCAATCAATTTTCAACAAATCCCGATGTTGTCAGAGTTGTAATGTATTACGACAACGGATTTAATCCGGACAAAATAAAATTTTTAAGACTTAAAAATAACATCATTATTAAATTACAAGATAATGAAATGTGTGATAATGAGTACTTTCTTAATACATACCGCGATGAACATTCCTCATCCAGTGATTTTTATGAATATATGACAATATCTATGCCTGCTGAAAAACCGAGTGACAGCATTGTAGGACAGATACAAGACGCATTTAACGAGCAGGCAGAACAAATATTCGAGAGGAAAGAGTTAAAACTTAATACAAAATATTATTTGAACAATATAACCCCTAAACCAAACATGGTATTATTAAACGGTTTCGGTTCTGTTTCTATTGAAAGACCTATGATTCTTTCTAATCCTACAAGAATTATTTATGATTTGCCCAATACGCTTGTTGATATGAGAATAAGAAACAAAGAATACCGTATAAGCGAAACAGAAACCGTAAAAATCGGCCAATTTTCCGTGAATAAAGCAAGAATAGTAATAACAACCGATGCGGTACAAGATTATATCCCTATATATTCAAGCGATAACCAGTCTTTAATAATGGCAAATTACCAAAAAACAAACAATTCCACACTTTACAATACATCAAGCAATGCCATAGCTTATAACAAAGAAAAAATCGATTCATTAACAGAATCAATGATTTTAAAATTTGACTCTCCCGTTGTTCACGGGCTTGACCGGTATAACGACAAAATCATTCTCTACCTGTATAATGTTTCAAAATACAACGATGAGAATTTTAAAGCTGCATATAAAGGCACAATGTTTGAAAATTCTTTTATTGACCTGATGCCCAAAATAGGCTTAAAACTTACAATACCTGTACAGCAGGATGCTGTTGTAAGTACTTACCTAGGCGCTGACGGGAGAAGTATAAAAGTAAAAATAAAAGAATCTAAAAAGAAAGCAGAAAATCAAGTACCTTCAATAATTTTAAATCCGACAGTCCCTACTGAGCATCCCGATAAAAATAAGAAAGTAGTTATTGACGCAGGGCATGGCGGCAAGGATGTAGGAGCAATAGGCGGCGGAATAAATGAAAAAGATATAACTCTTGATGTCGCAAAACGTGTTGAAAAACTTCTTAAACAAAAAGGCTACAGCGTTGTTATGACAAGAGATGATGATACTTATGTTTCACTTCAGGACAGAGTTGCAATAAGCGAAAACGCCAGCCCCGATATTTTTGTAAGCATTCACGTAAACTCAAGTGTAAGACCGGAAATTACGGGAGTTGAAACACACTATTACCATCAGGAAAGTATAGCTCTTGCTCAAACTGTTCATTCATCACTTGCAAGTGCCGTACAATCACCAAATCGCGGATTGTTTAAATCTAAATTTTATGTTATAAATCATACTACATCACCTGCAATTTTAGTCGAAATCGGATTTATTTCAAATAGCAGCGAAAGATCTCAGCTGGTTGGAGAAAAACGTAAGCAGGCAACAGCAAAAGCAATAGCAGACGGAGTACAAAACTATTTTAAACAATATAAATAATAAAAGACCAATAGCATTTTTTGATTCAGGTGTAGGCGGACTTACTGTTTTTGAGAAAGTAAAAAAACTTATGCCTGATGAAAATTACCTTTATTTCGGCGATACAAAAAATATGCCTTACGGTGAAAAAACAGGAGAACAACTGATTGAATTTGCCGATAAAATTTTCAGATTTTTCGAAAGTAAAAATGCAAAAGCTGTTGTAATGGCCTGCAACACTACATCAGCCATTACTTATGAAAAATTAAAGGATAATTACAACTTTAAAATCTACCCGATAATACAATCAGTTTGTTCAACCATTGCAAAACTGGAAGGGGTAAAAAAATTAGGTGTAATTGCAACTCCGGCAACTATAAATTCACACAGCTACTCGAGAGAAATTGCAAAATACAATAAAGAGATGCAAATCTTTGAACTAGCCGCTCCAAATTGGGTAAGAATTGTTGAAGAACATAGAATTACCCAGCCTCAAAGCATTATGCAGGTAGAGGAAATCCTTGATATTATGAAAGGTTTTGAACCAGACAAAATTGTTCTCGCCTGCACGCATTATCCTTATTTGATAAATGTATTGAAAAAATTTATGCCGGAGACAAAATTTATTGACCCGTCATTATATTTTGCAAAAAACATAAAAGAAGATTTAACAAAATCAGGTCTTTTAAACAACAAATTTGAATACGAAAAATTTTATGTCAGCTCAAATCCTGAAAATTTCAAAACTGCATCTGAAATATTCTATAAAATTAATGAACTTCCTGAAGTTGTAAACCTTTAATGTATTTCAAACAAGTTTCGTAATCAGGCATTTCAATAATTTTATCACTAATTTTTTTAGGAGTAACATTTAATGCTGTTACATTCTCTTTTACTGCAAAAACTTTTATCCCTCTTTTTACACACTCAAAAACTGGGACAGATCCCAAAGAATCATACGGCATAACAAGATAATCCAGATTATCTATACTTATACCGCCTTCTTTTACGAGCATAGGGGCATTATTTAACCCTATAAGAATACAAGGAAGAAAAGTAGGTGTAATATATTCAGAAGCAGCACGCCCGTCAACCAAATCAGAATATATTTGATAATCCCTAAATGCCGGAGAATGCGCACAGGGAATACATAGCTCTTTTGAAATATAATGCGATAAAACGGCCTCAACACCGCCAACAGGATCGGTTCCAGAACCGTTGGCATAATCCGGATTATCTTCTTCGGGGTCGTTAAATAAACACACAATAGCTATAGCATTACAGCCCTTATTTATAAGTTTTTCACAAGCAGATTTTAAAGTATAAATATTTTTGACAGCTCCTGTTGAAATCCCGCTTTCTTCCATCTGAAATTCAACCCCCACTTCGCACTCTGTCAATTCATAATCAAAAATATCAATTCCATATACCGCTTTAATAGCATTAATAGTATTTATATGAACATTTAAAACATCTTGAGGGATTCCCTTATCAAATACAACACCTAATTTATTATTTTGTGAAGGCAATAAATTAATATTTCCTTTGAAAAATTCGTCAAGAGAATACCCTTCAACATAAAGCATATTATCGGTTATACCTGAAAAGCAGCCCGCATTTACAACATTAGGGTTAACAATAAGCTTAGAAATTTTAGCAAATTTACGTGCATAAGGACTTGCATCACCTGCATAACCGCCGATTGAAGCACCTATGCCCGTCGGGACAATAAAAGCACCTAATTTTTCACCATTTTCTAACATACTTTTATAATACAACAAAAAAGCAGTATCAAAACTGCTTTTTGTATAATAATATAATTTAATCTTATTGTTGAGCTCCGCCGTATGAAAAATCATTTTTGACATTTGTCTGAAGCAATTTAGTCCAAGAGCTTTCATAAGTATTGATTTCATTCAATTGAGTTTCTAGATTATTTTTCTCAAGCTCTAATTCTTGCTCCCAGGAATTTATATTGGCCAATTCAAGTTCGTGTTCCTGCTCACAGCGTTCAGTCAACAATTCATAAGTTTCAGGATCGTCTTCATAATAGTTGTAATAAATATCATTAATTTGATCATTATATTTTGCCTGATTTTCTGCTGTTTGCTTTGATGAATTCAACATATCCATCATAACAGTTGACAATTTATCATTAATCATAGCTTTCTGTTTTGTATACAGTAATAATGTTTCATGAATATTTGAAATAGCCATCTTTCTCGCCTCTCTTCTTTTTAGTTCTCTTACATATATAAACGGTTTTACGAAACTCCGATTTCAATAAAGAGGTATTTTGTTACATTTATTAACATAACAAATATTTATCGGCAGCTAAAACAACCGAACCACTTTCTTGTACCAACAGAGCATTTTTAAGTATATTGTTTCGCTTACCGTTGTTGTTTATTATGTAATTTACCAGTTCGTGCGTGTCAAAGTTTGCTTTGCATGTCTATCATACATTTTATCTTTGTACCATGCACCTTTAAATTCTTTGTCCGCTTCATACATATACTGCATATCATGAGATATAAAATATATTGCGCTGACTAAAGTTCCGTTTGCCCTGTATTGTTTTGAAATATAAGGGAAATTAGGATAATTTTCAGAAAATTTATCAATATATCTGAGTTTTCCCAATGCGTCATAGTAATAAACAGTTCTTAAATCGTTTTTATATTGGACGGCATAACTTATAAGTAAATTGTCTTTATAATAAAAACCGCAAAGGTTTTCAGTGTCTGTTTCCTTAACGCCTTCGCTTACAAGTCTGTAATGTCTTTTGTAATCCTTATCTTTTAAATAGTCGCTGTACTCTGATCTGAATTCTTTCTTTTTATATTTGTAAACAGTATCTTCTGTAAAAAGTTCATTTTTATATTTTTCGATAACAGCATCACGTTCGACCTGTGAAATATCCAGCCAGTCAAAAACAAGATTTCCTGTCAGAACAATAGAAGACGGGACATTTTCCTGTATTATTTTTTCCTGTTCAACAGGTTGAATATCCGCACAGAATGAAACTTTCCCTAACATTAATATAAATAATAAAATCGCAAATTTTTTCATATAACCCCCATCTTTAAATATTATAATACTATGTAAACTCCGCATGTACAGACTTGACACTATAAGTCAGATATAATCAAGCTTTCCGCCCGTTAAAATCAAGCATCTAACAATTTGTAACAATAATTTAACATATTTTTCTAAAATTAAGTATATTTTCTTGACGATGAAAATTGATGTATTATGATTTAAGAACATGTTAAATTTAAGTTAGGTGTATTGTGCCTAAAATTAAGTTGAAACATTAAAGTTCATTAAGCTGAAATTCAGTAAAATGAAAGGTTTACAGCCTCAAGTTAGATAATCATTTAGAGATGCTGAAAAGCATGATATAAATTCAAAAATTAAAAAATTTTTTATATAGTACGTACACATAGACGAGGTGAATTAATGTCTAACACAAAATATGCAGAAAGAGTAACTCCAATGGGTATACCGCATACTCGCTTGGATGATTTACCGGACCTTATTGAAGTGCAGAAAAAATCCTTTGAATGGTTTTTAAAAGAAGGTTTAAAAGAAGAATTGCTTTCTTTTTCACCTATTAAAGACTATACTGGAAGATTAGAATTGCACTTTTTACCAAACTATACTTTCGACAATGCAAAGTATACAATTGAAGAAGCAAGAATACATGACGCTACTTATGCAAAACAATTACGCGTTATGGTAAGACTGGTTAACCGTGACAGCGGTGAAATTAAAGAACAGGAAGTATATATCGGCGATATTCCGACAATGACTGACAAAGGTACTTTCATTGTTAACGGTGCGGAACGTGTTATCGTTTCTCAAATTGTACGTTCTCCCGGCGTTTACTTCAAACGTGAAGTATCCCCTGCCGGAAAACGTTTATATAACGCAACTATGATTCCTAATCGCGGAGCATGGTTAAAAATTGAAACAGACGCAAATGATATTATTTACGTTAAAATCGATAAAAACAGAAAAATTTTAGCTACAACTTTATTAAAAGCTATGGGTATAACAGTTTCTGAAATGGAATCTTTATTCACTCACTTTGAATTCTTAAAGAAAACTCTGGATAAAGATACAACAGAAACTACTGATGATGCTTTAATTGAAGTTTACAAAAAATTAAGACCCGGCGATCCTGCATCAGCAGCAGGCGGACGTTCTATTTTGGAAGCTCGTTTCTTTGATGAAAAGAAATACGATATCGGACGTGTAGGTCGTTATAAATTAAATAAAAAATTAAATCTGAACATTCCTAAAAACCAGAGAACATTAACTGTTCAGGATATCGTTGCATCAATTGAATACTTAATCAACTTAACTTATGATGAAGGTACTGTTGATGATATCGACCACTTAGGAAACAGAAGAATACGTTCAGTTGGCGAATTGCTTCAGAACCAGTTCAGAGTTGGTCTTTCAAGAATTGAAAGAATTGTTAAAGAAAGAATGACTCTGCAAGATTCTGAAACTTTGACTCCGTTGAACTTATTGAACACTAAACCTTTAGTTGCTTCATTAAAAGAATTCTTTGGAAGTTCACAGTTGTCACAGTTCATGGACCAGATTAACCCGTTGGCTGAATTGACACACAAAAGACGTATTTCAGCTTTAGGACCGGGCGGTTTAATGAGAGAACGTGCAGGTTTCGCAGTCCGCGACATTCACCCTTCACACTACGGACGTATTTGTCCTATTGAAACTCCGGAAGGTCCGAACGCAGGTCTTATCGGTTCATTAGCTACACACGCAAAAGTTAATGACTACGGATTTATTGAAGCTCCGTTCTTTGTTGTTAAAGACGGAAAAGTAACGGATGAAGTTGTTTATATGACAGCTGACGAAGACGAAGAATTCAGATGCGCTCCGGCAGACGTTCAGTTAAATCCTGATAAAACATTCAAGGATGAATATGTACCTGTTCGTTACAGATCTGAATTCACGATGGATCAGTCAAAAAGAGTTGACTTTGTAGGGGTATCTCCAATTCAGATTATCTCTGTTGCAACATCTTTAATTCCGTTCATTGAACACGATGACGCTAACCGTGCCCTGATGGGTTCTAACATGCAGCGTCAATCTGTTCCTCTTTTGATTACACAAAGACCGGTTGTCGGTACAGGTATGGAAAAACGTGCTGCAAGAGATTCAGGTATGGTAATTGTATCTGATGTCGACGGCGTTGTTGAAAGAGTTGTGGGTGAAGAAATTGTAATCCGCGATATTCAAAATAAACCGCATGTTTATCAATTAATGAAATATGTAAGAAGCAACCAGGACACATGTATCAACCAGAAACCATTGGTACACGAAGGTGATAAGGTTCAGGCAGGCGATGTAATCGCTGACGGTGCTTCTACAAACTGCGGAGAACTTTCATTAGGTAAAAACGTAATCGTTGCGTATATGCCTTGGGAAGGTTACAACTACGAAGATGCTATCCTGCTTTCTGAAAGATGCGTACACGATGACATCTTCACATCAGTTCACATTGAAAAATTAGAAATAGACGCAAGACAGACAAAACTCGGACCGGAAGAAATTACACGTGAAATTCCGAATGTTTCAGAAGATGCTTTAAGACATTTGGATGAACGCGGTATTGTCAGAATCGGTGCAAGAGTTTATGCTGACGATATATTGGTAGGTAAAGTTACACCGAAAGGCGAATCTGAACATCCGCCTGAAGAAAAACTTTTAAGAGCAATTTTTGCTGAAAAAGCAAGAGATGTTAAAGATAACTCATTAAGAGTTCCTCACGGTGAAGGCGGCCGCGTACTTGACGTTAAGGTATTTGACAGAGAAAAAGGCGATGAATTACCGCCGGGTGCAAATACCGTAATCAGAGTTTATATCGCTCAAAAACGTAAAGTATCAGTAGGTGATAAACTCTCAGGTCGTCACGGTAACAAAGGTATCGTATCAAGAATATTACCGAAAGAAGACATGCCGTTCCTGCCTGATGGAACACCTGTTGATATCGTATTAAATCCGCTTGGTGTACCTTCTCGTATGAACGTTGGACAGACTTACGAATTATTATTAGGTTTGGCAGCATACTTAACAGGTAACTACTATGAAACTCCGTCTTTCGATGAAAGATACGGCGATAACCAATCAGAAATCGCAACTAAAGCAGAATTGCTTAAAGGTATAAAAGAATCAGGCTGCGATTGGGTTAACGAAGACGGTAAAGTAAGACTTATCGACGGAAGAACAGGGGAACCGTTTGATGAACCTGTTGCTGTTGGTCTTTCTTACATACTTAAACTTGTCCACCTTGTAGACGACAAAATTCACGCACGTTCTACAGGTCCTTACTCACTTGTTACACAACAGCCATTGGGTGGTAAAGCTCAATTCGGCGGTCAAAGATTCGGTGAGATGGAAGTTTGGGCATTAGAAGCTTACGGTGCTGCTTATACTCTGCAAGAAATGTTAACAATCAAATCAGATGATGTTAACGGACGTAACAGAGCATACGAAGCAATCGTTAAAGGCGACAATATTCCAAGACCGGGTATTCCTGAATCGTTCAAAGTACTTGTAAGAGAATTACAAAGTATTGGTTTGGATATTACGGTAGCGAAAAAAGACGGTACAGAAGTTGATTTAATGACAGATATGGATGATTTGAGAAAATCTGCTCCAAGAAGAGTCCTTTCAGATATGGATTCAGAGTTATTAAATATCAATTTCTTTGAAACACCGACTACATTCGGAGATATATAATAGAAGGTAAGGAGATAGGAAGGTAAGAAGGTAAGCTATAAAACAGCCAAACTTCTTAGCCTCCTACCCTCCAATCCTCAAGATTTATAAAGGAGATATAAATGTCAACAAGCATAGATTATTTTGACTATATACGAATTAGTATCGCTTCACCGGAAAGAATACTCAAATGGTCTTACGGCGAAGTTACTAAACCGGAAACAATAAACTACCGTACATTAAAACCGGAAAGGGATGGCCTTTTCTGCGAAAGAATATTCGGACCTTCTAAAGACTGGGAATGCTATTGCGGTAAATATAAAAGAGTAAGACATAAAGGTATTATCTGCGAACGCTGCGGCGTTGAAGTTACTGATTCAAAAGTAAGACGCCAGAGAATGGGGCACATCAAACTTGCTGCACCTGTTTCTCACATCTGGTTCTTAAAAGGTATCCCATCATACCTTGGCTTGCTTTTAGATATGACTTTGAAAGATCTTGAACAGGTAATCTATTTCAATAATTATGTTGTTCTTGATCCTGCCGACAGTGAATTCAAAAAATTACAATTATTGTCAGAAGAAGAATACGAAGACTATATGGCAGAACATGAAGATTCCGAACTGAAAGTCGGTATCGGTGCAGAAGCTATTAAAGAACTTCTTTCTGAAATCAATACAAAAGAACTTGCTGAAGAAATCAGAACAGAACTTGCAGGCTCTGTAAACTCTGT
Source organism: Candidatus Gastranaerophilales bacterium (assembly GCA_944323145.1). Lineage (GTDB taxonomy): Bacteria > Cyanobacteriota > Vampirovibrionia > Gastranaerophilales > Gastranaerophilaceae > Stercorousia. The sequence continues at coordinate 12,412 of CALURJ010000031.1, forward strand.
TCAAAAGAAAAGCAAACTTATCAAACGTTTAAGATTACTTGATTCATTGATTTCATCAGAAACAGATCCGACATGGATGATTATGGATGTACTACCTGTAACTCCTCCGGATTTAAGACCGATGGTTCAATTGGACGGCGGACGTTTTGCAACATCTGACTTAAACGACTTATACAGACGTGTAATCAACAGAAACAACCGTTTACAAAGACTTTTGGAAATGGGCGCACCTGAAATTATCGTAAGAAACGAAAAACGTATGCTTCAGGAAGCTGTTGATGCTTTGATTGATAACGGCAGACGCGGAAGAACAGTTGTCGGGCCTAACAACAGAGCCTTAAAATCATTATCTAATATTATTGAAGGTAAACAGGGTCGTTTCCGTCAAAACTTATTAGGTAAACGTGTTGACTACTCCGGCCGTTCTGTTATCGTTGTAGGCCCGCAGTTGAAATTAAATCAGTGCGGCTTGCCAAAAGAAATGGCAATTGAATTGTTCAAACCATTTGTTGTTAATAAATTGATTGAAAGAGGATACGTTCAAAATATTAAATCAGCTAAAAAGAAAATTGAACGTTCCGAAGCAATTGTATGGGATATATTAGAAGAGGTAATCGACGGACATCCGGTTTTATTAAACCGTGCCCCGACTCTTCACAGATTAGGTATTCAGGCATTTGAGCCGAAATTGGTAGAAGGTCGTGCAATTCAATTACATCCGCTCGTATGTACAGCATTTAACGCTGACTTCGACGGTGACCAAATGGCTGTTCACGTCCCATTATCAATTGAAGCTCAAACAGAAGCTAGGATGTTAATGTTAGCAACTAACAACATCTTAGCTCCAGCTACAGGGAAACCTATTATCACTCCTACACAGGATATGGTATTGGGTATGTACTATTTAACAATCCTGAAAAATCCTGAAATGGAACCTAAAGGATATTTCTACAACTTCCAAGATGCAATTTCTGCTCTAGAAGTAGGTGTAATCGAACTACACGACAAAATCGTTGTAAGAGATGAACACGGCGAAAGAATTGAAACAACTGCAGGAAGAATTATCTTCAATGAAGCTGTAAGAAATGCTTTGGCTTAACTCAAAAAATTGACTTGAGACAATAAAAGAAAAAGGATATAAATAAAATGGAAACAACATACACACATGGTAAAAAAACAATAGATTTCATTAACAAGCAAATGGACAAAAAAGGTTTGAACAATTTGCTTTCACAAATGTATCTTGAGTTTGGCGGCGCTAAAACCGCAGAATTGGCTAACAGCCTTAAAAACCTTGGCTATAAGTATGCTACAAAATCCGGTACAACAATTTCTATTGCAGACTTGCAGGTTCCGGAAGTAAAAAAAGAGCTGCTTCAAGAGGCCGAAAAGGAAATTGAAAAATCTACAAACAGATACCTTAAAGGTGAAATTACAGAGGTTGAAAGATATACAAAGGTTATCGACACCTGGTCTGAAACAACCGCAAAACTTACATCACAGGTTGTTGAAAACTTTGATAAATTAAACCCTGTATATATGATGGCATTCTCCGGTGCGAGAGGTAACTTATCTCAGGTATCACAG
>CALURJ010000032.1 GCA_944323145.1 Candidatus Gastranaerophilales bacterium
GTCCGAGCTTGCCGGCATTGATTACGAGGTTGCCGAGGGCCTTTATGTGGCCTACGCGGTGGACCAGAACCAGTACGGCAGCGTGCTGAGCGGCATCGGCGATTACAAAGTGCCCCTGTACGACATGTTCATGTTCCTGCAGCGGGAGATGAAAAACGGCAACATCACACTGGAGGGCGACATCCAGAAAACGCTGGACGACCTCTTCGACCAGCTCAACTGGGCGCAGGTCCAGCTGCTGAGCGACCGCTACAGCCGAATGGTGGTCTACCTCAATCTGCCGGAGGAAAGCGACGAGACCATGGCGTTCCTGGACACCATCCATTCCATCATCGGCAAGTACTATTCCGGTGATACCTATGTGGTGGGCAACTCCACCAACGTCAAGGACCTGTCCAGCTCCTTCGTTCAGGACAACGTTCTCATCAGCGTGCTGTCGGCCCTCTTTGTGGTGCTGATTTTGCTGTTCACCTTCAAATCGGTGGGCCTGCCCATCCTGCTCATCGTGGTCATTCAGGGCAGCATCTGGATTAACTTCTCGGTGCCCACTTTGCAGCAGGAGCCCCTCTACTTCCTGGGCTACCTCATCGTCAATGCCATCCAGATGGGTGCCAACATCGACTACGCCATCGTCATCTCCAGCCACTACTCCGACCGCAAGCGGCAGATGCCCATTCAGCAGGCCATGATCGCCGCCCTCAACGAGGCGTTTCCCACCATCTTTACCTCCGGCACCATTCTGGCCGTGGCCGGTGCCCTCATCGGCGTCATGACCACCAACCCGGTCATTGCCGCCATCGGCAGCTGCCTGGGCCGCGGCACCGTCATCTCCATCGTGCTGGTTCTGGCCGTTCTGCCTCAGATTCTTCTGGTGGGGGATTCCATCGTCGAGCGCACCAGCTTTGCCATGAAGGCTCCCATCGATCTGGCACGCATCAACCGGACTGCCAGCGGCAACATGCGGGTCAGCGGCCGGGTGCGCGGCTATGTCAACGGCGTCATTGACGCCGAGATCAAGGGCACCCTCAACGGCACGCTGAATGCTGCCGTGACATCCGGCACCACCATCGAGCCCGCCGCTCCCAATTACTACCTGCCTGCCAACGACCAGGCCCGGGCAGAGTGGGCCCAGAGCTATACCGAGGGGGAGGAACTGTAATGAAACCACTTGCAAAACGAATTGTTGCGGGCGCTCTCTGCCTCTGCCTGGCGATGAGCCTTCTGCCGCTCCCTGCCCTGGCAGAGGACCCGGCAGACACCGCACAAGATACTGCCGGGTCAGCAGCCCGGGAAACTTTCCACATTTCCACCGCCGACGACCTGCTGCAGCTGGCTGATGCCTGCCGTCTGGACAGCTGGAGCCAGAACCGCGTCGTGGTGCTGGATGCCGACATCGACCTGACCGGCGTGGAGTTTTCGGGCATTCCCACCTTCGGCGGCACGCTGGAGGGGCAGGACCACACCATTTCCGGTCTGTCCATCACGGGCAGCGGCAGTGTACAGGGACTTTTCCGCTACATCCAGCAGGGTGCCGTTGTACGGCAGCTGCACGTCAGCGGCACTGTCAGCCCCGCCGGCACCCGGGCCACCGTGGGCGGCATTGCCGGGCAGAATGCCGGCACCATCGAGAACTGCTCCTTTGACGGCACCGTGACCGGCACCACCCAGATCGGCGGCATTGCGGGCATCAACACCGTGACCGGCGTCATCACCGGCTGTTCTATCAGCGGGAGCGTCTACGGCAACCACTTCATCGGCGGCGCTGTGGGACAAAACGACGGCGTCCTCTCCTCCTGCACCAACGACGCGGGCATCAACACTACCGTCAGCCAGAATGAAGTCAGCCTGTCGGACCTGACCATGGAGGATCTGCTCAGGACGGAGCGCGCCGCAGACATCACTGACATCGGCGGCCTTGCGGGCAGCTCCGCCGGTGTGATTCGGGCCTGCATCAACCGCGGCACGGTGGGTTATCAGCACATTGGCTACAATGTAGGCGGTATCGCGGGCAGCCAGACCGGCTACATTGAGGGCTGCATCAACTACGGCGAGATCCACGCCCGCAAGGAGGGCGGCGGCATCGTGGGCCAGATGGAGCCCTCCAGCATTCTTCAGTACAATCAGGACACCCTGCAGCAGCTGCGCGGCGAGCTCAATACCCTGCAAAGTCTGATGAACAAGGCCACGTCGGATGCCTCTGCCTCCTCCAGCGAGCTGACCAGTCAGCTCACCGATTTGCAGAACCGGGTATCCACCGCCCGCAGCGCGGTGGATGCCCTGCTGGAGCAGGTGGCCGACGGCATTGACATTGGTACCCAGAACATCACCCTTACCGATCTGACCCAGCTGACCGGCAGCAGCACCACCACCGGCGGCGTGGGCGGCATCGTCGGAGGCGGCGATTCCACCGCTGAAGACCCCGATCCCACCCCCGGCCCGGAGGCTACCGCAGCCCCCGAAGCCACTCCGACACCGGAGGCAACGCCTGCACCGGAAGCGAGTGCCGCACCAGAGGAATCCCCCACACCGGAAGCCACACCGCTGCCCGAATCCCCGCCGCAGCCGGAGACGCCCTCCGCCGAGGAGGTTCCCGGCGATGGGGAGCCGGAAGATGCTTTCCTCCCTCATGGCCGTCCCCGCCGCAATGCCCCATCTCCAGATGTGGAGATCGACCAGAGTGCGGACGCTGCTGCCGGAGTCGGCGTGGGCGGCAGTGTCAGCCATGACGGCACCGTGACCATCGACGGCGACCTGACGCTGACCGTTCCCAGCGTGGAACTCAACAACCGGGACGCCATCACTGCGGCCCGCAACAGCCTGAATGGAAGCCTGTCCTCCATTGTAGACGGCGTGGGTTCTCTGAACACCAATACCGGCAACCACACCCAGGCTCTGATTCAGGACATCCAGGCCATCACCGACCAGATCAACAAAATCGGCAACACACTCCTGGGCGCGGCCGAGGACTCCGGCAGCGAACCCCTCTTTGAGGACGTGTCGGACAGCGACACCGACGGCGATACCGAGGGCAAGGTATTCAACTGCTCCAACTCCGGCTCTGTCAGTGCCGACATCAATGCCGGCG
>CALURJ010000033.1 GCA_944323145.1 Candidatus Gastranaerophilales bacterium
CCAATGCCGGAATGGCAGACAGGGCATAGGCCAATACTACACGCAGCCCCAGAGAAATCACCGTCAGCACCACCGACATGCCGGGGCGCTCAATGGCCCGGTAGAAACCGTAGAGCAGAAACAGCAGGGCGATCAGGCAGTAGAAAGCCCCCTCGGTGCGCAGATACTGCACGCCGATCCCCAGAATGCCCGTTTCCTCCGGCTGCACGAAGATCAGCATGAGCGGCTGGGCAAAGACAAACACCACCGCGCTCACCGCCGCCCCGAACAGCATGCTGGTCAGGATGGCGCTGCGGGTCCCCCGGCGAATTCGGTCATGCCGGCCCGCGCCATAGTTCTGGGCGATGAAGGTGGAGAAGGCGTTGCCGAAATCCTGCACCGGCATATAGGCGAAGGAGTCGATCTTGACCGCCGCCGCAAATGCCGCCATGACTTCGGCCCCGAAGCTGTTGACCCGGCCCTGGACCATCAGAATGCCGAAGTTCATAATGGACTGCTGGGCCCCCGTCACAAAAGACAGACGGAACACATGGCCCGCACAGGCCTTGTCCCAGCGCATGTCCCTGCGCCGCACCCGCAGGTCGGGGCGGGTCAGAAGGGCATAGGCGCACAGACCAAGCCCCGACAGCCACTGGGCAATGACCGTCGCCCATGCCGCACCGGCGACCCCGGCATTGAGCCCCAGCACAAAGGCAATGTCCAGCACAATGTTGAGGAGGGCTGCCGCCCCCAGAAAAACCAGCGGCCGCACCGAGTCCCCCACTGCCCGCAGCAGGCAGGCATAATAATTGTAGAAAAAAGTCCCGCCGATCCCCAGGAAAATCACCACCAGATAATCCCGCATCAGGTCCCAGATTTCCGCGGGGACCTGCAGCAGCGCGAGAATGGGATCGGTCAGGGCAAAGGTTCCGATGTTGAGCACCAGCGCCGTCAGCCCGATCATGCAGAAGGAGAGAAAAACCTCCCGCCGCATACGGTCCTGTTCTCCCCGTCCGAAGGAGATGGACACCGCCACTCCGCTGCCCATGGACAGTCCCAGCAGAATGGAGGTCAGAAAGGTCATGAGGGTGTAGGCGGACCCTACCGCCGCCAGGGCATTGGCGCCCACGAACCGGCCTACAATGAGGGTATCCGCAATATTATACAGCTGCTGCAGCAGATCTCCCAGCATCATGGGAAGGGCAAACCGCAGCAGCGTGGAGGTGATGGGCCCGCTGGTCAGCGAGCGCGCTGCTCCGCCGCTCACAGGCACACCTCCCGCCCTGTGGGGCTGTTGTTTTGCGTTGCTGCGCCATTCATCTGCGCGGCACCTCCTCTTTTATATGGTCGTTGTCCGGCCTGTTGGGGACGGTTCCGCCGTCCCGGCCGACTTCTATCATAGGCCCTGCCGACGGCTTTCGCAAGAGGAGGGGCGTCTGTCACAGATTTTTTTCTTGCCAGAAAATAGCATTTCCTATATACTGAAAATCACATCCGGCAAAATCAATCGAAAAATGGAGGGTTTTATCATGGCAGAGTATCATCTGTGGGACGTTCTGGACGAGCTGCGCTCGCCCAACTATGCCTGGGTCGACCTGACCCACTCGCTGGACAACAACAGCCCGGTGTGGAGCGGCATTCCTGCCGGTTCGGTGGAACTGGCCAAAACAGTTTACGACTGGGGCAACGAGATGCTCGACTGCCTGATTCAGACTTTCAAGTTCCCGGGCCAGTTCGGCACGCACATCGATTTCCCCGGCCATTTTGTGCGCGATGCCGCCCTGTCTGAAAAGTACGGCGTGCACAGCATGCTGTATCCCCTGTGTGTCATCGACATCACCGGCAAGGTCAAGGCTGACCCCCACTACGCGGTGACTATCCAGGACATCCTGGACTATGAAACCCGATACGGCCGCATCCCCGCAGGCGCCTTTGTTGCCCTGCGCACCGACTGGGCCCGCCGCTGGCCGGATATGGGCAACCTGTCCGGCACCGACGAAAATGGTGCCGACAACTTCCCCGGCTGGTCGGTGGATGCCCTGCGCTTCCTCTATGAGGAGCGGGACATTGCCATGAACGGCCACGAAACACTGGATACCGACGCCTCCCAGCTGGCCGCCGCTGCCGGTGACCTGGCTGCCGAGCGCTATGTTCTGTCCGCCGGCCATTTGCAGGTGGAACTGCTGGCCAATCTGGACAAAGTTGCTCCCGCCGGTGCCGTTGCCGTGGTCTCCTGGGCGAACATTGACGGCGCCACCGGCCTGCCCTGCCGCGTCTTTGCCATCACTCCGCGCGTCTGATCCCTCTTCAGATACAAAACCGTCCCCGGTACGCTGCGTACCGGGGACGGTTTTTTCATGCTAACGCCTTTGTGCGGCTCAGGCCTTCTGCTCGGCGGTTTCCAGGCCCGCCATACGGCGCAGCCCGGTGCGGGCCAGCGCGTTGAAAACCGCGATCACCCGCCCCACGCCGATCATGGAGATGAAGGTACCCAGGCCGACGCCCATGAGCGGGTTGCCCATGACGGCCCCGATGATCAGGGAGCAGCAGACACAGCAGAGGTCCAGGATGTTCTTGCAGAGCCCCAGTTCCCTGCCGCTGCGGGCGGAGATGCTGGCCACAATGCCATCGCCGGGGTTGGGGATCAGGGCCATATCCACCGTCATGGCAGCCCCCACACCCGTCAGGATGATGGCGATGACCAGCACCAGCAGATCCACCGGCAGATTGCCGCTTTCATAGGGCAAAACCGCCTTGATCAGGTTCATGATGCGGGTAAAGACAATGCTGAGAGGGATCTGCAGAAGATAAGTCCAGCTGCTTTTTTGCCCATAATGACAAACTCCGCCCCCACAAAGAGGACATAAACGATCAGGGTCAGATCACCGAAGCTGAGGCCGGTGGCCTCGCTGACCGTGAAAGGCACCGACACAATGGCGGAAGCCCCCAGCCCCGTGAGGGAATTCATGGTAATGCCCATGGCCAGCAGCACCATCCCCAGAATGTAAATTCCCCATCTTGCTCCGTTGAACCGCTTCTTTTCCACACAAAACGCTCCTCTCTCAAAACCTGCTCTGCGGCCGGGCCTTGCCGGCGGCAGGGCGCAAAAAAGCAGCCCCCCAAAGCGCGAGTGACATAAGAAAACAAAGGTTCTGCA
>CALURJ010000034.1 GCA_944323145.1 Candidatus Gastranaerophilales bacterium
CCGGACCTGTTTGCAGGCAAGATGCACGCACTGGTCTATCGTGCATGGAAGAATAGAGTCAAAGGTCGTGATTGGTATGACTTTGAATGGTATGTGCGCCATAATGTTCCGCTGGATTTCACTCATTTGGCAGAACGTTGCAAGCAATTCAACAATGAGGATATTACTCTAGAGTTATTCAAGGAGAAACTCATTGAGCGTCTCTCTACAGCTGATATAAAACAAGTGAAAGAAGATGTATTGCCTTTCGTGCGCAATCCAAAAGAACTTGATATATGGTCAAATGATTATTTCGTGCAGTTGGCAGGGATGGTAAGAATTGAATAATACAACATTAAGCTTTCTCCAAGAAATAACTACTAAAGTATTTATAGCTTTAGTAAGCCTGCACCTTTTCTTATTGGCGAAGGCAATCCAAGTAAGGTTATACTTATTCATAGTCTTATTATTTTGCAAAGAACTCAGTCTTCAACCAATAGGCATAAATCGGGTCTTGGAACGAGATTTCACCGGCCTTATTATCCAATATATCATTCTTGATAAGGGCAGCCTTTGAGCGGGATATTGAGGTCGTTGAAGAGATTTGATAGCGATGCATCACTTCAGTCGAGCTAATAGCCTTTTCTCCAGCTATAAGAGCCTTGAGGTAGTTCAGTTGCTGTGTGGTCAGTGTTTCGGTGATTGTTACAAACAACAGACTTAACTGCTCCATCAATGCTGTGTGCGCCTCACGTACAATCTCAACGCTACATACATCCTTTGTTCTGAGCCATGAAAGCTGTGCCAACTGCTGTGCGTAGTATGGATGATTATCTACAAGCTTTGCAATCAAATGGCTTGCTTCATCGTCAATGCTCTTGCCAGTATCAGCGAAACGGCTCTTGAAAAATTCCACGAGGCAAGGCGTCTCAATCTTATTGAGAAACATCAGATTGCCGAACTTGTAGAAGGGTTTGGATGAGTCGGTAAACACTTCCATCATCATGTGGCGCTTGCTGCCATAGAGACAATAAGCCACACTCTGGTGCAGTTGCCAATGTGAACGCAACTTTTTCTGGAAATAGTCTGGGTCTGTAAATTCCGCGATATTTTGGAACTCATCTACGCAAATCACGATTTTCAGGCCCTTCTTCCTGGCAATCTTTTCGGCAAGATCGAGCACTTCATCGGGATTGCGCTTTACCTCCTCCCAATCAAAGTCGATTGAAACCTCATTGGTGGAGTCTGTACCGATTGAAATCTTGGGAACAAGATGCGAAAAGAAACTCTTCGCACTCTCGATTGCCTCCTCCCATTTTGTGGAAGTGGCGGCAATGACCTTTTGGGCGAGCAGTGAATAAAAATGCTCCTTGCTACGCACATTGAACAGGTCGATATGACAGATCCGGAGGTTACTGTCCTGCACCATCGCTAACTTTGCGGCCTTGTTTACAAGCGAACTTTTACCCCAGCCGCGAGGAGAGATAATAATGGTGTTGATTAACGATGTGAAATACTGGACCAAGTAAGTCGTTTCTTTTTCACGATCGCAAAAATCTTTTCCGATGGCTATTTTTCCATATATAAACGGAACTTCTTCCATATCACTCTATTTTTGATTATGTTGCTAATATAGCACAAAAATGTAATTACATAAGTCGATGCTACAAAAAGTGTATATACATTTATTGTAGTATTTTGCTGATTGGTGTTGTCTATACATAAATATCTGGATAAAAGTTGTACAATCATAATGGGTTTCGTTTTCTGGCAAGAAACAATATATTATTTGTTATAGGTGAAATACGAACTCTACGAATAATATAATAGCATTTAATATTTCAACGTCCAATAATGTGGCCAAGGCAGATTCAGGTAAGAGTAAATTCTAAAATTTATTTTTGTAACCTATCATAAAATAAAGTAAAACCGCTATATTTGCATATTATATGATAGGTTGAACTATGATAAAAAATACGATGGGTACCAAGTTGCCAAGAAAACTGGAGCAGAAGATGTAGATTGTGGGTAGGTTCACAACAAGAGTAAATTAGTGAAATTATCAACTTAAGAATAGAAATATGAAATATAAAAAAAGCCTTTTAGATAGTTTTTTAGAGCAACGGATAAACGATAATGCAAAAGAGTTAAAGCATACACTCAATGAAACATTGGAAATGGAACAAAATTGTCTCGAACAAATACGTCAAAGTATAAGTCATTGCAAGGATAATATTGCTGCTTGTGAAAAACAAATAAAAAAATGCAGTCCGGCTTCTTTGGCTATCCTCGAAACAAAGAAATCTGCATTTAAAGACAATCTACTCATATGGAATACAATGGGGCATATTCAAATGGCCAGTATTGAAATGAAAGAATATTTGAAGCGATTGTCTGTTGACGGTATTGATGAATGGGAACAGCGAGATGTTATTAAATCAGTATATACGGCGATATATGAAACTTCAAAAAAGTTGGTTGATGCTACTGCCGAGATTTTCAAATTTATCAAACGTTGTTTTCCGAATTATGACTATAGAATATTTACTGATGTACGAAAAGAACTTACTAAATTTAGAGAGTCGAATGCTTCTGAATTAACTCGCGTTAGAAATGTGATAGATGCTCATAGAGATGTGGAAGTAAGTGTTCAAATGGAAGTTATAGAAGGATTGCATTTAGCTAATGCAGTGCAATTAATTGTTGAGTACGAAGATATTATTAATAAATTGGGTAATGTGACAAGCCCGATTAAAGAATTGGGGTTAAAAAGATTACAAGCATGCTTCTAATTTCGAATATACATACATGCTGAATGCAAAAAATATGTTGTAACGCATTATAAAATAAAACAAGGTTATTATATATTATATGATATATTGAGCTATGACAAAAAGTACAATGGGTACCAAGTTGCCAAGAAAGCTGGAGCAGAAGATGCAGATAGTAGGTGAACAAATTAGGCTGGCCAGACTACGCAGAAATCTTAGTATTGCTCAGGTTGCCGAACGTGCTACCTGTTCACCTCTTACGGTTTCACGTATCGAGAAAGGAGCACCGACAGTGGCAATAGGTATTTATCTCAGGGTTCTTTATGCGCTTCAATTAGATGATGACATTCTTCTGATTGCAAAAGAAGATGCAATGGGAAAGGCGTTGCAGGATTTGAGTCTCAAGAAACGTGAAAGAGCATCCAAGAAAGAGTAGATTATGAAGAATCTTGTATTCTAAATGATTGAGATTTGTATCTTCGAAACTGGCAATATCTTATCTGTTGCTTTACGTATCAGTTTGAATGAGAGGGTAAGCAAGAAAAGTTATTGGAAGACTATTTTTCTTTGAGATATGCACCACAAGAAATAGTCACTATGGATAGAGAACATTTGTTGAGTTGTTTCTTCCTGACATTCACGTTTATGTATCAGATAGTTTTGAATATGGAATTTGAAATATGGAAAGGTTAAACGCAAAGATAAACATTTCTATTTAACAGCTATCCACAAAACGCGCCTGTCCACTCAGACTCGTTCCCTATCTGGCATGGTCTACTGGATGGGCTGATTCTTGATTCAATGCGGACGACTTGAAACGGCAAGAACTTGACATTACAGAATATGATTGTTATTATCGTTTGGAATATCCTGATTGGATTTTCAGCATTTGTTAGCTGGGCTATTTTGCTGTCCGCCGAGATTTGACGAAAGAGGAATTCCGTTTTCATCCAATCTATCGAAAAGACACTTACCAATGCAATGTTCTACTGCCTTATTCGAGTCTGGTTATAATTCAGGCTTTGAATTCTATCGGTATCAGAAATAAAATTTTAAATTTTTCGGTAATATCTTAATTTACTAGAATGCCAAGACGGCTTCTGTTGATTGTTAATATGCTTTTAAAATATATAAATGTTTAATAATGATCAAAAAATAACCCGAGCAAATTAAGTTAAAAAACAACGATCCTAACTAATTGTATGATTATCACAAGTAGGTCTGATTAGTTTTTAGTATCTTTGCATTAAAATTTGTTAGTACAAATGGGAAGAATACTTGACTATATTGCACACGAAACTAACGGAAAGTGCTTTACATCTTTCAAATATTGTTATGATGATTCAACAGCCCCCAATATTGAATATGGATCTTCACATGAAGATTCATATATCAATATGAAAGAATATGCTGAAAGCATTCATGATCCAAATGCCCGTGATATGAGGGCGATTGCTCATACGGCCATGCAAGGTCCCCCTCTTTTTAAATTCTTCCTTGATGGGTCTCGCCGAGTTTACAAAGTAGATGACATTCAATATGATAAAAAAGTTTTTCCTATTGTTAGTGGTCAAATTTCCGTTGCATGCTGCGGGCGAGAAATGAATACAGATAACGCATTCAAACAGTTCTACAGAGTTGCGGAGGAAGCATATCCAGTAGTATGCCTACCTGTTACAGCTAATGAAGAAGGTATAGATAACGGAGTGTATTTCAATAATCTATGTAATAAAATCAATCAGCTTTCCTTCATTAAAAACGGAGGGTATGAAATAGGAAAGGTATTGTATTATCTTACTAAATTAGAAGGTAACGAAACTTTAGAGAACAAAGGGATAGCTCGAATTCAAGATGAGATGATTGATTGCGAGAAACGCATCGTATCCTGGTTGATGAGTAAACATCTCCTAACTCATAAGCAATATCTTATTAAAGATGGATCTATACAATACAAACCTATGAAACATGGGGATTATAAAGAACTTACTCGGATTCGAAACAACTACCGTCATGTTGTTGGAGTTTCAAAGAGGTTCAATCCTAATCTAATGAAAGATAATAAGAATCAAAGTAGTGCCGGGCAGATTGCAAATTTGCCATTATATCATCGAACGCCTGCATTTATGTGGAAACCTGGAGAAGAATGGGGAAATGTAAATTTTGCAATCTGGTATGTACGTATCAGAGAACGCCGATATACAACAACACCTTATTCCGGAATTCTCAAAATTGAAAAAATGCTGATGACTGGCGACGAGGCAGAGAATGGACTTGAAACCGATGAAGTGGATATGATTACAGCTAATATTATAAATGAGCGTAATCCTGTATGTTATGGTAATGACGTAAGATGGGCAAACCATTTATATCCGGTATATATGACAGAATGCTTCTGCAAAAGCCGCTTTAAAAGTGATATAAGTTTTATCAATTTATTCTAATATATGGAAGCTATCGGCAAAATTATAGCAACAGAAAAACAACCTTCAACTATTGAAGAGTTTACATTTTGGACGCGTAAGGATTTGAAATTGAAACCTTTTGATGTGGTTGTGGTCGACCACGTTAAGGATACACAAGGTAATCCGACCAAAACTTATGGTGTGATAGAGGAAATTTCACATATGACGGACTCTCCGAGCGCTTTAGCTGGGTATATTTCTAGTGATTTTGGTCAAGTTGATTCTCAATCTTATACAGAACGTATAGGTATGAATTACGTAAAATGTAAGGTTGTAGGTAACACCAGTAATATATATATTCCTGTTCAGGAAGGTCGAAAAGTTTACCTTGCTGAACGAGATGAGATTATGGAAGCTTTAGGATTAAACGATGTCAAACATAAGCTTCCTGCTGGATATATCGAAATGTACGAAGGTGCAAATAGACAAACATTACCTGTTTTCTTCAATTCGCATTTCCTTATTGGCCCAGAAGGTGCTCACCTGAATATTTCCGGAATTTCAGGATTGGCATCAAAAACTTCATATGCCATGTTTTTGATGAAAGCTATCCAGGATTATGCAATCAAAACGAAAGATGAATCTGTTGCCTTCATTATGATGAATGTAAAAGGAACAGACCTCTTGAAAATTGATCAAAAAAATACACGTAAAGATGAGCTAGAAAAAATCAAACCCATTTATGACCTTTTAGGGCTAGATATGGAGCCGTTTAAGAATGTAAAATATTTTTATCCATATTCAAAAGATTATACCTCATATACTTATGAAAGAATAGAAACCATTAAGGATCGTCTTGCTATTGGGAATGCGTTTCAGTATAAATATTTGTTTGAGACTGATGAAGATAAGGAATGCCTTGATCTATTATTTGCCAATGTGGATGATCCTAATGAGACTGTAGAATCAATTATTAATTTTATTATCTCGAATAGTGGAGGATTCAACGGTATCGAATCATGGGAAGATTTCAAGAACGAACTTTACAATCAAACTCAATCCGATAAAACGGGAAAAGCTGGGAAAGAGATATCCGTAATGAGCTGGCGTAAATTCTATCGATTGTTTAATAAGAGTTATCAAAAATGTCAGCAAATGTTTACCAATAAGCTGGGAAATGGAGTCCGCCTCCGCGATCAGATTGCAGGTATTGGAAAAAATGATGTTATGGTTATTGACATTGCCAAACTTGATGAAGAATCTCAAGGCTTTGTCTTTGGCGACGTAATGCGTGCTGTATATAATCTAAAATTAGGATCAACAGACCGTGCAGATTCGGATATTCCAGATCGTATTATAATCTTCATTGATGAGTTAAACAAATATGCATCAACAGAAGTGCCTAAGACTTCCCCGATTCTTCACCAGCTACTTGATATTACGGAACGTGGACGATCGCTGGGTATCGTACTTTTTGGAGCTGAACAATTTGTAAGCGACATACATCGTCGAGTAAAAGGCAATTGTGCAACTCAAGCATTCGGTCGTACAAATGCTATTGAGATATCACGTGATGATTTTCGTTTTGTTCCAAGTGTATATAAAACGATGCTAACTCGTATGAAGCAGGGCGAGTACATCATTCAGAATCCTGTTTTTCGCTCCATGCTGAATATTAAATTCCCGCTCCCAATATATAAATATTTCGACTGATTAAATTGATAGATATGAATGATGACCCCAAAATAGGTAAAGATGTTATTGAATCTTTGACACTTGGTATGTATGAGGATTGTAGATTCATTTACCGTGAATACATACAAAATTCAGCAGATCAAGTTGACAAAGCCGTAGCCGAAGGTCTTATGGCTCCAGGTGAAGATGAAATATACATTACTATTGATTCAGAAAACCGTCGTATTGTTATTGAAGATAACGCAACAGGAATTCCACAAGAAAAAGTAATTCCCATTCTCCGAAACATAGCCCATTCAACTAAGAAGCGAGGTGAGGATAAAGGATTTCGTGGAATAGGACGTTTGGGTGGCCTCGGGTATTGTTCCAAACTTATTTTTGAAACATCATATTCTGGAGAGAACGTATGTTCCACCATGACATGGGATGCGGATCTATTAAAACAAATTATCAATGATCGCAATACGTCAGAAGAAGCGGTAGATGTATTAAGTCGGGTAACAACAACTTCAACAAAAAAAGAAGCTGTTGAGAAACATTATTTTAAAGTAATCATGGAGAATGTAAGCTCTGATGAATTACTTAATATTGATAGTGTCAAAAACTATTTATCCATGGTAGCTCCCGTAGATATTTCTTCTAAATTTCTATTTTCTTCGCAAATTTCAGATTTCATAAAAAAGCATGGATTAAAAGTTGATATTTATAATATTTATATCAATGGAGAACAAATCTATAAGCCTTATACGACCTATATATACGGAGATGACAACCAAGGTGGCAAAAAGAAAGTAGATGAGATCCTGGGTGTAGATTTTCTTTTGTCTAAAGATGATGATGGAAATATCATCTATTGGGGCTGGTATTCGCTATCACATCTGAATGGTCAAATGAAACAACGAAATATTGCCAGAGGTATTCGGTTAAGAAAAGAGAATATACAGATTGGTGACGAAGAGATATGTAAGAAGTTTTTTACCAACACATCCGATCAGCGTTTTTCCTTTTATTATTTTGGTGAAATACACGCAGTCAGCAAAGACTTGATTCCGAATTCTCGAAGAGATTATTTCGGCGAGAATAAAGCCTTGCAGGACTTTGAAAAACGAGTTAAGAAAGATTTCCTGACTCTTAGGGAGATGTGTTATGATGCTTCTGATATAAAAAAGAACTTACAGACTATTGCTAAGAAAGATGAACTTGAAGAAAAAATAAAGCGTAAAGAAGAGACCGGTTATTCAAGTAAACAAGAGCAAGAGACGCTGCAACAACAACTTGAGGAATATCAGAAACGGTCCATTGAAGCACGTAAAAGATTAGATCGAAAAAATCAAAAGATTGAAGATTCCAATTCTTCCTTAAAAAAAATTATTGATCACTTTGCCTCAAACATGGGACAATCTGTCGGAAGTGTGCAACCTTCATCAATTCCATCTCCTAAACCGGGGAAAGAGGGTAAAACAAAGTTCCGGACAGACAACCCGATATATTCACAATATACCAAGGCAGAGAGAAAATTGATAGGAAAAATATATACATCTATAGCTAAAGCTATTCCTGATGAAGGTCAACGCGAAGCTTTAATAAAAGTAATAGAGGAGGATCTTACGCGATGAATCGTAGAGTATTACTACTTGAACCTAATTATAAAAACAAATTTCCACCTATTGGTCTTATGAAACTTGCAACCTATTTTAGGTTGAGAGGTGATGATGTTGTTTTTTACAAAGGAGATCTGAAAGAATTTGTGATTAATCAAATCACAGAATTATGTATTGCTAAACTTTCAGAATTAGATAACAGTATAAATTGGAAATTACGTTCGGATAAAATTTCGCTATACATAAAATATCGAAAGAGAGAATATCTGAATAGAATTGGACTTGAAGATTCAGAGATTGCGCTTATTCTAGTACCTTGGTTAGAATACTTTAAGAAATATTATCATTCAGGAGAGTATAAGAAACATCCTCAATGGGACTGGGTAGGGGTTACCACTCTTTTTACTTTCTATTGGGATATTACGATTGAAACCATTGAGTTCGCAAAAACTATGGTTAAAGATCTTAAAAATTTAATGGTTGGAGGTGTATTGGCTTCCATCCAACCTAAAGAAATTGAAAAGGCAACAGGTATTCTCCCTCATGTTGGGACATTGCATACCCCTGGCAAAGACATAGACGAAGACAATCCATATATTATTGACGAGTTGCCATTAGATTACTCTATTCTTGACGAGATTGATTATGTCTATCCTGACAGCGGAGCATATTACAGTTATTCAACCCGTGGTTGTATCAGGAAATGTGCTTTTTGTGCAGTATGGAGGATTGAGCCTAAGTATCAAGAATATATTCCATTACAGGACCGTATTGAGCGAACCAGACGTCTCTATGGAGAACAGCAGAATCTTCTGCTGATGGATAACAATGTATTGGCTTCTTCAAGGTTAGAAAAAATTGTTCAAGATATTAAAGCGTGTGGATTTACCAAAGGTGCCAAGTATATTGAACCTAATTGGTATAAAATATCTATTCGTAATTTACGGTTAGGAATAAACAATCGGGCATATATCAGAAAGTCATATAAATTACTTCAAAAACTAAACAATCAGAAATCGCTGAACGAAGCTACTCGTACTCAGATATATGCTTTGCGCGAACGACACGGTCTGCTTCATCCAGAAACATGTACACGAGAAGCCTTACTTGCAACGTACAAAGATTTTGCTCCCTTTTTTGATATGAAGAATACAAAGAATGCTGGGAGATTACGTTACGTTGATTTTAATCAAGGTGTTGATGCACGCCTATTTAATGACAGAATTGCTAGTCTGTTATCCGAAATACCGGTGCGCCCACTTCGTATTGCATTTGACAATATAAAGACAGAGCCTGAATATACAAAAGCTTTGTCAATGAGCGTACAACATGGAATGAAAGATTTCTCTAATTACTTGTTGTATAACTTCACAGACAAACCAACGGATTTATATCATCGTATGCGAGTCAACGTGGATTTGTGTGAACAATTAAATGTGAGTATATATTCATTCCCGATGAAATATCATCCAATAAGCGGTGAACATAGTCATGACAGAGATTATATTGGTCAATATTGGAATAGAAAATATATTCGGGCTGTGCAGGCCATTTTGAATGCAACAAAGGGGAAAATTGGTCGTGGAGTATCATTCTTTGAGAAAGCATTTGGGAGTAATGAAGAAGAGTTTATGGAGTTACTGATTATGCCAGAAACGTTTATTCTGTTCAGATTCTTTTTCGAGCATCTAGGGTATACTCAAAAATGGAGAAAATTAATGAATCAACTCTCTTATCAGGAAAGAGAAGAGTTATATCCAATAATATTTAAAAATAATTTTAATCATATCGAGGATTTGACTACTAATCCTAAATTTCTACAAATTCTGCAATATTACAGAGATTATAGGAAAGATATAGCAGATCCCAAATCAGAACTCTTTCGTTTAAAGGTAGAGTTTGATGCACAACAGATAAATAAATGAAAATGCAAACGATTCTTGATCTTTCATATAGTAAGGCTAGAAAGTATTTCTTGGAATCACAGAACTATTGTAATTTACAATTACCTGTATATATTGATTTTAAGCCTGTTCTAGATTATGTTCAAAAAATAGTAGATAAAAAAGAAATTAGGGATATTTTAAAAGATCCCAAAGTAATGCCTTCTAACTATGAAAACGTAAATCACAAGATACTAATTAAGAAAGATGCGCTATATTCATACAGGCCTGTCCAGTTAATTAATCCTTATTTGTATTACTTACTTGTTAAAGCAATGACAAATAAAAGTAGTTGGAAAGAGATTAAAGATAGATTTACGACTTTAAGGGTCCCTAACATAGAAGTTGCAAGTATTCCTAAGGTTAAAGGAGATGCTGATAAATCTCATTCATCTGCGTCTGTAAGCTTTTGGTGGGAGCATGTTGAGCAGAGAAGTCTAGAGTTGGCTTTGAAATATCGATATATGTTTGTTACCGACATTACGAATTGTTATGGTGCAATATATACTCATTCAATTGCATGGGCTTTCATGGGAAAGGACGTGGCTAAAGCAAAACGTCAAAATCTTGGATTATTAGGAAATATTGTCGACCATTTTATGCAATATATGCAATATGGTCAAACAAATGGCATACCACAAGGAAGTGTATTGTCGGATTTTATTGCTGAAATAGTACTTGCATATGCGGATAAAGAAGTTAGTAAAAGATTAGGCAAAGAGGGTATAACTGATTATTATATCATAAGATATCGGGATGATTATCGTATATTTAGTAATTCAAAGGAAGATATAGAGCGCATAGCATTTTTTCTTCAAGAGGTCCTTTCTGGACTAAATTTTCAATTAAATGCTAAAAAAACATATTTAACAGAAGATGTAATAAGTGAATCTATAAAGCCAGATAAAAGAGCTTATATTTCTGGAGGGCCTATATACAAAAAAACACAGAAAAGAATATATTCAACTTTGTCTAATCTTCAGCAAGAGGCTCTTTTTATTCATCAGTTTTCGAAGCAATACCCCAATAGTGGAATGTTGATAAAGCTTCTAACAACTTTTGCACATAGATTGGTTAAGAAATTTGCTGTTTGTGGTGATGTCCGTATTTTAATATCAATTTTTACTGATATAGCCCTTTCAAGTCCGAAATCATATAAGATTGTTCTCGCTATTCTCAGCAAACTCATTAGTAAGCTTACAACAACTAAAGAGAGAGAGGAAATTGTCAAAGATATCTATATGCGATTTCAAAGATTTCCAAATATCGGAGAAATTCAGATTTGGATGCAACATATTACTTATAAATTACCTCATTCTATCTCATATACTGAGGATATTTGTAAGATAGTAAATAAAGAATCCGGAGTTGAACTATGGAATAATGATTGGGTGAATGATGCATATAAAAGGGCATTTCCACAATATAAAATTTGTACAGATTGGATACGAGATAGTTTTACACCTATAATAGATATTGATGAGGTTAGTTTATTTGATGTCTATTAATGTAAAATTTATCAATGTTTCATTACAGATAAACAAAAGGTTGCACGTATTCTCCGCCAAGCAATAGAGAATGGAAATAATACGAGAACAGTTACCATCCATATAGCTTCTGTACGAAGAAAAAGTATTGGTAAATCTTAAGCTACCATTAGTTGGAGTTATGGACTCTTTAGAATAGATTGGCGTCAATTATTAAAATAATAAATGCAAAATTAAAAGAAGTAAGAGGTGGGGTACAAGTGACTGCCACCTCTTACTTCTTATGACCTAATGTATGCCCCAATAATACAATTTAAAGGTATTATGCAGCATTTGTTTTTTACACCTGCAATTCCTTCAACGGCAACCCATAATTATATTGTCTGAAAAATCCTCTGTGGATAAGTTTCAGACCAAGGGTCTGATAATACTTGTAATCGTCATCTTCGGTACAGAGGTATTTGTAACCGTATCGTGGGGCGTACTCCTTGAAGAAGCGGGCAAGGTCTTTCAGGTTCTCCTGTTGGTTTCGTTTGAAGTTGCTGCGCACAATGATAATGCTCCAGTCGGGGATGCTGCCAACGCCGCAACTGTATTCCCAAAAACGGATGTATAAATCCATTTCGCCTACATGGACAGAAACACAAATGCCGTTGGCGTTGTGCATGACGGAACAGCAGTTTCTGTAACCGAATCTCTCACACAAATAGAGATTGAAAT
>CALURJ010000035.1 GCA_944323145.1 Candidatus Gastranaerophilales bacterium
GTCAAACTCAAGTATCTGCAGGACTTCAATGAGGAGCGCTGCCGCATTGCCGCCCGCTACGACGCGGGGCTCAACCTGCCCGGCCTTATCAAGCCCCGTATCCGTCCGGGGGCGGACAGCTCCTGGCACCAGTATGTGGTGCATCTGCCCGGCTTCCGGGATGAGCTGGCTGCCTGGCTGGACAAAAACGACATCGGCACCATCATCCACTATCCCATCCCGCCCCATCTCAGCGAGGCCTACGCAAGCCTGGGCTACCACCGGGGAGATTTCCCCATTGCCGAGCGCTATGCCGGGGAGGTGCTGAGCCTGCCCATGTACAACGGCATGACGGCGGAGGAACAGGAGAAGGTCATCCGCACCATCAATGCCTATCGCCCGGGCTGTGTCTGACCGCCCGCACCACAGAAAGGAGAAGCACACCATGGAGATCACCAACAGCGCCTGCTTTATCGAGTTTGCCGAACACGGGGACGAGCGGGGCAACCTGGTCGTTGTGGAGGGGGAGAAAGACATCCCCTTTGCCATCCAGCGTGTCTTTTACATTTACGGTTCCGACCCCGACATTATCCGGGGCCGCCATGCCAACCGCCGCAGCGAGTTTGTGCTGGTCAACGTGGCGGGCAAGAGTAAGGTCAAGGTGATGGACGGTCTGGGCAATGAGGTGGTGTTCTGCCTCAACCGCCCCCGCACCGGCGTGTACATTCCCCGCATGGCGTGGAAAGAAATGTATGATTTCAGCCCCGACTCGGTGCTGCTGTGCCTTGCCAGTGAGCACTACGACGAGAGCGAATACATCCGCGAGTACAACGAGTTTGAGAAAGAGGTCCGTGCCGGTCGCACCGACGCCGAGTAAAGGGCATATTCTGGGATACGGCGGACCCGGAAAACCGAAAAATTGAAACAGTAAAGGGGAAGGCCCGGATGCTCAGCTGAGCATCCGGGCCTTCCCCGGTATGGGACGCGGAACTTTCTCCGCGGTCATTCACCTTTTGGATTCAAAAGCCGGAAATCCGTTACTCAATAACAATGGTGCGGGCGTCAGGCTGTTTCGGCGCCTGCTTGGGCAGGCGGATACGCAGCACACCGTCGTTGTAGCTGGCCGAGATCTGGCTGACATCCACGCCGGTCACATCAAAGCTGCGGCTGTAGGAACCGTAGCTCCGCTCGCAGCGCAGGTATCCGGACTTCTTGTCCTGATCCTCAAAGTCGCTGTGACGCTCTGCCTTGATGGTCAGCGTGTCACCGTTCAGGGACAGCTTGATGTCCTCTTTCTTGAAGCCGGGCAGGTCGGCCTCCAGCACAAAGCCATCGCCCACGTCCCGGATATCGGTCTTGAACTCGGCCAGAGAATTGTCACCGAAGAACGCACGGTTGATGTCCTCAAAATCACGGAAGGGATTGTAACGACGATCCATCAGAAGTGCCATAAGTCATATCTCCTTTTCAAAACGGCGCTTTGGCGCCGGTCACGTGTAAGTGTGTTTTGTTTTTGTCTCAGGGGCTTTCCCTTTCAACAACTATAGGATACCTCTCAATTATGAATAAAGTATTATCAAATTGTGAAACTTTAGCACTTGAACAGGCAGAGTGCTAAAATATTAAAAATAATACGATTAAACGATAAAAATATACTGTTGATTCTCGAAAAAGTACTTTTTGCGTGGCTGGCAGACGGATGAAATGATGAAATTTGCAGAAGGTTACTCTGCTTTTGGCTGCGGAAAGAGGGCACATTTTCACTGCCTTTTCCGGTGGAGGGCTGTCGGTCTTCCGGATTCCATGGGGCGCGGGGACAGAGCGGACGGTACCCGGCAGAAAGCGGTTTTTCGACGCCGTCTTGCAATTTTCGCCGCATAGTGATACAGTAGGGATATTATTTTTGTGCCGGCCCGGGGCCGCAACAACCGGGTTCCGACCATGCCGGTCAAACGGGAAAGGAGTACTTCTTGCGCAAGATCAACCGTATTTTCAAACGGGTTTACAGTGCTGTGTTCAGCCGTCTTGTCCTGACGGGACTTCTGATTCTCAGTCAGGCGGTGTGGATGGCGTTTCTCTTTCTGCGCCTCACCGACTATATGCCCTGGATCAACGGCCTGTGTACCGCTTTCAGTGTGATGATGTGCCTGCTGCTGATCCGGGTGGATTCCATTGAACCGGAGTTCAAAATCAGCTGGATGGCACTGTTTCTGCTCATGCCGGTGCAGGGCGGTATTTTGTATCTGCTTTGGGGCAACAAGCGGCCGGCTTTCCGGCTGCGGCGCAAACTGGACCGGGCGGCGGCCCGCATCCATCCGCTGCTGGCCCAGGAGCCGGAACCTATGGAGCATCTCAGGCAAACCGATTCCCGGGGGGCCCTGACCGCCCGGTATCTCAGCCGTCAGGGCCGGTATCCGGTATTCTCAGACACCGAGGTCAGGTATTATCCCCTGGGCGACGACATGTTTGCCGATATGCTCCCCGCCCTGGAAAGCGCCGAGCACTTCATCTTTATTGAATACTTTATCATCGGCCTGGGCACCATGTGGGACCAGATCCACGAGATCCTCCGGCGCAAGGCGGCCCAAGGGGTGGATGTCCGGGTCATCTATGACGACGTGGGCAGTGTCAGCGTGCTGCCCATGGGCTATTGGAGCAAACTGGAGGAGGAAGGCATTCACTGCCTGCCCTTCAACCCCTTTGTTCCGGTGCTCAACCTGGTCATGAACAACCGGGATCACCGCAAGATCATGGTCATCGACGGCTACATTGCCTTTTCGGGCGGGGCCAACATTGCGGACGAATACATCAACAAGCTGGAACGCTTCGGTCACTGGCGGGACACGGCCATCCGCCTGCGGGGAGATGGGGCCTGGAGCTTTACCATCATGTTCCTGGAATTCTGGAACGCCATCCGCCCCACCGACCGGGAGTTTGAACATTTCCGGCCGGAGCGTCACCGTCCTGCTCCCTTTGTGGCGGACGGCATGGTCCAGCCCTTTGCCGACAGCCCGGTGGACCGGGAGAACGTCTCCCAGAACGTCTATCTGGAGCTCATCAATCAGGCGCGGTACAGCCTGTTCATCACCACGCCCTACCTGATCCTGAGCAACGAGATCCTGACCGCTCTCTGCCTGGCGGCCAAGCGGGGAGTGGACGTGCGCATCTACACTCCCGGTATCCCCGACAAAAAGATGACCTACCAGCTGACCCGCAGTTACTTTCCGCCGCTGCTGCAGGCGGGGGTTCGCATCTTCAGCTATACCCCGGGCTTTCTCCACAGCAAGACCTGGCTGTGCGACGACCGCATTGCCGCAGTGGGCACCGTCAACCTGGATTACCGCAGCCTTTACCTGCATTTTGAGTGCAGCACGCTGCTGTACGGCTGCCGCGCCCTGGCGGATATCCGTGCCGACATGATCGAGCTGGAATCCCACTGCCGGGCCATCACCCTCAACGAGTGCCGCAACAGCTTTTTCGGCACCCTGCTGTCGGCTGTGCTGCGAACCATGGCGCCCCTGTTCTGACAAAGGCGCCGGCGGGGCAACCCCTTTTCCCGACCACAAAGTTTCGACCGACCCAAAAGGAGACCTCATGCTGCAAAAAGAATTGTTGTACGCGGCCCTGGGCACAGGCTTTACCTGCCTGGCCACCGTTCTGGGTGCCGCCATGGTATTTTTCTTCAAAAAAGAGATGGGTGCGCTGACCCAGAAGCTGTTTCTCGGCTTTGCCGCCGGCGTCATGGTGGCAGCCTCGGTGTGGAGCCTGCTCATCCCGGCCATGGAGATGGCCGAAGAGCAGGCTGCCCCCGGCACACCCCGGGCCCTGGCGGTGGGGGTGCCCGTCTTTGTAGGCTTTGCCGCGGGAGTGGCGTTCCTGCTGCTTCTTGACCGGCTGATGCCCCACCTGCACATGGGCAGCGACGAGCCGGAAGGCCTGCCCGCCCGGCTCAAGCGCACCACCATGATCGTGCTGGCCGTTACGCTGCACAATATCCCCGAGGGC